>JAFGIN010000117.1 GCA_016929595.1 Chitinispirillaceae bacterium
ATGTAATCGCTGTTTTATCATTTTTTAAAGTATATTTAAAAATCTAAAATTGTCTGTTCAAAATCTAAAATTGTCTGTTCGGTTATACCTGGTCATATTTGGAATCAGATCGATATCCCCGTCTTCAAGCATTTTCTGAGCCCTGCTTATCGGAAGCGGGCCAAATGCCTCAATTTCCACATCCATCTTTGGTGCGATATGTTTTTTCCAGAACTCCACCGCCACACCGGCGGTTCGCCTGTCCTCTCCGGCTTCCATCATGAACGGCGGAAGCGTGAATGTACCGATTCTCACAGTATCCCTTCCGGCTGCGGTATAACAGAATATCAGGAGAAATGCCAAAAGACCTGTATATCTTCTCTCCATAATCAGCACTTTCTATAAACGCGGGTACCCGATTTTTCACTAAAGCCACAGATGCACATACACTCCTGCCGGTTTCACTCACCATTGTAAATGTTATAGTCTGCGGTAAGAAAGTAATCAGGAGCAATTGCCTCTGTCGTCTAGATAGTATAGTAGTATAGTAGTATAGTAGTATATCATTCTTCAGACAACGATGCAATATGAAAATGAGACTGCAGGGTGAAGGACTTACAATGACTTACGAGGTAACGGCATGATGCGGTACGACGATCCATCATTTTTAGATTGACATGCTCCCATACCGTACGATACTATCTATGATGCTGTTTGAGGACGTGTCCGGTAAAAAGCTCCGTTGTAGATGAGTGCATACCAAAAACAGAAAGATCTCACTGGTGCAAATCTTCAGTTTCAACAATATACAAGGTATAATCCTTCGCCTGTGATTATACCCATGAGCATAACCAGCTGATGCATTAATAAGCATCACAGGAAATTAGTATGTGCCTGGTATGATCTGCTCATTAATGAAAGTACGATGATGTATGGGAAAAAAAGAGTTTACCATATATGAACGTGTCATTCTGGTTCAGCTTGTGGTAATAGTGCTGATAATGGCTGTCAATGTTTTTATCACCTACAGAATCAACTGGTCAAGAGAAATCAGTCGTATGACCATGGAGATCGGACAGGTGTCGCGCAGGTTATCCTCTCAGATATCGATTCCCTTCTGGATTCTCAACGAGAATGAAACACAGAAAATTTTACTTCAGGAGATAAAAAACCCTTACCTCGCCGGTATTGCCATTATGCAGGACGAAGTACTCTGGACAGGGGTAACAGTAAATCAGGAGGGGACCGTCAAGGAATTGAGTGGTGCGGAAAAAAATGTACCAGTCACCTTTTACGGTACAGAGATGCCCCCGATCAAAGTTTTCCATACTGACAACCGTGGAAAAGCCTGGGAACTTGGTGATCTAGTTTTATATACGACTGATACTCCGGTAAAAAAAATAGTTGCATCACTTCTCTGGCAGGCAGTTATTCAGACGATTGCACTTATTATCGGATTGAACATCCTTACCATCGTACTTCTCTATATGTTTTTGAACAAGCCTCTCAAACAGATCACCAATACCGCCCGCAGGATCGGTGATGGAGAGATCGATCTGCAGGTAGAGGTGACCGGAACACGTGAAATCAAGACCCTTGCAACTGCGTTTAACAAAATGACATCCCGTCTTCGTGAGAGCATCGCTGAACTTGACCGGTATTTCACCAATTCACTCGATCTTTTATGTATTGCCGACACGAAAGGGGTTTTCCGCAAGCTTAATATGGAGTGGGAATCCACGCTCGGATATTCCATTGCAGATCTGATCGGACGCAGTTTTCTTGATTTTGTACACAACGAAGACATTGATCGGACGCTCGCGGAGCTTCAGAATCTCGACAAGAATGAATCACCACACAATTTTGTCAACCGTTTTCGTCAAAAAGATGGAACATACCGCTGGCTGGAATGGAGATCGTTTCCCTATGGAAATATCATTTACGCCGTTGCGCGCGATATTACCGCACGTGTATGGAACGAAAATGAGATGCGCCAGATGAATGAGGAGCTTGAGCAAAAAGTCACACGACGCACCGAAAGCCTTTTGATGATCAACAGGGAGCTTGAATCTTTTTCCTACTCGGTATCCCACGACCTGCGCTCACCGCTCAGGCACATCATCGGATTTATCAATCTTCTTGAATCGGAATGCAGACCGGTACTTTCTGACAAAGGAAAACATTATCTTGACGTCATCGCCAACTCATCAAAGAAAATGGGGCTTCTTATCGATCAGTTACTGGAGCTCTCCCGAACCGGAAGACTGGAGCTGAAAAAAACACGCGTCGACATGAATGCGCTTGTCAGGGAGGTACTTAATGAATTGAGTGATGTAACATCAAAACGGACTATTTCATGGGTAATCGATGATCTTCCCGAAACGAGTGCCGACCCCCTCATGCTTCAGGCGGTATTGACCAATCTTATCGGAAACGCTCTTAAATTCACCAGAACAGGGGAAAATGCCCGGATACAGATAAGTTCGCTTCCCGGAGACAACAAAAATCAAACGGTATATTTCGTCAAAGATAACGGCGTCGGATTTGACATGAAATACCAGGACAAACTTTTTGGAGTCTTTCAGCGCCTGCACAGTTCTGATAATTTCGAGGGCACCGGCATCGGCCTTGCCAATGTACATCGTATCATCAGCCGACATGGCGGAAAGGTATGGGCAGAGGGAGAAATCGACAACGGAGCAACATTTTACTTTTCACTGCTTAACGAATCAAAAACCGACACGGATTTTACACTTCAAAGGGATAACAGCCATGAATGAATTGAAAGAGATCCTGCTTGCAGAAGATGACCCTAATGATGTTGAATTGACACTAAACGCCCTGGAAGATTATAATCTGTCTAATAGTGTGCAGGTTGTTCACAATGGTGAAGAAGCAATCGATTATCTTCACCGCCATGGAGCATTCAGTACCATTCCTTCGGGAAATCCCGCACTCATACTGCTGGATCTCAAGATGCCGAAAGTTGACGGTCTGGAAGTACTCCGCCATATCAAATCAGACGCCGACCTGCAAAATATTCCAACTGTCATGCTTACTTCATCGCGTGAAGAAAAAGATATTATCGAAAGCTACAAACTGGGAGTAAACGCATATGTGGTAAAACCTGTTGATTTTCAGCAATTCATCGATGCGGTAAAAAAACTCGGACTTTTCTGGGCACTGTACAACGAACCGCCGCCTGGAAGCATCAGAAAATACAGATGAGAACACTATGAATATCAGTAAAAATAATCCCATACGGATTCTTCATCTTGAAGATGATCCCAATGATGCCGAACTGATCGGTGCGACGCTTGTGGCCGATGGTCTCTCATGTGACATTACATGTGTTGATAATAAGGACTTCTTTATTAACAAACTTTCAAGCGGCCACTACGATCTCATCCTTTCCGATTACTCGCTCCCGCAGTTTGACGGACTCTCTGCGCTTGCGATTGCCCGAAAACATAATCCAGATATACCGTTCATTCTGCTGTCGGGTATGTTTGGCGAAGAAATGGCTACTGACAGCATCAAGGCTGGTGCGACCGATTATGTCCTGAAACAACGGCTCGCACGACTTGTTCCTTCAGTCAAAAGAGCGCTGAGAGAGATGGATGAAAAAAATCAGCGGCTCAGAGCCGAGGAAGCACTGAGGGAAAGCGAGGAGAAATACAGAAACCTTGTTGACAATCTTGACATAGGCGTAAGTCTGTTCAGTCCCGATGGGAATATTATCACCTGCAATCATCAGATCAGTAAATGGTTTCCAGACATTGACATTAAAGACCCACTGAAGACAAACCCGGCATATCAGGTATTCTCCTCTTCGTACCAGTTACATAAGTGTATCGAAAATCCCCCGGGAGCCAGAGTAATGGCCGACGGAGGGAAACATGAATATGTAAGGGAACTGTTAATAGGAGACAACATCAGATTTTTCAGAATGATGGCAACCCCTGTCCGGGATTCAAAAGGAAGTATCACCGGAATCATAGAAATAATGGAAGATGTTACCGATAAAATCAATACAGAAAAAGAGAAAAAAGAACTTGAAGAACGACTCCAGCAGGCGCAGAAAATGGAAGCTATCGGCACTCTTGCAGGGGGTATCGCGCACGATCTGAATAACATTCTTTCGCCGATAATGATCTATACGGATATGGTAATGATGGATATGCTGCCGGGCAGCATACAGGAAAGCTGCCTTAAGGAAATTTTCAAGGCCACAGAAAGGGCGCGCGACCTTATCCGGCAGATACTGACATTCAGCCATCAGAAACAGAAAGAGATAAAACCGGTTGTAGTCGGTGACATTGTCAAAGAAGCACTGAAACTACTCAGACCATCAACGCCATCAACTATTGAAATACGATTTAGTAATGATTCCGATTCTGACAACATTTTCGCGGACCCCACACAGATTCATCAGATAATCATTAATCTGTGCACCAATGCAGTATATGCGATGAAAGAAAAGGGTGGGCTGATCGAAATATTCCTGAGCACGGTTATTATCGATAATGACTCATCTGTAAAATGTAATAACCTTAAACCCGGCCACTACAAGAAGCTATGCATTCGCGACAACGGAACCGGTATGGATCAAAATCTTCAGAAACGTATTTTTGAACCCTATTTCACCACCAAGAAAATCGGTGAGGGTACGGGTCTGGGGCTTGCTGTCATTCACGGTATCATAAAAAGTTACAATGGCGAAATCACGGTGGAAAGTGAACCGGGAAAAGGAACCACTTTTTGTGTTTACCTGCCCAGAACCAAAGATGTTCTTCCATCGACCTTACCAGATAACAACGCTTTCCAGAAGGGAAGCGGTCGCCTGCTTCTGGTCGACGATGAAAAAACAATTGTTGACTCGATGCGTATTTCACTCGAAAGACTGGGGTATACTGTAACAGCGACAACAGACAGCAGAGAATGCCTCACTCTTTTTTCACAGGATCCCGGAAAGTTTGACCTGGTAATAACGGACATGACTATGCCCGGCCTTACCGGAAAGGATCTTATAGCACAACTCCAGTCTCTGCGCCCCGATATTCCTATACTTCTATGTACCGGTTACAACGAAATTATCGACGCGACCATAGCCCGAAAGATCGGAGTCGCGGCCTATATGCAAAAACCGTTATCAGTTCATGAGATTGCCACAAAAATTCATGAGATTATAGAAAATCGACAGCCTGAGTAGCACAAAGTAATAAGATGAAAGAGGTTGGCATGAAAAAGTTTTACGTCTCTTTTTTATTAATCGTCACCTGCTTTTTCACAAAGAGTACTGCAGCCCCGTCACAAACTGCCGACACATCTTATTTTCCCAGCACCGGAAACAGGCATTCTGCGCTGTGAAGTTATCCGTATTCGTAGTGTATCCTGGCGCTGACTTCAGATTTCAGAGAATCGACATAAAGTAAAGTTTCATTGTAAAACATCGAAACCATTTTTAAAATAAACAAAATGCCTGTTCACTGGTATTGCTGCAAAGCCATAAATGATATTAAACTATCAGTCCATCGTTTCGACTTACGCTCGACGACCACAAGCGACTGTTCGCTTTGAATGCGGAAGATTGGTAATAAACGCATATAAACGGAAACGACCTTTGAGAAAGATTTTTACAATGATCCACAACACCCTACTTTTCACCGGAATACTACTCACTTCAGTACTCCACGCACAGACATTATTAAATGGTGTCGATACATTCGGGATTGTAAAATTTTACCCTTCAAAACCGGGGACGATCGAATGGAATTCAGCTCACTGGAATAACGGGATCGAACGAACAGTAAAATACTCTCGGGATGAATCCGATCCAACGGACTGGACTGAAGATCACAGTGCATCAACAAGCGGGTTCAATATTGACGGAAAAGGAGTAATGAATATGAGTGGCGGAGGGCCACGATTTCACATCAACAGCCTCAGAATAACAAAATGCGCTGGTCAATTTTTTCTCAATACGGAATTTACAGGATATTATCGCCGTGTCGGAAACAGCGGTGCCGATTACGGTGGGATGGTCGTCGGGGTACGGAGCGCCCCTCTGGGGCACGCATCAAGTGGTGGAGATGATTGTGATGCGACAACTTATTATGCCCGATTCCGCCACGATGGTAAATGGGATTTTGAAAAGGAACTCAAGCATCCGACAAGTGAATACCGTAGCAGTAGCGGCATACATACTCATGGAATACTCTGGAATGGTCAGCCTCTCCCCGAGAACCGGTGGATTGGAATGAAATACCTTGTCTATAATGTGGAGAATAATACAAACGTCAAACTTGAATTATACATTGACAGTATCTCCGGTGGAACAGCAAAGGGTGGCGGAACCTGGGAAAAAGTTGGTGAGGTTATCGACGGTGGCGACTGGCCTGCCGCATCATCACTTATTACAGGTTGCTCCTATAGCGACCCGAAACTTGTGATAACCGAAGGTCACGGAACTATTTTAATGCGAACTGATGGAGATGGTGCTGAGTATAAAATGGTTAGCATAAGAGAAATTGTAACCGGTGGAACAGCAGTGCAAAAAAAACTTCCTTTTTCCAGGGACTATTCTTCAAGTAACCAGACAAAAGAGTCGATCCGTCATACACTTCTTGGGCAAAAGGTAAGTACAAACAAAACGGCAAAGGGTAGAATCATTGGCAGCGTTCAGGAGAGATAGTGATCTTTCTGTATAATATATACTCCGTGAGGCAGCTCCCAGCGAATTACATTTTTTTCAAAGTGTAACCCGTTTCTCAATGCAACATTTACAGAGCCACTGTTTTGGGGACGAATCAGTGAAATGATCCGATTGAACCCTTTTACATCAAATCCATATCTGATACACGCATCTGCAGCTTCAGTAGCGTATCCATTGCCCCAGAATTTATTAAGCAGGCCATATCCCACTTCGATCTCATCTGTTCCGTCAACATCCTGCTGCAGTATCAGACCACAGTATCCCACTATTTCCCTGTCGGACTTTCGAACGACAGAATAGAAACTTATTCCATCCTCTTTGAGCCTTTC
Source organism: Chitinispirillaceae bacterium (assembly GCA_016929595.1). GTDB lineage: Bacteria > Fibrobacterota > Chitinivibrionia > Chitinivibrionales > Chitinispirillaceae > JAFGIN01. Next base: position 7,024 of record JAFGIN010000117.1, read on the forward strand.
CTTAATACGAATCATCCATTCTCTTACAGCGGCCTCATTTTTTGTTGACGGAAAGTATCTCATTGCCACAGGGTCTGAAAACAGTGATAGAAAGGTATCCAGGTCACTATCCTGCATAGGCCTCAGAATAAGCCTTTGGGTTTCAATAATTCCTTTCATAACCCAGTCCCATCAGGAGCCTGAGCGGCAGCATTATCTTTAAATGAGGCAATCTCTTTTGAAATGCGCTGCGCTTCATTTCTGATCCGCATCACCTCAGGATCATTGACATTTTCAAGTTTCCCGACCCTATCTGAAAGTTCCTGCAGCGATTGCGACAATCGGGATGATTCACAGGTTACCCAATGCATAATCTGCCCATGGATTTCTCTGTATAGTTCCTTTCGAAGTGTATCATCAGTCATTAATATTTCCGGGGACGAAGTAGAGATTGTGTCAGATGCAGCAGCACTGTCAGAAATAATTGCTTTAATTTTTTCACAGGTTTCCCGGGCCAGATGGTGCTCAGTCACGTCGTTTACTTCTTCCACATGCGCAGTATCATTGCCTTTATCATTCTCATTATCTACAGTACCAGATGAAGGTTCCTGCTCTACCGGATTATCATGAGTGTCCTCAGTTCTCTGAGCTGCACCTGATATATCAGTGGTAAGAGCATCATCTGTTTTGTCGCATTGTTCATACTTTTCAGGAACTGGTTGTGGTACCGATGCATTGTTCTTTCTTAAAACAGCTTTAATTAAAAGAGTGCCTGAAATAATTACACCGAACAATACAATGTAAGTAAGAAAATTCAAACCTTTTTTCCCCTTTTTATCAACATAGTCAACCGTCTGGACAGTATTTTCTTTCCCCTTAGCCACACCCTCATCCTTCTCAACCTCACTGCCGCTCTCCCTGGTCTTTTTTTCCTCTATCTCCTGATCCGAAGTAACACTTCCGGACTGAGCTGTTGATTCACTTTCAAGTTTCTTATTACTGGATTCCCGGGCCTGATTTCCAGCAGCTGCATCTCCTGAGCGCAATATAATTCTTGAGCTGTCCGGAAGAGTCAGATTGGCCTCTTTAGTAAACATATAACGGTCATTTCCACAGCGGAACAGGAGGGTTTCATTATAAAAGGCAGCAAAATGAACCGAATGATCTTTACAAATTTCAGAGCATACCGAACTGGCATCAATTTTAACAGAAAGTACTCCGCCAAAAACGCCCGAAGCAGTCTGCACCGGCCAGGCCCAGAATAGAAGTGGATTTGCCCCCCCGGACTCACGGGATGTCCCGAAATAAGCCCTGTTATTCTCCTTTACCTCAACAAACCATTTCTGATCGGCAACAGAACGCATCGGCTTTGCTCTACCAGAGAGAGATATCTCATTAATTACCATTCCTGTCGAATTGATCCTTAGAATGGTATGTACTCCTTTAATCCTATTCTGCACTTCCGATAATAACATTCTTGCGGAATCTACACTCATTGAGGAAACCGATGACGAGGCAAGCTTTGATAATTTATAGTAGATTGACGAAAATTCCTTTGACACATCATCAATAGCATTTTCTCCTGCACCGACAAATGAAGATAACAGGAGTATTGACCATAGTACCAATTGGTATATTTTTGCAGAATTTTTCATTAAACCCTCAGCATTACCGTAAATTCATCACGGTCATGATACAGATGACGACATATACATTCTCTGACCAGCGGGGCAAAACCATCCGGTGATCTCACGATTTTGAGGATATCATATGGCTCTGCATGACCGCATTTTAAATTGACAACAACATTAGTACACATCTTTTTTCTGATCCACATCCTGACAAGATTAATAACACGAAATGGCTCTTCCACCATATCACACAGCAGCCAGTCTACAGGACGTTGCGGCAGCCATCTGAATGCATCCGCGCGGATATGCGTTATCAAACTGTTCCCTGCCGCACCATTTTTCATTGGCCCATTGTCAATTGCAAAAACTTTCGCTCCCCTCTTCGCTGCAGCATAACTCCATCCGCCTGGCGCAGCCCCCAGATCAACAACAACCTCTCCCTCACCGGGTTGATACCTCATAACAGAAAAAGCTTCTTCAACTTTCAAATAGGAACGGGACGGAGCTGCGGAGTCATCTTTCATTCTCCTTGGACCATAAAAAACCGCACTCCTTGAAACGAACAATTCATCAGGACTGCAATCGACAATAAACAATCCGTCAGAACCCCTGTTTGCCGCTGGATATGATACGTCTGCCAGTTTTACAATACGCGAGATCCGTTTTTTTAATAATTCCAGTAATTTAGTGACATTTGAACTGTCAGGTACAAAACCGTTCTCTGAAAAGCGCAGCCACGAGATACTCCACGGGTTTACAATTTTACTCAGCCTGATAGCATCACAAAACCAGTCAGCTGTCCGTTTAACCCTGTTTCCACAAGAGTTCAAAGGTATAGATTGACAGTTTTCAATACGCCACGACGAAAAACACGCACCGGAGAACGACTGGTTTAAAAGACCATCAGTACGTATAAAACCCTTTCCGGAAACGCAATTGAAATACCCGGCTTCTGAGCACTCTGACACCGCAGTCGATTCATATCCGGGTTTTACAGTAAAAAGATCCATCAATTAATTCTTGTGTGACTTTCTAACAGTAAATCACCTGTTTCGGGCCGTACCCGGTTGGATAAAGCAATGGTTTTTCTTTCTACCTGGTTCCGGTCTTTTTGCGGTATCCACACCAGCTTGGTATCCCCTCTTTATCCCTCAACAGCAACACCTTATCTTTATAATTAACCTCACTGGCCATGATAAATTGCTTACCCTCAAAAGTCACACGACACCCTTTAACCTCGACCTCCTGATTGACACCAAATCCGATATCCTGATACATTATGTACCAGCCGGGCCCAAGATGAACAGTATGCTCAACAGTATTATTTTTAATCACCATGTATACACCATAGGACATCTCACGAGTTGGAGAGAGTGTATCAATTTTTGTAACTTTTCCACTATACGTCTGCAAATTGTAATTATCAAAAGCCATCTCATACTTTCCATTAAGCCCCCAGTAATTTGTCCCCCTCCATTTTAAGTTCTGTTGAGCCTCAACACCCGAAAACAACACTGATAAACAAAAAACAAAAACGAACCCAGTTTTTCTCATTGGCCAACTCCTTCCAGGACATGTAACGTGTACTTGTGATCTATTGTTAAAATAGTTACTGATTTTGAAATATTCAACGTCCTTTTCCCTGCTTTTTCACATCATTTTTGACAGGATACCCTGCAGCTCCAAGGCCGGCAACCTCTTTTTCTGTTAGTCTTCGAACAGCGCCTGAAGAAAGGTCATCCAGTTTTACACATCCAAACCGGATCCGTTTCAATCTTCCCACCTGCACCCCAACAGCATCCATCATACGCCGCACCTGACGGTTTTTGCCCTCATAGAGATCTATCTCATACCAGAACTGTTTTCTGTCATCCATCGGCTGTGAAATTTCGCGAACATCACCAGCCCGCAGAAGCTGCCCCAGTGATTCAACCCCGCCGCGAAAAAGTTCGATCTCTTCTCCTGTCAACTTCCTGTTAACCTTTACATGATATACTTTCTTAATGGAGTATCTGGGATGCGTTACCGCATGAATCAGCTCTCCATCGTTGGTAAAAAGCAGTAATCCTTCTGACTGATAATCAAGTCGCCCCACATATTTAAGGTGATCCGCACTGACACCTGCTTTCCGGAATACATCGTAAACTGTTAAACGGCCTTCAGGGTCACTTCTGGTCACCATCACTTCACGCGGTTTATTAAGTGCATAATATTCCAGCGCATGAACAGGCCTTACAATTTTACCATGGAGTTCTACAATATCTGACCCTTCAGTAACCGAAATCCCCATCTCAGTCACACGGTTTCCATTCACATAAACATGACCACCTCTGATCAACTCATCCGCTTTTCTGCGGGATTGAAATCCACATTGTGCCAGATACCTGTTTAACCTCACCTTTTTTGAAGGCTCTTCAGTATGTAACAATTGCCGCTCCTGCATTTTATTAAAGGTCGAAATATGTCAAAGATACAGTATTAAACCGTTTTAGTCATTGAAAAATAATTTCTCCTATTCATATAATTGAGGTTATGATTCCTTTTTATTTAACATATTCTTTCAAAATACACAAAAGCGGACTTTCAGAGAGAGGTAATATATGAGAAAGGGGTTTAATGTGAAAACCAAAATGACCATCTATTGGATATATACATTTATCCTCGGTTTTTTACTCTTCTGCACCATTCAGGACGACAATGGGAATCCAGTTAATCCACAACAACCCCATACGGATATTATAACTGATCCCGTTAGTGTGCCGATAATTTTTGCTTCAGCAGACAGCACCTATATCAAACAAGGTGATACACTTGCCATAATAACCCGGGTATTTGCGGATACATCCGGAGGCGACTCTCTTCAACCGCTCAGTTCAGCCAGAGTAACAGCTGTTGCAAACAGAGGCACCCTGATCAGAGATACACTCATAACAGATGCAAATGGACGGGCGCGTTTCCTGCTCACAGCATCTGAAAATGGACGTGTGGAAATAACATTCAAAACATCTACCACTGAACGCATCTTCCGACTGGAAGTTACCGATACCCCCGATCGCATCCAGAAACGAATAGAAATTACTCCCGGAAGATCAATAATCAAAGCAGATAATCAGGATACAACTACCATTTCTGTTTCAATAATAAACGAACTTCACAATCCCATTGCAGGTGAACTTGTTCAGTTTATTACAACATCCGGAGTCATTATTGGTGATGGATCCAACCCGAAAAATTCCGGGCAGAGCACAACTGACATTTATGGTATCGCCCGTGCTACCCTGCGAAGTGCAAATATCAATGATACTGCATTCATTACAGCATATGTGGTTTCAGATCAATCTCTCAGTGATGAAACGGATGTCGTTTTCAGAGGTATGAGTATCACGATTCAGGGAACCATGACAAATATGGTGATCAATGATACAACGCTTATCACAGCACGCCTTATGAATGCATCGGGAATTCCAGTTGTCAAATCACCGGTTTTTGTATCTTTTGGAAATAGCTCCACATCTAATCTCCGTTTTCTTACACGTGATACGATAACCAATTACGATGGCTACGCTTTTTTCAGAGTCCTCGCTGCTGGAAACGGAATGGATAACATGCTCTTTTCTGCAGCAGGAACAAATGCATCCCTCCAGATCAATGTGTCATCACTGAGATTAACCCTTGCAGCTGACAGAACTATACTTCAGACAAAAGACACCGATTCGGCCGTTGTTACTGCAACATTTTCCGATAACAGCGGTGCCCCTCTCAATGGCCGCATTATTACTCTTACACGTAACTACAAGACTGAAAAGGGGCTGGATACAACCGATATACTGAAATCTTCAACTGACGTTCTGGGAAAGTCCCGTTTTACGGTCAAAGCACTTAGTTACGAGGGAATGATGAGGGTTGAAGCTGTTGGTTTTGATCCTGCTCAGGGGTATGCATCCGCTGATACCACAATTCAGTTTATGACTACCAGAGTAATGACTGTCCGCGGCCCCGAATCAATCCCGGCTGACGGAGAAAGCAAGAAACCAATAACGGTCATCATCAAAAACAAAGGCGGAAATCCCATCGTTGGAGATGTTGTAACGTTCACTTCAACGGCAGGTATAATACCCTCAAAAGCAAACACCGATGAAGACGGTCGGGCGATAGTTCAACTTACCAGTGACAGACGAAATATCAAGGCAATGGTAACAGCAACCCTCTTGAGTGATCCTTCAAAAACACAATCAATTGCAGTTGACTTCACTGGAGTTACCATCGAAGTATCAACCAACCCTCCAAGCATCAGCAGTGATGGGCGTGACACATCTCATGTTCTTATTACACTCGTAGATGCAGCAAAAAAACCTATCTCCGGCGAGCCGATCAACTTCTACAAACAACAGCTATCGACTACGATTCTGCAACTTGACTCAACAACCAGCAATAGCGGCGAAGCCCGATGCGTCGTGTTTGGAACCGGCATCGGTAGTGACACCATTAAAATTAGCGCCGCCGGGGCAAGCGGCTCTGCTACCATTAATTACTCGTCCAATAAAATCACTATTGATACTGCAGCCGGACAGACATGTATTGCAGACAGTAGCGATTCCACACTCTTTTATGTAACCTACTTCAAAGGTGACAATGTAAGCAGAATTCCCAATGCCTCAGTCGAGATCTCTGCAACGGTTGGAAAGTTTGATACCGTATTTGCACGTCGATTTACAACAGATGCTAACGGTCAGGTAAGTTTTTATCTTAGAAATCCCCATTTTGCCACCACTGCCACGATTTCTATCCTGGCTCATACCTCAACAGAATTAACAAGTCAGACATATAAGATCTATTTCAGAGCAAATGATGTAAGAAAAATACTCCTCACCGGAACCCCTGATGTAATTGCAACAGAAACCGGAAAAGCAAAAATAACTGCAATCGCCTTTGACTCTCTTGGCAATAGAGTGAATAATGCGCGGATTACCTTTAATATTGTTAACGGACCCAGCGGCGGGGAATATCTTTCACCACCATCAGTGCTCACCGGAGATGATGGCTCAGCTCAAACCTACCTGGTTGCAGGCAAAACACCAAGTACATTCAAGCAGGTATGGATAACAGCAGGAACATTTACTTCAGTCAAATCTGATACGGCAAAATTTACTATTGCAGGACCTCCTGTTTACATAACTATCCGCACAAATGTACTTAAAGGAGAAAATCCCAATGATGGTACATTTGCACTTCCCTGCGCAGCGATTGTTACCGATATCAATGGTAACCCGGTTGTAGATGGCACCAGTGTCACTTTCAGTCTCAAAATTTCTGCCTATAGAATGCCCTATCTCAGCCCGCACTGGTATGAAGAAATTGGTGAGAATACAGCCTCATGTTATTGGGTAAGTGACAGCATATATAAGGTTTTCGTCTTTGAAGATTTCAACGATAATTACAAGTGCGACCCGGGTGAAGACAGAAATGGTGATGGAATAGCCAGCAGAGGTGAGGATATCAACGGAGATGGAAACTATCTGCGCGGTCCGGCATTTGAGGATATCAACAGGGACGGCATCAGGCAGTACGACCTGCGTGTACCCGTTGAAGAAATTTACAGATGCTACGGAAGTCGAAAATTTGCAGACTTGAATAGCAATGGCAAGTGGGACCCTATCGAACCATTATCACATTCATCCTACCAGCAGGCGTATAGAACGCTCCTGGCAGATTCAGCCTTCCACTTTTATCCGGCCATACGAAACGCAATTGATTCTGCAGCATTCGATACTCTTGCCTATTACGACGCTCTCTATGAAAGCGGCCCGGGTTTTATCAGAGAATTAAGATGCTATGATCCTGATATAAATAATAATGGTGTTCCTGACCCCAGTACTGCAGTCGCCATCACAAAGACAATCGAAACCAAGGATGGAAAAGCATTGAACAAGATTATTTATGGTCAAAGTGATGCCTTACGTATCGAGGTCATGATCTGGGCAGAATCACAGGGTGTTGTCACAAAAACACCCGAACAGATTTTCCTGCCAATCGTTTCAGATGAATAACAATGGAGATATATCGTGTTTAAAATACCTTCTATACTCATTTTTCTGGCTGTTAATGCTGTCTGTTCAAATCTTGGAAACCCGGCAGTTTCCATACCCCAGGCACGCCTTGCAATAGGAGCATCCTATCATGCAGGGGGATATACAATCACCAATCTGGAAATTCCATCTATTTTTAACCGCATCCATGCTCGCATTGAATACTCATTACTATCAAATGTCAGTATCGGCATTGATCTCGGAGCAACGCAGATCGAGGTCGACAACTACGCTATCAGTGCAGATACCTTTGCAATATTCCATGGAAAATACGGCTTTTCCGGAGGAGCCCATTTTAAAGCCTCTACCCCCTTTATCCTTAATAAGACTGTTGCATTTATCGGAATTGGCAGTGCAACAACGTTTTCATCAAAGAATGAAAGTAATGCTTTTTATGGTGGATTTGACGGTGCCGGTACCATCGGAGTGCAGTTTCATATTCCACGATTCGGATACATCTCTGCAGGACCGATGATATATATGATTAAAGGAAAAAATAAAAGCTATGATGGAATCGAGAGCAGATATTGCAATGTAAACAACATCAGAGGCTGGCTTGCAATCGATTTTTTTCCTGACATGAAAGAGATGAGTTCAAACAAACCATTTATAACACTTGAAATAACAGCATCACCAGCGGCAGATCTTTCGAAAAAAATCCCGTTACAGGAATTCAGTGTCTCAGTATGCATTGGTTCAGTATCAAAAAGACTCTTCGGGATCGAAAATGGAGTCGAATGGAAGCCTTAATAATTTGAAGATAGGAGATTGAGAATTGAAAGAATTAAGGTAAGAGGCAACAGACTACATTCGATTCACTACACAAACTAAAGTCTGTTTTTATTTCACTCGAATAATTGCTTAATGCACGTCCAGGTAGTTCTATTTTGGGGTGTCACACCAGTCAAACCTTTCGGTTTCTCAGCAGTAATAATCGCTTTCTGCGGTTTAGGGTCAGTGTCACCCTTTTTCTGAGATGTTGAATCCACCTGTGCTGCACCACTGATACCGATCAGTGCGATTAAAACAACAAATGTATTTAAAAATTTCATCATTGAAGCTCCCATATATTACATAATATACAATCAGATTATAAAAAAAGAGAAAACTTTTTTATTAATCTTAAAAAACCATCATATACTTTGTTGCTTGTTTAATGAAACAGGTTCAAAATGATCACAATTTTAACCAAGGTGTTCAAGTACCTTGTCTCTGACTTCCGAAAAACTTATCGGCTTGTGAATAACATCATGGATCCCATCAAATCGCAGCAGATGTGGCTCCAAATCACCTTTCCAACTTGTTACGATAAAAAATTTGGTTCCACACCCCTGATGCTTAACCCAGCGGGCGATACTGCGCCCACCTAATTCCCGAACACACAAAGCAGCAAAAACAGCATCGTAAGAACTTCTTTTAAGCTGTTCAATCCCACCCTCAGCAGTTTCGGCAACCGTTACTTCGCAGCCTAAACGAGAGAGAGATTTCCGCAGGAGTTCCCTTAATACTGTATCATCATCAATGACAAGAACATGAAACATAGCTGACATACCAGTGAGTACTAAGCTATTACTATGCCAAGTTAAAAACTTTATTATCTGTAATAGTATACCTTAAATACAACAATTTGTTAAAGAATAAAAATGAGACTTAGAATAACCAGGTACACTACCTAATAGGTAGTTTGAAAAAAAATCACACCATCTGAAAGAACACGAGCACAAAATTACAAAGAATTTAAGAAACAACAGAACTTTCCATATAAATAAAAAGTTATTTAAAAATTATGAACCGTTAAAAGCAGTGTACCGATTTTTGGTATTTTTACCGATACAATGACATTTTTACAACTCATGAATCAGAAGCGGTTTACGGGTAATGTTTTTATCACTGTCATGGTATTGGATTATAATACATTCCGTGCGCTTACCCGGATCGATATTGATAACCAGTCTATCAATTAACCTTCTCACAAGCATCAGCCCCCTGCCGTGCTCCTCACCAAGATCTTTATCACGATAATTATCAAGCCATTTCAAAGCTGCTTCTTTTTTTAAATTTCCCTGTGGATCTTCAACCGCAACACCGATTTTAAGATTGTCAACAGCCCATGAAACCTTAACAGCCTTCTCTGAAGGCACGACAAAATCTTCAGACCAAAGCTCACGGGGAACACCGGTCATCTGAAGAACTCCATGAAAAAAAGCATTTGACACCAGTTCATCAATAGCAACTTCAAGATAAATGGTCCTTTGACTCACGGATAGCTGTGCAATTCGTGCGACTACATCTTTTGTCTGAGCATAGCTTTGAATAGAAAGGCTTTTTATCTTTGAACCAGGAAAAAAACGATTCAACCCAAAAATATCACCAGTAAGAAGCGATTTTACATATGTTGAAATCTCATCAAGGCTGAAACCGGCTCCCTTTACAATCACATTACCGATATTATGCTCACGTACTGAAGAAATATAGCTGTCTACATCGTAACTGGTCATCAGAATATGTTTTACCGTTGGAAATCTGTTCTCTAATATTCTGAACAGCTCAAAACCATCCATCATCGGCATCTGGATATCGGAAATTACAAGATCAGGAATCTTTTCTTCAATTTCATCTAAAGCAACAACACCATTTTCAGCAGTTCTTACATTATAACCCTCTGAGCTAAGCAAATCATACAATACCTTGCAGATGGTCTTGTCGTCATCAACAATCAGAATCTCAAATTTTTTCTGCTTGCTCACTTTAAATATTGTACCTGAAAAAAGACTGAACTCTAAATTAGAACTAACTGTATCCCGGATTTTGCAACTTACCCCGATTCTGCAAAATGCCTCATATTGATGCGGTATGGAAATAATATATATGTTAGACCGGAATGTTATTAAAAGTTTTTGTTCTAAATATTGTCAGAGAGGGGTATTCTCAGGAGGGAAACCGCGAAGAAGGCACATCTATTAATCGTTTAATATTTTAATCAAATACTGTATAATCAGGCTATATGAGACCATAAGATACACGTGTAACATCGTACAAGTGTATTGCAATTTTCAATACTGTTTGAGGAAACTGATGCACCCTGTAAGCCAGCTGATTATTGCTGCCCTTATATTAGCTATCATCGTGGGTATTTTTGCTGTTGTTGAGTTGTTCCATTTGCTTTCACTGTCTTCGAATATTTCCAAACTCGAATCAATTATTGAAAAAAAATCTCAGGAGTTCGACCAGTTCCGCCGTGAAAGAACCACATCCATTCAATCCCACTCATTAGTACCCCAGGAAACAGATTACATTGAACCGCCCCCTGAAAGACTCGATAATTCTGACCAGATCCAGGTAATCAGAAACGTCGATGGAACATTCAAAGACACAAGCCTGATCGATGCAAATGGCCGGGAAGTAACACCTTTCCAACAAAATACACCAGCACAATATCAATACATTACATTATATTTATACTCAAACGTATCTAAAGACGCAGATTTCAGCAGCCTGTGGAGCACTTTGAATATGCATCTTAAATCAGATACCCCGGTCGCTGTTACAACCGATTTCACAGGTATAGAATTTATCTACGAAAACGAAATCCGGTATCTTCAGGAAATCGTAAGAATTGTTGAAAGCAGACAAGGCAGTATGGTCTTTACAAACTGTTCACATGATGTAATTGCCATGATGAACTCTTATCCCCGATTATTATCCAGAATCAGATATTGACAGACTATGATTACTCTCGGCATCGAATCCTCCTGTGATGAAACATCTATTGCACTCCTTGAAGATGAAAGAATCATCAGGAATAAAATCTTTTCACAGCAGGAACATTCACTATTTGGAGGTGTGGTTCCTGAAATCGCCTCCAGAGCCCATTTGGATAAAATAGACCGCCTTACCATCTCTGTTCTAAACGAAGCATCAATTAAAATCGGGGATATCGATTTGATTTCAGTTACTGACAGCCCCGGCCTCGCAGGGGCCTTACTCGTAGGTATCAGTTTCGCACTTGGAATTCATACTGCATCAGGAATCCCGATTACCGGTATAAACCACCTCGAAGGACACATCTGTTCTGTTTTCTTTGAGCACCCGCAACTCAGGTATCCGTTTCTTGCACTGGTTGTATCGGGTGGGCACACCGCAATATATAAAATTATTGCTACCGGACAATACGAGTGTCTTGGCGAAACTGTCGATGATGCAGCCGGAGAGGCATTCGATAAAGTCGGAAAACTTCTGGGCTTTGCCTACCCCGCCGGAAGAGCTATTGAACAGACCGCTGCAAGCGTTGAAAATTCATCAAACCCTATTTCATTCCCTATTGCTCAGGTTTCAAAAATTCCCGGCCTCAATTTCAGCTTCTCCGGACTTAAAACCGCTGTCAAATATTATACATCATCTAAAGATGATGCGTTTATCCTGGATAACCGCCCCCGGATATGCGCAGCATTCCAGAATGCTGTAATCGAATCACTCGTGAACAACCTCTGGAAAGCATCTGAGCAAACTGGAATTTCTGATGTAGCGCTTGTCGGCGGTGTGGCTTGCAACGGAGCGCTACGCTCTGCCTTAAAAAACAGATTTAATAACAGGGTATACTTTCCAATACCCAGCCTTTGTACCGATAATGCTGCGATGATCGCACTTGCCGGATATTACCGAAACCAAAACGGGTTGAGTAGATTTCCTCGTCTCGATCCCTCATCTTCTCTTTAAAAGGAATATGGTATGTTTTTTATCCTACTTTGCCTCTCAACCATCCTGACATCATTTCTTATCATGCTCGTTATTCAGTTACTCCGCATTGAACGCACAATCAGCAATACAACAGACACAACAGAAAACTACGTACGTAAATTATATGGCAAACAATAATCCCATGCAGACTGTTCACAAAATCGAGTACCGTTTCAAGTAGAAATGTAATACTTCCACGGTTACTTTTGCTATTGCAATGATTGGAATCACAAAAAGCATTCCAGGTATTCCGCCAATCTGCCCACCGACAGCGATGCCAATGATGACCACTAATGGATGCATATTGACACTCTTGCCGACAGCAATCGGATAGACAAATGTACCTTCAATGAACTGCACCACCACAAAAACGGCAACCACCTTTACAATAGAAACAACCGTCAACCCTTCGGGACTAAGCAGCAAAGAGAGAAATGCTGGAATGAACCCTATCAACGGTCCAAAATAGGGTATCAGATTACCTATGCCGGCAATTATCCCTATTACAATAAAAAAGGGCATCCCGATAATCGCCAGCCCGATAGAAGTCAATATCCCAACAGCAAGAGCATCGATCATCTGCCCTCTTATAAATGATTGTACAGCGATAAATATTTTATGCTGAAGCAATACAATCATCTCAAAATATCTGTTTGGGATCAGCCGTAGAAAGGCCTTCTTAATCAGATGACCATCGGCAAGAAAGAAAAAAGTAAATACAGGAATCAGCACAAGCATCGACACCAGTGATGCAGCTTTTCCTGCATACAATCCAAACTGATCAACACCGCTGTCAGGCTCTTTAAAAAGAAATGACTTACCATATTCATACAAGTCAGGTATCTGTGCCCCTGGAAATTTTTCCAGTATTAGTTGTTGAATGCTCACGACTGATTTACGAATCATACTTTCATAGCGCGGCATATTTTCTGCCACATTTCTTGCTTCACTGGTGACAACCGGTATGAGCAGAAAAAAAACAGCCGCAGCAGCCAGGGTCACCAGTACATATATCCCGGTTAGTATTAAGATCCGCTTAAATCCCCTGTTCTCAAAGAACAATACAAGTGGCTGCAGGAAAAATGTCAACAATAAAGATATCAGTATCGGTATCAACAGCAGCTTCAATGAATACAATACCGCAAAAATCATAAAGATAACAATCGAAATAAATCCCGCTCTTATGATATGGGCAGACATTTTTTTTTCAACCATTCTCAACGCCTTTCCCTTTTACCCGGTTAAGCTCAATCTGGAGAGATTCAAGATTCTCATTTGCTTTAATCAGACGCCTGCAGGTCAGACGGGACAGATTAGAAAGAATTTTTATACCCAGGCCTGGATTGCGGCCTAACAGATTTTCGAGATCCGGTTTAGAAAATCCCAGAAGGACGGTTTCTCCCATCGCGACAGCAGATGCGCTCCTCGGAACTTCATCAAGTAAAGCAATCTCACCAAAGAAACTCCGCTCCGCGATAATCGCAAGTCGCATTTTCTGTGAATCAGCGACATTCTGAATAATCTCCACCTCTCCTTTGCTTACTATGTACATTCCCGCCCCGGGCTCTCCCTCATTAAATACTACTTCACCTCTGCTGTAAAATCGTTCATGAAGAATACGCTCGATCTGGATTAACTCTGAATTGCTGAGAAACTCAAATACCGGCAAAGATTTCAGCAATTCGACTTTTGCTTTTTTTTCCTCTGGGACCCGAAAAAAATACCCCCACACTGGATGATCCATACAACCTACCTCACCCTATTTGAAAAAAAGTTCCGCTTCATAGCGCGCAAATATAAATCTTTATCAATTTTATATTATTTCTGCGCAATGTTCTATCATTGAATGTTAATAATTGATTATTTCACACAAAGGAAAGTATTTTTTTGAGGAGGCAAATAGTAAATGCCAATCAGTGGGTCTGGATTTTTAACCTGACAAGGAGGTTTGTATTAACTGTCTCTAATACAATGCGCAGGTTTTCATTTCGGAGTCGGGGTCGAAAAGCACAGTAATTGAGGATCAATCCCGATTCTGATACCGACAGCGCCCCCGATAACTACTATGCCGATAATTCGTAATCATTTTTGTTACACCCTCTAAGTTCCGGCAGTCCGGTTGTCCGGTAGTCTCTTTTCCAAGTCAACCATCACCGAAAGCGCTGATAAAAACCAGGCATCCGGCAACTATCAGGAAGATTATCCCAGATTTCCAAACATGGCATCAACGTACGCTTCAGGATCAAAGTCCTGAAGATCTTCAATTCCTTCACCGACTCCGATTTTTCTTATAGGAATATTAAACTTTTTTGTAAGCGCCAGAGCAACTCCGCCTTTTGCAGTGCCGTCAAGTTTTGTAATAACAAGCCCTGTGAGTCCTACACTCTCATTGAAAACCTGTACCTGCTTTATCGCATTCTGTCCGGTAGTTGCATCAACAACAAGCAGAATTTCGTTGGGAGCATGCGGAGTATTTCTTTTAATTACACGGAGAATTTTTTCCAGTTCATTCATGAGATTGACTTTTGTATGAAGTCTTCCGGCAGTATCGAGAATCAGAATATCTGTTTCCCTTGCGCGGGCAGCTTCGATGGCATCAAACGCAACAGAAGCAGCATCAGCCCCCTCCTGCTGAGCAACAAAATCTGATTCTGTGCGCTCAGACCAGATACGCAGTTGCTCTATAGCTCCAGCCCTGAATGTATCAGCAGCTCCCAACATCACCGTTTTTCCCTTGGCACGAAGCTCCTGTGCCAGTTTTCCGATCGTCGTTGTTTTACCAACACCATTAACCCCTACAACCATGATCACCCAGGGCTTGGGGGGAAACTCTTCCGGAAGTGATGTAACAGTCAACCCCTTGACAATCATCGCCTTGAACAGTTCATACGCTTCACTTATCGAAGTAACCCTGCAATCCTTCAGGTCCTGCTTCAATTCATCGATTATATCTGTCGCCAGTTCGATTCCAATGTCTGCAGCAATCATTGCCTCTTCAAGGGAATCAAAAAAAACATCATCAAACCGCCCGTCACCACCCATGATCGATGTTATCTGGGATCGTGTTTTACTTAATCCGTCCTTGAGTCGAGCAAAAATGTTCATATCTGGAAATATACTCCTGTTCTATAGTTCTTTGATTTCATGGTAATATATTAAAAGCCACTTGATATTCAGCCATTCATGCGGACACCACCTCCGTGATGAGTACATAGCCAACAGCATATCCGAGAAATATATATTCAGGCCTACTCAAAAACCTGCAGTAACGCTTCTGAACGTTTATGATCCTGTAAAACAGTGGCGGCTATAACTTTCAGCCGTTCAAGGGGCAGTTCAATACGTGCCAGCAGATCATCGGAAATTGATGGAGGAATCTCATTTTTAAAGAGCGAATAACCGAGTATATGGGTTATGATGTCAGAAATGTGTACTATCGTCAGATTGATGGAACAGCAATTTTCATTTAATGGTTGATGGTGATTTAAAATATAATTCCTGAGATCTGATGGAAAATTCCACTGCTGAGCAATACAATCACCCGCGATTGTATGATTGAAATCCTGATCCTCTGCTGCATAAAAAGGCTTTTTTGAAAATGAAGCCTTCTCAGAAATCTCTTTGACATGTCCGGGTAAGGCGACCTCCAGAGCCAGTTTTCCTATGTCATGAAGAACTGCGCCGGAGAACACCCCGTCTTCATCAATGGTCATATAGCGCTTGAGATGTTTGGCAATTGATTCCGCTATCATTGCGGTAATAATTGAATGCCTCCAGAAATCGTTGATCGGAATTGTTATTTTTTTAAAGGATTTAACTGCACCGAGTAGAGCTGAACCAAGAATTAATGAATGTATCCGGCGATTTCCCAGCAGAACTACTGCATGATGCAGTGATGAAATAGTGCGGGGAATTCCGATATATGCAGAATTTGCAAGCCTGAGCACTTTACCCGATACAACCGGATCAAGACGCAACGCATTCTCCATCTGTACCGCTGAGATATGCGGATCTGCAGTTATCTCTGTTATCCTGCGAAGAACTGCCGGCGGCGAAGGAAGATTTAAAATTGTTTTGAGGATTGATGTGCGATCCATTTTTTTAACAGATCATTTGATGATGTTGAAAAACTCCAGCGATTTTTCGACACTTTCCTGGAGGGTTTCCATTATCTTTGTCATATCGCTGTCGCTTATTCTAAGGATGCTTTTACTTTCGGCCCATTCCTGAACCTGTACCTCATCATCCCACAAATGAAGACCAGCCTGGTGAGTAACAATATCGGCAAAATGTACCGTTGTTACAAGGTCTGTAAGTTTGTCAGCTTCACCGGGACTATGATGAAACACGATCGAATACTCCAGATCCAGTGGCAATGCCCATTTATCGGCTAGAATTCTTCCTATCTGCGCATGATCGATTCCCAGTACTATCCGCTCTGCTTCAAGAAGAGGGATGTTATTGTTCATGGCATATTCACATGCGGTTTTATAATCTTCACCGGCAAATTCATTAAAAATCAACTTGCCTATATCATGAAGAATTCCGGCGCAGAACGCACTCTCCGGATCCATCATGCGCACGTTAATAAAATGACGGACAATAATTTTAGCCGCCAGCGCGCACACGATCGAGTGTTTCCAGAAACGTTCCTTGTCCAGTGTATGTTCATTATTACCTGAAAACATTTTCATCACCGAAGCACTCAGCACTAAAGATCGGATCGTGTTAAAACCAAGGATAACCACTGCACTGGATACTGAAGAAATGCTCCTTGGAATTCCATAGAATGCACTGTTGGCAAGACGCAGCATTTTTGTAGTGAGCGCCGGATCTCTTTCTATCAGTGAAGCTGCATCTTCAGCGGAAGTATCAGGTGAATTGACAACCCTTATAAGCCTGGTAACAATCGACGGAAGCGCAGGAAGATTATCAATCTGTTCAATTACCCGATGATATCGCTCGTTTGCAGAAGCAGTCATAGTTTTTTGCATTGCCGACCCTCAATAAACAGGTATCGCCGGACAGTAACGGCCATTTTCAGAACCGTTTATTTTTACATCCAGCCACGAATTATGCCGCGCACGTCCAGTATCAACCAGCACATGCAGATAGTTTGTGGTAAGCCCACGAACCGGCTCTTCAGATTCTACAATTATGCGATGGGAAATTCTACTACAACGATGTAAAAATTCTTTCCTTGAGGAAGCAATGATATCCCTCACGCGTTCACTTCTCTCATTTTTTACATTATCTGCAATTTTATCCGGCAAGGATTCAGCAGCAGTTCCCGGCCGGGATGAAAACCTGAACACATGAGCGTACGAGAACCCCATTTCGCTCACCATATCAAGAAGATATCTGAAATGGTTTTCTGTTTCCCCGGGAAAACCAACAATGATATCAACCCCAAGTCCAGCACAGGGGAATTTTTTACGAAACTGTTTCAAAAGTGCTATTGTCTCCAGACAATCGGTATCCCCCCGTCCCATCATAGCCAATATTTCTCTGTCAAAATGCTGCATGCTGACATGAAGATGATCGCAGAGGCGTGGATGAGATCCGATCAGTTCAAGCAGTTCCACCGTGAGATCCCGCGGATCAAGGGAACTCAAACGCACCCTGTAATCCCCATTTATGCTGATAACATCCCTCAGTAATTGCAAAAACCCGTTATTATCATCGTGAAACTGCCCGATATGAGTACCAGTCAGCACAATCTCCTTATACCCTTTTTCGATTGCAGCCCTGCACAAATCAACGACACTGTCACATCTCCAGGAACGCGCAGGTCCCCTCAGTGAAGGAACTATACAGTAGGAACAGTGGAAATTACACCCTTCCTGGATCTTAACAGAAAAACGGGTACGAAAATTTTTCTCCGGTGAAAGTAGATCCTGAGCACTGATCTCAAAAGTATTCTCCGGATTGTACTCATCAAAGCAGGCATGAAAAATACCGCCATCAGGCTTTTGTGCTAAAAGACGCGGAATAATCTGCTTGAATGTATTGCCCACAACCCAGTGAACAGAAGGTAAAGCCGCCAGACTTTGCGGTTGCTGCTGTGCAAGACAGCCAGTGACCAGAATACGTGCACCGGGAGCCTTCACCGCAAGCGAGTGAAGCATCCTGCGGGTTTTGGATTCGGTGTGCGATGTAACAGCACAGGTATTAACAATGATAATATCCGCTTCAGTTATTTCATCGGTGAATTCACAACCGGTCAGCTGTAATTGTGCCTTTAATGTAAGAAGTTCTTCCTGATTAGTCCTGCATCCTACTGATTTTAAAAAAATGGTAAAGCCTTCTTCTCCCGCACTACCGGAAGAGATCTCAGTTCCATCCATCAATAGCCATCTCTCGTGTGTCAAAAATTGGAATGATCTGGTCGATACATAAGGTTTTAAAGAGGTCACTCACTATGTAATTGGCACCACATATTCTTAATGCCCCACCAGTTCCTTTAAGCAGGAGATTCATATTGAGAACTGCGCCAAGACTCAGGCTGTCAAAAAAAGTCAGTTCTTCCATATCAATCAATATCTTTTTATAATCTGATAAAGTCAGAAGAAACTGCTGTTTAAAATAGCTTGACCCAATCGGGTGGTTCATGACACCTCCGAGCATGAAAATACATGTATCTCCTCTGAATTCTTTTTGAATCGTCAGTTTAATATCTACAGCCTGCTGAAACAGGTCCACATCAGCCTGCCGGACCCCGCCATTTTTCTCGATTGAAAAAATTCTGTCCAGCCCTGTATCGGAGAGCATCTGAAGAATATCCCTGTCCGGATTCCTCAAAATCATTTCACCATCTACAGACTTAAGTTCTTTTGTCAAACTGACAAGCATACCTATACCCGAGCTATCAATCATATTGCATGATGAAAAATCAAAAATGAAATAATTGGCATCACCCTTACGTGCCCGATCAAAAACATCATTCATAATGGTTTTAACATCAGGACCGGCAAACTGAGCCGGAAGAGTGACAACCACCCTGTTTCCTGTAATTGAAAGTGCATTGAGGTTCATATACTCTCCTAACGTAAAAACCTTCTGGACAACTCATCAAGCGACATCCGCACAAGCGTTGGCCGTCCATGCGGACAGGTGTATGGATTCTTTGCAGAGAACAAACTGTTCAATAACGCGTTCATCTCTTCCTGTGACAGTTTCTGCCCCGCTTTGATCGCCGCACCACACGCAAATGCCGCCGCAAACCGTTTCTCCGGTTCTAGGAACGATTCAGGATTTTTCCCATCTAGAAGATACCTGATCATCTCGCGGATTGTTTCAACCACCACACTATCCCTGATAAACGCTGGTATCGCACTTATCGACAGGGAACGGCCGCCGAAATCTGCAATTTCAAAACCAAAAGCTGCAAAATAATCCTTGCCGGATTCCACCACCGATTTTTCTGTCGGTGTCAATTCAATCACAATCGGAAACAATAGCTGCTGAGAAGCTGACCTGCCACGTTTCAGATCCTCGAGTGCCTGTTCGAACAACACACGCTCATGTGCAGCATGCTGATCAATCAATAGTATCCCGTTTTTAATCGGAGCCAGAATAAACAGGCCATGAATCTGGTAACAGGAGATCAGATCCCAGATCTGTTCATGCATCTCATATTGTAACGCACTGTCTTTCTTCGAGTCAACTCTTTTCTCCTCAGGCTCATCAGAAGCCTCCGGACGAAACAACTGCAATGGCTGAAACGGTTGGGAAGATAGGGAACTCTGCGGCTGAGCTGTTGTAAAAATTGTTGAATAATCAACAGCAGAAGGCTGTTTTTTTAACTCTGCAGCGTTTTCATTAAATAGTGATAATTCAACACCCTTTTCACCCGGACTGTTTGCCACCGGTTGCTGCTGCGACGGAGTACTGAAATGATCCGGTTTTACCATCACATCCCCGATACCCCTTTTTACAGCCGAATAGATAAATCCAAACAACGACCGCTCATCATCAAATTTAACCTGTTGCTTGGTAGGATGCACATTCACATCAATACGTGATGGATCAATATCGAGAAAGCAGAAAAAAGATGGTCGATATGAAGCACCAAGATATTTTGAAAAAGCCTCCCTCACCGCAAAGGTTACCGAATCATTATCTATTCTGCGAAGGTTGACATATAAGCTTTGAAACCTGGGACGTTCTTTTAACTGCTCAGGAGTGGAAACATAAACAACTACATCCATCCCGTTCTGCTCATTGCGGCACTCGATCAGACCTTTTGCAAAATCGATCCCTGCAACATCTGCAATTCTCTCACGAAGAGTCTCTGCTGACGGGGCATCAAATGTTCTCTTTCCTTCAAAAGAAGCAGTAAAATGGATCGATGGAAACGGGATAACCAGCTGCTCTAGCATCCTGAGCATCGCCATCTGCTCCCCTTTTCGGGTCTTCATGAATTTTTTTCGTGCCGGGACATTGAAAAAAAGATCCCGCATGACAATTGTTGTACCTTTAGGGTGCTCAAACGGCGAAACCGGTTCCGCCTCTCCCCCATTGCTCACAATCTGATATCCCATTCCAGAGTTGTCTGAAGAACTTGTTATCGTTACCCGTGATACAGCTGCAATGGCAGCAAGTGCTTCCCCGCGAAATCCCATAGTACCTATCGAAAAAAGATCATCGGCACTCTGTATTTTACTTGTTGCATGACGAAGCAGAGATTTTCCAAGATTCCGAGGCGACATACCCGAACCATTATCAATAATTCTGATCAAGGAAAAACCCGCATCTTCGATAGTGATATCAATCTTGGTTGAACCCGCATCGATTGAGTTTTCTATAAGTTCTTTGAGCACTGATGCCGGCCGTTCAATTACCTCACCAGCGGCAATTTTTTCTACAACAGAAGGCGATAATACCTCAACAGTACGTTCCATGATCATACTCTGCAAAATAATAATGAGGTTAGAATTTAAGAAGCTAAGAAGTGCGGAAGGGGGGACTCGAACCCCCACAGGCGTTACACCCACTAGAACCTGAATCTAGCGCGTCTACCAATTCCACCACTTCCGCAAGTGTCTGGTAATGGTCAAATATAGTTTCCGGCTGAAAATTAATCCAAAAAATATTTTAGCTAATATGCTAATGCAATCTCACGCGCCTGAATTTTTTTATATAAAATATCGGGAGTTTGCGCATTTTTGATCTGCTCCAAAAACTCGGGATCATTTACTAACTGCGCAACACACGAGAGCGTCGAGAGGTGACGCTCCGGATCACCTGCAGGGGATATCAACACAAAAACCAGAGTGACCGGCTTCTGATCAAATGCCCCCCACTCGATTCCATGAGGCGTTTGAACAATTGCCATGAGTGTTGAGGTAATGCGTGAACTGTACGAATGGGGAACCGCAATGCCATCTCCAATTGATGTAGGGAAACGCTCTTCCCTCTGCAGTAACTCCTGAAACGTCTCCTCTTTTTGAAGTACCGGAAAATGTACACAAATCGCTTCCAATGCCTTTCTCAATACATCACCAATATCTCCACAATCTACAGCATGAATCAGATCCGGTCGCGTTAACCGGTGAAGATACGTCAGTTCTCTGAGCAATACCATTCCCATTGATGTTGTATGCACCGTATCCTTTCCTGTCAGTATGACATCGAGATTTTTGACTGAAACAAGAGGGTAAGCTCTTTCAGAAACTGTAAATGTATTACAGACCTCAAAGGCAACTCTCGCTTGTCCACGAAGAATATCCGCACTGATCACTCCGGGCCGTGGAACCTGTTGCCATACTGCTCTGCCGGAAATCCCCGTTACATCGCGCCCGCTGCCCCACCGGAACACATGATTCTTTCCGACCACATCAGCCCAGTGCCTGCAGATCAGACTGTTCAAAGCTTCATTATCAGTAAGCGCAAAGACATTCCCGATACCAATCAACCGTTCATCGTCAAGCAGTTCATCATCGAGAGCATCCCCCTCAAGAACCTCTAATCCCTTCTTTTTAACAAATGAACAATTTTTCCGGTTTGAATCGATAATGATTACGTCAGCTCTGGCATGCACCTTTAAAAATTCAGACAGCTGAGTTGACAACTCATGCGCTCCTACAATCAGCCACCCTCTGGGCTGCACCCGAAGAACCCCCAGCCGTGATGCAACAAATCCTGCTGAAAAACTATACAAAGGCACGGTACACACCACGACCGAAAAAACAAAAATTTTCAGAAACCATCCATCCGGGTTTCCTCCACTACTTAGCTGTACAGCAAACAACGTTGCCATCGATGCAGCAACTATCCCACGCGGAGCGACCCAGCTGATAAAAAACTTTTCTTTCAGTGAAAGTTTCGAGCCGATTGACGAAACAAACACAGTCAATGGACGGGAGATAAATACGACAACACCAAGAAGAACCAACCCTCTATACCCGAACCGCTCAACAGAATCAAATTTCAATGCCGCAGCAAGAACGACAAAGAGCGATCCAATAAGAAACTCCGCCATTTCTTCCGTAAAAACTCTTATTTTTTTTATTGATTGATCAACATTTTTCCCAAGAACAAAACCCAGCACCACAACCGCAAGCAACCCCGCATCTGAAACCACCAGACATCCAGCCCCGAATGCCACTATCGCCGCAGTGATAACCGCACTGTTCAACTGACTTTCGGGTATTAACGACCGTTTCAGAAACAACCGGAGCAGAAAACCAACCAGAACACCTGCACCTGTACCAATGATAACTCTCCACAACGACTCACCAATAATCAGTAGCGTTGATTCATTCTCAACATTAACAAGCCCCAGACAGAATATTGACAGAAACACTCCAATTGGATCGATCAAAACCGACTCCCAGTGAAGAACATGGTGGACAGACCGGGTTACTTTCAAACGTCTCAGAAGTGGAATCACTACAGTAGGTCCGGTAACAATGACCATGCTGCCAGCGAGAAGTGCAAAATTCCAGTGGAAATGAAAGAGAAAATACACAGCTGCAGAAACAGTCAACCAGGTAATAATGACACCAACAGAGAGCAACAGCCATATTGTCGACCCGACACTTTTCAGTCCCCTATGGTCAAGAGATAGTGCACCTTCAAAAAGAATTATCGCCACTGCGATAGTGATAAACAGCTTAAGACCGTCACCAAAAACACCGGGGTCAAGAACCCCTGTAACTTCAGGCCCAAGTAGAAATCCTACGAACAGAAGTAACGCAATGGCAGGAATTTTCCACCTCGATGCAAAAATCATTGTCAGCATTCCCGCACCGACTGAAACAACGATATTCTGAAGCACCTGTGAATAGTGTTCTTTCAACTTCAGCCCTTTCGATTTTATTTAAGAAAGTATTCAGTTAATGATGCACTCAATCCATTATTGTCCTGCGAGTACAGTTACCACATGCAACGTTCCATCACTTCAATTCGACCATACTTTATAATAACCATACGCTTCATTGAAATTCTTTCTTTGTGATATACGTGATAATTATTTTTCAAAACCCACCGTTCTTCACGCACTAACCGGATTACATCCCAACAATGTCCCCACCCTGGGTTCAGCCGAGTTGTACCCGTCGGCTTTTCATCTCTTTCATCTCCAAAATCCCCCCTGCCCTTCTCCCCTACACCACCCACTCATACCCAACCGCATCTTCATTTACTCCGGCACAACCTCATATTTATCATTCCGGAGTAAACAGGAACCGTATCCGTTATCGAGCAACTGCTGGAGTCGTTTACGTCTTTCAAGATCTCTTTGATTTTCGTGCATTAAATCCAGTTTTCGCTGAAGATCCTTATGGAGATGCCGGGGTATTGAATCCGCCAGGTGATAGGTAATATGCTGAACAACACCGATTTCGTCAAAGTGCGGAAGGTATCCCCGTGAATACCCGCGACAGATGATTGAGTCTATTCTTTTTTCCATTGAGTCTAACACGGGTGTATTCCTTTATAAGAACATTAACGCTTACAAAAGAGTAGGGAAAAGGTACATAAAAAAGCAAAAATTATGTCTTATAACATTTTACGAATGCAGATCGAAAAATTTATCAACAACTTTATCCCACTCTTTTAAAAGCTTATCGTGATTTTTAAAAGAAGAGTTATTCATCTGGTTTATCTTTTTTACAGCCTCATTGTACGCTTTAGCGTCACTATTATATTCATCAATGTCTTTCTGGGTTCGCTTGTCCGGTTTAATAGCTTCAAGTTTTCTGGTACTGTTCTGAAACGCTTCGACCTTAAGGTAAAAATCGATATTTGCAGGTAGAACATCGAAACTTTCTCTCTTGTAATATTCCAGGAATTTTTGCACAATTCTGATAAGGTCTTCATCATTTTCATACCCATTGAACTTTTTCAGATTCTCAATCCCTTCACCAACAAATTTCTGTAATGTCGCAGTGTGCTGCTGCAAAGCCGCAAGATCTTTTTTCCCCAGCGCCTGATTTGCATATGAATACTGTTTATTGGACTTGTAAAAGGTTCTGTAAATCGGATTATAATATTTGATCGCATTACTGGCTCTGGCCATTTTTAAGGAAATTTTATCTTTTGTAGTATCGACTCTGATATTGTATGTTTTGTAAAATACACTGTCTGCCTGTACAAGCACCATTCTACACGTATCAAGTTTCGCGAAAGCCATGTCCAGAGCGATCTGATGAGCCTCATCCTGATCGAATGTCTGTGCCTCGATATCCTCCATATCCAGGATCTTATCAAAATCATTTTTCATTACAATGTAAAGAAGATCCAGGTAGCGAACAAGCTCAGTTCTCAGTGTTGAATCATTGCGGAACAGAGGACTGGTTTGCACATGAGCCTGATTTTTCTTTATGATTTTCAGTAACTCCTGACGATTTTTTTCGATACTCCTGACCCTGCGTGACCTTGTAATTGCTTTTGTATAACTATAATTGGCGATTTTATACTCAGGCAATAATAGCGTAAGCCTTTTATAATAATCGATCGCTTCAGATGTCACCTCCGGACTGACAACATTGAGAGAACTGCAACCGTTCCCCGAGCTCCTTCCTCTTAATCATCCGTTTCTTCATCTCAACAATCTCAGGATCCGATTCTATCTGAAGGTAAGATGCCCCACTTCGTTTTGCAAGTGAAGCGTTTTGAATTCCGGAAGCTACATTCGTAGGATCACTGACATTCTCAATCCAGAACAGCGCTTCTCCATCCCGTAAAAGTGTTGTCGCAACCGCCCCCGTTGTGTAAGTAATCAAGCTGTCCGCAACAACCTGCAACCTTTGTGGTGCAACATTGCCAAGTGTTCGGGCGCTCAATACGGCATCAATACCCTGCATGCAATACTTCGCGCTTGAAACATCCTTAAATTGAAAAGACCATACAAATTTTCCCCATTGCGCATTATCTGCAAGCAGGTACAACACCCTGTCCCCCTGCCATCCCAACGCGGCTTCTGCATGTGTTGCATCAGTATAGTCTTTTAACAGCGCTAACAGCATAACCGGCCCATAATTGTCATCATCAGCGATCTGAACACTTTGACAACTGTCATACCAGTTCTTTATCAATGAACTGTAGTCAAACCGGTGCGGTTCAAACTTCTCACCTGTTATAATTTCTGCGGTTGACAGTGGACGATTACTATAATAGAGCTGATTCACACCCTCCCATCCTTTTGTGCTCCAGATTTTCGACACAAAATAGGAACCAACCTCATAAGGGAACATGGACACAAGATTGAGATACACCGGAATCTCCCGTGTTCCAAACGTTTTGAAAAATTCATCTCTCCATGTTGAAAAAAGATCCAGAGGTGAAGCGCTCAATGAATTTTCACTTATAACATATCTGAACTCAGAAGTCATTGCATCCCCTTCTGCCACACAACGTCTCGCCAGATAAAAATCGGTGCAGAAACTTGAATAGTGCCTGTTGGGAAACAGATCATCCTGACTGATATTAAAGTTCTGATCCTGCAACGCATGCGTAAGTTCATGAGCTACAATTTCTTTAAATTGAGAAACCGGGTATTCCTGTGGATCAATCACAACAAGCGAATCCGTACCAGTGATATAATATGCAGCATGAAAACCGCTTTGATTTTCAGCCACATATGGTTCAATACTTTGTACTGAGTCCGGTAGAAAACCAAGCTGCTTCATCATGACTGTCATATTGGCATATCGACGCGGAAACGTTACAAATTCTTTCGCAAGGTCACTCCTTTCCATGAAGCCAGCCTTTACAGGTACAGTAAAGTTAAGTTCCCTGATCGCAGGGACACTCTTTTTTACACTTTCCACATAGGCCCTGTAAACGCTAACGTCGTAGATTGCATCAACCGGGTTATTATCAGAACCACAGTTAAGTAAGAAAACACTTATTCCCAATAAAATTTTCTTCAAAATCATTATCCTTAAGTTATCAGTTTATTCTTTTATTTAATTAATTTCGGCACACAATTTTGTAAAACCCTATACATGAAGAATAATTCGGATTTCCTGGAATTGTAAAATACACTATACCATAGAAATAAAAAAGGCAGGGTACGTACCCTGCTTTTTAATTTTGTAAGAATTAGAGCCTCTGAAATCGATCTATAAGCTAAACTGGACAATTAATTGACGCAAATAACGCGCATCTATTGCAGTTTCCAGGATAAATGTCGTTTTATAACCTATTCAAAATTCAGACATCCGTACCATAGTCTCCTTATCAACGTTATCCTTCAAGTTTTCTGCAAAAGAACGATTCAACGTAACACCCATATCCTCCATCTCTTTTATACCATCAACATTGGTAAATATTGGATTATCAATATACCCTTCTATACTGACCGTTTTAAAATTATAACTCCTGTTTATGCTTTGTGTTTTATAGTCCTTAATCGTTTTAACTTGACGAGAATCATCAGCCTGAGTTAAAAAGACAACTGAAATTCCGACCAGTACTGCGATAATCTGTCTGTTCATAACAGACTCCTTTCATTAAAAAAAACACTTACCACCCGGATGAAACTTTATCTTTAAACGCGTTTGTTTTGCTGATTCTTTTTTTGATAATACAGTCTGAAACCCAGTACTGAGCATCACTATGAATACTACTCTCTGGAAACTTATCAAGAATATATTCATACCAGTAGATCGCTTCATCAAACAAAGATCCGTTTCTCATCGCATGTGCATGATCTATAACCTCTTTATCAATACTTTTTTTTCCCGGATTACATTCGACATACCGCCTAAAACAGTTCTCAGCTCTCTGCAAATTTCGTTTTTTCATACTAATCTTATAGAGTTTTAAAAGAACGCTACACTTCTGAGTAGAGTCCCCGTATTTTTTCTGTAACACTTCAAGACAACGAACAGCATCAGCAGTATCACCATTCTTTAAAAACAGTTCACTTTTCATTTTCAGAGCATTTAAACCATTACCGGATTCGTCTTTATCTCTTGAAAAGTACTCCATAATACTCAATGCATCCCGATACCTTCCCTGTGACTGGAGTATAGTACTAAAATTTTCTATCAATTCAAATTTTCTCAAATGCAAAACCCCTGGAGTAAATAGATTGTAGAGTAAAGAATCCGCGATAATTCTTGACGTTATTCGACTCTCTGTCAGCTCGTCCTCATCAGAGCCGATAATTTTACTTAACAATTTTCGCTCATTCAATTGAGGATACCAGTTGTTTGTAATAACCGATATCGTGTCACCGTAAACGAGCGCTGCCTGTCCGGTGCTCAAAGGTAATAAACTGGTACCATCATTATATACGGCATTAACAGAGCCTTCATTAACAGCAACTGAAAGAACGTCATCCATTCTCACAACCCTGAATCGTGTCCCGGTAACAATAATGTCCGCTATCCCCGCATGAACGATGAACTTCCTTGAACGTTTTTTTGAAACCGAAAAGGAAACTGACCCCTTTACAACCAGCATAGAAACAACCTTGTCCCTGATCTCAATGTCTGCTAACACCGCCCCTGAATCAACAACTGCGGTCGTACCGCTATCAAGCTTAACAATTCTATTTTGATGATTAGTTACAGGTTCTTTGCTATTCTTTTTTCTATATTTTTGATGCCCACTGATTGTGTCTACTGTCATTTGTACCATTTTTACCTCTTCCTCCCAATGCCGTATGTCGATTTTCTGTACAAGAAGTACAACCGATGTAATCGAAAGCAGTACAACTGCGGCAATCAGATAACGTGATACTACAGGAAATTTCAGGCGTTTCTTTTGAATCGCAGAGCCCCCCCCGAACGCTTCATTAATCATCTCATCCCAGGGTAAATGATCGTTCTTTGAAATACCACCATTTTTCTTCCTGATAGCATCCTCTACAAGTTCTACCCATTGTTCATCGTTTTCCAGATTCTTTATCGGTGCAGCATTCTTCACTGATTCCATGAGCAGAGAATCATAGAGAATCTCCCTTTCAAACGCTCGGATAAAATCATCGTTACAAGCATTGTTACAGTTATCTACAGTCTCATATCCCAGAATCAGTTTCTCGGCACTGTTAAGGATGGTGCCTTTTCCCTCTCTCTTTTTCATACAGCCACCCCTCTTTTCCTTAACGACAAACGTACCCTGTCTCTTGCAGCTTTCAATTTCATGTAAAAATTATCTTCCGAGATTTTCATTACCTCTGATGCATCTTTACCCGAAAATCCACTGTAATAGAAAAGTGAAAAAGCGGATTTTTCTCCTAATGGACAATCATTAACTGCCTCATTGATCCAGTCAAGGATCTCTTTTTTTGAAAGCAGGTCAAGACCGTCATTATAATCAGGGTTCATTCCTGATAAATCAAATCCATTGAACTCTGATTTAAATTTTTCAAAATATCCCCTTTTCCTGAGAAATTCTATGGATTCATTGACTGCGATCCTGTAAATCCAGGTTGAGAATCTGCATTTATTGCTGAATCCACCAATTCGCGAAACTACCTTAAAAAAGACATTCTGAATTATATCCCGATGATAATCATTATCAAAGACCATGCGATTCACAACTGATGCCACAATCCCTTTATATTCCATCAGCAATGATGACATCGCAGCCTGATCCCCATTTTTCGCATCTTCAATTCTTTTATCGGTCATACTCATAATTATCATTGCCTGTTTCTCTACTATTTGACGGTTAATCCGTAAAAACCTAAAAGGATTTTTTAAAATAAAAAAAAAAAGGCCTGTAGAGATTATCTACAGGCCTTTCAAAAAATATTGAAAAATTTCTGATTATGCGTTTCCAGCACTTCCAAGAACGTTCTGATTCTTATCAATCATCATTTTTACAAGTTCATCGCGTGCAGGGCCGAGATACTTACGAGGATCAAATTCATCCGGTTTTTCCATAAAAACTTTTCTGACCATAGCTGTCATTACCAGACGACCATCAGAATCGATATTTATTTTGCAGACAGCAGATTTTGCAGCTTTACGAAGTTCACTAGCGGGGATACCAACCGCAGCTTTAAGCTTACCACCATTATTATTTATAATATCAACATAAGACGGTACAACGGAACTCGCACCATGGAGAACAATCGGGAAACCGGGAATTCTCTTCTCGATCTCTTCGAGAATGTCGAACCTCAGTGGTGGAGGAACCAGAACACCCTCTGCATTTTTTGTGCACTGTTCTGGTTTGAATTTGTAGGCTCCGTGCGATGTCCCAATCGAAATAGCAAGAGAATCAACACCGGTCTTCTTTACAAAATCTTCGACCTGATCCGGTTGTGTATAAATTGACTTTGCAGCAACAACATCATCCTCGATACCGCTGAGAACTCCAAGCTCTCCTTCAACAGTTACATCGTACTTATGAGCATATTCGACCACTTTTGATGTAAGCTCAATATTTTTCTCATAATCATGATGTGAACCATCAATCATAACAGATGAAAAACCGCTTTCGATGCACTGAACGCAAAGCTCGAATGTATCGCCATGATCAAGATGCAAAGCAATAGGAATGTTATAACCGGCATCACGTGCCATCTGCACGGCACCCTGCCCCATATATCTGAGCAGAATCGGGTTGGCATACTTCCTTGCCCCGCTTGAAACTTGCATGATTACAGGTGAGTTAGATTTACCACAAGCCGTAACAATAGCCTGAATCTGTTCCATGTTATTGAAGTTATATGCAGGTACAGCATATTTTCCCTCAATAGCTTTTTTGAACATCTCCCTGGTATTTACAAAACCAAGATCCTTATAACTGATTGCCATAATAATTCCTTTTTTGGAAAGTTATACGTTATCTGCCCGTTAAAAGCAGCACAGGTATACCACAGTAACTTATTCGGACTTTTCCTGCGACTGAGCAGAAGAAGCTGTTTCACCAACAGACGATTTTGCGGTAGTCTTCTTTTTATTTTTCCTGATAGCATCAGGTCTACCGCGTCCGACAAGTTCAATTATTGACATCAGAGTGTTATCACCCTTGCGTTCATCAAGCTTGATGATTCTTGTATATCCGCCTTCACGATCCTTATAACCGGGAGCGATATCATCAAAAAGTTTCTTAAGAACCGTTTTGTTATTGATCCTTCTTGCAGCAAGACGGATATGGTGAAGATCAGCTTTTTTTCCGTAAGTAACGAGCCGTTCGACGACACACCGAACCTCTTTTGCCTTGGAAAGAGTTGTGACTACACGTTCTTTATCAAGTACAGATATCGCCAGGTTTGATAACATGGCTTTTCTATGGCTTGCAGTCCGATTCAGTTTTCGTCCAGATACTAAGTGACGCATTGCAAAAAACCTTCTTTAAAGTTATTCTTAAAGATTGCTGTTCAGGAAGCTTCCTGGACATTTCCCATTATTTTATCGACATCCATACCGAATGTCAAACCAAGATTATTTAGAACCTGATTAAGCTCAATAAGAGATTTTCTTCCAAAATTTTTATATTTGAGCATATCAGATTCCTGATTCCGAACAAGGTCAGCGAGTGTATGAATATTGGCCGCTCTGAGACAATTGTTTGATCTGACAGACAGCTCAAGCTCGTCGACACGCATTTTCAGTAATTGACGGAGTTTCTCAGTTTTTTCATCACGAACAATTTCCTGAACCGGTTCGAATTCACCTTCGATATTAATGAATACTTCTAGATGATCATATAACAGTTTCGCTGCGTATCCTATTGCATCTTCAACCGAAATACTACCATCCGTCCATATTTCAAAAATGATCTTATCAAGATCTGTACGCTGACCAACACGCGTATTTTCAACTACATAATTTACCTTTGTAACAGGGGAAAATAAAGCGTCAATAGGAATTGTTCCAACAGGAAACTCATCCCGACGATTCATTTCAGCAGAAACATACCCTCTTCCATCAGTAACACTCATCTCGAGTTTGAGCTTTGCCTCTTTATTAATCGTAGCAATGTGTAGATCCGGATTCAAAATAATAACATCAGGATTCTTTTCGATATCTGATGCTTTAACTTCACCTTCTCCACTGACTTCGAGACGTAATGTAGTATCATGGTCAGCAACCAGTTTGATTCTCAATTGCTTAATATTAAGAATGATATCAGTAACATCTTCAGCGACACCTTCCAGAGTGGAATATTCATGCATTGCTCCATCTAGACGAATTGATGTAACTGCGGCTCCCTGTAAAGAAGAAAGTAGTATTCTTCTGATTGAATTTCCAACGGTATGTCCCCATCCCCTTTCGAGAGGCTCAACGGTAACACGGCCGAAATTTGGTATATTTTCAGGGTTCTCGATCTGGATGCCTTTCGGCATCATCAAACTTTTCCATTTCATTGCGTTTCAACTCTCCCTTTTATCTGGAGTAAAGTTCAACAACGAGCTGTTCCTGAACGTTAACTGGTATAGCAGCTCTTTCCGGTATGCGAATTACAGAACCTTCAAGTTTAACTTTGTCAACAGTTAACCACTCCGGAATATCCCGCAACGCTTTCAGTGAATTGTGGATAGCTTCAAGAGTTTTGCTTTTATCTTTTACCTGTACAACATCCCCAGCTTTTAGCTGATATGATGAAATATTTACTTTTTTACCATTAACTGTAAAATGATTATGCAAGACCATCTGACGTGCGCAGGATCTCGATGAAGCAAATCCAAGCCTGTAGACGATATTATCCAGTCTCATCTCGAGCAATTGGAGAAGTATTTCACCAGTGATCCCCGTTGCCTTTGCAGATTTTTCAAAATAGAGTTCAAACTGCTTTTCAAGAACACCGTACATTCTTCTGATCTTCTGTTTTTCGCGCAACTGCTGATTATATTCTGTAGCAGATCGCCTTCTTTTCGATACTCTCATTCCAGGCGGAAACGGCCTACGTTCCATCGCACAACGTTCAGATTTGCATCGTTCACCCTTGAGCATCAACTTCATGCCTTCCCTGCGGCACTGTCTGCACCGAGGGCCATGATAAACAGCCATGATGTTTCTCCCCGACCTTTATTCTGATCTTGTATAAATTTAAATAGTATTATTTGCACATAAAAAAAGTAGTTATACTCTTCTACGCTTGGGAGGCCTGCAACCGTTGTGAGGAACAGCTGTAAAATCCTTAATAGCTGTAACCCTTATTCCTGCAGCAGCCAGTGATCGTATTGCACTTTCACGTCCGTTCCCCGCACCTTTGAGATGTACTTCAACTTTTCTAACCCCGGCATCAAAAGCTGCTTTTGCAACAACTTCAGCTGCAATACCAGCAGCAAACGGAGTACTTTTTCTAGAACCTTTAAAGCCGGATTTTCCGGGAGTGTTCCAGGAAATCACATTACCTTTTAAGTCGGTAATATTGATTAATGTATTGTTGAACGTAGCTCTCACATGACAAACGCCCTCTGCTGAGGCACGTTTTTTCAACTTTTTAGTAGCTTCTTTTGTAGTTGAAGATTCTTTACTCATCTTCGTTCAGATTCTCCCTGTAGAATAGTTATCATTTACCCGGTGCTTTTTTCTTATTGGCAATCGTTCTCCGAGGACCTTTTCTTGTCCTCGAATTTGTACGAGTTCTCTGTCCTCTGCACGGAAGCCCTTTTCTATGACGAAGGCCTCTGAAACAGCCAATATCCATCAATCTTTTGATATTCATCCTGACAGTAGCTCTAAGGTTACCTTCAGTCTGATATTCACTATCAATAATTTTTCTGATTTTGTCGAGTTCATCTTCAGAAAGATCTTTTACTCTTCTCTCAACATCAATTCCTGCTTTTTGAAGAATCGAAGCTGCGGAAGCGTTACCAATCCCGAAAATGTACGTTAAACTAATAACACTACGTTTATTTGCTGGTATATCAACACCTGCTACACGAGCCACAATCGGACCCCCTTAAATACAGTAAGTCTATAAATTTGTTAATTATCCCTGACGTTGTTTGTGTTTTGCACTTTTTGCACAGATAACCCGTACAACACCTTTTCTCTTAATCACTTTGCATTCTTTGCAGATTCTTTTAACTGATGCACGTACTTTCAATTAAAGCCCCTTTATTTGTACCGATACGTAATTCTACCTCTGGTCAAATCATACGGTGATAATTCTACCAGAACTTTATCTCCAGGAAGAATGCGTATATAATTCATTCGCATTTTTCCAGAAATGTGTGCCAATATTTCGTGCTTATTTTCCAGCATTACTTTGAATGCTGCATTTGGAAGCGTTTCTGTAACTGTCCCTTCGACTTGAATGGAATCGTTTTTTCCCATAATTTAAAGTATTGTGCGAAGATACTAAAATCTTCTGCCACGCAATCTTCCTTTCTTCAAAAATCCCTCGTAGTTACGCATTTGAAGATGAGATTCCAATTGCTGTAGAGTATCTAATGCAACACCTACTACAATCAGTACACTGGTTCCACCAAAATAAAAGTCAATTTTCATAGTACCCATCAAAAGAAAAGGGGCAATAGAAATAAATGCCAGAAAAACCGAACCAGGAAGTGTTATTCTAGTCAAAACATTGTCCAAAAATTCGGCTGTCTTTTTTCCTGGTCTGATTCCGGGAATAAATCCACCAGATCTTTTCAGGTTGTCTGCAATATCAACCGGATTAAAAATTATTGCAGTGTAAAAATAGGTAAAGAATATAATTAATAACGCATACATAAGCGAATACAAAATTCCACCAGGTGCAAATAATCTGGAAATGTCTTCCATAGCCAGAGATTCAGGGAAGAAATTTCCAATCATACCCGGTAAGGTCATAATAGAAGATGCAAAAATAATCGGTATAACTCCAGCCATATTCAACCGCAATGGTAATACAGTATTCTGACCAGCATACATTTTGTTGTTAATAACTTTTTTAGGAGTCTGAATCGGAATCTTTCGCATCGCCTGAGTCATTAAAACGATAAATGCTGTCATTCCGATAACAACTACTAATATCATCAGCTCCATTAAAGGATGACGTGTTCCAGCAATAATCTGCTGTACTTCAGACATAATTGAACCAGGAATCTGAGCCACAATTCCAATCATTATGATTAACGAGATACCGTTACCTATACCTTTACTTGTAATCTGTTCACCCAGCCACATTATGATTATTGTACCAGTAGTTAAACTTATAATTGTAAGGATTATAAATTTCAGTCCCGAAAGACTTTCATGTACCGCATGCAATCCTGTCACTGGCGATTGTATACTTTGAAGCCATATACCTATGCTCAGAGATTGAATAACTGCTATTAATACCGTACCGTATCTGGTATATTGGGTTATTTTCTTTTTTCCTTCTCCACCTTCACGCTGCAGCTTATGAAAATACGGAAACACAGTGCCGAGCAACTGAATAATAATTGAAGCACTGATATAGGGCATAATTCCACATGCGAATACAGTAACCCTCCTGAATGCACCTCCAACAAACATGTCGTAAAGTCCAAAAAGAGAGTTTGAAGACTGTTCTAAAAAGTCACCCAGTACTTCAGGATCAATTCCAGGTGTAGGAATATGCCCCCCGAGCCTATAAATGAAAATAATACCCATGGTGAAGAATATCTTTTTCCTCAACTCGGGTATTCTGAACAGATTTTTAAAGGTCTCAAGCACGGATAATTACCTCAGCTTTCCCTTTAGCTTTTTCAATTTTTTCTTTTGCAGTTTTCGAGAATGAATGAACTTTAACATTAAAAGACTTTGTGAGGTCACCCTCTCCAAGTATCTTAACAGGCCTGTCGACTTCATGGATAAGTCCATTATTGTAAAGAACTTCCACATCGACCTCTTTTACATCAAGTTCAAGCGATTCGAGATTTCCCACATTTACAATCTGATATACAACTTTAAATGGAGATACGAATCCTCTTTTCGGTATACGACGGGTAAGAGGAGTCTGGCCACCTTCGAAATAAAATTTTGTGTATGAGCCACTTCGTGCACCATCACCATTATTTCCTCTACCAGCAGTACTTCCGTTACCACTGCCAGTTCCACGCCCTTTTCTTTTTCCTGTTTTATGAGATCCTGTAACAGGTTTCAAGTCATTTAACTTTAACATTATTATTCTCCGACAATATCTTCAACTTTTACAAGATGCTTTACTGAATTAACCATACCTCTGATACAGGGTGTATCGTCGTGTATAACAACTTTATTAATTTTTCTCAAACCCAGAGCACGAACAGTTTTCTTTTGAGCCTTAAGGCTTCCGATGGTACTCCGAATTTGAGTAACTTTTAATTTCTTACTCATATATTATTTCCTTATAGTCAGGCAGGTACACTGGCAGGTATCTGCCTGAGTTTCCTGATCTGTTCTTTAGTTTTTAGTTTTTTAAGCCCATCAAGAGTTGCTTTAACTACGTTGTGCGCATTGGTAGTACCCAGACATTTGGTAAGAATGTTGTGAACACCAGCCAATTCAAGCACCGCACGGGCCGGTCCACCTGCAATAACACCGGTACCAGGAGCTGCAGGCTTTAGAATAATTCTGCCAGCACCAAAATGTCCGATGATTTCGTGAGGAATCGTACCGTTAACAATACTGACCGTTACCAGATTTTTCTTCGCATTCTCAACTGCTTTTCTGATAGCTTCAGTTACATCGTTAGCTTTACCCATACCAAGCCCGATGGTCCCATTACTATCACCAACCGTCACTAATGCATTAAAACCGAATCTTCTTCCACCTTTAACAACCTTTGCAACCCGGTTAACAGCAACAAGTCTGTCCACTAACTGATTTTCGGAATTGCTGCTGATTATTTCTTCGTTACTCAAACTAAAATCCCCTTTCAACCAACCTTAAAAGCTTAACCCGCCATTACGGACAGCTTCTGCCAATGCCTTGACTCGGCCATGAAAAAGATAACCTTTTCTATCAAAAACGACTGTAGTTATCCCTTTTCCTTTTGCCTTCTCAGCCACAATTTGTCCGACAACTTTAGACTCTTCCACTTTTGTCAGCTTCTGACCGGAGACTTTACTGCGAAAATCTTCTCCGGTAGTTCCAACAAGAACCAGTGTTTTTCCAGAGACATCGTCAACAATCTGTGCATAGATATGATTCAAGCTTCTTCTTACACAAAGACGGGGCCTCTGAGTAGTACCACTGATCTTTTTTCTTACACGTACCGCTCTTGCTTTACGTTCCAATACTCTTTTCTGCGATGTATTCATTTTGATCCTCCGATACCTTTACTTACCAGCTGTCTTTCCAGCTTTTCTCACGACCTTTTCACCTAAATATCGGATACCCTTACCCTTGTATGGCTCCGGAGGTCTGATCCTTCGTATATCTGCTGCAACCTGCCCAACAGTTTCCTTATCAATTCCCTGTATCACGATTTTAGTCTGATTTTCAACAGATATGGCAATACCTTCAGGCGTCTTATAAAACTTGGGTCCTGAATATCCGGCAAGTACATTAACGTCCTTACCTTTCATTTCGGCTTTATAACCAACCCCGATAATTTCAAGCTCCTTTTTATACCCGTCTGAGCAACCGATTACCATATTTTGAATAAGCTGCCTGTATAATCCCCACAAAGCTTTTACGCCTTCGATATTTTCGTCAATTGGAGTAATTTCTATTTCTCCGTCTTTTACCTCTGCCTTAATACCTTCCGGTATTTCACGTGAGAGTGAACCCTTGGCCCCCTTCACGTCAATCTTCTGCCCTTTTACAGATACCTGAATACCATTAGGTATTTTTACTGGTACTTTACCAATGCGTGACAAGACAAACTCCTTTATTAATTCTGGATACCTTATTTCTACCAGATCAATCCGACAACTTCACCACCAACATTCATTTTACGGCAGTCATGATCTGTCATGACACCTTTGGATGTTGAAATAATTGCCATGCCCATACCGTTCAATACTTTTGGTACATCCTTCGACTGAACGTACTGCTTTCTTCCCGGAGTACTGACTCTTTTTATACCTAGTATAGCACCTGTCTGATCTTCATTATATTTGAGCAGGATTTTTATAACCCCCTGCTTGTCATCATTAACAAAAGCATATTTGCTGATATAATGATTTTCAAACAATAGACGAGTTATATCTTTCTTCAAATTTGAAGCAGGAATATCTACCGTTCTTTTTTTCGCTTGCATAGCATTGCGAATCCGGTTAAACATATCTGCAATGTGGTCGGTCAACATTATATTTACCCTTTCTCTTTCACTTTACCAGCTGGCTTTCACGACACCAGGGATCTCACCCTTTAATGCCATTTCTCTGAAACAAATTCTGCACAATCCGAAATCTCTGATAAAAGCCCTTGGTCTCCCGCACCTTCTACATCTGGTATAATTTCGAGTTGAGAATTTCTGCTTACTTCTACACTTTTCGATCAACGATTTCTTCGCCACTTATACTCTCCCTAAGCGTTATTTGCGGAACGGCATTCCCATTTCCTTAAGTAATGCCAATCCTTCTTCGTTTGTTTCAGCTGTCGTACAGATCGATATATCCATACCGGTTATTTTTGACACTTTATCCCTGTCAATTTCAAGGAACACAATCTGCTCTTTAATACCTAACGTGTAATTTCCCATTCCATCAAATGCTTTCCTTGATAAGCCACGAAAGTCACGTATACGGGGTATAGTGATAGAAACGAGGCGATCAAAGAATTCATACATCATCTTTCCGCGTAAGGTCACTTTACACCCAATTGGAACATTTTCGCGAAGCTTAAAATTTGAAATAGCTTTCTTTGACTTGGTAACAATTGGCTTCTGACCTGAAATATCTCTAAGACAAGCTACTGCTTCATCCATAGCTTTTGCATCCGCTGTAGCACCACCTACACCCATGTTAATTACAATTTTTGTAATCCTGGGTACCTGCATAACATTTTTATACCCGAATTTTGAAACAAGTGCAGGAACAGCTTTAGAGGTATAAAACTCTTTCATTCTTAATTTTTTAACTGTACCTTCGCTCACTCTACAATCTCCTTAGCTTTTTTTGAAAAGCGTACTCTTTTGCCATTTTCAAGAACACTTACTCCCAGACGAGTAGGTTTTCCACTCTTTGGACAAACCAGCATAAGATTGGAAAGATCAATTGCAGCTTCTTTCTCCACAATCCCACCCTGCTGATTCTTCTGGTTAGGTTTGGTATGTCTTTTCACAACATTGATGTTCTCAACAATTGCCTTATTCTTTTCTCTGATCATTTTAATGATCCGTCCGGTCTTTCCTTTAAACTCACCGGAAATAACCTGCACAGTATCATTCTTTTTAAGCCCTAATGCCATTTTTAAACCCTCTCCTTAAAGAACTTCCGGTGCAAGAGAAACGATTCTCGTAAATTTTTTATCACGCAATTCGCGAGCGACCGGTCCAAAAATTCGTGTACCTTTTGGCTCACCCGTTTCGCTGATTATTACTGCAGCATTATCACTGAAACGAATATACGTACCGTCTTTTCTTCCGTATTCTTTTGACGTACGCACTATAACAGCTTTTGCAACAGTACCCTTTTTGACGGCACCATTTGGAATTGCATCCTTCACTGCTACAACGATAATGTCCCCAACTCTGGCATACCGTCTGCGTGTTCCCCCGAGAATTCTTATGCACTGAACTCTTTTTGCACCTGAATTATCGGCAACGTTTAATTGTGTTTCTACCTGTATCATGTTTCCCTCAACTAGCCCTTCACATAAAATGGCGGCATTAAATTATTTTGATCTTTCAAGAATCTCGCCGAGGCGCCATCTTTTTGTTTTTGAAAGCGGCCTTGTTTCGAGAATTTTTACTGTATCACCAATTTTGCATTCGTTATTCTCGTCATGAGCAACAAACTTCGTATTTAACCTGACGGTTCTTCCATACACAGGGTGGACAAACTTACGTTCGACCTTTACCACTATGCTCTTATTCATTTTGTCGCTTACGACTACACCTATACGCTCTTTGCGTTCATTTCTTTCAACCATACTTTTCCTTGATGAAATCGGTTGTATACTTTATTAATTAATTCTTATTACTATTCAAAACAGTCTTTGCACGTGCAATATCACGGCGGACGTATCTCAGCTGTAATGGATTTGAGAGCTGGCCCATCTTAGCCTGAAATCTTAAATTAAAGATCTCCTCTTCCCATTCGCCGATTTTTTCCCTGATCTGTTCTTCAGACATCTCTTTGATCTCTTTTGCTTTCATCACATTCACCCTATCTTTCAATTTCAACAAACCGGGTCTGAACAGGCAGTTTCTGAGCAGCTAATCTAAGTGCTTCCTTCGCAATGTCAGACTTAACACCAGCCATCTCAAACATCATGGTACCAGGTCTTACAACTGCAACCCATCCTTCAGGCGCACCCTTACCTCCACCCATTCGGGATTCAGCCGGATGCTTTGTGACCGGTTTATCGGGAAAAACACGGATCCATATTTTTCCTCCACGTTTGATAAATCTTGTCATGGCAATACGAGCAGCTTCTATCTGCCGGTTATCGATCCATCCCGGCTGTAATGACTGTAAACCATATTCACCGAAATCGATTTTATTACAACACGTTGCCATTCCACGCATACGACCACGATGCGTTTTTCTCCATTTGACTTTTTTCGGGGACAGCATCTGTCAGCTCCTTCTAAGAATTAAGGCTCTCGCCAGTTCTGGCGGGCACTTTTTCTGCACGGTTGATAACTTCGCCTTTACAAATCCAAACCTTTACACCTATACAACCGTATGTTGTATGTGCTGTCGATGTGGCATAATCTATATCAGCTCTTAATGTATGCAATGGTATACGACCCTCTTTGTAGGTCTCTGTCCTTGCTATTTCCGCTCCGTTCAAACGACCTGAAATCTGTACTTTAATACCTTCAGCACCCATTCTGATCGCAGTCGAAATAGCTTTTTTCGTTGCCTTCTTATAGGAAACTCTCTTTTCAACCTGCCGCGCAATATTATCACAAACAAGCTGAGAATCCATCTCGGGTTTTTTAACCTCTTTGATGTTGAGCTGTATCTCTTTTTGTGTAAGATGTTGAAGTTCACCTTTGAGTCTTTCGACTTCCTCACCCTTTTTACCAATAACGATTCCAGGCCGTGATGTGTGAATTCCAACAGTGACACGCTTTGCAGTACGTTCGATTTCGATGACTGAAATCCCACCGTGTTCAAGACGCTTTTTGAGATAATTTCTGATCAAAATGTCTTCATAAAGATAATCAGAAAAACGTTCTTTCGCGTACCAGTTCGAAAACCAGGAACGTGTAATGCCTAATCGTAAACCTACCGGATTGGTCTTCTGCCCCACATATCCTCCTGTTAATTAGCAACCTTGACAGAAATATGACACATACGTTTTAAAATCTGCGATGCCCTACCCTGTGCACGAGCCCTGAATCTCTTCATAACTGACCCGCAATCAACTTTGATCTCCTCAATCTTGAGTCCATCAACATCGACAACAGTTTCCGTATGCGCACTCTGCATATTAGCAACAGCAGATTTCAGTACTTTGCTTATATCGGCTGCAACTTTCTTATTAATATTAAGCTCTAAAAGGCTTAACGCATCTCCAACATTCATTCCACGCACAGCATCCGCAACAAGACGGGCTTTCCGTGGAGTCGAACGAAGATTACAAACTTTAGCTCTTGATTCCACTTTCTATCTCCCTAATTTACTTTTTTGCGGATTTATCGGTTTTAGCCGCACCACTGTGACCACGAAAATTTCGTGACGGAGCAAATTCACCCAACCTATGACCGACCATGTTTTCTGAAACATATACCGGTATAAATTTGTTTCCATTGTGAACTGCAAATGTCTGCCCTACAAATTCGGGGAGAATCATTGACCTTCTTGACCAGGTTTTAATAACCTTTTTCTGCCCTGAACGGTTTGATTCATCAACTTTCTTTGTGACGTGATCGTCAACAAATGGACCTTTTTTAATCGAACGTGCCATAAACTTTGACCCTGCCTTATTACTTTGATCTACGTCTTACGATATACTTGCTTGATGTTTTCTTCGGATCACGTGTCTTTAGACCCTTTGCCTTCTGACCCCAAGGAGAAACTGGGTGACCACCACCTGATGTTTTCCCCTCTCCACCACCCATCGGATGATCTACCGGGTTCATAGCAACTCCACGTACTGTAGGCCTTTTACCCTTATGCCTGGCTCTACCAGCAGAACCAAGAGCAATGTTCATGTGTTCTATGTTGCTAACCTGACCAATTGTCGCATAACAACTACCACGAACATTACGAACTTCGGATGAAGGCATCTTTAACTGTACCATATCACCTTCTTTAGCGACGATCTCTGCATACGAACCTGCGCTTCTTGCTATCTGTCCACCCTTCATTTCACGCATTTCAATGTTGTGGACTGCAGTTCCCAGAGGAATGTTCTTAAGAGGCATCGAATTACCTTCGACAATCTCAGCATTTTCATCTGCAACTATCTTATTGCCGACTTTCATGTTTGAAGTCGCAAGGATGTATCTTCGCTCGCCATCCACATACTTCACAAGAGCGATAAATGCAGTACGGTTCGGATCGTATTCAATGGTCTCAATTACACCCGGAATACCAAACTTGTTTCTTTTGAAATCTATGATTCTGTAAAAACGTTTGTGTGCTCCGCCCCTGTGCCTTACAGTAATAACACCTCTGTTATTTCTTCCATTAATCTTGTCTTTCTTCTCGATTAACGGTTTATACGGAGTATCAGTTGTTATCTGATCGAACGTGTTAACATTCCTGTACCGTAAAGTAGGTGTCAATGGTCTGAAATTTTTTATTGCCATAATTACTCCGCTTTATTCGCAAATACTTTCTATTGCTATTATACTTCCCCGAACTTTTCGATCTTCTGTCCCTGTTGGATCTTTACGATCGCTTTTTTCCAGTCGGAACAATACCCGCTGGACTTGCCCATACGTTTCTTTTTACCCTTAACAACCATTGTGTTAACCGTTTCTACAGAAACATTAAAAAGCTTTTCTACAGCAGTTTTTATTTCAGGTTTCGAGGCAGTTCGTAAAACTTCAAAAACATACTTTCTCTCTGTTTCACGCATCAGAGTATTTTTCTCTGTAATTGAAGGATATCTTATAATTGAATGGTATTTACTCACTTTACCACCTCTTGCACTTTCTCTATTAACTTTTCATCACTGAAAATGATATTCTCGTGCGCAATCACATCGTATGCATTGACCTCGGAGATCGGCTTGATTTCAAGGTCTCGAATATTACGCCCCGAAAGATATATATTGGAAGACTCTTTTTCAACAACTAAAAGATTTCTTTTACCATTTAATTCCAAAGCACTCACCAAAGATGCTATAATTTTTGTTTTTGGCTGATCACACTTTATGGAATCAACTACAAGAACGTTCTCAGACTGCGCCCGTGATGATAATGCACTTGCCAAAGCAAGCTTTCTGAGTTTCTGCGGAATGGTGGTATAATAATCCCGAGGTAAAGGTCCATGCGCTTTTCCACCACGAACCCAGATCGGTGATGCATTCGAACCAGCACGCGCACGCCCAGTCCCTTTTTGCTTCCATGGCTTACGACCGCCACCACTGACCTCAGCCCTGGACTTTGTTTTTGATGTCCCCTGGCGCTGATTTGCCTGCAGTTGTACAATTACCTGATGAAGGAGTGGCTCATTGACTTCCACACCAAAAACAGCTTCCGGAAGTTCAACTTCACCTTTAACTGTTCCATCCTGCTGATATAATTTAGCCTTCATTTTGTACTCGTTCCTTAAGAATCGAATTATTTAGTAATATTCTTTTTAATATAAACGATGCCCTGATTTCTACCCGGAACCGCACCC
This sequence comes from Chitinispirillaceae bacterium, assembly GCA_016929595.1. Taxonomy (GTDB): domain Bacteria; phylum Fibrobacterota; class Chitinivibrionia; order Chitinivibrionales; family Chitinispirillaceae; genus JAFGIN01. Next base: position 50,724 of record JAFGIN010000117.1, read on the forward strand.
TTAACATAGAGCAGCCCGGCATCCTTATCCAAAGCAACTACTTCAAGTTTTTTGATAGTAACCTGTTCATCTCCCCAGTGTCCGGACATTTTAAGACCGGGAAGTACACGTGCAGGATATGAATTAGCTCCACATGAACCGCGTTCCCTGACATTTGTATTTCCGTGACTCTCACGCCCTCTCTGGAAATGATATTTCTTAATGGTTCCGGCAAACCCGCGTCCCTTTACTGTCCCGGCAACATCAACGAACCGAACCCCCTCAAAAGCCTCAACACCAACAGCCTTTCCAGGTACAAGCTGCTCTTCTTTATTGTCGAGTTTAAACTCTTTCAACACTTTTACCGGCTGAGAATTATTCTTTTTAAAATGACCAAGGAGTGGTTTATTTACTTTTTTTTCTGCGATAGTATCAAAACCCAACTGCACTGAAGAATAACCATCTTTCTCGGAAGTTTTAATCTGCTCTACGATATTACCTGTCTTTATAACAGTAACCGCTATAACTCTTCCCGTATCATTGAAAACACGAGTCATTCCGATTTTCTTTCCTATCATTCCCTGCATTTTACACCTATTCTTTCGTGGAGTTATAGTAACTCAAATCTCTGTAATTAAACTTTAATTTCGACATCGACACCAGCAGGCAGATCCAGCTTCATTAAAGAATCAACTGTTTGCGGGGTTGACTCAAGAATGTCAATAAGCCTTTTATGGACTCTGGTCTCAAACTGTTCTCTCGACTTCTTATTAACATGTGGAGAACGCAACACCGTATAAATTGTCTTCTCTGTCGGCAATGGTATCGGCCCAGAAATCCTGGCTCCTGTACCCTTAGCTGTACGCACAATATCAGATGCTGACTTATCGAGAATATTGTGATCAAAAGATTTTAATCTAATTCTGATTCTTTCACCTGGCATGAATCATTTACTCCTTGTTCATATCAATTTTACCGTCACATTCTCCCAATACGCCTCAGTATCGTATCCTGAACGGATTTTGTTGTTATCTCATATCGATCCAACTGCATAGTATAAGCCGCTCTTCCCTGAGTTAAGGAACGTAGTGCAGTTGCATATCCAAACATTTCTGATAATGGTGCTTCGGCATCCAGAACCTGAAGATCTGTACGATTTGAAATTCCGGAAATCTTTCCCCGTCTGCTATTAATGTCATTAATAACAGACCCAAGATATTCACTCGGACCCACAACCTCAATCTTCATAACTGGTTCTAAGATTGCAGGTGATGCTTTCAGGCAAGCTTGCTTAAAAGCCATTGTGCCAGCAATCTTAAATGCCATATCAGTGGAATCTTCTTCTCTGTATCCAGCATCAATAATGGTTACTTCTATTCCGGCAAGTGGATACCCGGACAAATTACCGCCGCTTGATGCTTCTTCAACACCATGGCGTATTGATGCAATAAACGTCTGTGGAAATTCATTGTCGGATATAGTGCTCCTGATTACTATACCAGCTGAAGCTGGAACAGGTTTAACCGAAAGCACTAACTTTGCAAACTGACTCTTACCACCTATCAACTGTGATAGCTCGTAAGTCTCAGTTTTATTGATAGTAATCGTTTCTCTATATGATACCTGCGGGTTTCCAACATGTACACCCACATTAAATTCTCTAATTAATCTGTCTACCAAAATCTCAACATGTAACTCACCCATTCCGGAAATCAAACGTTGTCCCGTCTCAGAATCAACATTTATTTTGCATGTTGGATCTTCATCACATAATCTTCTTAGTGCTTCCTCGAGTTTTGATTCATCAACCGTACTTTTTGGCTCAATTGAGCGCGAAAGTACCGGTTCCGGAAAAGACATCTTCTCATAGATGATCGGAAAATCCAGATTGGTAATTGTATCACCAGTTGTTGTCTCCTTCAGACCAACCAGCGCTACAATATCCCCAGCCTGCAAAAACTGCTCAGCATGCCTTTTGTTGGAGTGCATCCTGAAAATTCTTGTAATTTTTTCTTTACTTTTTAAGCGGGGATTGTAAAATATATCTCTCATCCCGGCTTTTCCAGAATAAACCCGGGCATAAGCAAGCCTGCCAACATGAGGATCTGTGGCAATCTTAAATACTAATGCTGAAAACGGCTGTGTTACTTCGGGTTTTCTTATTATATCTTCTCCGCTGAGTGGATCTGTTCCGTGTATTTCTCCACGATCAAGCGGCGAAGGAAGATAACTAATAATCGCGTTTAAAAGCTGTTGAATACCTTTATTTTTGAATGATGACCCACATAAAACCGGATGTATCTTTCCAGTAATTACCCCTACTCGTATCGCCGAATGTATCAACTCCTGACTTGCCTGTTTTTCTTCTAAAACAAGTGCCATCAACTCTTCATCGAAATCGACGATACTCTCTATCATCTGTTCTCTAAACAATGAAGCCTCATCTGCCAATTCACCCGGTATTTCAGATTCTATAACTTTCACTCCAAGCAGCTCTTCATCGTAGGTGTACATCTTCATTGCAACAAGATCAATTACACCTGAAAACTTGTCTTCTTTTCCAACTGGAATCTGAACCGGCACTGGAACAGCAGAAAGCTTTTCTTTCATCATTTCTATGACATTCAAAAAGTCTGCACCGATACGGTCCATCTTATTCACAAATGCGATTCGGGGTACGTTATACTTATCTGCCTGACGCCAGACAGTTTCAGATTGAGGTTCCACGCCTCCAACCGAATCAAATATGGCAACTGCGCCATCCAAAACTCTCAAAGAACGTTCTACTTCCATCGTGAAATCTACATGACCAGGAGTATCTATAATATTTATTCGCTTATCCAACCATGTGCAGGTTGTTGCAGCGGAGGTAATTGTTATACCCCTCTCCCGTTCCTGTATCATCCAGTCCATAACAGTATTACCATCATGAACCTCACCCATGCGATGAAGAATACCGGTGTAGAACAGTATTCTCTCGGTGGTAGTTGTTTTTCCAGCATCGATATGTGCCATAATGCCAATATTTCGAGTATTTTCTATTGCGACACTATCGCTCATATCTATCTCCAGCTATTCATATCTATACGCTATATTCAACATATAGCTACGAAATTTACAACCGCTTAATGTAACCGGATTAAACCGAAATTACTTACACCCACCGAAAAATTCAAAGAACATACAAATTACCATCTAAAATGAGCAAAAGCTCTGTTTGCCTCAGCCATTTTATGAGTATCAATTTTCTTTCTGATCGCTCCACCTTCATTTTTCGAAGCCTGAAAAAATTCATTAGCAAGCTTTTCTGCCATACTCTTTTCTGAACGATCTTTTGCATACGCAATTAACCAGCGAATCGCAAGAGAAACTCTGCGTTCCGGTGCTACTTCAATTGGAACCTGATAGTTGGCACCACCAATACGACGTGACTTTACTTCAAGCATCGGTTTTACATTATCGATTGCTTTCTTAAAAACAGTCATACCATCTGTTCCGGCTTTCTCCCCGGCAATCTGCACCGCGTTGTAAAAAATACCTTCAGCAAGTCGTTTTTTACCCTGGCGAACAACGTTATTAACAAACTGAGTTACCAGAGGACTTCCGTATTTCGGATCGGGAACAAAGCCTTTTTTTGCCGCATTTCTTCTTCTAGACATATTTAATCCTTACTTCTTCTTCGGCCGTTTTACACCATATTTGGAACGGCTGCGTTTACGATCTGCAACACCTTGAGTATCAAGGGCACCCCTGATAATGTGATACCTTACACCAGGAACATCTTTAACACGACCACCTCTGATAAGAACAATCGAGTGCTCCTGTAAGTTGTGCCCTTCACCAGGTATATATGCGTTTACTTCCATATGATTGGAAAGACGAACGCGTGCAACCTTTCTCAGTGCTGAGTTCGGTTTTTTAGGTGTAGTTGTAAAAACACGAGTGCACACCCCTCTTCGCTGAGGACACTCATGTAGAGCCGGAGATTTACTTCTGTTCTCCTGACTCATTCGACCTTTACGGATAAGTTGACTTATTGTAGGCAATTGCCATCCTCCAAAAAAAAGATAGTCACTAAAGATAATATTTGGATAATAAATATCCAAATATTTTTAAATAATAATAATTAAAACTGTCCACCGATATCAACAAAATTTTCATTTTCACTGTGTTCTGCTTCAATTATCGGCTCAATCTCAAGATCTTTTACCCTAAGCCCCCTGAACATGCGGGATCCGGTTCCTGCAGGAATCAGATTTCCCATTATCAGGTTCTCCTTAAGACCATTAAGATTATCGACTTTACCCTCCACAGCGGCCTTCGATAATACTTTTGTGGTCTCCTGGAATGATGCAGCACTGAGAAATGATTCTGTTGTCAAAGATGCCTTTGTGATTCCAAGAAGAAGCGGCTTAAATGTCGCAGGCTCTCCCCCTTCAGAGATTACCCGTTCATTTACCAATCTTAACTTCTTTTTATCTATATCGTCACCTTCCAGAAACTCGGTGTCACCAGATTTTTCAACACGAACCTTTCTCAACATCTGCGCAACAATAACTTCAACGTGCTTATCATTGATTGTAACACCCTGAAGTCGATACACCGCCTGAATCTCATCGAGCATATATTGCTGAACCGCATTCTCTCCTTTAATTCGCAGAATATCATGCGGATCAATCGAACCTTCACTCAAACGATCTCCAGCTTTAACACGGTCACCATCATGTACACGAAGATGCTTTCCAAGAGGAATAAGGTATTCTCTTCCCTCACTATGCTCATCTTTAATTTTAACCCGCCTGCTTCCTCTTTCAGTATCTCCGAATTCAACAAATCCGTCAACTTCTGAAACAACAGCAGTATCCTTGGGTCTCCGAGCTTCAAACAACTCGGCAACACGTGGCAAACCACCGGTAATATCGCGGCTCTTATTGCTCTCACGAGGAATTTTTACCAGGATATCTCCCTCACGAATCTCATCATTGTCGCGAACCTGCAGATATCCACCAGTCGGAACTGCAACATTTGCAAGCCGTTTTTCACCATCACCCATAATCTGAAGGTGCGGGTGCAACCTGCGTTCACGATGTTCAACAACAACCATATTGGTTATTCCGGAACGCTCATCATACAACTCTCTGATAGTTTCACCCTCAACAAGATCATTGAATCGTAGCTTTCCACCTTTTGGAGAAAGTATGACGTTGTTGTACGGATCCCATTCTATAAGCCCCTGACTTTTAGTAACCTTCTGACCGTCAGTAACTTTCAGGAACGAACCATACGGAACATTATACCGGTAACGCTCCCTCTCCTGCTCATCCAGAACCGCCAGTTCTCCCGTCCGGTTCATAACTACTTCACCGTTCTCATGGCTGACCGATTCGATATTATGAAATTTCACATAACCGTCGATTTTTGAAACCTCTTTTGATTGCGCGATGAGTCGTGATGCAGTACCTCCAATGTGGAATGTACGAAGAGTCAGCTGCGTACCAGGTTCACCAATACTCTGCGCTGCCATAATACCAACAGCTTCACCGATCTCAACAATTTTTCCAGTGGCAAGGTTACGACCGTAACATCGACGGCAGACTCCCTGCATTGAATCACATGTCAGTACCGAACGAATCATTACTGATTCTATACCGGCAGCTTCTATCTTTTTAGCGACCTGTTCATCAATCAGTGTATTTATCGGACAGATAAGCTCCTCTGTAACAGGATCATAAACATCTTCCTGTGATGTTCTACCAAGGATACGCACAGAAAGCGGCTCCATGATCTCATCACCTTCCCGAAGAGCCTCAATCTCTATACCTTTTGATGTTCCGCAATCTTCTTCATAGATTACGACATCCTGAACAACGTCAACCAGTCTTCTTGTCAAATAACCGGCGTCAGCAGTTTTAAGAGCGGTATCTGCAAGACCCTTACGAGCTCCATGTGTCGAAATGAAATACTCCAGAACGGTCAGACCATCTTTGAAATTCGAAATAATCGGGTTTTCGATAATTTCACCAACCGCACCTGTGATCTTTTTCTGCGGCTTCTGCATCAATCCACGCATACCAGCAAGCTGCTTGATCTGGTCTTTACTTCCTCTTGCCTGTGAATCCATCATGATATACACCGGATTGAATCCTTCTTTATCCCGCGCAAGCGCATCGTACATGATATCGGCAACAGTATTTGTAGTATGTGTCCACAAGTCGATAAGCTTATTATACCGTTCACCCTCAGTGATAATACCACGGTCATACTGCTTGCGGATTCTTGTAACTTCATCGACTGATTTCTGAATAATTTCATGCTTTTCATTCGGCACAACAAGGTCTTCAGCACCAAATGTAATACCGGCACGAGTTGCATATTCATATCCCAATGTTTTTATATCATCAAGGAATTTACATGTAATTTTTGTGCCCATGGTTTTGTACACAGACTGAATCAATGCCTGAATGCGCTTCTTATTCAAAAGTTCATTATGAAATGGCATCTCTGGTGGTACAGCCGTATTGAGAATAACCCTCCCCGGGGTTGTTTCGGTCAAACTACCTCTCACACGAACCTTAATTTTTGCATGAAGGTCGACCTGCTTGTCATTGACAGCGTGCAAAACCTCATCAATATCAGAAAATGCCCTGCCCTCACCTTTACGACCAACCGCGAGTTTTGTCAGATAATAAATACCAAGAACAATATCCTGCGTCGGTGTCATAACCGGCAACCCGGATGCCGGACTGAGAAGGTTATTCGCACTGAGCATCAAAAAACGGCATTCCAGCTGTGATTCAAATGAAAGCGGTACGTGAACAGCCATCTGGTCACCATCAAAGTCAGCATTAAAAGCTGTACATACAAGAGGATGAAGCCTGATCGCTTTTCCTTCCACAAGTACAGGAAAGAACGCCTGTATTCCAAGACGATGCAGCGTCGGCGCACGGTTGAGAAGAACTGGATGATCTTTAATTACTTCTTCAAGAATATCCCAGACCTCAGGTCTCTCTTTCTCAACAAACTTCTTGGCACTCTTGACAGTCTGTACCAGCCCCTTTTCTTCAAGTTTCTGGATAACAAACGGTTTGAAAAGCTCAAGCGCCATCATCTTGGGCAATCCGCATTGATGAATCTTCAGTTCGGGACCGACCACAATAACACTACGTCCTGAATAGTCAACACGTTTTCCCAAAAGATTCTGACGAAACCGTCCCTGTTTACCTTTTAGAAGATCGCTCAGAGATTTCAACGGCCGTTTTCCTTCACCTTTAACGGAGAAAGTCCTTCGACCATTGTCGAATAATGTGTCTACCGCTTCCTGAAGCATTCTCATTTCGTTACGTAAAATGACATCAGGTGCTTTTATTTCAATGAGTTTCTTCAGACGGTTGTTTCTGTTTATTACTCTTCTATAAAGATCGTTAAGATCTGATGTGGCAAACCGTCCACCCTCAAGCGGCACCAGCGGACGCAAGTCCGGAGGAAGTACCGGCAAAACCCGCAACACCATATGCTCAGGATTATTCTGCGATCTCAGAAACGCCTCTGCAATACGAAGCCTCTTGAGATGCTCCTGACGACGCTGCTCGGATGATTCGAGTTTTATTTTTGAACGTAAATCAATCGCAAGCTCCTCAAGATCAATACTTGCCAGAAGATCAAGTACCGCCTCTCCACCCATTTTTGCAACGAACTGCTTATCCTGCTCCTCAAGTTCAATAAACTCATCTTCACTGAGAAGCTGCCCTCTGCGAAGCCCTGCATTACCCGGATCGATCACAACATAAGATTCGTAATAAACGATTCTTTCGAGTACGGTATTTGCCAATCCCAGAAGATAACTGATATGGGATGGTACACTCTTAAGAAACCAGATATGAACAATAGGAACAGCAAGTTCGATATGCCCCATCCGCTCTCTTCGAACTTTGGAATGAGTGACTTCCACACCACAACGATCGCAGACGACACCACGATACCTGATACGTTTGTATTTACCGCAATTACACTCCCAGTTGCGAACGGGACCAAATATCTTTTCACAAAACAGTCCGTCACGTTCCGGTTTGAACGATCGGTAATTTATAGTCTCGGGTTTGGTAACTTCACCGTACGACCAGTTTCTGATCGTATCCTGCGAAGCGAGTCTGATACCTACGCCCGTAATCTCTTGGACACTTTTGTCAAGTTGGCTGATTGATTCTGCCACTAATAACCCCCTTATAGTGATACGGTATCCGCATCACGGTTCATAAATCACTCTGCAGTCTGTTCCTCACCTGTCAGAACACTTATATCAAGTGCCAGCGCTTTTATTTCCCTGACAAGCACTTTGAACGATTCCGGAACACCTGCATCCGGAGTATTTTCACCTTTGACAATTGCTTCATAGATTTTTGAACGTCCAGTGAGATCATCACTCTTGACAGTCAAAACCTGCTGAAGTGTATACGCAGCACCATATGCTTCCAGCGCCCACACTTCCATTTCTCCAAAACGCTGACCTCCAAACTGTGATTTACCACCAAGAGGCTGCTGTGTTACCAGAGAATATGGACCTATGGAACGAGCATGTATTTTGTCATCAACAAGATGGCATAGTTTGAGCATATAGATCGGACCGACAGTAACCTCATGGTCAAACCTCTCGCCCGTACGCCCGTCACGCAGTATGATTTTTCCGCTTCTGGGCAACGCCGCTTCATCAAGCATCTCCAATACATCCTCATAACTCGCACCATCAAAAACCGGCGTCGAAACATGAATACCCATTTTCTCCGCCGCCCAGCCCATATGTGTTTCAAGAATCTGACCGACATTCATACGGGAAGGCACACCGAGAGGATTGAGAATAATGTCAACAGGCGTCCCATCGGGCAGATACGGCAGATCTTCAACAGGGAGTATTTTTGAAATAACACCCTTGTTACCATGCCGTCCGGCCATCTTGTCACCAACTGACAACTTTCTCTTTTTAGCAACATATACTTTTACCAGCTGCAGCACACCTGGCTTAAGTTCATCACCGCGGACCACCTTGTCAATTTCCTTATCAAGTTTATCCTCGAGTTTAGTGATAAGATCGTTTGCCTTGTAGAGAACCTCTTCAGCCTTTGAGTTTTTCTCTGGATCCTGACATAAACCATTTTTAAAAGATATATTTCTGAAATCAAACTTCATCAGAAGTGTCCTGGTCCACTTTTTCCCTTCAGGAATGATTGTCTCACCTGTATGGAAATTAGTTACCTCATTAGACACTGTGTCAGTAAGGAATTCGCTGAGACGCTCAATGCGAACTTTCTCAATCTCAGTAATCTTCTGTGTGATTTCAGCCTTCAACTCATCAATCCGCTTTTTATCCTTTTTCTTCGAACGTTTATCACGTTCTTTTCTGGAGTAAATGCGGGTGTCGATAACAGTACCCTTGAGGCCTGGAGGCGCTTTCAAAGATGAGTCTCTGACATCACCAGCTTTTTCACCGAAAATTGCCCTGAGTAGACGTTCTTCAGGAGAAAGCTCTGTTTCACCTTTTGGTGTAACTTTACCTACAAGAATATCTCCGGCTTCAACCTCTGTACCTATTCTAACAACACCATTCTCATCGAGATTTTTAAGAGCATCTTCACTTACATTGGGTATCTCCCTTGTAAGCTCTTCAGGTCCCCGTTTAGTATCACGTACTTCAGTTTCAAAAACCTCTATATGCACAGAGGTGTAAATGTCTTCTGCAACAAGTTTCTCGGAGATGATAATAGCGTCTTCGAAGTTATACCCGCGCCATGGCATGAATGCTGCAGTAACATTTCTTCCAAGCGCCAACTCCCCCCGATACGTTGCATGCCCATCTGCGAGAACATCACCGGCATTAACCTTCTGACCAGCTTTAACACATATTTTCTGGTTAATACAGGTATCCTGATTGGACCGCTCAAATTTGGTAAGCTCGTAAGTGTCAAATTCTGTAAGTCCTAATAGATCATTATCTTTTTCATCTTTGACTTTTCGTATGATGATCTTATTTGCATCGAGCTTTTCGATAACACCGGGATTCTTGGCAATAATCATACAACCGGAGTCGACCGCAGCCCTTCTTTCAAGTCCTGTTCCAACATAAGGAGGCTGCGTCCTTAGAAGCGGCACTGCCTGACGCTGCATGTTTGAACCCATCAGAGCGCGGTTGGCGTCATCATGTTCCAGGAATGGAATAAGTCCTGCAGCAATACTTACCAGCTGCATCGGAGAGACATCCATATAGGTGATCTCCTGAGGAGGAATGACCGGGAAATCACCACGATAACGGGCAAAAATCAGTTTCTCTACGAACTTTCCCTTTGCGTCGACCGGTGTGTTTGCCTGTGCAATGATAAAGTTATCTTCCTGATCTGCAGTCAGATAAACAATTTCACCTGTAAGTGCTCCATTTTCAACCTTCTGATAGGGTGTTTCGATAAATCCGAATTCATTTACCCTTGCAAAAGTGCTCAATGATGCTATAAGACCAATGTTGGGTCCTTCAGGTGTTTCAATCGGACAGAGTCGACCGTAGTGAGTGTGATGAACGTCACGAACTTCAAAGCCCGCACGCTCTCTTGTCAGACCGCCCGGTCCCAGTGCGGAAACACGACGTTTATGTGTCAACTCTGAAAGTGGATTTGTCTGATCAAGGAACTGCGACAACTGACTTGATCCAAAGAACGCCTGAACAACTGTCGAAACAGTTCTTGCATTTATCAGATCCTGCGGTGTAATATTCTCTGTATCACGCAGACTCAACCGTTCCTTAATTGTACGCACCATTCTGGTAAGACCAACAGTAAACTGAGCTGCGAGCAGCTCTCCGACTGAGCGAACACGACGATTACCAAGATGGTCAATATCATCGATGAATCCAACGCCGGCGTTCAAACCAATCATGTACTTGAATGCAGCAATGAAATCATCTCTGGTCATTGTTGTAACTCCGTCCGGAGGTACAACTCCAAGACGGGTATTCATTCTGTATCGACCTACATTGCCAAGATCATACCTCTTTTCATCAAAGAATAACCGCTGTATGAGGTTACGTGCAGTTTCAACGTTTGGCGGATCTCCGGGGCGCATCGTCGCGTACATGAAAAAGAGTGCCTCTTCTTCAGATTTTGTGGGATCGGCAGCAATCGTATTCCTGATAACCATGTTCTCAGGATTTGGTGCATCTTTGATCACTTCAACGAAATCAACATGGTGTTCAAGCAGTTTCTTCCATCGGTCTTCGTTGATAATCTCATTGGCGTCAACAATAATTTCGCCTGTTTCTTCATTGAAAACAGTACGTGCATTGACAGTTCCAATGATCTTCTCCTTATTGTCAGATGTAAATTTAATCCTGACAGTGTCGTGAAAAAGAGAAAGGAGCATTTCATCACTTGAAAAGCCTAGTGCTCTTAACAGAATTGTAGCAGGCATTTTTTTTCGCCTGTCTATATTGACTGTTAATACATCATCAACATCCAGCAGAACCTCAACCCATGACCCTCTCTGTGGAATGACCCTTGCGGTAAGAAGTTTCTTTCCATTAGGATGAATGACTTCATCAAAGGTTATACCGGGAGACCGGTGCAACTGACTGACAATTACGCGTTCGGCACCATTGATAACAAAGGTACCTCTTTCAGTCATTAAAGGAATTTCTCCAATGTATACTTCGTTGGAGATTTTTTCGACGAACTTTTTGCTTTCGCCATCCTGTTCAAAGACAAGGAGAGACATATCGACCTTTAACGGAGCGGCAAAGGTCATCCCTCTTTCTTTACATTCCCTGAGTGTATATTTTGGAATCCCAAGTTTGTAACCGTCGTACTCAAGTGAGTAATATCCCTTGACATCATTTACGGGAAACAAACTTAAAAAAGACCCATGAAGTCCCTGCTTTTTTCTCAGACGCGAAGGAGTTTCCGGCTGTAAAAATGAGTCATAGGATCTAGTCTGTATCTCAAGAAGATTCGGCAGATCAGCCACACGCTTAATGCGGGAATAGCTTTTTCTTTCTTTCATTCGCACATCCCCTCGATGCTGTACCATTAATGTTTTTCAGAAAAAAGTAAATAAATGACACAAAACACCTTTTTTTTAAGGTGTTTTTGTATCATATTATTGTGTAGTAGTAGAAAATTTTTTTATGAGCGATGATTAACACGCCTCTTGCAAATGTCGTTACTTAATTTCGACTACTGCGCCCTGCTCTTCAAGCTTTTTCTTGAGCTCATCAGCATCTGCTTTGGCAATACCTTCTTTAACTGCTTTTGGTGCGCTTTCAACAAGATCTTTAGCTTCTTTGAGTCCAAGACCAGTTACTTCGCGAACAACTTTAATTACCTGAATTTTCTTAGCGCCAGCTTCTTTAAGAATAACATCGAACTCAGTTTTTTCTTCAGCAGCGGCAGCTGCAGCTCCAGCAGCAGGCATTGCAGCGACAGCAACAGGCGCAGCAGCCTTTACATCAAATTTGGTTTCAATTGCTTTGATAAGATCAGATAATTCCAAAACAGTCATTCCGCCGATCAAATCTACAATTTCGTCTTTAGTCATGGTAGCCACAGTAAACCTCCGTTATTAATTTAATAATTATTTAGTTTCAAATTGAACGTTATTGCTGAGCACTCTTTTTATCTTTAACTGCTTCCAGAGTACCAACAAGTCCAGATAGAATTCCATTGAGAACACCTGCAAATTTTCCTATCGGCGCCTGTAGAGTACCAAGCAGCTGAGCAAGGAGAACTTCACGTGACGGAAGATCAGCAAGTTTTTCAACATCATTAGCATAAAAAATCGAACCATCCACCATTGCAATTTTTACTGAGAGGAGATCTTTATTATCTTTCTGAAAATCTCTGATCAGCTTTGCCGGAACAGCACCGTCTTTTTTTGTTATTGCAACAGCTGTAGGTCCTTTAAAATGCGAAGATAATGCACCCCTTCCAACGCGGTTTGCCGCTTCACGTGCAAGAGTGTTTTTTACAACTATAAAGTGTATACCCTCTTTGCGAAGATCCGCACGCAGTTTGGTGACTTTTTCAACAGTAATCTTGTTATTGTCAGCCAGAAAAATCCCGGTTGCATCCCGAAATTCGTTTTCGAGCTCTTCAATATCAGCATTTCTTTCACTTCGTGTCGACATTTCTAAACCCTTCTATTTCAATCAAGTACCTGAACTACTTGAGACCATTCTCGTTAATTTTTAATCCCTGCCCCATTGTACTTGAAAGGCTTATTTTCTTTATGTATTGTCCCTTTGCAGCAGCTGGTTTTGCTTTATAAACAGCATCCATGAATGCTTTTGCATTTTCCACAATCTTTGTAGTATCAAAAGAGAGTCTTCCCAAAGGAGCATGAAGAATTCCAGCTTTTTCAACTCTGAATTCTACTTTACCTTTCTTAACCTCTTTAACCGCTCTTGCAACATCGGGAGTAACCGTGCCAACCTTTGGATTTGGCATCAACCCTCGTGTACCAAGAATTTTTCCAAGCTTTCCGACTACTCTCATCATGTCGGGCGTTGCAATAACTGCATCAAACTCCAACCACCCTTCAGTAATCTTCTTTGCAAGGTCTTCCCCGCCAACATAATCTGCCCCCGCTTCTCTGGCTTCAGTTTCCTTGTCGCCCTGAGCGAAAACAAGAACTCTTATCGTTTTGCCAAGACCATGCGGCAGCATTGCAGCACCTCTGACAGCCTGATCACTTTTTCTTGGATCAACACCCAGACGGACTGCTATCTCGACGGTTTCATCAAACTTAACCGTATGATTAGCCTTCAAAAAGTCAACAGCTTCCACCGCTCCATACTCTTTTAACTTATCAACCTTTACATAGGCTGCATTATACTTTTTACCGTGCTTCATTTGTCGTACCCGTTCCTATTCTATTAGCCTTAATCCGCTACGTTAACACCCATACTTCTTGCTGTACCCATGATTGTTTTCATCGCGGTTTCAACACATGAAGCATTAAGATCAGGAAGTTTTTTTTCAGCTATACTTCTAACCTGAGCCATTGTCAAGGTTCCGACCTTGTCTTTATTTGGCACTGCTGACCCTTTATCTTTCCCGAGCTCTTTAATGATCAATACCGCTGCAGGAGGTGTCTTTGTTATAAAGGTAAAAGACCTGTCAGAATAAACAGTTATCACAACTGGAATTATTAATCCTGCAGATTCCTTTGTCCTTGCATTAAACTGTTTACAAAATTCCATAATATTCACACCCTGCTGTCCTAGAGCCGGCCCAACAGGGGGAGCTGGATTCGCAGCACCACCAGGGATCTGAAGTTTAACCTGTCCAACAATTTTCTTTGCCAATTTATTTATCTCCTGTTATCAACTTATCGGCGTAACATGCATGAAATCAACTTCAACGGGCGTCGATCTCCCAAACACGCTGACCATTACTTTTATTTTTCCCTTTTCAGGATGTATCTCATCAACAACACCATCAAAATCTTTGAATGGTCCTTCCTTAATCTTGACAGAATCACCAATTTCAAATGGTACTTCTGAGATTTGCTGACGTGAAACCTTCTCGGATTGACCAAGAATCCTCCTGGCCTCTTCTTCACGCAGAGGCTGAGGCTTGTTTCCTCCTACAAAGCCGGTTACACCCGCACAGTTTCTCACTGCATGCATGGTCTCTTTCGATAACTCCATCTCAACAAGTACGTAGCTTGGAAAAAACTTTCTTGTAGTTTTAGTCTTTTTCCCGTTCTTAACTTGCACTACGTCCTGAGTGGGCATCAGAACCTGCTTTATCTGTTCTCCCATCTCACCTGATTGAACAAGCTCAAGCAGATATTGATGGACCTTTGATTCCTGACCGGAATAAGTGTGGACAACATACCAACGTAAAGACATCCAGTTCCTCTTAGACGCCAGATTTTAGAAAGAAATTTACAACTGTGACAAGTAACCTGTCGACACCGTAAACGAATAATGACACAACCAGACTGGAAACAACAACTAAAATAGTTGCCCCCGTAACTTCATCCCTTGAAGGCCAATTAACTTTAGCCAACTCGGAACGCACATCTTTCAGATATTGAACAAATTTTTGCATAGTAAACCAGTCATTCCAGGCCTGGAGGGACTCGAACCCCCAACCAACGGTTTTGGAGACCGCTACTCTACCAATTGAGCTACAGACCTATGAATTATTGAAAACTTAACCGATCACATAAAGCTTTTATTTTGCTTCCTTGTGCATCGTGCGCTTCCGTTCGAATGGACAATATTTTTTAAACTCCACTCTCCCGGAATGCTTACGTTTATTTTTCGTCGTTTCGTAATTCCGCTGTTTACACGATGTACATTCCAGCGTAATTTTTTCTCTAGGCATTTTATATTATCGCTTTTTTAAAAATTAACGGGATTATTCAATAATCTCTGTGATAACGCCTGAACCAACCGTACGTCCACCTTCACGGATAGCAAAACGGAGTTCTTTTTCCATAGCGATTGGAGCAATCAACTCAACTGAAATTTCAGCATGGTCACCAGGCATAATCATTTCCACGCCTTCTACAAGATTCAGACTTCCTGTAACATCTGTTGTACGGAAGTAGAACTGAGGGCGGTAACCACTGAAAAATGGTGTATGACGTCCACCTTCTTCTTTGGAAAGTACGTATACGTTACCTTTGAACTTCTTATGAGGTTTGATTGTCCCGGGTTTTGCCAGAACCATACCACGTTCAATTTCTGTTTTTTCAACACCACGAAGAAGTGTACCGATATTATCACCAGCCTGAGCCTGATCAAGCAGCTTGCGGAACATTTCAACGCCGGTAACAATTGATTTACGTGTGTCTTTAAGACCGACGATTTCAATTTCTTCACCAACTTTAATTGTTCCACGCTCAACACGACCGGTAGCAACTGTACCACGTCCTGTAATTGAGAAGACATCTTCAACTGACATAAGGAATGGCTTGTCAACTTCACGCTGTGGAGTCGGAATGTAACTATCAACTGCTGCAAGAAGATCAAGGATTGGTTTTGCCTTTTCAGGATCTTCAGGATTTGTCAAAGCTGCAATTGCACTTCCACGAACGATAGGAATATCATCACCAGGAAATTCGTACTTTGAAAGGAGTTCACGGATTTCGAGTTCAACAAGTTCGAGCAGCTCGGGATCATCAACAACATCAACTTTATTGAGGAAGACGACGATAAAACGAACACCAACCTGACGGGCAAGAAGGATATGTTCACGAGTCTGTGGCATTGGACCATCAGCTGCACTGACAACCAGAATCGCACCGTCCATCTGTGCAGCTCCAGTAATCATATTCTTGACATAGTCAGCATGTCCCGGACAGTCAACGTGTGCATAATGACGATTCTCAGTTGAATATTCAACATGTGAAGTAGCAATTGTCAGAATTTTTGTGTCATCGCGGCGGCCCTGAGATTCCGACGCTTTCGCGACTTCATCGTAAGCAACATATTTTGCCAAACCCTTAACAGAAGAAACTCTGGTCAGCGCTGCAGTTAAAGTTGTCTTACCATGGTCAACGTGTCCGATCGTACCGACGTTAACGTGCGGTTTGGTCCGATCAAATTTTTCCTTTGACATGAAAACCTCTCAGTACATGGTTGATATTAATAAATTGTTTAGTTTAGAAATTATCGAAATAAATTTCCAGGTTTATAGTCCAGTTCTTCCCCTTAAAATAAGCCCACGACGGGACTCGAACCCGTGAACCTCATCCTTACCAAGGATGTGCTCTACCAACTGAGCTACATGGGCATTAAAAAGAGCGGGCAATGAGATTCGAACTCACAACAGCCACCTTGGAAGGGTGGAGCTCTACCATTGAGCTATGCCCGCAAGGAATTTATAAAATGGGCAGGGGTGGGTTCGAACCACCGTAGACCGAAGTCAATGGATTTACAGTCCATCCCCTTTAGCCGCTCGGGCACCTACCCAAAATCATGGAGCCGATGGAGGGACTCAAACCCCCGACCATTCGATTACAAGTCGAATGCTCTATCAACTGAGCTACATCGGCTTAAATGCCTTGAAGAAAAAAGTCTTTCAAATATACTTACTGTTAAATTAAAAAGTCAAACTATTTAATTAAATATTTTTAACTTTATATTAATAGCAACACCAATCAAGTGCTCCTCTTCGTCACTTTATCGATAATTCCATATTTCTTCGCCTCATCAGCAGACATGAAATAATCACGATCCGTGTCTTCCACAATTTTTTGAACCGTCTGCCCCGTGTGAAACGCCAAAATCTCATTCAAATTATCCCGAACACGCAGCATCTCCTGAGCTTGTATCTCAATATCCGAAGCCGGCCCGAACATGTTTCCGGAAATCAATGGCTGGTGAATCAGAACACGGGCATGCTCCCAGGCAAGCCGCTTTCCTTTTTCACCTGCGCACAGAAGTACCGATGCCATGCTGGCTGCCTGCCCCATACATACAGTTGCAATATCAGACTTGGCATACTTCATTGCATCATAGATTGCCAGCCCTGAAGTAATCACTCCTCCAGGACTATTAATATATAGAGTAATATCCTCATTATTCTGCCCATCGAAATAGAGTATCCTTTTAACGATCGTTTCAGCAGTATCATCGTTGATCTCCCCCCAGAGGAAAATCTCCCTTCTCTTGAGAAGCTGCTCCTCCATCTCCGATCCAATCATCATCTTTTTCATATTCTTTGAAAAATCTTCGTTCTGACCTTTACCCATCTCTGCCTCCCAATCAAAATGGTTAACCCTGATAGAGTTATTTATGACCTCACCTGTTCACCAGAAACAGAAACATTTATATATCCCCGATTCTGCTGCATAAGTCAGGTCTGAAGATTATTTAGCTGCTAAAAGTTATCTCTGTGGTCCCATCAGGTAAATCTTTAACGGTAAGTCCCAGATTCACCAGTTCATTTCTTAATCTGTCTGCACCAGCAAAATCTTTATTCGCTCTTGCAGCCCTGCGCAATCGCACTTTTTCAAAAATGCCATCACAAACACCGGTGTCAAGCTCCCTGAGAGAGTATACAACAATCCTCTTCTCATCATCGCTGCTGTACGTATATGCATCAGCCGCTCTCTGAGTTAAATCGAGGCCCAGAATAGTATCCGCCCTCTCAGCAGCCACACGTTTCTGCATTAATGATAAAGAACCGTTTTTGAGAATATCCCATAAAGCCGCCATCGCACGTGGCATGTTAAGATCATCACAAACAGCATTAAAAAAAGGTGTCAGTATAGTTTCAATCACATCATTTTCTACATGCTCCGACGAGTCCTGTTGTGGAACAGCTTTACGCAGATTAACAAGCGCGTTTTCAGCCGCACTCAGACTATCCCATGAAAATGAGAGTGGATTACGATAATGTGCCGTGTAACAGAACATTCTGTACGACAGCGCTGAAAAACCCTTCTTCTTCAACACCTCAAGAGTGACAAAGTTCTCGCCCGATTTGGCCATTTTACCTTTGTCTATAACGAGAAATTCTCCATGTACCCAGTAATTAACAAACTTTTTACCCGACGCAGCTTCAGACTGAGCTATTTCGTTTGTATGATGCACCCTGATATGATCCGCCCCACCACAATGGATATCTATTGGTAAAGGAAGATACTCCGCCGACATCGCACTGCACTCTATATGCCATCCAGGAAAACCCACTCCCCAGGGGCTCTCCCATTCCATCTGGCGTTTCTTGTCTGAAGGAGAAAACTTCCACAGTGCAAAATCTGTCACGGCCCTCTTTTCACCCATCTCAACACGCTCACCCGCACGAAGAGTCTCCGGATCAAGACCTGCAAAATCACAATATGATGGAAAACGGGTAGTATCAAAATAGATCCCGTCATTAGTCCGGTAGGTAAACCCCTTGCGCTCCAGGTCACTTATCATCGAAATCATCTGGTCTATATGCGCCGTAGCCTTTGGCCATCGAGTAGGATCTGTAATATTTAATGCTTTGAGATCATCCTGAAACCGCTTTGTATAAAATGCAGCAATATCCCAGACCGACTTGCCTTCACGTATCGCACCTTTTTCCATTTTATCATCACCGGAATCTTCATCTGAAGTCAGATGCCCGACATCGGTGATATTGACGACATGCCTGACTTTATACCCAAGCGCCTGCAGAGTCCTTTTGAGAACATCTTCAAAAATATACGTCCGAAGATTTCCTATATGCGCATAATTATATACCGTCGGCCCGCAGCAATACATGCCTACTTCATTATGTGCAGCCCTGAAAAGCTCCTTCACGCGACCAGCGGTATTAAAAAGATAAAAATCGTGTTTCATATATTACTGAAGAACTACTATTCCCTTGCCCCTGGTTATCGTACCAATCTTTACTGGGTTGAATGATGACAACTCAGACAATGTAAGTACCTTTTCACAATCTGCTGCCGAAACAGCCAGTACCATCCCGATACCCATATTGAATGTATGATACATCTCATCACGCTCGACATTACCCTGCTCGCGCATCCAGTGATATATCGGATCGGGATCCCATGTACCCAGATCGATACTCGCATTACAATCCGATGGAAGAATCCGGTCAATATTGTCCTGAAACCCTCCGCCGGTAATATGCGCACACCCTTTGACCGTTTTATTACGAAGCAACGGAAGAGCCGGAAGATAAGAACGATGCGGTTTCAAAAGAACATCCACAAATGTCTGCCCGCTCTCACCAAATGGATCAGTATAATTTTTTCCGGCAACCTCAGTTACAATCTTTCGTGCAAGACTGTAACCATTGGTATGAAGCCCACTGGACCTGAGCCCTATCAGACAATCTCCGGGAATAATTGTGCTCCCGTCAATGGCTTCGTTTTTATCAACAACACCGATAATAGTACCCACAAGATCGTAATCGCCCTTTTTATAAACACCAGGCATCTCGGCAGTTTCACCACCGATAAGAACACAGCCATTTTCTTTACACGCAATAGACAGACCTTCGAGCAACTGAAGCGCCATCTCGGGAACCAGCTTGTTTATTCCGATATAGTCAAGAAAAAACAACGGGCGCGCACCAAGCACCAGAATATCATTCACACAGTGGTTTACAATATCTATTCCCACCGTTGAGTGCCTGCCTGTGGCTATCGCAATCATCACCTTGGTCCCGACACTATCGGTTGATGACACCAGTACCGGGTGTGCACCCCCACCAAACAGTGATCCAATATCATACATGCCACCAAACTGCCCGAATTTTCCCACCACATCCTTATTATATGTGGATGAGACCAGCTCCCCGATCTTTGTTTTTGTACTGTTCCAGACAGATATATCAACTCCAGCATCTGCATAGCGAAGGGATTCAGCCATAAGTACCATATTCCATAATTAGTTAATTAAAAGAGAAACCCGCCAACCGGTGTTACGAGGGGGTACGTAAGGGTAGAATATAGCTTCAGGAACGATACTAAGTCAAAAGTTTAACACCAGGTACAAGATGACAGAAATTAAAACTTTTTTTCTGGGATTTTCAAAGTAGCCGGTTTGGTAGAGTTTCTACAAAACTAGCCTGATTCAACCGGCACTTTTGAGAGATTCTCCCCGATTATGTGCATAGTCCACTGAATTTTCAGATATCCTGGTTCGAAGATGCCCAATGCCACGAAACAAAGCTATAAGCTACAAGTGTGAAGTGTGAAATGTGAAGTGTGAAATGAAGAAAAACATCGTTCTCCTCCTCTCTCCTTCCTCCTCTCTCCTTCCTCCTCTCTCCTTCCTCCTTCCTCCTTCCTCCTCTCTCCTTCCTCCTCTCTCCTCCTTCAAAAAAGTTTCCTGAATCGTGATCGCTCAAACTTTCTTTTTCTTCCGTAAACAAATTTATTTCTAACCGTAATCATATATAAAACCTGTTTTGCTCTTGTCACCCCTACGTAAAAGAGCCGCTGCTCCTCATCCCAGTCACAAACAGCAGGTGCTTTCCCTCCGATAAAATAATCCAGAATTTTTCCGACTATTCTTCCCTTCCTCACTTTTTTTCCAGGAGGCCTGTAATTGGGGAACACACTCTCCTCCAGATCACACAGGAATACCACCGGGTACTCCAACCCTTTACTTCCATGAATTGTTACCAGTGCAGGAGTTTCTTCAGTTGTAAAACCCTGTTGAGCATAATATTGACTGACCCATTCAAGGGATCTATTTATCCTGAACAATACGGCACACTGGTGAATATTTATCTTTAGTGACCCAACCTGTTTCTGAGCTTCACCGATTAAAAAATCTGCCATTTGTGTCTGATTTTCAAAATGTAACCACTTCGGAGGCACACCCTTACTACTCTTATTACTGAGACCCGATCTGAGTATCTTTCTGTAAGCTTGCGGTTTCTTTTTAAATATTGAATTTGCAGCATGCAATATCTGAAGCGAACTGCGGTAGTTGGTCTGAAGCTTGACAATTCCGGCATTATTGAAAATTGTTGTAAATTCCAGAGTCGGACGCACATCCGCCCCCCTGAACCCGTAAATCGCCTGATCATCATCACCAACAGCAAACAAACCCGTTGACGGAAGTAGCAGCTGTCTGAGAAATGCGATCTGCACCGGGTTGGTATCCTGGAATTCATCAACTAAAAAATACCTGAACTTTTTCTGATACCTTTCCAGTACCGAAAAGTCCAGTTTGAAAAGCTCGATCACATCAGCAGTGAGATCCTCAAAATCCCATACTCCCCTCCTGCGCTTCTCATATGTGAACTGATGAAGTACTTTTCTGATAATGAGCTGATTTTCGCCTGAAAATGCATTGATCTTCTCAGGAAAAACAGTGCATCTGGTAATCAGTGATTCAAGCCCGATCAGATCGACTCCAAGAATCTCACGATCACCTTTCGCGACAATCTCAGATATCAGTTTCAAACGCTCTTTTTCGGTTTGCAGAGTGGGAGCGGCAGAATAACCCAGCCGGACAAAATTCTCTACTTCATCAATTTTTTCCCGGAGAATAAACAGTGCAAAACTATGGAATGTCGCAATGAATGGTCTCCTTTCACACTCTTTCATGAGTTCAATTCCGGAAACCCGCTCCCTCATCTCATCTGCAGCCTTACGGGTAAATGTCAGTGCACAAACATGCTCCGGATCAAAACCGTTGCTGCATAACCAGCCGATCCTGCGTGTCAATACAGTCGTCTTCCCGCACCCGGCTCCGGCAAGAACAAGAATACTACCGGTAAGAGATGCGCGGACCGCAGCACATTGCTCCTCATTGAGACCTTCGACAAGATTTTTCATCTTCAGATCACCATTTCCCACTTAGAATGATCTGAAAAAATACATCTTAAGCTTCGCCACCCAATAATCATTTTTTTCCCAGCACGTAATGAAAAATTATTATTGTACTCTTTAATTTTTCAATGTAATTATAACAACATTCAGTGGATCAGGACATCACAAACAGACGATGATCCGGACCTTCAGGCAGCGGCAAATACTGTGGGTTGATGCTTCAATGATAGTTCACCACTCACATGCACTGGCAACCGAACTGGAAAATAAACTGCGTAGCAGATTTGGAGACCTGACCATTGCAACGGTGCATAATGAACTACTTGAACTGAATTAATATTCGGGAAATTTATTAACTGCCTCACAATATGATGCAGAGGTTTTCATTTTATAGTCAGGGTCGGGGTCGCAATCGGTATCGACACCGAAAAACATCGCATTTGAAAAAATCGATACCGATACCGACAGCGACCCCGATTACTACTATGCCAATAATTTTGAGATTATTAATGAATATTACTGCTTTAAACTCAACGATATCACCATTTGTAAAGCCTGCACTAAAAGTACAGGCCACACTTTAATAATTTTTAGTAATATTAATTGCCAATGGAATTGACTTTGTGGTAAGTTCAGACACTGAAATCGGTAACGTACCGTTCCAAACGCTCTGAAAAAGCAATCACTGAGCTGCTGTCGTTTCCATATCATGACTCAGCACCCATTCCTGAGATGAACCATCGTACACTTTTACATTCTTGTAATCGAGAATCTGAGTCATCGCAAACCAGACTGCACTTGCATAACCGCCAACGCCGCAATAAACAATTATCTCTTTGTTGCGATCATCTCCAGCTACCCCTTTTACTATAGTTTCGATTTCTGTTTTTGTCTTGTATGTTCCATCTGTATTCCAAAGCGCTGGTGCTGGCAATGAAAGTGCACCCGGTATATGTCCAGCCTTTGCGGCCCATGGTTCGATTACGCTTCCGGCATAAACTACTGCATCTCTGGCATCAACAAGAGGTATCTTGTTGAGATTGGCAGTAACATAATCTATGGTAACAAATAACGAATTATCTTCTTTTGCAGTAAAAACAGCCGGCGTGATCACTTTTGCCGTCGTTGAAACCGTTTTCTCTTCCGCAGCCCACTTGTCAAAGCCACCATCAAGAATAGCAACTTCGGTAAAACCTGCATAGGCAAGTGTCAGTGCAACACGTGTTGGAGATGCAAGAGAAAAAGGGTTACCGGCCGTCGGCAAACTTGTTACCAGAACTACTTTACTCTCCCCCGTTATACCATTTTCGCCTAATTTCGCAGACAGCTCAGTAAGTACAGGCAGTTCAACCCACAAACCACTATCTTTAGATATAGTCCATGTGGAAGTCAGATCAAAGGGAATATTAATTGAATTAGGAATCATTCCATTGGCAAATTCAGCCGCACTTCTTACATCAATGATTACAATATCTTCCTGTGTAACATTTTTAGATAACCACTCAGTGGTCACTAATCCTGTATTAAATTCCAGATTCCCTGAAGGTTCAGTTCCAAAATCACAAGCGATAAACATCTGACTTAATAATAACGTACATGTCAGCATAACACCCTTACTATTCATCTTAACTCCTTTGCTTATTTGCATATATTATGACACAACATACTACCAAAACCTCGACTTATACACAAAGTATAGGATACATCCATTCTCCCCTTCCCGAACTCTGGTGTCTCATGCCTGATTCTGAAACATAACGTAAAAATATCAATAACCTTTACCGCAAGCAACAGCTTCATTAACTTAATTTGATTCTTTTCAGCACTCCAACGGCCAATGCATTTGCAAAAACACTTTTTTCCGACTGGCTCCAACAGTAGCCTCGTTGTCCTAAGACTAGTACTAACTATACTGTTCCTGACGTTCACCTGTCGAGATCTTCTTACCTGCATGTAGATGTGTAATTATAACGGTGCGGTGAAAAGACAGGGCAATACTGAAAACCGGACTCATGTTACCAGAATGATAAGGTAATTGCAAAATCTTTATTCTGCAATACTCCTTAGCCGGACATTTTCATTGCCTGGTGTTTTTGCAACATTAAAATGAAGACCAAACTCTGAAATACGTTCAGACTTTGCATTCTAAAACGTACCATTCATCTGCTCTATTGACTTTAACAATAGTACGTACCGATATTTTGATCGAATGCCCTGTAAGAGGTGACAGGGCACACATTCGAAGGACGTTTAAATCTCACTATTTCCGAATTAGAAGCTCAAACTTCTCCCGCCTTTTGCGGGATCAGTACGAGCGCTTTTTGTTGAAATAGTTATCAGCACTAATGCAAAAAAAAATGAGAGACCTTATATCATTCAACAGGTGTCGTTACCATATCATAAAACAGAACCCATTCCTGCGAAGATCCATCATACACTTTTACGTTTTTATAATCGAGGATCTTAGTCAAGGCATACCAGACCGTACTTGCATATCCACCAACTCCACAATAAATAATGATTTCACTAACGGTATCATCTCCGACTACCTCTTTTACAATCGTCTTAATTTCATCTTTTGTCTTGTAGGTACCATCAGTATTCCACAACGCAGGTGCAGGTAAAGACAGTGCATTCGGGATATGCCCAGCTTTATTTGCCCACGGCTCAATTACATCGCCTGCATACACTACAGCATCTCTGGCATCAACAATTGGCAGCTTTTCGAGATTTTTGTTCACATACTCTTTTTCAACGAATACTTTTTTATCTTCCTTTGCGGTGAATATTGAAGGAGTGATAATGGTGTTTTCTGTTGTTATAATTCTGCCTTCCCCAACCCACTTATCTATACCGCCATCAAGGATAGCTACTTCAGTAAATCCTGCATAGGCAAGTGTCAGTGCGACACGTGTTGGAGCTGCAAGTGAAAAAGGATTATCAGCCGTCGGTAAGCTTGTTACCAGAACTACTTTACTCTCCTCTGTGACACCATACGCGCCCAAACTGTCTGCAAGTTCAGCAACTGATGGTGATTCAACCAGCAACTCACCTTTCATTGTCGTCCATACTGAAAAGGGCACCCCAAAAGGGATATTGATTGAATTTGGAATTCTGCCATTTTCGAATTCAGCGGCACTTCTTACATCAACAATAATTAGATCTTCCTGGGCTATATTTGAAGACAACCATTCAGTAGTTACCAGTCCGGTACCAAATTGCTGATTTTCATTCTGTGCCGGATTAGGTGTAGCACCTGCGGAACCGATACAAATCTGGCTGAAAAAAGCACAACACAGTAATGTACTCCTGATTATCATCTGTGACTCCCTTGTGAGAAATAGTAAAAAAGTATCATTACATTAAACTACATCAATGGAGTAATACATATCAATTATTGCAAATAAATTTTCAGGTAATTATCATATTTTTTTAAAAAGATTCTGCATTTTTTTTGACCACGTTCAATAGCCGGACTATTTTCGCCAATACAATTCAATCTTAAACCTGGACTCAAGAATTAAGAGTGAATAGTGAAAATGATAAGATTGATGTCTTTTTTATTTCGAGCTTCACAATTCTGACTTTTTTGTGATCTCCCGCTTCCCTGCAGGTGGGTAGATTGTATACAAAATGAAAGTTCTACAGGAAAACTGCTGAAATAATCGTTATTATATCAAATATGCAGATATGAAATCTTAAACATGGAGATTTTATGACAAACAGATTCTCTTTAGTCATTTTATCGTTATTTCTTTGCCCACATCTGAGTATATCAGAGATCAAAATTGAAGAAAACGTATTGGAATTGTTTTCAGAAAACGATACAGTACCGCCAGCAGTTTATAAAACCAAACCCCATTTCTCGCAGGCTGATTTGGATTCAAAATTGAATTTTCTTAGATCTACAGGATTCAATCCAGTACTGAAAGATTCAGGGACTACAATTTTATACAAGGATGATTCATCGAACGCGATATTTTCCTATTCTAAACCAGGATGCGAATATACCTATCGGGTTTTAAATTCCTCACTAAAAAGTTTTACTGATGCTGATCGGGACAATGAAAGTGCTATGCAGTCGATTGCAGATACATTTCTTAAGGGGATAATGGGAAATGATGCACAGAACTTTGAGCTTAATGATGTATCTCAGGAGTATGCTGTAATATTTGATATCAACAATGCTGAACCAATACTTACCAATAAAACGTTCTTCTATGTACGGGTCGTTGATGAAAGAGCTGTTCTGGGAATGCAAAACAGAATTTTAATCACTCTGGGAAAAGAATTACGCATTGTTGATTTTACCATGTGTGATATGAGTCTTGAAAAGATTCACCTCGCCGAAGAAAAATTAACAAAGACCGCCATGATCGACTATTTGAACCTGTATCTTACAAGTAAGACATACCTTAAAAAAGACCAAATGGCCACCTCTGCTGTTATAACCACAACCGTAACTACCGCAAAAAAGGTATATGTACACAGACAATCTGAAGCCGATACATGCCTTGTACCGGCCATATCGTTTACAACAACTGACTCATTCTCCAATGGAGACAGCCAAAACTGGAAATTTACATTGCAGGAAGATATATTGCTTTCTGATAGTATACCACAAAATGCTATTATTGCAAACAAAGGGGAAACCAGTACTGATCACCCGATCTGCAGAGGAAAAAATGTTGCAAAAATAGTGTATAACAACAACGGTATTTCAATTTCTTCCAATACTCCTTTAGACAGGGTTTCAGTCGACCTGTATACGGTTTCGGGACAAAAGGTACTATCACGGAACGTTACAGACACTAAGCACCGTTCGACATTTTTTCTCCCGCTTCCCAACCTTCCACCAGGACACTATGTCGGAAAGATGTACTGCTACTCAAATGGAAAAATGAAAAACAATCGTATTAACTTTTATGCACACATAGTAAAATAACAATGTGAAGGATGAAGGATGAAGGATGCGGTCCATATATAATAAATCTGCACACTTAAATTCTGTTACAGACAACTGTGGAAATACTGCTACTGCGACCCGCACCATTAATGTGCAATCCTGTATACAGAGGTAGATAGCACACGACCTGTGATTTAATTGGAAGGCCCCGACACGATATGGATAGATTTTTATAACAACTCTATTTATGTTGTTTACCCATACCTGGACTCGGCATTCCGGGCATTCGATCGGGACAGCCAGGATATCACCGCAGATGTAACCATAAAAGAAGTAAACCTTTGCCATACATTGGGCCTCCACTATCTGGAATATAATGTGTCTGATAAATACGGGATTTCCGCGATCACACAACGACGATTTTTTCGTTATAAGAGGCTGATTAAGATTACTCTGGAGAATCACTGATTGAACTCTAACTTGAAAAGTGATCATTTTAACGCAAAATAGTATGTGGCTAAAACCTTTTATCCGGAGCGATACACTGAGCCGGTCGATGTGTCATCGCGATGGCAGGAATGCGCTTCCAATAGTTTTAACAACTATTTAATCAATATGGAGTTATCGTTGTCGGGGTCGGTATCGCTATCGGAATCGAAGCTTACTGAAAATATTCAGATGATTCTGCATAATAAATACATGGGGCTAAAGGCTTTTTTATGGGTACCCCCCCCCGCGCTGCAACCTGTCAAGGCTGAAGCATTGTTCAGGGGGGACCAGCGGGGCTGTTGGTTTGCGTTCTAACCGTAATCCCGAATTCTCCGGATTCTTGTAAAAACAGCAGGGGCGAATGATTATTCGCCCCAACAAAAAACCATCCCACGGAGTCACGTGTGGTTACATATTCTGCTGGTTAGCAATCCCCTTACGGCATGGTAATAAACTGCAGTTTATAATCCTCTTTTAATGCATAGCCGTTAAGATCGGTAACTCCTTTGTGTACATTGACAGTATACAACTTATTTCTCTTCAATTGCTCCGACGGATAAAACACGACTCTGTTCATCGTATAATTCGTATCATACATTCGGGTCGTATTGTTATAATAGGTACTATACTGATAATTCAATGTGCCTTCAGCAGTGTCACCCTCAGATGAGACACATGCAAATCGTGGCTGGAAACTTGTTCTGTCCATGTACGTGTTAAACTGTAACGTGACATTCGATCCCGCCGAAACGCCAATCGTTCCTCTTGCCGGTATCGTCTGAACAATTTTAATGGGCTCAGTCCGGAATGAAAGCATTTTCTGTTCTGAAAGCAGGGCCGTACCTTCAATGTCAAGAGCATCGGTGGTAATGGTAATTACATAGGTAGTATCCGGGACAAAAATACCTCCGGTAAAAATGGTCATCTGATTGTAATTTTTCCAGAGAAACACCGGGTCTGCCTTCATATTGACACGTATCGCTGCATTTGTAGCCTCCTCATTCATTCTCCGGGGAAACGTCATCTGAATGCCATTACTTATTAACGACACCCAGTCATCACCGTTATGAGGTATCATTTGAATCTCATTATACGAAACTGCAGACTGCACTGTGCGGAAACTGAATTCAAGCGCTGTATCAAGCGATGTTCCGGAAGTATCCAGCGCGTTCCTGGAAATTCTGATCGTATACGTCGTATCTGTATAACATTTTGAACGCGGCATATAAAAGGTAAATGACTTCATGACATTATAAGTACTGATCTGAGCTGAAGGTTGTGAATGCGCCACTGATGACATCGTATCGAATATCGCCATCGCGCCTGCGGCATCAGAATATTTCATTTCGTTCGCTGTGTTTATGACAGCCTTGACTTCAGGTGTTGAAAACGTACGCATATTCTGATACCAGACAAAATAACCACCATCAACTGGAGGGTCTATCGAAAAAGCCTTCTCAACACTCTCACGGTCCATCGGCCGGTCAAAACTGACTGAGATTGTAATCCGTCCGGAACCGTCCTGGTATTTATCGGGAGGAAGATAGATAACATCGGATCCTGATGCCGGATAGTGATCGTATACTGAAGGTATCGTGTCGATATCATTTTTATTTACAGGAGCAAGAAATATCGTACCAAGCTCATAACTGAAATGTTCGTCGATTTTTATTACAGTTGAAAAAGTATCAAATCCTGTCCCAACAACTTTGAAACGATACGTTCCCGGTTGAATATCGTCTAAATGAAAATAGCCGTCAACCGGATCGATATAGGCACTGTCAACAGGTCTTCCCTGTTCGAGCAGAATTTTTACCGAACCTGATGAAGCCGCAACTTTTCCGGCAATTTTGCTGCTTTGTTGCTCAGAAACAATGTCTGAAGGCCCATTTTCTGTACATCCAACCCCCAAAAAACAAGTCGCAAATGCACATGCCATAGCGCCGATTAATTTACAATATTTATTTTTTTTCTCTACCTTCATGTTTATCTCTCCTTCTGATGGTTCAGGTAACTGGCGTTATTGTTTTTAGACTTTGTGAATGACTTAAAACAAAAAAAACAATAGCAGGGGTTTTCCCGATACTGTGCTATTAAACATACAACTATTCTCTTTCATAAACAACGGTATGGTATAAATAATGTATTCAGGTGTATTCTGAAATTTCAGAATCAAATCACAAAGTATTTACATTACCTAATTTGGAGAACTTTTTCATGATGCGTTGAGCAGATTGAGATTATGGATGCCGATTATCACTCAGAGATCGCCGATATTATTTCTAATCAGTAACCAGTAGAGTGGAAGTGGCTGTTACATTACCTCCCTCATCAAACCGTACCGTGCTGATTTCCCGCATACACGTTCTTTCAGCGCTCAAAATTACTTGCTATTATGTAGACCCGAGACCTTCGTTGAACTACGCACAGGGCTGTAAAATTCCGCACCGCAAACGCAAGCTCCTGCCCAATACCCGATACGGGTATCCGAAATAACTACTGTTTTTGATTGTAATGACTTCATCATGAATCCTTTTCATTGTAAAAGGATTCTTCCCCAGCACGATGCCAACGGGACAAACAAATGACCATTTTCCACTTGAAACTTTTCATTATTATTAAGGATATCGGTAAAAACCGTTCCACTTTCGCATTTGACAGGAATTGTCATCTTGCAGGATTCTGTTTGCGCATTGACACAAACAACAGCCGATTGCTGATCGAGCTGTCTTATGAAACAGTACTGCTCTGAAGCTGTCAGTAGTGTAGAATAATTTCCTCTTCTCAGCACATCAAGTTGTTTACGAATACCAATTAACCTGCGTATTTCTTTATATAATGGCACTTCTTTTATTGTTGCCAGAGATGAAGAGATATCGATATACGGACGCATCGGCTGGTCACTCCAGCCCTCTTTTCTTCCCTGTATCCCCCATTCACTCCCATAGTAAACAGATGGTATTCCCGGTATTGTAAAGAGAAGGATGTAGAGAGGATAGAGATGTGCTGCATTGTTGAGTTTTGATGCAACCCGGTCGACATCATGGTTATCGGCAAAGTTGTAAAGATTCAGACCTTTGTATATACCATTTTCACCAAATTGACGATTCAATGAATATGCGATTTCGAAATAATTTTTATCATTGTGACTTGACCAGAGCCCTTTATAAGACTCATAGTTGGTAACACTATCCAGACGATCACTGTTAACCCATAACCGGTAATCGCCATGTATCACCTCTCCCATGAGCCAGAAATCACTTTTTATTGATTTGCATTGTGTACGTATCTCCGTGAAAAAATGTTTTTCCATGACATCCGCAGCATCAAACCGCAATCCATCGATATCAAATTCACTGAGCCAGAACCTGACAACCTCAGCAATATACTGCAGTAACTGTGGATCTTGAAGATTCAGCTTCACGAGATTGTAATGTCCGTTCCACCCTTCGTACCAGAATCGGTCCCCATAACAACTCTGTCTGCCAAAGTCGGTCTGAAACCATGACCTGTACAACGAATTCCATCCGTGGTTGCGGAGGTCCTCAAAGGCAAAGAAATCCCTTCCGACATGATTGAACACCGCATCAAGAACCACTCTGATACCTGCATCATGACAACATTTTATGAATCTTCTCAGATCATCATTTGTCCCCAGCCGTCGATCCACATTGAAATAGTCTCTGGTATCATAACCATGTGTTGATGATTCGAAGAGTGGGCCGATATAGAGGGCTGTTACACCAAGTTCCTTAAGATACGGAACCCATGCATCAAGGTTTCTCAATCGTGATACGGGAGCCGATAGAAAATCATTCTTTTGGGGAGCTCCCAGTCCTCCCAGAGGATACATGTGATAAAAAATTGCGTCACTAAACCATTCAGACATTGACAGCCCCCTTCTATACATACCGTTCGGTATATTAACAGGTTAAAAAAATTTATGAAAAAATTCCATGCATGAACTGTTTGACTACAGCACGAGCGATCTGCTCATTGAGCTCGATCTCATTACTCAGAGCAAAACCACAGTAGCTTTTTATTAAGCCTGTAAAACTCATTGCCAGCAGCGATTCCCTGCCGCGCATATTCCCATGGTCAACTACTGCAAAAAGAAATAACTCCTTAATGAGATCAGAGATGCAGCTTGTGTATTTTTTCTGGGCACCATGGATATCACTTTCGACCGGAGAAAATGATGCTACGAGAGAGAAACGTGCAAACACCGGCAGTTCCTTTACAAGCTCAAAAAAAACCTGAGCAAGTGATTCCAGATTCAGAACAATATCATGATGATATTCGCTTGCGTCTTTTATCTTCTGAATAAAAGGTGGATAATAATACTGGAAGATGGTATCGAGAAGACCTTGTTTGTTGCCGAAATAATGGTACAACGTAGGTTTGGTAATGGCACATTCATTACAGATTTCCTGAACTCCAACAGCATCAAAACCCCGGCGGGAAAACAGTAATAATGCTGTTTCCAGTATATTCTTTTTATTATCCATACACCCAATATACCGCTCGGTATACAACAAGTCAAATTATTTCTCTGTCAGTAGAATTCAAATCAGATTTCCGGATAGATGGTGATTAAGGCGATTTTGGTGATTGGTGATTGAGCAGGTTTACCTCAGGAAGGTGAACGAGTGAATGTTATTTTAGCCAGGCTCCCTCACTCGTCACTCGCCTGCTCTCCATTGCTTTACACTAAAGAAATTTCCAGTTGTTTTTTTAATGGACAATATGAGAACAACTCCTTCCGACGACATCACCGGCACCAAAGTGCGGGGACACACAGTGAAAAATAAAGCAGCAGGTATTCTGGCCCCTGAGTAGTAACTTTGTTTTTTACCTTATTAGTGTATCCCGTGTTTTCCGTGGTTAAAATCTTCATGCTCAGAACTGTTTTCCCAATTAAACCTGAAAACACACCAATGGCACCGACTGCTGTTTTTGAAGTTTAAATTTCAGTTTGCAATCCTCCCTTCCCCATTTCTATTTTATCTCAGCCTTTAATTTTTACATTTCTATCCTTTGGAGATTTAAATGACACAGGAACTAATCGAAGATCCAATCCCCGAACCCATTAAAGAACTTCTTTCACTTTTTCGGGAAGAGCTTTCAGCTGTTTCATTCCCTGATATCAGCGCCGATATTCTCGAAAAATTCGCTGAACAGGTCCGTAGCAAAGCCCTGGAACTTCAGGAGGCACAGGCAAGAGTCGCCAGCATTAAGGAATCACTTGATGCCAGCCAGAACGAACTGCTCCAAAAAGCTATTAAAGGACTCTCCTATGCTAAACTTTTTGCCGAAGACCGTGAAGAACTCGTACAAAAACTTTCTACCATATCACTCGGGGGAAAAAACTCCACAAGCAGAAAAAGAGCTCCTAAATCCGAAACAACCGACAACGAAGGTGATGAAACATCAGGTGAAAAAAGAAGCAGATCGAAGAAAAGCATAGCGGAAGATACCCCCGAAACAGAAGCTTGATACAGCAAGCATCATCTTTCAATACGTTCTGTAACGAGATCTGCAGTGTTATCGGGAAAAGGCCTGAAGGGCCTTTTTTTATACCTGACTGAAACGATTCGGGTTTTACTTGATAGGTGAGATTGCTACATTTTAATCCGGGCGTCGGTATCCGTCTCCACCCAGTCCACATCGGATATCACTCTGTCTCGTCCCGACTCTTTCGCTTTGTACAAATAAGAATCTGCCCGTTCGAACAGAGTAACAGGTTCATCAAGTTCCGTAAGCTCTGTACAACCAATGCTCACCGATAGCGCTACGATAATTTCTGCATTATCTGCTATTGTAATTTTTGCCATCTGCTTTACTGAGCAACGAACTCTTTCGGCAATTTCCCGCGCTTCATCTGCCTCAGTTGCAGAAAGAACAACAAGAATCTCATCACCACCATAGCGAACTGCAATATCGGAATTCCGTAAACTGTTCCTGACCGCCAGAGCCACAAATTTTATAACCTGGTCACCGATTAAATGTCCATAGGTGTCGTTAACAGACTTAAAATGATCAATATCGATCAAAAGAATACTCAGGTGCTGGTTCAAACTTCTCGTTTCGTCAATATATACATTGAACATACTCTCGAAAAATGTACGATTGAAAAGTTTCGTCAAAGCATCAGTACTTGCAAGTTTCTCTGATTTCTCTAAAGATTTCTGTACCCTTTCAAGTTTTTCAACAATTTTTGGTCTGACCAGATTAAGGGAAAATCCAGACTTGAGCATCACACCACCAGAACACGCCTGGACTGATGCAGATCTGACCTCTGGAAAAAATATATCGCCAAATACAACGATCGGCGGAAAATAGGTGAGATTCTCATATTTTTTTTCAACTTCAACCAATGTTTGAGCAGAAGCGATATTAAGCACCTCTTTGAAAAAACCAGATACATCTTCCCTCATAAGATCAGCTTTTTCATCATCGTATCTATCCATACTCATGATAGAAAAAGCATCTTTCATTGAAACACCAATTATAAATTCACCCTGAACTTTTCCGTAAAAATTGAGGTATACGATCATTCCTTGATTGAATTCAAAGGATCTTTCACAATAACTTTCCCGAACAGGCAGTAAACATGTACCGGTCATATCAGAAATGGTAGTACACACATTCTGAGTAAACAAACAGGTATAATCCTGAAGGTGTTCTACTGATAATACATTGTTTTCTAACATTTTTAGTTTGTTGTCGCTGGCTTTTAACAACTGTAAGTAGCCTGGTTTAATATTCCTGTTGTTTATACACTATTAAGTGTAACAAATATTCCGATTTAAAGTATAGAAAAATGATAGCTGAAAACTAATTATCATTGTAGTATCCAAAACAAAAAAATGGTATAGGAAATTATGTAACTCTTGCAACATCAGATTAAAAGGATGATTCAAGCATTTTTACCGCATCCGGTGATGCATACTTTTTCAGTTGTTTAACATTTGAATTGAACAGTTTTTTAGCATCGGCCATACGATCTTCACCCATCAGAGAATAAATTCTTTCGATAAGCATCTGAGCATCTTTACCGTTCTTAACGGTACTTTTTTTAGATGAAGTTTTTTGTACAACCGGGGCTGTCTGCCCCTCTGCAACTGCCAGAGCCGCTTCTGCAGCCTGAAGTTCTGCGTTAAGCGCTGTAGTTCGGCTCTGATAATCACTGAGACGGGAAAGCTGTGCAAGTATTTTTGAAGCATATATCTGCCGGGAGTTTCTGAATTGCTCACCTTTTGATGCAGCTTCCGATTCTATCCGTTTTTTCTCTTTTTCCTGCACAGCATACTGCACCTCCAGTGATGCTATCCGTTCCTGTTTTTTTCGCAACTCCGCTGCACCGCTCACAATGGCCGCATCAGCCCCCTGCGCTCCGGCGATACTATCCCCAACAGCCTGCGCCCGCTTACTTTTCAGCGAACTTAATTCCCGTTCTTTCAAAGATATAAGGCTGTCAAGCTGCCTGATCTTCTTTACATGAGGAGCAATGGCTGAGATCTTTCCTGAAAAAGCCGCGGCACTGTCTGAACGAGCCTTTTCATATTCCACTATTGCATTCTGAATCTGTTTTGTAACCAGCGCTAAAACACTATCCTGACGAGCAATAGAACGTTTTGTCGCGAGAAACGCATTATCCCGCGTGCTTTCAAACGTTATACTGTCCTGTATGGCCGCATTATAGGCATTATTGACACGTTCAATATCCTGATTCGTTTTACTTATCGTACCAGAAAGACCCGCCACCCTGTTTTTTATCTGTGTCAACTGTGATGCGCGCCTGCCCTGAAGAGATGTGATCTCGGACTGAATCGTTTTTCTCCTGAGCGCACTTCCGGATGTCGAAGCCCGCAGTGATGCAAGCGCAGACTGCTGTTTTTTAATCTCACTATCATACTCAAATTGAAGACTGTTGCGTTGGGTGTTCATCTGCTGCAACTCAGCATTTTTTGCAGCAATCTGCTGTTCAACAGCCAAAATCGAATTATTCAACACGGTCAGTTCATTCTGAAAATTTGACTCGGTTGCTGCCAGCTGCGATTTCACCGTCTGCAAGCTGGTGCCCGTCCCCTGTAACACACGCTCCTTTTCCATAATCGTGTTGCCAATCGTTTCAGCCTCATTAGAGGCAACAGCTTTTCCCTGCTCAAATTTCTGCTGCGCAGAGAGTAAACGATTCTGCGCAGCCGAACTGCGGCTCTGTGTGTTCTGTATCTCCATCTGCAATGCAGCGGCTTTCTGCCTCACCTTACCCAGCTGCTTTACAACAGCTGCGATCGATGAACTGCCGGCAGCGTACTCACTCTTAAGTTTTCTGTCGGCCTGATCACGCCTCTTAGCTATCTCAGTTCGTTGAGCCGAAGCGTTCCGGTACTCACTGTCTATACCTGCGATCTCTTTATACGCCGCCGCATCAATAACAGCTATCGAATCCTTGAAAACCTTTATCTGAAGATCTGATGTATCAATCACTGAATTCAATGCAGTCTTTTTTGCCTGCTCTGCTGCAAGAAGTGTGTCCAGTTGACGCATCCGTTTCAGCGAGGGATCAGAACTGAGCGGATTTTGTGCATCATACTGTGCCAGTGCCTGCTGAGCCTGCGTTTTCAATGTAGTCTGTTTACTTAAATCATTCACGATATTACTCAGAACCTGCTCGATACGAACCCTTTTCTGTGACATGGTCATACTGGCAAGCTGCGCCTCCATCTGCTTGACTCCCGGTTCATGCAGATAACCATCCAGCTTCCCAAGCAGAGCATTCAACTGAGCTTCCTTGGGATCAATAAGCTTTTTTGCCCCCCTCTTTCCACTCGCAGCCTTCTGAATCAACTCATCCAGCTCATTTCTGGTTGCGGTTATTGTACTGTCAAGTGTAAATTTTTCCCTGATCACTGTCCAGACCTTCTGCTGCTGCTCCCGAGTGGCAAGCGTCGTAGCCGCTTCATTCAATTTTGCTACAATGGGCGCACGTCCCGCTTCATACTTTTTCTGAACAGCCCCCGCATTAGAGCGCAATCTGGATAATTCCGCTTCATACCCTTTGATACGACTTGACGACTGCGTGAGCTGTGAAGCCAATGTGGCTTTCCGGGAGATAATCTGCTGAACTATTGCACTTACTGCGCCCTTTTTCTCTGCAAGACGTGCTTTGGCCTGATCAAGTGCAGCTTTTGCAGACTGCACCCTTCCGTCCACTGTAGCAAGCTCACTGTTAATCAGTTGAAGTTCCTGCTCATTTTTCAGCTGCACCGATTGAAGTGATGCAGCCTGGGCACTCGAATCACTCTCCATCTGCTTTAACTGAAGATGCATTCCATTAAGCATCTCCTGCTTTGCAACGATGATCGAATCGTAGCGGCTCTTCTCATTCTGTATTGATACCTGTGAAGCATCTGACTGCTGCTGCGAGAACTGCTGCAATTGCGCTCTTCGCTGTGTTAAAACGTTTAACTCGTTCTGAATGCCAGTTGCAACAAGCTCTGTCTGACGTGCCCTGTCCCTTAGAACCGTCCGTTCACTATTATATGCGCTCACCTTTTGAAGACTGTCTCTCCCAAGACCTTGCCGCTGTGCTTTGATCTGGCCGATTTCATTTTTCTTTGAAGCGATCAGATTGTCAACCTGTGCCATTTTTGACTCTATCCGGGCGAGTTGCGCTGCACTCGCAGATACAATTGCAACACTGTCACGGCCGGACTGATCAGACTGCAACTCCAGTGCCGCAAGTTCGGACTGAAGCGCTGTAATGCGGCTATCAATCTGCCTGATCTGTTCAACCATCTGCTCAACACCGACAGATGATTGTGCCATTACCAGTGTTCCTGCACCATGTAACAGAACAATACAGCTTAACAACAGTGTTATATTTCTCAATGGATATATTTTTAATCTGCGCATCGTTTACAGTTCCTGTCTTGAAGATAGTACTGACAAACAGGTCAATAATGAACAATTTCAATTGAACGCATTTTCGCGTTTCTCACATTACCCTATCCTGTTTTTCCCCCGTTAAAGAAGATAAAATGGGATAGGAACCATAATCTATACAGATATTTGCGAATGCCACACATATCAGTGTTTCAGTCGACTGTCAGTACAGTACTGACAGATCATACACTGATTATCTCTTATTTACAGCTATTTTTCAATAACTTACACTACATTCTCAATCAGGCTGCCTGACCCCTGCACTCATAGTCTTTTCACAGACCTTTTCGCATGTGCAGTGTAAACAAATAAAGTGAATCCGACCGCCCTTTGCACCATCAATTCTTTCTATTTACATTCTGCTTTGCCTTAAACAGCAGCATCGAAACCCTGCTCAGAATGCTAACCTCATTGTCTCCAGTGGTCTCAATCGAAAGAAAATTCAACTGAGGATACAGTGACATTATTTTTGCCTGTACCCCGTCGCTCACTCCCGATGACGGCATACATCCAAACGGTTTTGATGAGATGAAACCATCTATTGTATCCGCATAATGAACCGCCTCAGCGATCTCGATATTTCCTTCACCGCCAAATATTTCCGGATGATAATACGGACGGCCACATTCTGCCAGATAATCCAGATCAAGAATATCTGCATGTCCACCAAAGGCTGCCGGGTTAAACGATTTTAACCAGTTTTTCCAGAACCATTTGACAATCGTGGTACTCACATTCTGCTTACGAAGAGAGCTCCGGTAAAATGAACGCTCCTTTATGCTTGAAGAGAACCTGATCCCCCGTTTCGCTTCACAGCTCCTTCGCCAGTTATCATAAAGAACACGCTGTGTAAACAGACCAGGTAAAACTTCACACCCTTCATCCATGATAAAACGGCGCAAATTGTAATTTCCCTCATTGTGAGCAAGATTCGCAAAAAACTCCCCGGTAACGAATATTTTTGGTAACTTTTTGTCATGCCGCTCTATGGAAGCAAACATTAACGATACTTTTTTCAACGCCTGTGGAACCGTTATTAAAAAAAACGGGCTCCGGAAAGCCTGCAACAAGATCGCTTCAGCTTTTTCGATTGCTGCAAGTGCCTGCTGCTTATCTTTTGCATATGGTCTCAATGCACACTCCGCAATATGCATGAAATCCGCAAGGATAATCGCGCAGAGGATATCAATTTTGAAAGGTAATCCAAAAGTAAACGCAGATCCTTTCGGCTGGGGATCCTGAACGATATCCGATGAAAAGATCAGTATTCGAAATCCCCTGAACCCGGCATCGTTAATTACTTTGAGGTACTCCTGAGGATACATACCGTACCGGCAGGGACCACACTGACCTCCCCCACCCAGAAAAATGTACTTTTTAACAATATCCTCTTTTGAAAACCCGGTCTCATCCTGCAGCTTGAAAAGATTTTTTATAATACTACCCGATGTAAAATACATCGGACTGCACTCCATCCTGTTACCATACTCTTTTCCCCAGCGTACATCCTCATAAACATGGTCACCAAGATCTCTGTAAATATACCCGTAACGATCGAAATGCGCTCTTAAAAAGTAAGACTTCCGGCGTTCGACGAAATTAAAAAGAATCGTGACCTTTTTTTTGTCTTTTTTGAACCATGGAAGGTAGCCATACCCCTCCCACTGCGAACCCTTGACAAATTTTGGTGACTGTAATGTTATACTCTCTGTTTTGTCCATATCTATTTACTGTAACCCTTAACTTTCTCACGAAGACGCCGTTCTTCAATTCTTAAAAAGTATTCGATTGTCTGTATACGAATATTAAATGCTGCACGCGGTTTATTCTGATCGATGTCATGAAAAAGAAAATGGGGAGTCTCCGATGAATCCAGAATGTTACTCACATACGAATACGTCGGAGCATCATGGCCACATTTGAAACTGCTCAGATCAACTACCGCCAGATTAGGATGACGAGCCGCAAACTTTGCAGCCCATATCTTGATATTTGTATTACGGTTGAAATTTCGTATCCAGACATCCTTGATCGAAAACATCTCCGAAAGCTCCTGCGTCGTAAAGAGTTTCGAAAGATATGACGGATCTGTCGGTAGCGACTCTATCGGCAGTATCGGAAAACCCCGCAACTGAAATTCATCCGGTATGCCGTGGTTTAACCCGGGATCATGATGATAGGGATGCCCCAGAACAAGTATCCCGATCGAATCAGATTCTACAAGCCCGTTAAGCACCTTCGCACCTTCACGCTGCATCGTGGCAAAATACTTCTCCATCGCACTGAATCCCGCAACCACCGCCCACGTATTCTCATCCTCAGTAATCCTCAGCAAATCTCTGAAATATTCGTAGAGCAGTCCAGCCGTTTCACGTGGACGGTCCATTTTTACCAACGGCTTAAGATACCTGATAGATTTCTCCCTGAAGTAATCTCTGCCTTTTGTAAAAACAGCATGTACCACTTCCGGCGTTCCCATCTGGATCACACAGGCATTGTTGCCAAGAGTATTTCTGACAATCGACTGAAGATGGGTAATTATCGGAAAGCAGATGTCGGTGATCCCGTTCTTATCAAAGAGATTATATATGTGAGCAGGCGCAACTTTCGCCGGAAAACAGGGATCGATCGCCCCCCATTTGTTTCCTTCATTCCAAAGCTTTGCCGATGTATAATCGCTGTAAACAATATCATTAACCCCCAGCGCTCTGAAATACCCGTTGAAAAATGGTGCATATATATACATGTTCAGAAGTTTCGGCATGCCAATGTTCAATGTTGTACGATATGCCGCCGATTCGGAAGAGGACCTCCTGAACGATCTTGTTCTGGTTAGCGAATCTTTTGAATCATCACGATGATGCAGATACTGCGGCCAGACCATGGCGGATCCAGCCTCAGGAAGCGGTTCGACTGCATAATTATCAAAAACGATACGGCTTGACAAGTCTACGAGATTGGGATATCTCTCACGCAACTGCACCTTCTGTGCCTCACGGTTTTTCATATCCTTTACATTATCAAACATGCCCCGTTCACATCCATATCCGGAAATAAACCTGACCTTTTCATCTGAAGTCGTCTGTATATCGATAAACGTTCTCGGACAGTGGTTGCTGCAGAATGTGCAGCGGGTCGATTCATTATTGATCGACTCAAACTCAAGCACTGATGCATTCCTGATACCAATAAACCTGCTTACCGTATTCTTCTGCTGCTCACGAACCTCCAGCGCCGCACCTATCGCTCCACTTACATCAGCATATTTATGGACATATACCACTGCGTCCGGAACACGACTTGTAATAAAATCGACCTGAGATTTTACTGCTGCAAGGTTCTTCTGAGTGCCGCCCTGAAGTAATATTTTTCTGCCCAGACGGGCTATATTGGTCTCCTGCACGACATAATTCCATATATTAAGCGGCAGCACCAGCGCAAGCCCCGCCATGATCTCCTCTTTACTGAAACCAAGCTGCTGGAAATGCACTTTATCCTGCTCCATAAATACGGCGCATCCGTAATTAAATGCCGGTGCTTTCTCTGCTGCAAATGCATGTTCAGCATACTTTTCAATCGGAATGCCAAACTGCTCCGCCATGTTCTGAAGAAAATAACCGTTACCGGCGCTACATTGCGTATTGAGATTAAAATCAACGACTCGCCCGTGCTTCATGAACATCACTTTGATATCCTGCCCGCCGATATCACAAATAATGTCAATATCGCCATAAAAAGCAACGGCTGATTTCATGTGTGCGACAGTCTCTACAACGGCGAGATCAAGCGAAAATGCCTCAAACAGAATCGATGATGCATAGCCGGTAACACCGATTCCCTTTACATTAAACGTAAATCCACCATCAGCAACCCACTGGCTGATCCTCCCGAACATCTCCCGTACATCAACAATAGGATTACCGTTTGATAATATGTAATCCTTATAGAGCAGTTCCCCATGCTCATCAACAATGACAAGTTTGGAACTGGTCGATCCTCCGTCAATGCCGATATATCCATTAACTGTGGCGCCTTTTGCAATCACCGGCTGAACAAATGGCGCAATCGTGTATCGTTTTTTAAATTCAGCAAGTTCCTGCTCACTTTTGACGAGTCCATCACGTACAGCACCATACTCAGCAATTCGTTCTGCCCGCCCTTTATGAATATACTCATCAAGGCGCGCAGTCCCCTGATAGCACTTTGTACTCTCTGATGTAGAATGTGTTGCTTTGGACAGCATGCCGGATTCACGACCGAAAAACACTGCCCCCATCGCAGCAAAAAGCTGCGCATCCTGTGGAACAAAAATCAGTTCTTCGAGATTTTCCGATGATGGTTTCCAACCGTGAAGCTCCCATGTATCGGGGAGAAATTTCCTCCACAGATCAGTAAATACCGAAATGTAGGTATGTGGTCCACCAAGCAGTACGACTTTATCACGCAGTATGTTACCCCGAACAAGCACTTCAAGATTCTGCTTAACAATTGCATTACACAGGGATACAAAGATCTCTTCACGATCGATTCCGGCTTTAATTAATCCGACAACATCTGTTTCGGCAAAAACACCACACTTGGCGGCGATATGATGCAACGTTTTGCCGGAAGCTGAAACCACCGATGCCTGCTCGATGGGAAGACCGATCTTTCCAAAAATTTTATCGATTGTAGCACCGGTTCCGCCGGCACATTTATCGTTCATGAATGTCAGCGTCGACTTACGCCCGGTCTCATCAACCTTCCAGATGATTACTTTTGCATCCTGCCCCCCAAGTTCGATAACTGAACCGGCATCAGGAAACAATTTTTCAACAGCATAGGTAACAGCGTTAACTTCCTGAATATAGTGCCCGTTGAGCAGTGGAGCGATAGTCCTGCCACCGCTGCCGGTCAGATAAACATCACATTTTAAATCCGGAAACAGTTCCTCAATAAGTTTCAGGAACTCTAAAACCATCTCCGGTTGCCGGGCATTGTGCCGTTCATATTTTTTCCATAAGATCCGGTCATTTTCGTCCAGAAGAACAGCTTTTACTGTCGTTGAACCAATATCGATACCTATTTGCAGATTTTCTGATTGCGCCATTCTATGTGAAACTCGTACCTTTTTCGAAAAAGAGATATACCACTACCCCGAATCACCGTCCTTAAATGCTTCTTTTGCCACTCCAGACTTCCAAAACAGGTCGATGAGGCGTATCTCTATAAAATAATTGATTGGTGACCTGTATAATATAGGTACAATTTTTAAATGTTTATGAGTAGCAGATGGGTTCTATCTTTTGAATTTCAGGTCCATTGTTCAGGTTATTATTGCTCGTTTTTTTTAGGGGTAGGTTTGAATTTCTATTCCTGCATTAAGTGGTATTCGGCTTCACCATGTCTTTCTTTTTTTTATTGACATCAGTTCCACGACATAAAAGTTGTTTGCATTTGGCCTTTTACTTCTGGTTTAATTTAAACCCAACTTTTACTATTCAAAAAGTCATTCTGGTATCACGATAAGAAAATCTGATGCAGCTAGAGAAGGTCAGAAACGAGACGACTTAAGTATCGGTATCGGAATCATCAGAGCCTTTCCGGATATTTCGGAAACGAACGTTAAGACAAAAAGTACCAGCAAACCAATTAACATATTATCGGAAATAATTGCATAATTGCTATGTACCTTTGCAGCCTTTGCATCAATGCAAAGTCGCAATAATTTCATAAAGGTTCAAAAACAGTTAAATTCTGCATGGGATGCCAATATTACGATCAGGCATGAAAATAGCGTATTAGCTGATTACGAAAGCAACGGAAATCAACGACTGAAATGGAATCATATTTTGCAATGCCCGATGCATTTTGTTGCCGATTGATTATGAAGCCGGATAATATTCCGTTCCTTTTAAAAGTATAACAAATCTTTTTTTTCAAGGGAGGCTTATATGCCACGAGGAGACAGAACTGGACCACAGGGAATGGGACCAATGACAGGAAGAGGAGCAGGGGTTTGCGCCGGTTATAGCACCCCAGGCTTCATGAATGTATTACCAGGAAGAGGCGGAATGGGATTCGGACGGGGACGCGGCAGAGGTTTCGGTATGGGATGGAGAAACGGATGGTCATTTCAGAACGCACAGGTTACCCCCCAACAGGTATCCTACCAGCAGGTTGATGAACTCTCGTCGCTCAGAAATCAATCTAAATACTTTGACGAAGCTCTTCAGTCCGTCAATAAAAGAATCTCTGACATTCAGGCAAAGACAAAGTAAATGGATCCAGGTATCTTCGGCTCAGGTTATGATTTATCCAGAGTTGTATTGAGCCGGATATATACACCATACATGTGATTATCGTGAACCGTACAAGCAGGGATAGCCCTGCGATCAGGAGAAATGTTCCAAATACGGATAGCAAATAGTAAAGAATAATAATTGATCGCATGCAATTAACAATGCTTAAATCAAAAATACATCGGATGTCTTTTACTGGCGTCAAGCTTGATAACAAAAGTAGCATTCCGATCAATAAACAACTCACGGGGCAGGTTCATACAGTGAATATAAACAAGAGTACACGCTTGATTGCCTGTTCAATTCCGGCAAAAAATGGTTCAGGCAAGATAGCATTTAATGATGCAACGTTTAATTGGGTATGAGCCACGGATGAAATCTCTACCGCTGTTTAATTTCAATCAGGCTGCATCCGTTTATGATGAATGGTTTTCAACCCCTATGGGCAGATACTACGATCTTGTCGAAAAAAGAGCAATAAAACAAGCTTTGAAAAACGTATCGGGCAAAAAGCTATTGGAAATCGGATGCGGAACAGGACACTGGAGCAAATACTTCAGCGCACTTGGATTTTCTGTTCTTGGTGTAGATATT
Source organism: Chitinispirillaceae bacterium (assembly GCA_016929595.1). Lineage (GTDB taxonomy): Bacteria > Fibrobacterota > Chitinivibrionia > Chitinivibrionales > Chitinispirillaceae > JAFGIN01. The sequence continues at coordinate 95,199 of JAFGIN010000117.1, forward strand.
TCATTTAAAATGTTGAGGAAAACTTTCCATAAAAGAATCCCATGGGCAGAATTTGTTCAATCAAATGCTCATTATTTACCGTTGCACGACAATGAATTCGACGTTGCAGTTTTTATTACATCTATTGAATTCATTAACGAACCGCATGATGCGATCAAAGAAGTTGTCCGATGTATAAAAAAACCAGGTGGTAACCTGCTGATTGGTACACTGAATGCCAAATCCAGACTAAACAGAAACCGATTTACTAAAAATAAACCTCCTTATCATAAAGCATCTTTGTTATCTATTGAAAGCCTTTCAGATCTTCTTGAACCTTATGGCAAACCTACAATATACACCTGTGCCTTTTCTCTTAATCCATCCTGTCCGATTCCAATAATTGATCCGGTTTTTGATTCGTTAGCAAAAAAACTCGGTCTTCGATGCGGCGACATAATAATCGCAGAAGTACAATTATGAATACTCAAGCTGAAATAATTTTATGTCCTCTAACCCGACCCGATACCAATGGTTTTGTAAACAAATTTTGCGGTTGTATTTCCGATAGAGGTTTGAACATTACAACCAATAACATGAACACCGTCACGCATTCTGTGGGCGTCCAGTCGGTAGGAATATATTTCTTTGATTTAAAACCGTCAGTAAAAAACTTATCATGATCAATTTGCAAAGCGAGATTTTTATTAATAACAAAAGAGTAACTAATGGACATTGAAACAGTTGTAATAGCAGGTTCAGGACCGGCTGGATTAACAGCTGCAATATATGCAGCGCGGGCGGGACTGAAGCCGTTGGTACTTGAAGGACTTACTCCGGGAGGGCAGCTTACAGTTTCGGAAACAGTTGAAAATTATCCGGGATTTCCTGATTCGCTTTCGGGTAGCGAACTAATGTCGCGGTTTCGAAAACAGGCGGAACGATTTGACGTTCGGTTCCAAAGGGGAAGCATCCAAGAAATTTCCAGGATCGAAAATCAATACAATCTTCGTATAAAAAATAATACAACAAGAACAAAATCTCTGATAATTGCAACAGGAGCTCAGGCGCGAAGACTTAACGTCCCAGGAGAAAAGGTATTTTATGGAAGGGGCATATCCGGTTGTGTTACCTGTGACGGCGCCTTTTTTAAAGATAAAAAAGTTATTGTGGTTGGTGGTGGAAACACGGCAATGCACAACGCGCTTTATCTGACCAGGTTTGCCAAAAAAATTACTATTTTGCATCGTCGCACACGCTTCAAAGCCGATATTTACGAAGTAGAGAAAGCAAAAAAAAGTACTGAAATTGAATGGATGGTACCTTGGGTAATAACCGATATAACCGGAGATGAAACCCTCAAAGGTATAACAGCCAGAAACATTGAAACCGGAGAAATTTGTACTCTCGAGTGTGACGGCATTTTTGTCGCCATTGGCCATCAACCAAAAACCGAAGTATTCAGTTCAATCGTAAAAACAAATCAAGACGGATATATCATCGTTGCTCCAAATTCAACAGTAACAACAGCTCCCGGCATATTTGCATGTGGAGACGTTTGTGATCCGGTCTACCGGCAAGCAGCTGTTGCAGTGGGTCATGGGTGCATGGCAGCGATGGATGCCCAAGAATATCTAACCAGGGAGGAATAATATGTTATTAACAAATCTTAAGCATTTGGAGACTAAAAATGCAGCTGAAAGTCTCGTTCACTGCAATGAGAATGTAATGATTTGCTGTGGTCGAATGGGACCGATGTGTGTTCCAGTTTATGAAATAATGGAAGAATTGCAACCGCGTTATCCTCATGTAGTTTTTGCAGATATGGAGTTCGATACAAAAGATGCAGCATTTATTAAAAATTTGCCGGAATGCCGATCTTTCATGGGGCTTCCATTTACAGTATATTTTAAAAATGGTAAAGCAGTGCATTCGACCAGCAGCATTCAGACCGAAGATCAAATTACCACAATATTGAACAATGTATTTACAGAAAAATACAAATAATATCCCTTCGTGTGCCAGAACGGAGAACAATAAATGATTGATCGGGAACAAAAACGTACTTTCGGTCCGGTCCCGTCAAGGAGACTGGGCAGGTCATTAGGAATAGACATCGTTCCGTTTAAAACATGTACGTATGATTGCATCTATTGTCAACTTGGACAAACTACAGACAAAACGGTGACTCGTACTGAATTCTTCGCAATAGATAAGATACTTCGTGATGTCCATCGTGCTCTTGACATAAAGCCTAAAATCGATTACCTGACCTTATCCGGTTCCGGTGAGCCTACCCTCCATAATAATATTGGTAAACTGATCTCAATGCTTAAGCGTGAATTCTCTTACCCTGTTGCAGTTTTGACCAACGGTTCATTACTATACGAACCGGATGTGGCTCAATCACTAATGCAGGCAGATGTCGTTTTGCCAACTCTTGCGGCAGACACCGAAACTATTTTTCAATGTGTTCACAGACCTCATCCGTCACTTCATTTTGATACTGTGGTAAAAGGGATTATAAACTTTTCAAAAACATTTAAAAACGATCTCTGGCTTGAGTTATTCCTGCTCGATGGAATCAATACCATTGAAGAAACATTACGAACAATGAAAGAGATAGTCGATGAAATAAAACCACAGAAGATTCATCTCAATACCGCAACACGTCCACCTGCGGAAGAATTCGCTTACCCTGTCAGTGAAGAAAAACTTGAATCTTTCAAGATGTTTTTTGGTCAGAATGCTGAGGTAATTACCGATTTCAAACATGTTATGAACCAGCAAACCGCCAACGTTTCCAGCGATATCGAACAATCGATTCTGCAACTGCTTAAACGGCGGCCATGCACCGATAAAGACATCGCAACCGCATTGTCTCTTCATTCGATTGAAACTACCAAAATAATTAGCCATCTGGTAATTAAAGGAAAAATCGAACGACGACATCAACAAGGTAACATTTTCTACAAAACAAAATAATACACTAATTTTTTCAGGTAAAAAACATGTCAATAAAAATCGGAATTATCATCTGTGATCGTTACCGCCGCTGTGCCGGTGGCAAATGTCTTCGTGCATTGAAAAACAGAGAAGGTGCCTTCAGCATCTATGCCAATGTCGAAGTAGAGTTGGTCGGCTATACAACATGCGACAGTTGCCCCGGGGGTAACATTGAATACGCAGGCGATGAAATGGTAAAAAATGGTGCGTCCACAATTCATCTGGCTACAGGCCTGATTGTCGGCTATCCACCCTGTCCCAATATCAATACATTCAAATTGTTCCTTGAGAAACGATATAATGTCAAAGTCATTACCGGCACCCATCCAATTCCACAAAAATACTTCGATATGCACACCGCTCTGGAAACATGGAATAACGACTTATGGAAGTCGTTTATTGCTCCTGTCATTACGGATGCCACTATTCGTATGCAATATGACTGAAGTAAGCGGAGGTTAGTATCATAAAAATGAGAACAAAAATATACGCAGTACGACACGGTGAAACCGAGTGGAATAAACTGGAAAAACAGCAGGGACATCTCAACAGCAATCTGACTGAGCTGGGCAGATTACAGGCAAAAGCCATTGGAGATGGTCTTCAAAAAATCAACTTTGACAAATTCTACACAAGCGATCTGGGACGGGCAATTGAAACATCAGAAATCATCTCCAGTTTCATAAAAATGGATTTTATCACCGATTCGAGATTACGGGAACGGAAATTAGGTACTCTTGAGGGTTTGACAAAAGAGGAATTTAGAAATATGCACCCTGATGACTGGAGGTTATTTATAAATAATGGTCCTGACTACGTAGTACCTGGCGGAGAATCAATAAAGCAACGATATGAAAGAGCAATTAATTGCATTGAAGATTTAGCATTACAGAATATGAATAAAACCATCCTGATAGTTACTCACGGCGGAATAGTAATGAGTATGATGCACAAAGCATTACATATACCTCTGATTCAGAAAAGATCATACTCACTATACAACGGCAGTATCAATATTTTTACAATATCAGACAAAGCAGAATGGAACCTTGAAGTCTGGGGTGCCACTCATCATTTAGAGAAATATGGCCTGGCGACCCTGGATGACAATTGAATCGGAAATTCTAACCACGAAAAGCACGAAATACACTAAAGGAGAACCACAACAATTAAGAACTTTTCTTTTTTCTTTTTTCTTTTTTCTTTTTTCTTTTTTCTTTTTTTTCGTGCCTTTCGTGTCTTTCGTGGTTCCACTTCCTCTCAGAACACCCCGAGATGTTCCAGAAGTATCTTAACCCCGATCCCTATCAAAATCACTCCACCGAATCGCTCTGCCCAGGTCCCCATTACCGCACCGATTCGTGAACCAATAAAAAGACCAATAGCCGAACATGCAACACACACAATCCCGATAATAACCGCCGGCAGCAAGACAGAAATATTGAGCGCTGCTAAACTGAACCCCACCGCAGCGGCATCGATACTAGTCGCGACCGAAAGCATAACCAGAGACAAGCCCTTTGATGGATCCTTGAATGTAGTCTCTTCTTTTTCATCATCATGTTTGAAAGATTCCCACAACATTTTTCCGCCAATAGAACTTAGTACCACCAGTGCAATCCAGTGATCATAAGCACTGATTATATCGGCAATCACCACCCCGCCGTAGTACCCGATCACCGGCATAAGAAACTGAAACAAGCCAAAATGAAATGAAAACCTGAAATACTGACGAGGGTTGGGAGATTTGATTTTCACCCCTGATGCCACACACACCGAAAAAGCATCCGCCGCAAGGCTTAGCGCGATAAAAAAAACGGTCACAAATTCCATTGAAATATCCTGCCTGAAAAACATCTAATTTACTATAAAGTTAGTGCATCAGCAAGCTCCGGGTTGAGTCGGGTGGGATGAAAAGCTATTCGCTGTTGGTAGTTGGCTTTTATCGCGAGTCTGGCTCAGCTTTAGCTTGTCAAAGAATAGTGCAGGAAGACATTTTGAACAGATACTAATGCATCACTTATAAAACTTTTTAAAAAACTTTCTGATAAGTACCATTATATATCCAGCTATAAAAAGCGGATAAAAGGGATCATGGTTGTATAATGCAACGAATTCTTTGACTATCCAGAATGATGGAACTATTCCACTGAAAACTGAAATGGAGTATCAGTAAAAAAGACAACAAGTGCAGGCATACTGATTCTGTAGAGCAGATATCCACCTCTGGAATGGGTGACCATAAGATATTGTAAAACGCCAGCATCACATTCATTCAGAATTATAAATCCTGCTACTATTCCATACAAAAGAGGTGGAAGAAGAATAAAAAATCCTGCGATACCAATTGAGTATTGGGTAATATCAAATTTGAAAAGTTGCTCAATCTGTTCAGAGACAAAGAAATAAAAATGCGAATAGCAAGGCCAATAAGCAGGGGTGATATAAACATCACCATCATCATGGAATCCCGCCAGATTGAATCTGAAAAAAATCACACCGGAAAGAATCTTTAATGTCATTATTATGGTTTATGCGCTAAAAAAAATAAAAATAAGATCGCCCCAAAAAAAAACATACTTCTACCGCTCAACCGTAATTTTTAATGGAAAGAAATGCACCCATATTTAATACACACATTACAAGTTTGCTTTGGTTTTCAGGTACAGCAATGTTTTAGCAAAGGAGCATCTTATGAATATAGCTGCACAACACGGATTTGAGGCCCGTCCGGAATCCCGTACAACTGCACGGGTTATAGGAAGCGGGTCTGTAGTGGAGGGAATGGCCGGAGCTGGTGCACTGGCGCTAGGTATACTTGGATTAGTCAATATATTACCTCTATGGATGGCTGCAATAGGAACAATCGCTGCAGGAGCAGCATTTTTAATTGAGGGGATAGCGATTTCCTCAAGAATGGCCGATTTAGTCGAATCTGACAGATCGGGACAATTTGACATCTCAGAAATCGGTGGTGGTGTATCGGCGGAATATCTTGCAGGTCTTGCAGGAATCACCCTTGGTATACTTGCTTTGTTGGGCATTTCACCTCTGCCTCTCATGGCTACAGCCGTGATTACGTTTGGTGGAGCATTAATAATGGGCAGTGGAACCACTTCACGTTTGAATTACTTCGGTGCTGCGGAAGTTAATCCTGCTACCAGAACAATGGCAAGAGAAGCTTTGAGTGCAGCGTCGGGTATGCAAATTGTTGCCGGTGTCGGTGCTGTAGTTTTGGGTATATTTGCACTGGTAGATCAGCCAAACCTCACCTTTGTCCTGGTCGGTCTTGTTGTAACTGGTGCCGCAGGATTTATCGGTGGTTCAACGCTTGGTGGGAAACTTCTGACAATTTTTCGTAAGTAAAATACGGCTTTCAGGATGGTATGCGCCAGGATTTCCTTTAAATAATTTTTCCTGAAACAGTCTGAGGCGGTAAAGAGTTAATTCTACCGCCTTTTTTAAACAGGGTTGAGATTAAGATTGAGCTTAAACCTCAATAGCACCATTTCTTTACACAATCTACAATGCATCTCTGGTATTGAGGAAAGCAGGCAGCTGCTTACACAGGCTTGCATATATCAAGATTATGATAAGTACTACTCTCCCCCATCCATATGGATCTGCACAAGCTCGACCCCTGCCTGTTTTGCCACAGAAAGGATTCGCTCATCACGGTAAAACTCAAAAAAAATAATGCGCCTGATCCCACTGTTCACAATAAGTTTAAAGCAGTTCCAGCAGGGTGATGCTGTAACATAAATATCTGCGCCGTTAATTGCAGTTCCGTTTTTAGCCGCCTGAATAATCGCATTAGCTTCCGCATGTACCGTTGCAATACAATGCCCGTTATCCATCATGTGACCGACATCATCACAATGCGGTAATCCCCGTATGCTGCCATTATATCCCGTTGACAAAATAGCTTTATCCCGCACGATCACAGCACCAACATGCTTCCTATCGCAGGTTGAACGAGTTGCGGCCTGAAGAGCAATGCTCATGAAATATTCATCCCATGATGCTCTTTTTCTAGCAGTTGCAGTTTTTTCTACCAGTTCAGCATCTTCTGCCATAATATATCCTGTCAAAAAAGTTACTCACCAAACTGATCCAGCTGATCGATTCGCCTTTGGTGCCTTCCCCCCTCAAATTGCTGAGAAAGCCAGATATCGATCATCTCTTTAACCATTTCCAGAGAAGTAGTTCTGCCGCCGATAACCAGAACGTTGGCATCATTATGAAGACGGCTGAGACGAGCAAGTTCAGCGTTTGTACACAACGCCGCGCGGACACCTTTAAATCTGTTTGCGGCAACTGATGCCCCAATGCCGGATCCACAGAGAAGTATCCCTTTCTTAAACTCTTTCTTTGAGATTTTCTGCGCAAGTTTAAATGCATAGATTGGATAATCATCCGAAGGATCCAGTTTTTCGGAGCTTACATCCTCAACTGAAACACCTCGCTCGATGAGATATTTTTTAACCAGTTCCTTCATCTCATACCCGGCATGATCACTACTTAGTACGATTCTCTCCGGCATCTCTTTTATCTCCATCATTACACAACCTGAATTCAATTAATAATTCAGATAAAATACAACAAATACGCACTCTGAATAAAGCATTTTGAGAACAATCTGTTAAAATCAAAATAATCATTTCAATTTAACGTTAATCAAAACTAAGTGATAGAATTAAGGTCAGAGTAAAAAACGATTAACCTCCCTGTATAATGGTAGAAATAAAGATTCATGAATGGTGTAACATTAAACAGATTGTGCTATCTAATTAATTGAAAGATCGGAATCAGACTATGGAAGAATTAAACGATTTTACCTTGCGAAATGCCATTTCCGGTAGGAAAAAGGCATTCAAAGAACTCTACAACTGGTACATACCATTTGTATGGAGAATCGCTTATAAAACAAGCCAGAGTAAAGAGATTGCCGAGGAGATCGTCCAGGAATCATTTATTAAAATCCATTCATCACTGGGAAAGTTCCGCTCAGAGTGTGCACTTTCCACATGGATTTACAGAATAGTTTATAACACAGCAAACGGTTTTTTATCTAAAGTAATTAAAGCACGGCTGCATGACCCCTACGAGGACACATTCCAAGGGGACTACAGGGCCGACAGCTATGATGACCGGGAGATGATGAATCAGATTCTGTCATACTTGACACCACAGGAACGTTTTTTACTGGTCGCAAGAGAGGTTGACAATATTTCATTCGAAGAGATTGCATTGATAACAAATGAGACATCCGGCGCATTAAGAACTAAACTGACCCGTTTGAAAAACAAAATCAGGGAACGGTTTGTCGAACCGGTCGTAAAGGAGGTCGTATGAATTTCGAAACTGAGTTAAAAAAATCACTCTCTGATACACCAGATGTTCCTTCAGGACTCTACGAAAAAATCCAGAGGAACGTGCATTCCAAAAGAAAAAAATTTGTATTCTACTATATTGCCGCAGCTTCATTGCTGCTTGCAATCGGATCATTACGGCTTGCAACACTAAAACCCGATACTGTTATCAAAGAGGAGGTTACAATTGAGTTACAGATGTTACACGACTACGTAAACAGCAACGATCTTGACAACGACATTGAAATGTATGCTATTATTGATAACTATTAACTTTTCAAACTAAAGGAGATTATCATGAATGTAAGAACAGCTCTCACAACAGGGTTGACACTAGTATTTTTAGGAACGGCGGCCTTTGCACAAAAAGGACCAGGTAGCGGTGGCCCGGGGTGCTTCTGGAAGGACATGAAACTCACAACCCAACAGCAGGAGAATCTTAAAACATTGCATGACCAGATGCAGGAGACACGAAAGAAACACAAAAATGAGGTTAAAACAGTCAGAAAAAAAATTTCTGATGAACTGCTCAAAGACACTCCATCAACTGCAGATCTTGATACCTATTCAAGAGAGCTTGGTGACATTCATGTCAGGATGACACAGGAGCGTTATAATCATCTTCTTAAAGTAAAACAGGTTCTTACCACAGAGCAATTCAAAATGATGATATCCCGTGAGGACTGTAAAAAACATTACAGGCATAAAGGAAAAATGGGGTCACCAAACGGTCCTGATAGAAAACATGCCGGTGGTTGTCATAAAGGCGGCGGAGCAAAAAGCTGTGGTCAAAAAGGAACAGTTGAATAAACTGGCATCGCTTCAGTGTGGTGCACTACAGGCACCACACACTATCAGTAAATTATTACTATCTATCAGTACTTTTAATTCCAACTTTTACCCGCATGCTGAAATCTGAAAACCTTCCATCTTTCCGTTTCTCTCTTCCGCGGATATCTACAAGATAAGCACCCATACCAACAATTCTGTTGTATGAGTTGGTTCCATCCCAGGCAACTGCATATGACCTTGAGTTTTTTGCCCTTAACAATGGAAGGTCAGTACGAACAAGATTTCCAACACCATCGTATATACGCACCTTACCGAAAGAGACCTTCGAAAGATCCTTCAGTGTATCTGCTGGATTAGGAGGTATCAGTATACCTTCAGTTGTGATCCCTACCAGCACGACTTTTGTTGTCGGAAGATTTTTTATGATGTTATCGTAAAAATCAAGAACACTTGGTGGCAGTACCTGTTTTATGTCATCTACACCCGGCTTAAAAGGTACAGGAGTCGCAATAGCGGACCTGTTTCCGTTAAACTCAATTTTAACAGTATCTGATTTCAGTGAGCCTTCAGAGAGAATAATCTGAATCTGATCTTCTGTGTATGTTACAACTTTTAACAGCGTTGTTGTTTTCCCTGAAAAATTGGAGACAGAAACCAGATCTGATCTTGTGCTGACCCACTGAGCACTTAGACTTGTGTAACGTAAAAAATTGCCGAACTTATCTCTGACTATCCCAAATAACTGAATACCATTTATTTTACTTCCAAAAATAAGACGACTGGTGTCAAGCGTCAGAGTTGCTGTATCGGTAATAATCTGAATATGATCCTCAAGGCCGGCACCTATGGTAACCGGTAACTCAGCTCCGGACTCAGGCCGCCTGGCATTGTCCGGATCCTTGAACCGGGCATTGAGAGTAAAGGTGATAATTTTATCACTTTTCAACGTAACCTTTTCGCCTTCACTTGCGCTGATCGTGACCTCTTCGGCATCGGCGCTGAGCGACCATTTAACTAGTTTGTCGTAATCAGCACGCCAGACATCTGCGCTGTCAAAAACATGAACGTACACCGTAAGTTCTTCACCTGCATTCCCGGAGATAGAACTGATCGGTGTAAGTGTTGCCGGATCACCCGGTTCTTTGTAAAACTTTATTTTGTAAGGCTGCGGAAGTGGACCATCAGAGACTGATACTGGAAGCTCTGCTTTGGTTCTGGGCCTAGCTGCGACATCGGGATCCTGGAATTCAGCATTAAGAGTTAGTGTGCCTCTACTGACAAAAGTGACTGTGGTATGATTACCTTTGGCAGGCTCAAGGGTTGAACCGGTACCATTATCGGTAATAGACCATTCTATTCTCTCATCATAGTTACTCAGCCATGTACCGACAGAATCAAACAGGTGCCCGTAAATTTTTTTACTCTGCCCGGTCGAAGCTGAAATGCTTGTGACTGGTGTAAGGTTTCGCGGATCACCATCAGTATCATAAAAGCGAAGTATAAAAGCTGTCGGATCAAGTCCTTTTTCTACGGTAAACGGTAACTCAGCGGTTGACTTGGGTCTGTAAATGTTATCAGGATCAGTGAGCTCTGCGAGCAGCTTACGGGTATCGGTTGTTGATGCTGTGATACGAGTGTAGCCCCCCACAGTCGGCGTTATCTCGACATTTTCGGGATTGACTGAAATCGACCAGTTTACCAATGAATCATATCTGGGTACCCAGACGCCATTAGAGTCAAACACGTGCGCGTAGATTGTGCTGGTGTGCCCGATCAGTGCTGAAAAAGCTGTTATTGGAATAATTGTCGCCGGATCCTTGTCGCTGTTGTAAAACTTGATAACAAAGGGCTTTGGCGGAAGCGGTGGCCTCACATATACAGTGATACTCCGCTGGGCTTCGGCACCTGTTTCAGGATTTGTAAAATGTGCAATTACCTCCACCGATGTATTCGGGATCGATCCGGTAAAAACGGTTGAATCTCCAGAGGTTGTTAACAGGGCGGGATTACCATTGAGGGTTGGTGCACTCCAGGTGATATGCTTGTTAAACTCCGGTTTCCATACACCGAGACTATCGAAAATATTACCGTAAACAGCAAATGAATCTCCTGCAATAATGAATACAGAATCACCAAGAGGTTTATTGTCCGGAGTATCGGGAGTACCTCTTTTCCCATATAACCTCAGATTTGATGGTGAGAAGATGATATTTGTAGTTATCCGTATATGAGATTCTGCAGAGTGCCGTTCTGCATAGAAAACATCAAGATTGTAGGTCTTTCCATTTGACAAACCTGCAATATTATCAACCGAAAATGATTTCTGCTGCTGCTTATGAATACCACCGACATCGATCTGCAATTTATTATTCAGAAAAACAAACACATCATCGTCACCATTAAAATCAAATGTCAAACCTGGTTTTTTAACGAAGCTCCAGTTTAACTCCATGGTAAATGAAAAATTGTGATCGACATCAAGATTTATATCGTTTTTTCCTGCTTCGTGATTCCACTCATTGCCAAAACCTCTGTTATCCAGAGGGAAGAAACTGTCGTTACTATACTCATACATCCCATTTCCAAGATGACGAAACGGAAGAGAGTCTTTTATTACAACATTTTTGAAAGCAGTATCATAATCAACCGTTATTTTCCCATTGTATTTTACTGGCTGACTGAACTCCTTTTCCCATCCAGCGACATTCTTTACCGTGTCTTTCTGAAGTACAGAATCGTAGTAATGCATTGTGTCATTATCATAAAATCCCTGTTTGTATTGAGCCCTGGGATAATAATCCGGTATAGTGAAATCCCCGCTTTTCCAGGGAACAAACCATTTGTGAATGTAATAGTTCAGATATGGTTGGGACCCCAGCTGTGGCTTCCGGTCCGGACCAAGATCTTCACTGACCATACCCTGCCGTAATCCCCCCTCATGCCTGGCTTCGAATTCCGGATTAGACCTGTCAGAATGAAAATCATAATAGGTAACAGGAACCCAGATCGTTTCTGGATAATTCTGAGCTCCATTAGTAGAAAATGATACACTGAGCATCAGAATTAGTGCGTAATTTAAAAATCCGACATTTTTCAACATAGGTAATCCCTGTTTATACCTGTGGCCGGCAGTATTAATTTTTTCAAAGAGAATACTACATTCTTAAATACTGAAAACAATCATGTTAACCGAATAAGTAAGAACCAATAAAACTAACCACAACTGATTAAATTTGCGCAGCAATTATGAAATAATATATAAAGAAAAATCAAAAATATTGCTACTTTTTTCTCAATAATCACAATTGATGCGATTAAACTCCAAAAATAATCAATTTAATAGTAGGATACGTGAATTTTATGGTTCAGTCACTCAGTTTTGCGACTACGGGGGTGTGCCTGCCGATAAATCTTAGTAAGGTGTTCTTTGGAAATATGTGTGTAAATCTGCGTTGCCGCCAGTGATGTATGCCCCAGAAGTTCTTTGACCGCCCGGATATCTGCCCCTTCATCCAGAAGATGCGTAGCGAATGAATGACGTAAAACGTGAGGACTTTTTTTTCTGTTAACGCTGACGCCAGTCAACTTTTTTTCGACAATCCTTTCAATCTGGCGCCGGGAGATGCGCTCACCTCTTGCGTTTGTAAAAAGAGGTGCAGTCAGCCCCCGCTCTCCCGGAAGATGCTGAATATACCTGCCAAACAGATCAATTGCTACAGAAGTTAATGGTACGATCCGCTCTTTTCTCCCTTTTCCCAGTACATGAAGAACACACTTACGCGAATCTACATCACCGATGGATAATCCGTGAAGCTCCGAAAGCCTTATACCGCTCCCGTAGAAAAACTCAATCATTGTATCGTTCCTCAGAGAGGTGAAATCATCAGAATCAGTCGAGATTATTTCTGATGTCTGCTTCTGTGTAAGGAACACAGGGAGTGGTTTATCCAGCCTGGGAGATGCAATAATCTTACTGTGATTAGCTGAAATGATGTTTTGCCTGACACAATATTTTGAAAAGCTTTTCAGTGCAGCAACCTTTCTTGCAAGTGAACGCGGTTTTAACCCGGATTTTGTGAGACTCTGGATATATAACCTGATCTGATTCTTCTTCAGAGCAGTTTCGACATCTGCTATCTTTGAAAAATTCTGACTGATAAATTCAAAAAACTGAAAAAGATCACGACGATACGCACCGGTAGTATGGATCGAAAAGCCTTTTTCTTTTTGAATGTATTTTATAAAGTCGACTACAATCGCCTCGAAATTCATAAAACTATTTTCAATTCTGTTGCGCTGAGCAGTTTTAAGCCTGAATACCACAGCGTAACCTATTAGGGTTTTTGTGGTGTTATATCATCGTTTTACATCTTTAAAACTTAACTGACGTACTTGAAGAAAGGTAATTGAAATTCATCATGAGTTTGGTTCATTACTCAGGTAATATATATTTTTATGCTTTTATCACACAACCAGGAGAGATTTGTGACCAAAGGAATAATCCTGGCTGGGGGTTCGGGTACTCGTCTTTACCCTGTAACAGTCTCAGTCAGTAAACAGTTAATGCCCGTCTATGACAAACCAATGATCTATTATCCGCTTTCTATCCTTATGCTATCGGATATCAGAGAAATTTTGATCATTACTACTCCTGATGACTCTTGCGCATTCAAAAAATTACTTGGAGACGGAAGTCAGTGGGGGCTCTCGATACAATATGCGATCCAGCCACGACCTGATGGGCTTGCTCAGGCGTTCATTATAGGAGAGGATTTTATCGGGAATGATCGCTGTGCACTCATTCTTGGTGATAATATTTTCTGGGGCCATGGAATGGTTGAGAAATTGCAACTGGCCTCCCAACAGACACTTGGTGCATCAGTTTTTGCATACAGAGTTAATGATCCGGAACGATATGGTGTGGTTGAGATCGGCGCTAATGGAAAAGCGCTCAGCCTTGAAGAAAAACCTTCAAAACCCAGATCCAATTATGCAGTCACTGGCCTATACTTTTACGACAATAACGTCTCAGATTATGCAAAATCCCTGAAACCATCAGTACGGGGTGAGCTTGAGATTACTGACCTTAACCGTCTTTACCTCGAAAGAAACGAACTTTCGGTTATTCCCATGGGACGTGGCATTGCCTGGCTCGATACCGGTACCCACGAATCGATGCTTCAGGCATCAATTTTTGTTGAAACGATACAATCCCGCCAGGGACTTAAAGTTTCAAGCCCCGAAGAAATAGCATACCGCAAAGGATACATCACCGAAAAACAACTTCTTGATCTAGCTAAACCGATGGAGAAAAACAGCTACGGTCATTATCTTGCAGATCTTGTACATAAAAAGGAACGCTGGTAATACAAATGGATTTTCAAAAAACAACAATTGAAGGGCTTTTTCTTATCACCCCGAAAGTATTTAAAGATCAACGAGGTTTTTTTCTTGAAAGTTATTCTGATAAATTCTTCAAAAGTGTCGGAATCACAACGGTTTTTGTTCAGGACAACCACAGCCGCTCCGAGCCTTCAGGAGTGCTGAGAGGCTTACACTTTCAAAAGCCTCCTTTTGCTCAGTGTAAGCTGATCAGAGTTATACAAGGATCAATCTACGACGTTGCGGTTGACATTAGAAAAAACTCCCCGACTTTTGGAAAATGGCTTGGATTTGAATTGACATCAACAAATTTCAACATGCTTCTTGTTCCTCAGGGATTTGCTCACGGATTCTGCACGCTGGTCCCCGGAACTGAGGTTCAATATAAAGTCGATAATTTTTATTCTCCTGAACATGATTCCGGAATCCGATGGAATGATCCGGACCTTAACATTCCCTGGCCTGTTAAGGAACCGGTACTATCTGACAAGGATGCAGTCCTGCCCTTTTTTAAGGAGCTGGATTCACCATTCTGAGCATCCATCAGATTTTTATGAACGCGCACATGGCTGCGGCATATATTAGCGGTCTCATAAAATTATCGATACTTTTTTCGATAGTAGTTATAGGGGGCGCTGTCGGAATCGGGATCAATCCTCAATTACTGTGCGTTTCGATACTGATGCCGAAAGATAAGTTGTACATTGTATTTAAGCTGTACATTGTATTATGGAACAGTTACCGAGGTACTAAGCCGCAGCTTTGTTATCACCTGTTGAACCGTCCTCTTCACTTTTGATCAATCTTTCGATATCAGCGTTTTCCAGCGTCTCATTTTCCTCAAGAGATACTGCTATTTTGTCAAGATCAGCCCTGTGGCGTTCAAGCATTTCAATTGCCCGATTTTCCTGTTCCAGAATTATCCGTAACACCTCTTCATCAATAATTCTCGCTGTAAATTCACTGAAATCTCTTGGCTGAGCAAGCTCTTTTCCAAGAAACGGATGTTCCTCAGCCTGGTTAAATACGGCTGGGCCGATTTTTTCGCTCATACCCCATTGACATACCATCTTGCGTGCCAGTGATGTCGCGAATTTAAGATCCTCTGCAGATCCATTTGTCAACTCATTAAAAACCAGCCGCTCTGATGCGCGTCCTCCAAGGGCAATTGCAATTCGGGCCAGAAGATACGATCGGTTAAAATTATAACGATCGTTTTCAGGTATCTGTTCGGTTGCACCAAGTGCTCTGCCGCGTGCAATAATTGTCACTTTCTGCAAAGGATCGGTACCTGGCAGCAACTTTGCAACCAGAGCATGTCCCGCCTCATGGTAGGATACTATTTTACGTTCATTACTTTCGATTTTCTCTTCCCTTTCCGCACCAAGCAGAATCTTGTCCTGAGCTTCTTCAAAATCCATATTATCAACCATCACTTTACCTTTTCTGCCGGCCAGAAGAGCAGCTTCATTGACAAGGTTACGCAGATCCGCACCGGAAAAGCCAACGGTTCGCCCTGCAATCGCCTTCATGTTGACATTTGAAGAGAGTGGCACATTCCTTGAATGAATTTTCAGTATTTCCATTCTAGCCCCTTTTTGAGGCAAATCCAGAGTGATCTGACGATCAAAGCGCCCTGGTCTTGTCAATGCCGGATCCAACACATCCGGTCTGTTTGTAGCTGCGATAAGAACTACTGATTGATGCGCCTCGAATCCATCCATTTCAGAGAGAATCTGATTTAATGTCTGTTCCCGTTCATCATGGCTTCCACCAAGTCCGGTTCCCCTTACCCTGCCGACAGAATCCAGTTCGTCAATAAAGATGATTGACGGGGACTCTTTTTTTGCAGTATCAAACATATCTCTTACCCTTGAAGCGCCCACACCTACAAACATTTCTATAAATTCAGACCCGCTCGTGCTGAAAAATGGTACACCAGCTTCACCGGCAGTTGCTCTTGCCAGCAGTGTCTTGCCCGTTCCCGGCGGCCCCATCAGAAGCACTCCTTTTGGAATGGTCGCACCCAGTTTTTCGAATTTTTTAGAATCTTTCAGATAGGCAACAATCTCTTCGAGATCTTTCTTTGCATTCCCCAAACCCGCTACTTCTTGATACGTTACGGATGTTATCTCTTTACTGAAACGACGTGCCCTTGACTTGCCTATGCCAAATATCCCCCCCCCGGGGAACCCTTTTATCTGTCCGGACAGACGTTTTCCGGCATACACAAAATAGCCGATTAAAAGAATCCATGGAAACAGCACAAGGAAAATACTTGCCCACCATGTCGATGATTCTGCAGGCATTGCTGATATTGTCACGCCCTTTTCACTTAGTACAGTCAGTAACGACTGATCTTCGATTTCAGGCATGATCGTCGAAAAAGCTTTAAGACGTACGGTATCTCCACGCCGCAAAACAGTATCAATAAAATCCTGTCTGAAATCGCCCTGAAGTTGCTTGCCGCGAAACATTACAGTGGAAATATTATTCCTGTTAAGCTGTTCTTTGAATGTTGAATACGGAATTGTTGTATACTGAGGTGTTCCGATAGAGCCAAAAATCATGAAAAAAAGCATTGTCAGAACAAAACCCCACAATAAAAATCTCCAGACAGATGCGTTTTTTTCATCTCCTGGTACTTTTTTTGCATCAGGCAGCTCTCCGTCCGGTAACCTCATTACAATCTCCTTTTAACATTTGAAGCATCTGGTAATTTTAAAAAAAGCAAAACTCATGCCCTGATTTTTCAAAATTTCGGATGCGTAAATGCTCGCGCTTACCATGCATGATGGGTCTGACAAAAGAGTTGTTTTTTAATGACTTTCACTAAGAAGAGCACAAAGGACAAGTTTTACAGATACTACATTACCTGTGCCAGGTCAATCTCTGAAGTATCTTCAAGGGAATTTGAGTTAAGCAAATGGTTATCTTCATATAACCGGAGGCTGTTTTTGCTGTGAACAGCAAGATCAGTACTTTCCCCGGCTATCATGGATGAAACAGGTGTATTCTGGCTGTCTGAATTCTTACCTTTTAATTTTTTTACAGTCGCTTTAAGCGAGTAATTTTCACTAACTACAATATCATATTCTTTATGAATATCCCGGAGTTTCTGTTGTAACTCATTAACTTCACTCTGATTAGCTGCGTTACTCTGCTGAAATCCATCAATAACCCGCTGCTGGTGCGATAGTGAATCCGTTAAAGAAAGTATCGACTTTTCAAGTTCGTTGAGCCTGCTGTCAGGTTTTTCCTGGACAGCCATCTTCTCAATGTATCCATTATTGAAACGATTTACCTCTTTAGCAAGATCAGAATAAGGCTGCTCCGGATTGTTCTTCTGTGCAAAATAGATCAGAAGAAAAATAAAAAAGGCAAACGAAACGATCGGAATGATCCACAAAAGTTCAATTTGCATGGTCCCTGTCTCCTCTTATATTTTCTCTATCAGCGATTGAGATCCTCTTCAATTGAATTTTTTTTGTTTCAATTAAATTGTCTCAGATTATGTAAGTATAATAATTGTGCACGCAGAAGGAGTAGAAAAAAATGGATCTGCCAATGATGACTGTTTCAGGTATCCGGGGTGTTGTTGGAAAAACAATAGATGAGCTATTTATTTCACGAATCGCCTATGTTCAAACGAAACTCAGTGGCGGGGGGAAAATTGTAATCGGAAGGGATACCCGACCATCCGGAGAGTCATTCGCAGCTGCAGTGTGTAGAGGCGTTCGGGCTGCGGGTGGACAACCTGTGGATCTGGGTATCGCTCCAACACCGACTACTTGTGTTGCAGTTAAAGAACTCGGTGCCTCGAGCGGCGTAATCCTTACTGCCAGTCACAATCCGGGCCAATACAACGGTTACAAAATGGTCCATAAAAATGGCAGACTCTACAATGGCACTGAGTGTGACACTGTCTATAAAGAATTCTTTGCGGGTAATTATCCTGCTGACGATACTGTTTTATCGTTTGCTGACGATGCAGACCAGAAAATAGATGGAGCTGCTATCCATATAAACAGGATCCTCGCTCAAGTCGATGTTGATCTCATTAAAAAATCAAATATCTCGATCGCTATCGATTCAATAAATGGTGCCGCAGCAGCAGTCTTTCCTCAGCTTCTGGATAACCTGGGCGTTACATGGTATGGAGTGCATAATAAACTTGATGGAGATTTTGTTCATAATCCTGAGCCCCGCCCGGAGCATCTTGGCGATCTCGCAAATCTGCTGAAATCAACTCAAGGCCTCTGGGGTGGATTTGTTTTCGATCCTGATGCAGACCGGCTGGCAACCATGGGTGAGCATGGTGAAGAGATTTCTGAAGAAATGACTCTGGTGTTTGCTTTAAGCAATCTTCTCAAAAGATTGAAATCCCCCATAGCCGTTAACCTGTCAACATCGATGCTGATTGATGATGTAGCCAGGAAATTTTCCACTACAGTATTCCGCTCAAAAATCGGAGAAGCAAATGTTGTAAATGAGATGTTAGAAAGAAGCTGTCTTGTCGGTGGTGAAGGAAACGGTGGTGTTATCTTCCCCGAAATTTCTACCTGCAGAGATGGTCTGGCTGGACTCGCAATTATCCTTGAACTTATGGCAAAAGAACAGAAAACTCTCAGCGTGCTAGCATCTCAATGGCCAGTATATTCTATCGTAAAGGACAAGATTTCCTGTGATGGCAAAGATCCATCCCTGATAATCATGAACCTGAAACAGAAGTTCGCATCAGAGAATACAAATACCCTCGATGGATTAAAAATCATTCGCGATTACGGATGGGTTCATCTTCGCGCCTCAAACACAGAACCAATAATCCGGTGCTATTCTGAAGCAAAAAGTATGGTTGAAGCGCGGGCGTTAGCAGATATGGTTCTAAAGGGGATTCAATGAGTAGCTATTGAGCAGATCTGTTTTTTTAAAGCATGTAAAAGATTTGTAATCAAAGCTTTAACGATTCCACACGTTTTTCATGGTTCAATTGTGAAATCAAGCCGTTTAGATTTACTGCGGCAACAACCTGAAGAATTGTCATTGAAATCAAAATCAGGATGATATATATTGTTATTAAATTTTAACTCCGCCCAAAGGGGTTGTATGCTTAACAAAGTAAAAAACACACTACTAATCGTCTTTTGCATCTATTCATCTGGGATATCACAGATCCTCAGCGGTAGTGCTCATTTGCAACTAAATGGACCTGCGTCTGCAGAACAGAGCAACAATTGCAAAAACAACGCCAGAAGTGAACTCAAAAAAAATATCATCTCCTGGTTCTCTGATGAACACAGAATCAAGATTGATTCACTCAACCCGCTGGATAATTTTGCAGTTGAGAAATATATTGACACCTGTTTCACCTACATCAAACAGGAAACCGCATTTCGGGGAAAAATACTTTCCATTACACTTTTACTGGATCCCGACTCTGCTCAAAAAGCACTCCAGTTTCATAATAACGCTTTTAATGCCAGAGCCACTGAATCCTGGAAAAAATTCCACGCGGCCAAAGAGGCAAACGACTTTCAGCAGATGTATTATGAAGGTATTCGATCCATTGCTGCCGCAAATGCCCATTTTGGTCCACCATTGATTTTGGAAACAGACAGTGTACCACTTATCAAAGCTGCTAAAGCAGCCGTACAACTTTTTTTTGACAGAATAAGAGTCTTTTCTTCAAATATGATATTGGAGGGTCGTCCCGGTCATCTTGTAGAACAGGCGCCATCAATTACTGCAATGATTGATAGTACACCACTCTCCGGAATATGGTTTACCTGCAAATATCAGACAGGGAAAGAACTTTTCACTAAAATTACCGATGAAAAAGGTAGTATCGCCTTAAATGAGTTCAGGATACCTTTTGTTCCAAATGGGACGCTTGTTTATCTGAATATTGACCCGGGAAAAATTATCGGTTCACCACACCTTATTCTATCAAAATATTTTGGCCTGAACATCAAAAACAGCCAGGAACAGACATTTA
The DNA here is from genome assembly GCA_016929595.1 of Chitinispirillaceae bacterium. GTDB lineage: Bacteria > Fibrobacterota > Chitinivibrionia > Chitinivibrionales > Chitinispirillaceae > JAFGIN01. The sequence continues at coordinate 115,725 of JAFGIN010000117.1, forward strand.
TTATTAAAGTCAACAGATCCCTCTATAATCTACAATACGAGGCGATCTCTGTTGGAAATATCAAATTACCTCCCGATTTCAGTGCCAATGCGCATATTGTAAAATTTCTTCGTGATTCATGTTACCTGCAGGATGCAAATGGTGGACAAGCCGACCTGAAAATTGCAATAAAAGCACAAGTTTCTGACTACAATAACGATGAAACAGAGCACGTGACTTACAAAACATCTATTAATGTCTCAATTGATGGCATAACGATGAATCCACCACAGAAAAAAGAGTTCACATTGGAATTCGAAAAAAAATATGAACAGTACGTTACTATTCCCACTGGACTCTATTTCTGGGATGCCAGTGGAAAAATCAGGGAAGCAATTAAATCGACACTCAGTCAGTTCTGAAAGGTGATGTAATCTTTCTCTATAATGGGGTACTAAGAGTTTCATCACGCGAAATGTTGCGTAAAAAGTTTCTTGCCTGCCTCGCAGTATGAAGTACTTCATCCATTTTACGCATTTCACTTCCTGACAGTTCCAAAATTATGCCTCCTCTAAAGTCAATCTCAGAAAGCTCATAGACCAGCTTTTTCCAGTTGATAATGCCACCACCCGGTTCCAGATGATCATCGTGTGCACCGTTGTTATCGTTGGCATGTATCATTTTCATATGCCTTCCCAGTTTATACATGACGTTGTACAAGTCTCCGGATAACACAGCATGCCCGGTATCCAGACATGTGCTTAAATTTAATTCAGCAACTGCACCTAAAATCCATAAAAGATCACTTACACTGCCGAAGGGAAGGTGCGGTAACATATTTTCCAGAACAAGCCCGACATGCAATGAACTGCACCGTTTCGCAACGCGACCTAAAACTTCAGCCGCATTTCTCATCCGCTCCATACGCTCTTCAGTTGAAAAACTCATCACTTTATCCGGCCCCGGGTGAATGACAAAATAACGGGAATTTAAAAACGACGCCGCTTCAGCCGCAGCCAAAAGCTCATGCAATGAGTAGTCACGAAGCTGTTCATCCGGTGATGAAACGTCTACATCAATAAAGGGAGCATGAAATGAATATGCTTCCATTCCCAACGCTGAAATGTATTTCGAGACCTCCTTTACACTGTTACTATCATGGTAATTGAGGTGCCCCGGAGACGAACAAACCTCAATCATACAGAACCCTCCGTTTCTAATTGACTCAAGACAATCAAAAATACTTCTCTGGTAAAAACAGCCTGTTGAAAGGCCTATCGGCCAGTCGCTCATTTTCAACCCTTTCTATAAGAGATTTCTTGTATCCATCAAGACTACAACTGCCACTTTTTCCCTTGCAGTACCCGCTACTGCAGATAGATTGACAGTCGAAATGGGCCAGGGAATCAACGCCAGATGCAATCAGGGTAAAAAAGACTCTGGTATAAAAATCAGATCTTGTAGCAGCATCATAAAAATACCATTCCCTTCCCCAACCATAATTTCTTTCGTATTTTGCTCTTATCAGCCCGGCTATATGACGGGGATGCCACCCTAAAGAAAGCAATATTCTCACTACATGACGAATACCTGCCGGTTTCAAAAGCAGATCATTCGGATTATCAAGTATACTTCTGACACACGGAGGCAGCGTCTCTGTGGAAAACCGATCATAGGATCTCCCCCATAATTCGGGATTTGTATGTTCCAGTTCATAAAAAACTGAATGAAAATGAGCTGCCTGAGACTGTTCATACGCATCAATTAACGAAAGCATTGCTCTTGATTGATCGGGTATACGCACTGATGCCCTATCTGCCAGATTCGATGCTCTATCAAGATTTCTCATTACCCCGAGTGCTTCATTGATACTCATCTCAAAAAATGGAATCGAAACCATTACCGGTACCTTGTCACGAATCTGATCGTTCAGAATACCGTGATATTTCCAGGGTTTCAGATACAGACTGAACGGAATTCGTATTAACCTTGTATTAAGAAGATCTCCGTATTCTGTTATATCAATAGACACCATCTCACGTCCCCGAACCTGTGACGGTACCTCTACTGCTGATAATTCTACTGGTATACAGATCGACTGGTCACACATCCTCTTAATTGACAAAGCAACAAATTCCATAACCTTGCCCAAGCCCAGATATGCTGCAGCAAGATCAGGTGAAATCGAACTGTTAGCAGGTGAATATTTTGTCGCATAACGTAGTTTCAGATGCTGCGGCAATCGTGCAATTTTACTTAGTTTTCCGAAGGCTGCAGAATTCTGATCGATTCGCCAGACGAAGTGATGCCCTCGACCGCTCAAGAGATGAAGCGGTGAAACACCAAACTCAAGCAGCATCTTCTGAATTGCAGCTACAATACTCTTCTGAAAATCAAAACTCCGAATAGGATCAAGGTATGGCTCAGCCGGAAAGTCAAAATTTACATATTCAATATCCAGATGTGCTATCAGTGATGAATAATCCCAGAGCGATCGGTTTATGTCAAAACCACGTTCATAAAAGTAGTCAAGCTCACAAGGTAGCCGGAAATCGGTTCCGATTTCATGAACGACATCGCAAGGGGTAATAAATACAGCTGAGATACCGTCATGACGATCAGACTCCAGAAATTCAACAATCCTTCTCCTGATCGCAGGGCATCGATAATAATTTTCAACATCCATTGTCCTACCCGGGATAAGCTCGTCAGTTCTTTGGGACATCTATTCAGGATTCAAAGAACATGCCAATAACAATTCAACAAAATTCTGAATATTGCTGATTAGTAGCTCATAATTTAAAGCTACTTGAACTCGCTAATTACATTTGCATTTATCGGTGGCATAATGATTGATACCATAAACCTGCAGTATCCACCAGTATCTTTAAACAGGGTGCAGTTTATGAATTCACAGCCAGTTTCCGGCGAAGATGAATCAAATGGTAAAAACAATAGAAATCAAATGGAAACAGATTATTGTATCACAAAAAAAGTGGTTGAATTATGTAAGTTAGTTCTTCAAATGACCACCAGAAGTGGATCCGGCCATCCATCAAGCAGCCTGTCCTTAGCGCATATCATAACCGTTTTGATGTACGAGATTATGCACTATTCACCGCAGGATCCATGGAATCCTGCTAATGACCGCCTTGTATTGAGTGAAGGACATGCAGTACCAATTGTCTATGCAGCTTATGCCGACATTGGAGGAGTCTATGGTATCGATCCCCAACATCCATATATATTATCTATTGAAGATCTCAAAACACTTCGTCAGATCTGTTCGCCATTGGACGGACATCCCAACCCCCAGAGTGGATTTCCATTTTTTGATTGTGCAACGGGTTCACTTGGCCAGGGTTTATCTTGTGCAATAGGCATTGCATTAGCAGCACGACTGCAACGAATAAAAAAACATGTCTATGTCATCATTGGAGACGGTGAAGGACGGGAGGGACAGATCTGGGAGGCCTGTGATTATATCATTGAAAACAACATTTTCGAGATCATTCCGGTAATCAACTGCAACGGCCTGGCACAAACAGGACCAGTTTTGTCTCAACAGTCCGCACATAAATATTCCGAAAAATTGCGTGCTTTTGGCTTTCACACATTTGTAGTTGATGGCCATGACCCGGGTGTTCTGGTAAAAACATTCAAAAAAATCTTGCGCTTACAATCGCCTGCGGCAATTATAGCCCGGACGGTGAAAGGCTGGGGAGTTTCCCAACTCCAGGATTTCGTATACCATGGTAAACCATTAAATGAATCTGCCCTTACAGATGCATTCATGCAGCTTGAGAGTACCACTGCAAGTGAGCCTGAAACTACGCCCGATAATTGCGTACATGTCAACTATGTTCCACAAAATACCAGCGTCACTGAATCGCCTCGTTATATTCCGCTACCTGATCCTGATTTTGAGAAAATTCTTCAGGGAGACAGGTATCTTGAAACATTCAGGAAAGGATTGATGAGTACGCGAAGAGCGTTTGGTCTTGCACTCAGGGAAACAGGATTTCTTAACTCTCACATTGTCTGTCTTGATGCAGATGTAAACACATCAACATACACCAGCTACTTTGCAGCCTCTTTTCCAGAACGTTTTTTCCAATGTGGAATAGCTGAACAGAACATGATGTCTATGGCCTCGGGCCTTGCCAGAACAGGATATGTACCATTTGTCTCAACATTCTCTAAATTCATGGTTCGGGCATTTGATCAACTTGAACTCGCATTAATAAGTGGAGCCAGTCTCAAGCTTTGCGGATCTCATTCTGGTGTCAATACAGGTGCAGACGGACCCAGCCAGATGGGCACATCAGATCTAAGCTACATGAGAACGCTATCCACTGTAAAGAATAGTGATGGTGAACGGTTGATGACTGTTTTTAACCCATGCTGTGCTGTTCAAGCCTGGAAATGCGTTCATACCATGATGACTCTTCCGCATTCCTGTTATATGAGAACAATCAGGCAGGACTTGCCAATTCTTTACGATTCGAATGAACTATTTGAACCAGGTGACGCAAAACTGCTCATTGAAGGAAAAGACGTCGCTTTAATGGCAACAGGATATATGGTGCACGCATGCAAAAGAGTCGTTGAAGAACTACATGATGCAGGAATTCATGTCAGCCTTTACGATTGTTATACCATTCCTGTTAAACCACAGGTCGTTTACACTGCAGCAGAAAATAACAATGGAAAAATAATCACTGTTGAAGATAACTTTGGAAATGGCCTGGGAGCAGAAATCGCATCTATTGCTGCACTCCAGGAATTTTCACCCATCATGGTAAAACAACTCTTCGTTAAACGCATTCCAAAATCCGGAATTACGGCTGAAGATGTTCTGGATTTCGTCGGTCTGGGTGTCTGATACTTGTTTTCACCCAGGATCATAGAATTAAATTTAATTTGATGACAAACGGCTTAATAAAACGTATTTTATCCGATTCAGTTCAAGGATAAGTACTCTTTTGATCTCTTTTTTTCAGGATTTTTACATGACAGAGAAAACAATACCATTCACCAGAGAACAGCTTTCTGACATCACCGCCCGTTTTCCAACACCATTTCACATTTATGATGAGAAAGCGATTCGTGAAAATGCCCGTAATCTTAAAAACGCCTTCAACTGGTGCAGTAGCTTTAAAGAGTTCTTTGCTGTTAAAGCAGCACCAAACCCGTTTCTCATACAAATACTTAAATCAGTCGGGTTTGGCACTGATTGCAGCTCTTTACCAGAACTTCTTCTTTCACAGACTTGCGGAATAACCGGTGAAGAGATCATGTTTTCATCAAACGATACACCTGCAGAGGAGTTCAAAAAAGCCCGCGAGCTGGGTGCAGTCATTAATCTCGATGATATCAGCCATATCAACTTTCTCGAAGCACATGCCGGTTTACCGGATCTTATCTGTTTTCGGTATAATCCCGGACCACTCCGAGGCGGCAACGGTATTATTGGTACACCGGAAGAAGCAAAGTACGGTTTTACAAAAGAACAGCTCTTTGAAGGGTACAGAATCCTGCGCGATAAAGGAATCAAGCGTTTCGGACTACATACAATGGTTGCATCCAACGAGCTTGATCCAACCTATTTTATTGAAACCGGAAGAATGCTCTTCGAGCTTGTTGTGGAGATCTCCAGAACCCTGGGAATCAGCTTTGATTTTGTTAACCTTGGAGGTGGAATTGGTATCCCCTATCACCCCAACCAGGATGCTGTTCCATTGGATGTCGTTGGAAAAGAAATCCATAAACTTTACAATGAAATAATTGTAACATCAGGGAATCATCCGCTCAAAATATACCTTGAATGCGGAAGAATGATTACTGGTCCTTATGGTTATCTTGTCTCAAAAGTCCGGCATCTTAAAAAAACGTACAAAAACTATGTCGGCCTTGACTCGTGCATGACCGATCTTATGCGCCCGGCACTCTACGGAGCCTACCATCATATTACTGTGGTCGGCAAGGAACATCTACCACATGACTTTGAGTGTGATGTAACCGGTTCACTCTGTGAAAACAATGACAAATTTGCGATTAACCGTAAACTTCCTTCTGTTGAACCCGGTGATGTTATAGTCATCCATGATGCAGGCGCACATGGATATGCGATGGGTTTTAATTACAATGGTAAATTGCGAAGTGCAGAATTACTGCTTAGAACCGATGGCACCGTGGTCCAGATCAGACGCGCAGAAACAGCACAGGATTATTTCGCTACTCTCGACCTTGAAATGGCTGCAACATTTTCCTGAGTTGAAGCAGGACATTGTAATCTCGTCATAAAAACACAATGCATGATCCAAACCACTACGTTTGATCTTTCACACAGCATGTTTTCAGGAATTTTTAATGACTCAGAATAAAGCTCTCTTTCTTGACCGTGATGGTATTATCAATGTTGATACAAAATATCTTCACAAAAGCGAAAATGTCATTTTTATCGATGGGATCTTTGAACTATGTCGTGCGGCACAGCTCAAAGGATATCTCCTGATTGTCGTTACCAATCAGGCAGGAGTAGCACGGGGATATTTCACTGAAGAAGATGTCAGGGTACTTCATAAATGGATTAAAAACAAATTCGCCGAACAGGGAATTACACTTACAGCGTTTTACTATAGCCCCTTTCACCCCGAGGGTGTCGTTGAAAAATACAGAAAAGATTCAGACTGCAGAAAACCAAAACCGGGTCTTTTTATTAAAGCGGCCGAAGAACATAACATAAATATAAATCAATCTCTTATGATTGGTGATAAGCAGTCAGACCGCATCCAGCTCGAAGGTCTTACATCGGTAGTGATAAAAAGCAGGTACAGTAAAGAAAACTTTGACTTTGAAAATATCCTCGATGTAATAAAAATTTTGTAAATTACTTAGTTTCCCCCCCCGGAATTGTATTATATTATGTCTATTGCCAAACCGCAGAGATCAAAATTCATCTGGAATTATCTATTTCCGGTAATTAGTCATTATATATTCACACCCGGGAGGTATTTATGCGCATTTTCGGTGGAAAATTTTTTACTTTGATTACATCTGCACCTCTTTTGATTATTGCAGGATGCTGCGGAAATAACCCTGTAGATCAACTTCTGGATTTTTTAAAAAATGAGGTTATCACTGTAATTGATGAGGAACCAAACGATACTACCACTGGTGATGAATGTACTGGTGCAAACGATTTCTCCGGCTGCTGGATCATCTCTCAATCAAACGGTGAAGCTGGAACAATAGCACTAAGTCAGTTAGATTGTTCAATTTCAGGTACTGTCAGCCTTGATGGTAAAGAAAATGGAACGATTTCTGGTAAAGCCAATGGTTCTCTTATTGATTTCACCGTCACATATATAGATGGAAAAAAAGTGGCCTATAGTGCAATGCTCAACGATGATGCATCTTCGATAACGTCAGGAAAAGGTATCTCATCTGATGGTAAGACATTTACCTGGTCTGCATCTAAGGGGGAGTGTCAGTCGGTCTCTGTAGATGGATGCTGGGCTGTCGACCAGAACAATGGCCATATCGGTATTATTACATTACAGCAAAACGGTTCCACAATCACAGGTACTTCAGGATGGACCACCCACAGCAATGGACCAATTAAAGGTTCTATTGAGGGAACAACACTTACTTTTACAATCACCTATCCAGAGGGAGTCACAGGCTACTATAGTGCAACGATCAGTAACGATCAGCTATCCCTCATTAATGGTGCTACCAAAAGCAGCACTGGAGATCAGGCGCAGTGGAACGCAAAGAAAACCACCTGCAACATTCCAAATATCAAGGGATGCTGGGCTGTCGATCAGGATAATGGTCACGTCGGAATTCTTACTTTGCAACAAAATGGTTCATCTGTAACAGGTACTTCCCGATGGACCACCCACAGCAATGGACCGATCAAAGGTTCAATTGAAGGGACAACACTCTCCTTTACAATATCCTACCCTGAGGGGGTTATCGGTTATTATACTACAACAATAAACAGCAATGCAACTGCATTGGTCAATGGAACAACAACGAGTAGTACGGGCGATTCTGCCTATTGGAGTGCAGAAAAAACTACCTGCCCGCAACAAGCGGATTGTGAATTAAAAATGGACCAGTACACCCTTGCACTTTACCATTTAAATGAAAAAAACGGCACCACACTTACCGATGAAACTGGTCGCTGGAATGGAACACTATACGGAGGAGTCAGAGTACCTGGTCTTTGTGGAAACGGACTTCAATTCAATTCCGGTGAATATGCAACGTTTGACACCATAATTCCTGATGCCCAGCCTGAAGGTACTGTTGAGTTAAGTGTAATGTTCGATAAGGATTTCGATACCGCTGGTGCGTACTCGATATTTGGCAATGATGGTTCCAGAATTCAGGTAATTTATAAAAATGGCCAGTTATTCTTTTTGAAAAACCATTCCAACATACACAAATACACTAATGCCGGATTTACCGTTGTTCCAGGAAAATGGGTTACCATTGCAGTTACCTGGGGAGCAAAGGGCATGAGAATTTTTATTGATAAAGAACTGGTATCAGCCAATACCGACTGCACAGCTTATGAGGTTTCGCCTCGAACAACCCTTGAAAATATTTTTTATATCGGTAAAAAAACCTGGTGCTGCATGGATGGAATTGGAATCAGCAAGGCGCTGTCATTCAAAGGGGCTATAGACGAAATCAGAGTATCATCCATCGCACGGTACTAATATTTTCAGTTGTAAAAAAAAAAGAGTGTTTGACCAAACACTCTTTTTTTTTAAAATTTATTTACTGCTGTTTTTTGTATTGGAGATTAAGAAATCTTTTCTATGACATGAGCAAAATAGTTTCTGAAATCAATCGCTTCAAATATCGAAAAAACCGGTTTTTTGAAAACAGTCCGCACTTTATCAATCGACCAGCCATGGGCGTAAAACAGAACTTTTTTCGAATAAGTTGTCAATGGACCAATAAAAAAGGTTCCTCCGACATTGAGATGTTGAGCGATGTTTTTTAACGCAAAATTAAACTTATCCTCATTCACAATGTGCTGAATGACATCAATCAGAGTTATAAAATCAAAATTATCATCCAGAGTTTCTGTACTGATATCTTTTAATTAGTTCTGAAAAAAAAACCCATTATCATGTTCTGTCAGTTGCAAAAAAATTAATTTAGGAGCTATTATTCGGAATGCACTCAAAATTCGGAATCGCTGGGTTGTGCATAATGAAATCAAGATACTATTTTATTCGCACTACGAAAAAATTATTTTTCGATAACCCTGTACAAGGTTATTCATCTCCATACGAAATTCCAACTGTTTTTTGTTTTTTTACAAGGTATTGCATAAATGAAAATTTTACACATTATATATGATGATCCGAAAAACCCATGGTTAGGTGGCGGTGGTGCAATACGAACTAAAGAGATTAATGAGTTCCTCAGCAGAAATCATGAAGTCACTGTGGTTACAGGAAATTTTCCAGGAGTACAAAAAACAGAATCTGTTAACAACATTTGTTATAAGCGTATTGGATCAAAACTAAATTATGTCTTAAGCAGGATAACATATGCGTTGCTGGCTGGCCTTTACATCAAAAAGATACCGCATGATCTCCTCATTGAGGATTTTTCTGGCCATTCCCCAACATTTTCTACCTTATTCACCAAAAAACCAACTGTTGCTATCCTTCAAAATTACTTCGGTAAAAATAGTTTCAAAAAACTTCTACTTGCCGGAATAATCCCCTTTCTATACGAAAAAATGTTCATTCACCACTTTGATGGAGTTGTAACAGTTTCAAATGCAGTACTTAAGCACTGGGTAGGTGATTCTTTCCAAAAAAAAGTCGCGTTTATTCCCCAGGGAATCAATCCAGCTAAATATCAAAATAGGGCTATTTCAGAAAAAATTTTGCTTTTCGTCGGACGCCTTGATTTTGTTCAAAAGGGTCTTGATATCCTTCTGGCAAGCTTAAAACTAATATCAGATTTAAAAATCCCTCTATTTATTGTAGGCGGAGGAGACCAGAAACGATTATCCGCTCTGATCGCAAAAAATGATGTTGGTGATCTGGTAGTATACAAAGGTCGTGTTTCTCATGAAGAGACAATCAATTTTTTTGCTCAATCCTACTTTTTATGCCTACCTTCACGATACGAGGGCTGGCCGCTGGTTTGTGTAGAAAGCTATGCACTCGGTAAACCAGTACTGGGTACCGATATTCCCGGGCTGCGAGATGTCGTAATCCCTGGTGAAACAGGAATTTTGGTTCCCAGTGATAATCCGGTAGCGTACGCGGAACAGATGAGAAATCTTCTGGAGAACCCGGGACTGAGACATAAACTCGGAGCTCAAGCATATCAAAGCAGCAAGAATTTTGAATGGGAAAAACTTGCAGTTAAACAGGAAACTTTTTACAAGGAAATGGTGGATTATGGAAGATAATGTTTATACAAAATATAAATAGTACGTTACGATAAGGTTATAACTTCACTACATTTAAAATATCCACTTGACAAATTAATTGAAAAGCAGTTTTTTAATGTTAAATAGTGCTGTTTTGGTTTAACAAGTAAAACAGGTGGTCCAACCAGCATTAATGTATCCATATTCAAACAAAGGTACATCCCCTTATCTGGATTCCCGTTTGTTATATTCATTACCTATTTTACCAATGGCGAATTTCATAAAAAGTTATTATCACCTACCCATTTTTTTTAAAGTAGATGACAGGGTGAAATGAGATGAATTGTAAATTGAGCATGTCATATATGTGCTCGAAACGGTTAAAAAATCTAAGTAAGGGAATTTTTTGATGAGAATAACAGGTACCTTTTTTATCTACCAGACAAAATCCAGATTTAGAAAAGGTTTTCAGAACTGAGAAATAAAAAAGATACCGGTCTACAATCTGCAAACTGATTAGATTTGGTTTATTAAATACAGTGGCTACAATCCGAACCGCCAGATAAATCAGATTGTAGTAATTTGGAAAACTTAAAAACAGAATCCCATTCGGTTTTAAAACCCGATGAATTTCTTCTATGGTCTTCTGGGGATCCCCGACGTGCTCAATCACCTCACAGCAGATGGCAATATCAAAGGTATTTGAGGGAAATGGTAAAGTTTCTGATTTTGAACAAAGAAAACGGGCTTTTGTAGAATTTGAAGTCGCAATTTTCAGGGCGGTCTGACTTATGTCCAGCCCGACTTTTATACCATCACTGTTTTTAAGAGAGTTCAGGTATTCTCCCGCACCCGACCCAATCTCCAGAATGGCTTTCCCATCAACATCTATTTTGTTACGAAAAAGCAGCTCATTGAGTCCCGTATACCAGGCATAAGTCTTGAGAATTTTTTTGTCTTGATAAAATTTATCATACCAGGATATTTTTGCATCTTTCATATTTACTTGAATATACTTTGCCGGGAAATGGATCACAAAGTTTTTTAACCAGTATGAGCATCCAGAGAGGCTAGATGGCTCCGAGGCACGACATACATAGAATTTTACGGAAAAGCCAGCAAAAATGCCTTGATTTAAATTTTTCGTGCAAGTATATAAGTCTGTGAAGTTTCTTTTATTATCTTCAAACTTTTAATTATACATCTATCAATAAAAACAGCTAGTTTTGATGGAATAAAGCAGGAAACAAAAATCATTGATCTCTTTATGACTGTAGAGATTAAATTCTTACGAATTCCAAAAACTCTTACATAATGTGATAAAACATCATTTTCCCCACTTTGCAGTATTTCAAAGTAGGGCTTCAGCTGTTCTTTAATGCTATCAACTGTATACTTTCGGATGTGAGTCGGAACAACCATCTGTTCTTCATTGATGGGAACCATAATCACTGCAATACCACCTGGACATAAAACTCTGTGAATCTCTTTTATAAGGACCTGATCATCGGGAACATGTTCCAAAACATGACTACAGACAACACCACTAAAACAGCCTTCTTTAAATCCCAGTTCTGAATTGAATGGATCTATTGGTAATGTGTAAACGGGTCTGGATTTTCTAAAGTTTTTTCTGAAAGATGCTATGTTTCGTAAAGAAATATCGACACCGTATGTGATCAGTTTCGCTGTCGATAGTTTCTTAATAAGCTGCCCAGACCCAAATCCAATATCCAGAAATTTGCCGTTGAGATTCATCTTTTTAAGAAGATTCTGTGCTGTGGCAGCATGAAATCTTTCCGTGTAAGAAAAAAAAGATGTGAATTTAGTGGTTGCTGACCACCATTTGTTTGAATATCGCACATTTTCTCTTATTATTGATGAAACTTCAGAATGTACCACATAAACCTTTGATAAAGATAGAAACTCTGGATTTTCTTTTTTGACCATCTCTGGTTACGGTATTGTTTAAAATAACTTGTGAACCAATAAAATACCATATTATCTGATATCGGAATATCTCTTTCAATCTTTGCAAAACCCTATCATTTCTACCTTTCAGGGTTTCTTTTCATCCATTCCCATGCTGTTCGTATTATTGTATCAAGAGAACTGGAAACAGGTTTCCAGCCGAGCTCTCTTGCAACGAGTTCTGGATTAGCAATCAATATTGCGGGATCACCGTTTCGCCTCTTACCTTCGAGTATATTGATTTTCAAATCGGTAATCTCCTGGCATTTTTTGATAATAGACAAAACAGAGTGTCCTTTTCCTGTGCCAAGATTATAAATTTTTCTTGAAGCATTTTTTGAAGTTAAAGCCAAAACATGTGCCCTTGCTATGTCACTTACATGTATATAATCTCTGATACATGTTCCATCTGGTGTAGGATAATCACGACCAAATATTGTAACAGGCGTTCCTTTACGTGCTGCATTCAAAACCGATGGTATGAGATGCGGTTCTGGATTGTGGTCTTCACCCAGGGTACATCCATCATCATCTGCCCCAGCTGCATTAAAATATCGAAAGATACTATAATCTAACCCGTAACTTCTGGAAATATCTAAAATAATTTGTTCACAAAAGTATTTAGTACGGGCATAAGGATTTATTGGCTTTTGTAACGTACTCTCTGTAATCAGATGGTTACCAATAATTTCACCATACGTAGAGCACGAGGAAGAGAATATTAATTTATTTACATTGCATTTGATCATTATTTCAAGCAGATTTATGGTATTCGCAAGGTTATTCTGGTAATAAATAAGCGGATTGTCAACAGACTCACCGATATACGCGAATGCAGCAAAATGAATAACAGTATCAATGTTTTTTTCTTTGAAAAAAGTGTACAATTTGTCTTTATCTGATAAGTCTATAGGAAATAAAATATCTGAAGGAACTGCTTTAGAGTGCCCTCGTGACAAATTGTCAACTACATATGTAGTAAAACCCTTTTTCAAAAGTTCTTTTACCGTATGGCTGCCAATATAACCAGCACCACCCGTAACAAGAATGTTCATTCTACGTTAACCCCAATAAATATGGTGAGAATAAATTCATAAGATACATCATGGATTATACGCATGGTGTTTCGGAATGACTGTGAGTATTCTTCTTAAATGTGCGAAAAAGTACAGGAATCACGCCCAGAATTTTTAAAAAGATTATTAAGTTACTCAATATTATGTATGTTGCAAGATTTTCGTCAGAAAGTTGCAACTGTCTGAACATCAATGCCATAAGAGCTTCCCGGACACCAATCCCGCCAGGAGTAAATGGCTGAGCCATACTTATCATCTCAATTAAAGGAATGAATGCAATGACTTCCAATAAAAAAAACTTCCCGGTAATACTGAAAAGAAGAATTGAAACTGAACTTAAAGAAAGCATTTGTGCAATTACTGTAACAGCCGAGGACAGTAGTAAACCTTTCTTTTTCTCTCTAAACCTATAAATACCTTCACGAATATTGTCTATCTGTTTCAGAGGTAACTTTGGAAAATGCGTACGAAGAAATAACCGGAACCGACCAGTTATTTCTTTGCTGAAAGAGAGCAGAAAAGAAAATATGATGATAGAAAAAAAACCAAAAATGATGTAAAAAGTAGCTGGTGGCAGTTCAATATCATGAATTAACATCAATCCGACTATTGAGAAAAACAATGAAACGCATACTCCAATAATCTTAGTTATCCAGGCGGAACTCCACCCTATGCTGTGACCGGTTATTTTTGAGACATCAATTGTTCTGACAACATCCTGTGCTGTACTGTTCGGAAGAATTATAGAATAGAAAACTGAAGAAAAATGGATAGAAAGAGCAGACAAAACAGACAGTTCCTTTGTAAAGGATCGAATAAGAATCCACCAACGAACTCCCTGAAGAGCAATTATAACTAAAGATACGAGTAAAAAAAGTGTGACAAACTGCCATTTAACATTTACAAACGTCTCTAAAAGGACAGATAAGCTGACATTCTTTAAGATAAGATAAAATGCTGCAATTATAATGACTGGTTGCAGAATTCTCCAGGTCTTTTTAACGGTGGCTTTCAATTAGCTGTCAATCTTCTTTCTGTTTACTAAACCAATAGCAATAAGATATACAACAAGTGCTGAAAATACAGAAATTGACAACCATTTAACCTTACCAAGATACAAAGAATCGATTTTCATTTCGATAGTGTGATCGCCGGCTCCTATTCCCACAGCCATCCAGGCAAGATCAGAACGAAGAACATCCACAGGTTTATTATCTATAATTATTTCCCATCCCGGGTAGTATACCTCGGAGATCCTGAGAAAGCCTTCAGAAGGTGTGTGAACACTTATTTTACGATAATTTGGTGTGTACGATAGCCATTTCGCCGAGAAATCAGATTGCCCGGTAAATTCACGTTCAGAAACAGAGGGCTTATGCTCTGGCTCATTAAAAAGCGCAACAGATGTCTTATAATCATAGCTTTCATTTTTAAGTGCCTCTATTATCTTTGAAGAGTCGATAACTACATAGTTCTGAACGAATGAAATCCTGCCTAATGCATTATGATTTTTAACGGTAAGCAATTCATTTTGTGACCGTACAAGAATATATTCGACATTAGCTAAATTAAGAAAAATATTTCCGATGTTTAACTGGGACGCATCAAGGTATGGTTGACCCTGATCATTATACTTCACGAGAGTTGACATATAATTCCTATCCTGTTCACCCCTGAATTCACGATACCAGCGAAGTTCATTGTCATGAAAGCCACTTACTCCTTCCAAGCCATGAATCCCTTCGTTGTTTTGAGGAAGTGATCCTGGTATGGTGAAACAACGGAATGGCTCCTGTTTCATCTCCTGCTGGAGAGTTTTCAATGCAGGTTCAGTAGTGATATATGGCTTTGGATTAACTAACTTTATGAACTTGTAATCCACTCTCAAAATGTCAAAAATTCCAATAATGAGTAGAATGATGGTAACATATACTGGCTTGATCTTGTTGTGAATACCACCTAAAATGAGCATTAAAATGGAAATCGTGGCAATGAACCAGAACCATAGTGACGGCAAAAAATGCTTCGTAAAATTGGCATCAAAGATTTGTCCCTTTTGTCCGATCTCAGAGGAAAAAACACTTTTTACAAAACCACTATTCGAAAAAATTAGTGAAAGAACAAGGATAGCTCCCGAAGAAACAAGTATCCCTTTTGTCCATTTTTTTCTGGATTGATCCGAGAGTGCGGATAGTTTACCTGAAAGGAGATCCTTAAAAAAGAAGCACGAAAGAAAAATGGTTGCAAATGAAAACCAGAACATAAACATGCTTGCAGCGCGAAACTTTGCAACCCCGGGCACGAGGTAATATGAAATCGTCCAGATAAATGAATGCGCGCCAAGGCTGAAGCTGATCGCGAAAACGGCAACGCCCGCCCAGAAAAATCGCCATTTCGATGGAGTTATAATGAGAGAAAAAATTGATAGTATAAGTGGAACAGCCCCTGCATATTCGGAATTTAATTTAAATGGGTTTTGCCCCCAATAATAATCAAGTGAATTCACAAACTGCGGAACCCATAAAGAAAAAACTTCAGCCCAATGAAGTGACCACGATGCTGCAAAACCAATTCCTCTGTCCACTCCCCGGACTGAAAAAGCGTGCTTAATATACATATATGAAGGTATAAGTTGAATACTGCCTATAAGCAAAGCAATGATAATTGCTCCCCAGAAAAAACCGGAGAGTTTTAAGCTCTCAAAATACTTTTTATCTTTAATTCTTAATATTAAGTCAAAAATCCAGATGCATCCCACAATCCATAACACAAAGTAACTCATTTGTATATGCGCTGTGAGTAACACCATGCCGATTCCAAGTGACAGGAGTGCAACATTTTTAAATGTAATTGATTCGGAGAGAGCTTTATAACGCCAGACAATAAAAGGAACCCAGGCAATAACAAACATTTTTCCATCATGCCCCGGATAAATGTGTGTCAGAAACTGAGGATTGAACATGTAAAAAACAGCACCGGTAAAAGAAATCAATGGATGAAATTTAAATCCCTGTCTTAAAAGCAGATAGAAAAAAGCACCTGCAAGGAAGACATGAAAAACCATCTTCATTCCTATTGCTCTATGCACAGGGAAAAGGTAATTGAAAATGACTGAGGGCAGGTAAAATGGATCACCAAACATTGCATCTATACTTGGCATTCCTGCAAGACGGCTGCTAAACCACATTGGTAGCTGCATAAAATGATTTAATGAATTCTTTAAAAAAAATCGGGAATCAAGCCCGGCCATCTGGTCAGAACTGTAGAACATTTCGTTACTGGTAAAAAATTGAAAAAATATCAAAATCGACACGATCAGGAGGCACGATATGTAAAAAAAGTTACTCCTTAGAATTCTGGATGCTGATAATTTGGGGATTGAATCTTTGTGAGACATATGAAACAACAAACCTTTCACAGCAAGTGTTACGAAAGATGCTCTATCAATACTGCATTTCTTTGCAATCGATCCATTAGAAAAAGTGCATCGAATTAAAAATTAGTGATATAAATTTGAATTACAACCGTTACCGAATTAAAAATATTGGTATACAGCAGAAATTAACCCGTTATGTTCAAAAAGCCGCAAACATGTTTATTCGATTCCGACTGCGGATTTAGAGTAAATATATTATATTTTCCTCTACAAATTTAGTATCTGCTTGAAAATCGATTATATTTTTCAAAAAAGCATTAAATATCTTAAGGAAGACTTTGTAAAATCTAATAAAGTCTATTTTTTCTGAGGAGAAATATGAGCAATAATTTAATAGCTAGGGCTTTCAGAAAGCTGATAATAGAACCCCTCAAGTATGGCAAACGTAATGATTATGATGCAAAAAAATACTGGCATGACCGTTTTAATAAATATGGAGATGCGATACAAGGACCAGGGAATGAAGCTTTAACCGAAGAAGAAAATTGGAAGATGTATGAAGAAGCAAAAGAAGTGTTTATTAATTTATGTCGAAAAGAACAAATCAATTTTGAAACATCCAGTTTTTGTGAAATAGGGTTAGGAAACGGATTTTACACAAAAATTCTGAAGGATTTAGGTGTTACAAAATATAAGGGTTTTGACATTTCTGATGTTTTAATTCCGCGAATGAGAGAACGATTTCCCGGATATTCTTTTGAAGAAAATGATATTGGATCTGAAGAATTAACAGGTCATTACGATGTGATTACGCTTATTGATGTTATTCAGCACATTGTAAATGAGGATAAATGTAACTTTGCACTTAGTAATATTGCACGCCATTTGAATGTCGGTGGCACATTTTTCATCGGTCCATTGACAGAAACATCAAAAAGGCCATTGTTTTATCTGCACGGATGGACGATTGAAAAGATAAAGACCATTTTTAAAGATCCTTATTTTTCTGTATCTTCACCGATTGAATTTAGAAATGGCTATCTAACAACAATAAAAAAAATATCCGAGCCAACGTTATAGAACTTCCATTTACACTAATACATAGTGACCTACGGAAATGACAAATAAGAGTGTTGCACAAAAAAAAGACACTGTTCAGCAAATTTAAAAGAAAAAAAACAGGCTACTTCGGGCGCACGATCTTAATTACGCCAGAATATTACCTTTCCTTTGAATTGAGTGCATTCTCAATCCTGTCAAATAGATCGGACAAATACATTCTAAATGTTTTTCCGGGGTTTTTGACCATATCTCCAAAGCCTGTATTGTTTTTCTTCTTTTGAGATATAATTTCCGGAAAGTAGACAAGTGCTGCAAATCCTCCTGCAAGGGTCTGTTTTCTTCCTGGAAAAACCTTGCTCAGAATCGCGAATAGCAATTCATTGCATTTGAGTTTATTCAAAATAATCCCCGCTTCAATCCAAGCCCATAAACGAAGCATCTGAACTGCAGCACGGTGAAAACCCTCCTCTGTTCCAATAGGTAAAAAAAGTACCCTTTTCCCTCCGGTGAAAATTACATATGTCAGTAATATGAACAAAAGCAGATATTTAAATCTAAGTGGATAGATTACTACCCGGATTTTCCTGTTTTCGATAAAAAATGCTATACAGGTGATTATAACCGTAACAATAAATATTATAGTGATTTTTTCAAAGAAAAACATATATATACATACAGCAAGAACTATAAATGAAAGAACCATATCACTCTTTTTAAATGCAGCAAGTTTAAGTGCGGTTTGACCTCTAAAACTATGTTCCGGTATTCTTGAATCAAGAGCCGATTTTAAACTATTCACCAGCACCCCTGTTACCCCTCCAAACACAAGTGATGCTATCATCATAAATGGAATCTGGTAAAAAATTGAATCATTCTTCATAAATAAAAAGTACACGGCCAGAAGCTGCCCGGCATTGTGAACAAAAGCTCCTGCGATCGCAAGTCCAACGCTGCCCAGAATGCCCTTTTTCCCCAATAGTGACCAGGCTACTCCCACAGTAAATGTTGCTGCAATACCACCGGAAAAACTTAAAATCATAGTTATAAGGGAAAAACCAAAATAAAAACCAGAAATCCATGAGCGAAGGATAATAAAGAGCAGAGCATCAATAGTCCCATACCTGATAACCCAGATGATAGTAATAATATTCGCCAGTCCGGGCTTAAGCCAGGGGAAAAACGGTATGCGCGGAATAAAAAGCTCAATACCGTTCAATCCAACAGCAAGTAAGAACAGTACTGTCTTATAAACAATCTCTCTGGAATAACCATTATCTTGCGATTGCATCGATATCTGTCTGATTGCTCTTTCCGGATCTTATGCAGATTAGTATGTGATTTGGAGCACAGACAATCTGTCCATATTTATTGGTTATTGCGCCACATCTGACACAAATCTGATGATCACAGGTAGATTTTGTCACTCCAACCGACCTGTTTTTTATACTAACCTCAACATTACCAAGTTTTCCGTTAACTGAAATTTCTCTATCCTCCGAGAGTGGATATTGAGCAATTACTGTATTATCCCTGTATATAAGAACCGTTGAAGAAGAACCGACAGTACTGAAGAGTTTAAAAGAGAGCACGATCGCGGTAAGTATAAACGCTATGATTATACCATCGCCCCATTGAAATCTCTTAATTTGATACTCAGGAATAAAATAATTGTTCCGATTATTCATTTATGGTATAGTTTGAAAAACATGGTTATCGGTCTATCAGTAATCTTTGTTATGCTGCAGTACAAAAATTTGAAAGCGTGCAATGCTTATAATAAATTTTAAAATAGTGGTTTCTGAATGCCTGATATAATGTATAAATCAAAAGTTCATAAAACTACCCGTGCAGAACATGCAACACTAATTTTTCGTATCGTTGTTGATCTTATTGTATTTGTAATATCCTTTTATCTTCTTAATATCCACTTTCTTCATCTGTTTTAACATTCAGTTCTCCCGGGTCTTTTTTATTGCATTTGCCAGAACTACAGCTTTACCATAATAATGATAACGATAGGTAGCAATTCCAACAAAAGCTGAAACCGGAGGTTTTTTCCAGAGCCTCTCAACAGTGAGGCGTCCCTGAGTAATATCAAATCTACCAATTCTGTATATATGATCAGGAGCAATCCCCGATTTACCTTCGAGCATCGAGCCAAGCGAGGTTACTTCATTTCTGACCTTTGTATTGAGTGAATCAAGCGGACCGCCGCTGCACTCAATCTCATACATACGGTATATTCCATCCTTATCAAAATGAAAAGCGGCAGTACCTGAAATGTTATCAATCTCCACTCCTTTGCATTGAATAGTCTTTCCATTATCCTCATATCGTTGCGGATATTTCCAATCCATCATTACTTTGAAAAGTTTTCTTGAAATGCCAAATGGGATTCCGTCAAAATCGAAAGGAGAAGCTGTAGTATGAGCACAGATAGAATCTATAAGCAACGAATCAGCTTTACGTTTATCTCTCTTTCTGATATCGTTTTCAAGCAAAAGGATAGATTCACTGTTTCCATCAGAATGACTCCGATACCAATTGACAATATCACAAACACGGATTTTGGACGGTGAAAGACCCGTTTCTGTAAAGAACTTTTTTGTAATGGTTTTAAATGAATCGCTTTCGGCAAAAATATCCAGATTCCGTTTCCATATCAATATTTCTGAGCGATTACGATATGATGAATCTCCGGTACAGTAAACATATTGATGTCGCAGCGACATTTCTAATGTGTCAAAAAAGGGCCCCATATCCTCAGCTGCAGCACCCGCAGAGCTGTATAATCCAGCAAATAAGATCATTGGTAAAATGACAGGCAGATTGGTTCTGGTGATTACCATACTATTTCAGTCTCCGATGAAACGTTGTGCCCAACTCCTGACAATTTTACCATTTAAAATATGAAAACGCCTGATCTTTGCAATCGTTTCGCTGGAAAACGTTGAAAGAGGTATCCACAAAAGATGCTTTTTATGTTTAGATGCCAGGTTTTTTAAAAAAGTTCCCGGTTTGCGTGCTGCAACATACGATATGACATTCTCGTTACTGAAAAGCATCGCGCCAAAGGCAAGACGTGATGCAAGATCCGGGAATGAGTAGTCAGCAGTAATCTGGAATATGTCTGGAACATGACGAGGCGGGAACATCAATGACAGACCACCATAATAACATTTGGCAATCCCGGGACCGACCATATTTTCAAACGCACTGGTTGCATAAAATGTGAGTGTCGATTCATCATCGTGCTCTGCATACCAGGTTGTATGGTGAGGATACTGCTCGTCATGGTCCTGGTCGAAGATAATGACAACGGTATCGACCTTACCCCTTGATGGTGGTATTTCTTTCACATAAACAGAACCGCTGCTCCAGTTTCGCAGCGTCTCCCTGATATCGATGCCATCCTTTACAGATGTTGCAAACTTCTCGGTTTTTACATAATCCTCTACTAAAACTTTTACTGTTTTCTGCCGTATATAAGAATTGAACCGCTCAATTTTGATATCTTCAGGCACATGTGAACACATGCTGTACGGGTTCCATCCAAAACGATATCTCTTCTTTTGAAACAATGATGGATCCGGTCTGATCGATATCGTTCGCCACTCAAGATCAAAATCCCGAAACAGATTAATCGCTCTGAGCGGGCCGTCGGATCCGGGTATAACAATTCTGTCAATACCGACCTTTACAGACTCACTGTCAAATGAGATAAATGGATAATATTTTGCATTTTTCAGAATGCGCAATGCATACGTATTTCCCCCTACTCCTCTGGCAGCATCGATAATATCCGGTAATGTTGGAATAAGCCGCCCTGACATGACAGTAAGGTTTCTTAAAAAAGTCAATGCCGCTTTTATCTTTGTAGGAGACAGAGCCTGAATTTCGCTTTTGTCATCTGAATAATCATCCCTGGTTTCCCGAAACAGATCCTTTACAGTATCTATAATATCGAAAGGTTCTGCAAATATATCAAGCCGCTGCTTTTCATATTTACCCGTAGTAAATGGTAATTCACCTATCGCGAAATAGAGATGATCAGGATAAATTGCCTTACTATCTATTGTATATGTATCAACACTGTTGAATTGTGCATTACAGGTTTCTTCACGCCCGAGGTGCGCAACGACACGAACATAATGACGATAGTGAATAAGTGCAAGGACATTATTAAATTTTGTTTTGACATCCAGGAGCCGCTGAGCAATATATCGGCTCTCAATATCCTCCGAAGATCCGTCCTCTTTGTTGCCGATAGACATCAATGCAAGTGTATTGAAACGATTGAACCCGATTTTTTCTGCAGCGAAATCATCAGGAAGTATTCCGACTGTCGGGGGTCTGGAACAATTACCATACCCTACACAGCATACGTTGACATTATTCTGTAAGCCTTGACGCATCCCCTCTATGGCTGCATCACATGGATCCACCGGCACATAGTATGTCTCGCCATTCATCGATTGAGCATATACCATCCATATCACCGGAAGTTTTTCTACTGCTCCGATTAATTCTGATTCGAAAATCTCAGGAATATCCACAGCTATGCAATCAAACTTTTTTTTTAACAGCAGTGCTCTTAACTGGCGCGCAAAGGTGAGCCGCCCATGCAGAAATGGCAGCAGAGTCAGTGATGAATTATTCACGCCTGAAAATCCTCATCGTTGTCAGGATTGAGATCCTCATCTTCAGGAAAGAAATAATCACCCAGATTCATTGAAGGAATCTTTGATCCGGAAAGTTTTCTCCTGGCAGCCAGAGACTCCAGATCAAGCGCATCCTCGCCAAGTATCTGACGTATCGCATTTCGAAACAGTTCCGCAGTTTCCAGCCCGGGATCCGCGTGGTTCATCTTCATGGTATATCGCACTGCATTAATCCCATCACGAACCGAAAAGGGAAGATCCAGAGCATGTGCTTTCTGGAGATACTCAACACACATTTCCAGAATTTGCGGCTCGGAGAAAGGCAGGTTGAATGAAAGAATCTTCATTTCATCACTGCGACTTGGGAAAGGGATCTGAATTCCCGGCTGCAACCTTGACATTATATAATCAGGTATTTCAAAAGTCGATGAATCATCATTCATTGTAACAGCAGCACGGAAATCCTTATGTGCTGTAACAGTTATCCCTGCCACAATCGATTCCACAGTTCTCCTGTTATCAAACAATCCTGCAAGAGATGCCCATGATTTTTCCGACATCCTGTTCCCTTCATCGAGGATTGCAACACCACCCGTAATAACGGCACTCAACAGTGGACTTGCATGATAGGAAATTTTTCCCGATTCTGACAATACCGGTGTGACAAGAAGATCCTCTGGACGTGTATCAGATGTACATTGCATTACGTAAACTTCCTGTTTTCGCACCCTGGCAGCAGCAATTCCCAGAGTCGTCTTCCCTATTCCTGGAAACCCGATAATTCTCGGTGTTAAGGGAAGGTCGCTCTCAGCAAGCACTAACCAGCATGCCTGAAGCTGACGTAACGGTTCGTTCAGACCTATCCACTCCACATTGAACGTAAGTGGATGTGAAAGAACAAGTTCAACATTATCAACAGTGATCTTATCCATATTTTCCTTTGTCAAATGAAATTTTTCTGAATCTATCTGAAACGCATAGTGATCTCATCCACATTGACCAGTAATAGAACCAGCTACAAAAGGCTGAGTGATTACACTGTATAACCGATAATTAAAGCGATCCAACCCTGAAGATCCCTCTCTAATACTTTTTTCTTATTTCAGGAAGAGATCCCGAAATAAAAAATTGATAGAACCGTATCTGCACCGGAGAATGGTAATGTGATCGAATACCTTGAAATCAGTAACCTTAAATATACATTAGTGGCGATGTTCCAATAAACCGATAAGGTTTGGCAGGCAGGATTTCAGCTTTGAGTCATCCTTTGCACAGCTCTCAGAAATCGGCTGTACCGGCTGATGCGAGGGTTCTGAATCGTTTTTGTTAATGCATACTCTTTTTCTTTTCCACAGCAATCCCGGAGAGCTGTCGAACCATCGCACGATGGAATTCCAACCATTTCGCTCTTCAGAGCTGATAATACTTACTTTAATGTACTTTAAAAATGAAATTCGTTAAAGTAATTTTATATACAAAATGAAGACTAAATTTATGATTTCAAATATGAATCAACAATGAAGCTGGACCTAATCAACGATCGATATTCGATTATTCGAAAAATTAAATCCGGGGGGATGGCAACGGTATTTCTCGTAGAGGATAAAAAACTTCATCGAGATGTTGTGTTAAAAAAACTTCATCCGCATCTTTTGGAGCATGGTGAAACTGTAACAAGATTCACCAATGAAGCCAGGGCGATAGCATCGCTTTCCCATGAAAATATTATTAAAATCTACGATTTCGGGGAATCTGCAGATGGTCCATTTCTTGTTATGGAATACATTGAAGGAACTACGCTTGCCGAATGCATGGAAAAAAGTGGTCCCATTTCAAATTTAAATTTTACCTATGGCTCAGGCAGAAGAGTATCTTTCGGGAGCCTTCATCTAAGGGTGAAAATTTGAAACGTAAAAATAAGAATTTGTACCCTTTTATCATTCCTCGATAAACAGATCCGAACGATCCCTGTCCTCCCAGAGATATTTGGCCTTGTCTGCCCACTTATCGATGATAACTGTATTTAATTTTGGATTTTCACGCATTTCAGCATTTCTTGCGTTGTGCAGATTATTAAAAACCCCAATATATGAATTTGCCTTTTTAAAATCACCAAGCTTCAAATATAAAACCGTAATCAGATAGATTACCTGCATCTCAATCTCTTCTGTCGGGCAATTTGAAGTTTTGAACGCCTCCTCGAAATACCCTAATGCCTCCCGAAATGTTTCGGTATTGTCACTGCTGGCATCTTTCATGATTTTGGCGATTCTCAATGTGTAAGCTCCAAGTTTATACAATGCATTTGGTTGCTCATACCACGCCTCAACTTTCGCTCTGGAGCAGCACATTCTATAACTGTCTATAGCAGACTCGTAGGTGCGAGGCCGCTTAAAATGGCTTTCATAATCGGTTACCGTTTTAAGAAGCGCTTTCCTCTCACCAATTTTTTCCTGAAGAGTAAGGATTACGTTACTTGTAAGTTGAGTTTTTATTTCTGAACGGCTTGTATTATCATGCCGATAAAAATCTTTCTTATCTGAAGAAGCAAAAAGACAACGTGGACATACTGTAACTGAAAGAAGCGTATAATCCAATGTTTTAAACCCTGAGGTACCAATATAAACAGGAACGAGAAATTTATTCTGGAGAATCTGCTGACTTTTTGCCCGCAGTTCATAACAGTTAATATTCTCCTGATTACACACCGGACACTTTACTTTGATTTGATAAATGGGATCTTCCCCAATCCCCTCCCCTTCAAGATGAACACTGTTACGTTTTTTTGCCTCTTTTATGGCTTTTATATTTTTTATATCGATAGATGGCCCATACTGCCGGACATACTCATTGACAAGATTTGAATCATTGAGTAATGCGAGTAATCTTCTTTTTACTTCAACAACATCAATAGTCATGAAAAAAAACACCTTTCAATGTACTTAATTTTCCGTTTAGACAAGCTACGTCAACTTCGGAACAAATTCATCATAACTCATGGGTATATATACAATTTTCTCATTCAAGATTATATGAGTCAATAATTAAACACATTTTATTACGACTCAGCAGGTACCCGGGATTCAGGAGTTAAAATACAGAATTAAAAAAACCAGTACTAAAATAAGCATGCTTCAGAATAAATTTCGTTATCAATTGCTTTTCTTCTTCCCAAGCTTGAGTTGAGTTCTGTATTCTGACTCCTGAGTAATAACTACATACATATTCAGGAACTCCTCTAGCTGTGATTTATTTCACTAATTTATGATTAAAAATAACTTTTAGCACCTTTTTCATAGAATTACCTTGCAAAAATCAGCGATTTTTTATATATTATGAGTGAATATTTTCACAGGTTTGGTGGTATTAATGAAATCTATCCCTTTTCCAACACTTCAACGATTGTGTACTCTTTTTCAAATTCTTACCGATTTAAAAAAGAATACACATCTTCAGACCTCGTCTCTGGAACTTGCAGCGCTATGTGGGACCACTGCATTCACGATTCGTAAGGACATTGCAACTCTGGGTGTTACCGGAAACAGCGGACAGGGTTACGCCGTTGAAAAGCTCATGCAATTAATTGGCAATTCCCTGGGATTTTTTGAAAAAAAACGGATTGGTGTTATAGGAATCGGCAGTCTTGGTTCTGCGCTGATTAAGCATAGCGGGTTTAACAACAACGAGTTTGAGGTTGTGGCAGCATTTGATTCTAATATCAACAAAATAGAGACCACAAAAGCAGTTGTTCCTCTTTTTCCTTTCTATCAGCTCTCTTCAGTTGTAAATCGCTTAAAAATCGACTATGGGTTGCTTGCAGTTCCCCCGGATGCTGCTCAGGGAGTTACTGATAAGCTTGTTGAAAGCGGTATTAAAGGAATAATAAATTTCGCACCGATAATCGTTAAATCTACAGATAATACTATTTTTATCAGAAATGTTGATATGGCAGCAGAGCTGCGTATCCTTACAGCTCAAAACTACGTAAAATCAATTGAACATTTACACCAATAAAAAAGGAGAGCCTGTTATGGCACGTGTTTACAATTTTTCTGCAGGACCATCGATGCTTCCTGAATGTGTGCTTAAAAAAGCAGCTGAAGAGATGCTTGACTATAAAGGTAGCGGCCAGTCGGTTATGGAGATGAGTCACCGTTCAAAAGTGTATGAAGAGATCATTTTTGGAGCGGAAGAAACTATCCGTGAAGTAATGAATGTCCCTGAAAATTACCATATTCTTTTTCTTCAGGGTGGAGCATCAGCCCAGTTTGCCATGATCCCACTCAACCTCATGGGAACAAAAAAGAAAGCTGACTTTATTAACACCGGCATGTGGTCAAAAAAGGCTATCAGTGAAGCAAAAAGATACGGTACTGTCAATGTGGTAGCAACTTCGGAAGATAAAAATTTCAATTACATTCCTGACATTGACAAAATAACGTTCGATCCGGATGCTGCGTATGTACACATCACGACTAACAACACCATTTTCGGAACACGATACGTTAAATTACCCCAGACTGGTAATGTTCCACTTATCGCAGATATGTCGTCGAATATTCTTTCGGAGCCCTATGATATCAGTAAATTTGGTCTGATCTATGCCGGCGCACAGAAAAATATCGGACCAGCAGGTGTAGTGCTTGTAATCATTAGAAAAGATCTGGTTGGAAACGCTTACGATTACACACCAACCATGTTCAACTACAAAACATATGCAAATGAACATTCCATGTACAATACTCCTCCAACGTACAACATCTATATTGCAAAACTTGTTTTTGAATGGATAAAAGAACTGGGCGGAGTTAGTGAGATCCATAAGATGAATGTAGAAAAAGCAGATTTGCTCTACAATTATCTTGATAGCAGCAACCTTTTCAAAGCTACCATCAGCAAAGAGTACCGCTCACTGATGAATATCCCGTTTGTGACTGGTGATGAGAACCTTGATGGTGACTTTGTAAAACAGGCAACGGCTAAGGGGCTTGTTAACCTTAAAGGACACCGCTCTGTCGGAGGAATGCGGGCAAGCATTTATAATGCAATGCCGCTTGAGGGAGTGAAAACACTTGTAGAATTCATGAAAAAATTTGAAACAGAACATAGCAGGTAAGGATTAAATCATGCATAAAATTCAGACATTAAATAAAATTTCTGCTTTAGGTCTTGATCTTTTTCCCAGAGATGACTACGAAATTGCATCAGAGTTCAACAGCCCGGACGCGATTTTAGTTCGAAGCCAGAACATGCTGGAGATGAATATCCCTGAATCGGTAAAAGCTATTGCACGTGCAGGTGCAGGAGTAAACAATATTCCGGTCGAAAAATGTACCGCTGCAGGTGTTGTGGTTTTCAACACTCCTGGTGCTAACGCCAATGGTGTCAAAGAACTTGTCCTGGCAGGTCTTCTGCTTTCTTCAAGGAGGATTTTCCCCGGATTACAATGGTGTAAAAGCCTTGCAGGTAAGGGTGATGAAGTGCCGAACCTTGTAGAAAAGGGTAAGAATAACTTTACAGGACCGGAGATTAAAGGTAAACGCCTTGGAGTTATCGGACTTGGAGCGATTGGTGTCATGGTAGCCAATGACGCGCTGGAACTTGGTATGCAGGTCACCGGATACGATCCCTTTATATCGGTTGAAGCCGCCTGGGGACTGTCAAGAAATGTCAAGCGTGCCCGGGGACTCGAAAGCATCTTTGCTGATTCCGATTATATCAGCCTGCATGTACCTTTAACTGAAAAAACTAAAGGGTATATTAACAAAGAACGCTTCAACACCATGAAAAAAGGGGCGCGTATACTGAATTTTGCACGTGGAGGCCTTGTTAACAATGCGGATCTTTTTGATGCTCTCAATGAAGGAATCGTCTCCTGTTATGTCACCGATTTTCCTGATGAGGAACTGCTCAAACATGATAGAGTGATTGCATTCCCACATCTGGGCGCATCAACACCCGAAGCTGAAGATAACTGCGCAATTATGGCAGTTAATCAGACCAAGGATTTTCTGGAGTATGGGAATATTAAAAACTCAGTTAATTTTCCCAACTGTGAGCTTGACATGTCAGCAAAACACCGTATTATAATTGCCAATCGCAATATTCCAAATATGGTCGGCCAGATCACGACAATCCTTGCAGCTGAAAAAATCAACATTGCAGATATGCTCAACCGTGGTAAAGCGGATATCGCATACAACATCATCGACATCGATGGAGATGTTGACGCATCGGTTCTGGATAAAATCAAGACAATTAACGGGGTAATAATGGTACGGTTGATCAAAAATCCTGATCGTAATTAAAAAATGTGCCGTTGAGATACCTGAAAATCGTGTTACCGCTCACCCTGATCCCGGGCATTACGGAGATCAGGGTGGGCATTTACTTGCAACTGTACACCCTCTCCTCAACAGCAACATAAAAAAATTGTCCTGACTGAAAAATATCTTCAGAGGCTCCCAGTGTTGCTCCGATCGCGGTCGCCGCGCAGACATGTTTCCACGCTGCCAACGATATCTGATCGAAACGTACTGTCTATATGCACGTCCCGCTGCGGGAATGGAATGCTGATTCCTTCAGCGTCAAATCTTTTTTTGATGGCTTCCTGTGTCGCGAAATATACGTTCCAGTAATCGGCGGTAGCAACCCATGGACGTACGGCGAAATTGACGCTGCTTTCAGCAAGTTCAAGTACTCCGATGGTGGGGGCAGGATCTTTCAGGACGCGGGGATCATTCCTGAGGATATTCGTCAGAACATCCTTGACTTTATCTATATCATCCCTGTAGCTTACGGATGCAACGATATCGATGCGCCGCATCTCTTTTGCAGAATAATTGATTATGTTATCACCAAGAATCTTGGCATTCGGGATAATAATTTTCTTGTTATCGGGAGATTTAAGTTCCATCGTGAATATACCGATCTCCTCGACCGTTCCAGCTGTACCGGCGCCCTCAATGTAATCGCCGATTTTAAACGGTTTGAAGATGAGCATGAGCACTCCAGCGGCGAAATTAGCAAGCGAACCCTGCAATGCCATACCGATCGCCAGACCGGCAGCTCCAATTACTGCGATAAAGGATGTCGTTTGTACACCGATCTGCCCTAACGCAGCAATGACGACAAACGCGAGTAACGACACATAAGTAATGCTTGAAGTAAACGACACCAGCATGATGTCGACATTCAATT
Organism: Chitinispirillaceae bacterium; assembly: GCA_016929595.1. Lineage (GTDB taxonomy): Bacteria > Fibrobacterota > Chitinivibrionia > Chitinivibrionales > Chitinispirillaceae > JAFGIN01. The sequence continues at coordinate 145,470 of JAFGIN010000117.1, forward strand.
TTTTAAGGACTTTAGAAAGAATTGAACGAACCGTCTTTGCGGCAATCCAGCCAAATAACAGGATTGCCAGCGCCGCAATTGTTTTGAGACCATACAGGGCAATCATTTCCTGTATTTTTACCAGTATGTGTTGATAATCCATGACTCACTCCTTTATAATTGTTTTTAACAAAATATCAGCGACAACGCACCTGAGTAGTACATTGACAAAATTATGCAAGGTAAAAACAGTAACAGTCTACACTGTTGCCGCTTCATTTTTCAGTTGATTTGTATATCGTATCAGATTTTCAAGCACACCCAGTGCTTTTCCGCTGTCGATAGATTTATTTGCAAGGATAATACCTTCCCTGGGATCACTGGCAACCCCTGATGCCGCAAGTGCAAAAGCTGCGTTCAATACGACAACATCCCGTTGCACACACCTCTTTCCTGTCAAAATATCTCTGATTATCACCGCATTCTCTTCCGGTGTGCCCCCAGTCAGATCCTCTTTCAAACCACGACCAAACCCGAACTCTTCCGGTGAAATTGTGTAAGAATCAATAGTACCATTTTTGAGTTCAGAAATCATTGTTTCTGCAGATAGGGATATCTCATCAAGGCCATCCATTCCATGGACAACGTACGCCCTGTCCACACCAAGATTTTTGAGAACCGATACGATTACTTCGGTAAGTTCGGGAGCAAACACACCAAGAACCTGCGAACGTGCGTTTGCCGGGTTTGTCAAGGGGCCGAGCACGTTGAATATGGTCCGTATTGCTATCTCCCGACGAGGGCCGATTGCATGTTTCATTGCTTTATGCAGCAATGGTGCGAACAAAAAACATATCCCGACAGAATCTATGCACTCTTTCATCTGCTGGGGCTGCAGATCGATATTTACACCAAGTTTCTCCAGTACATCTGCGCTGCCACATTTACTTGAGACAGAACGGTTTCCATGCTTTGCGACTATAGCACCAGCACCTGCGCTTATAAAAGCTGAAGCAGTCGAAATATTGAAAGTATTGGAACCGTCTCCGCCAGTTCCACACGTATCTACCGTAAACATATTCGACTCAGGCGTAACCGTGGCTGCCATCTGTCGCATTACTGTTGCTGCCCCGGTGATCTCTTCCGGCGTCTCACCTTTCATTCTCAGGGCAGTAATAAATGATGCAATCTGTGCATCAGTTGCACCCCCGCTCATAATACTGGAAAAAACCGCGATCATTTCATCTCTGAGCAGATCCTCACCTGATATGACCCTCTTTATAGCATCCTGTATTTTCATAATAATTCTCCCTGGAAATATTTAAAAATATAAAAGGTTTTAATAATCAAACCTAATACATTGTGTTTCTCCATAACCTATTTTTCAGACCAATAGGTATAAACAACAATTCCTGTACAGAAATTTTGAATGAAAACACAATTTTTATCTTCAGCAGCTCATTTTAAAGATCTTCCCGCAGCTACTCTGCCTGAATACGCAATTCTGGGCAGATCCAATGTCGGTAAATCATCATTTATCAATCATGTCCTCGAAAATAAGGCACTTGCGCGAACATCAAAAAAACCTGGCAAGACCTCCCTTGCCAACCTTTATCAGATTGATGAGTCGATGGTATGGGTTGATCTTCCCGGGTATGGGTATGCAAAAGTTTCGGCTGATGAGAAAGCGCGCTGGTCAAAGTTAATTGCTGACTATTGCTTAAAAAGAGACGCTCTTAAAGGCATCTTCTGGTTAATAGACATACGACACATCGGAGTTGCAGCCGATATCGAAGCGGCTCAATGGCTCTCAAAAGTAGATATCCCTGTATTTACAGTACTGACGAAAGCTGATAAATTGACCCGAAAACAACGGTTCGAGCAGCTTGAACGAGCTAAAATTTTCTCCAATTGTGCATGCGATCCAGCGATCTACAGTGTTCTTGAGCATGAATCTCGTAAGAAGTTCTGGGAGAACTTTAATACCTGGCAGGAGTTTTTAGCCCAGAGTAACCAGTAGATGCTTTACAGGAACACTTTGAGAAGGATTGGTTTGTAGATAACACAAATATATTCGTCTTCAACCTGCTGAATCTCTTAATTATTGAGACCACGCTCATAAGATTATCATTTACATCATTCTCAGCGGCTCCTTTCAAAATATGAAACATCAAACCTGCTCACTCATTGGAGCTTTCAGACTGTCTGGTCTTCGGTGCTTGTGAAAACCTTCTCAATAAGTTTCCGGGCTGTTTCAGTAACAAAATCAGCAGCAGCAGTCAGCGCAGCCATCGGATCCCTGCGGATCTTAAGTTCCTGTTGTCCAACCATATAAAATAGTCCGTCAAGAGCCTTCCCTGTTGTAAAATCTACTATATCTGTGCTTAGAAGATCGATGGGGGGAACTCCTGCTTCATTAAGTGCGTTAAGTGAAAGCTTAGCCACTGCGGCTTTGATCAAGTCTCCTGATGCCGCTGTTGCGACAAGATTTCCGTATGCACCCGCGACCTTGTTAAAGTTTTCTGCAAAGTCGTTCCATACCCCCTCAACAGTATATTGTCTGCCAAAAGCACTGATCTCAACGGCACTGAAAGAACTTTGAACAATCGGTTTAAACCCCGTGTAAAGCACCCCGGAAGTTGTAGTAGTAAGATATTTTGTAGCCCCGGTGGAATCATTACCAAAAAGGATTTCCTTTGCGGAAGAAAATGTCATTTCTGAAATAGCCGTTTTAAATACATCGGCAGAAAGACCTGCAGCATTCTCAGCTCCCCGGTTCAACCCTCTGATAATGGCCTCCCGGTATTTAGAAAAATCAACTCCTGCCACTGCAAGAAGTGCTCCTCCCGCACTGGTGTTACTTAATAGCGACATTGTCTGAAACGCATTTTCTACATCTGCGGGCAGCGCAATTCTTATCAGTTCATTTGCCAGATAACCGGTCATCTCATTGGTGATCCCACTGACTAATCCGCTGGTATCACTCAACGTCAGAGCTGCAGTCTTGCTCCCGAGAATGAGAGACTCTTTTAATCCTGAGATGATTTGACTGTCAGTCAATTTTGTCTGATCCAGCGAATCTGTTACATCCTTAATAGTGGATAAATCACATGACAACAACATAAACAATGGACAGACACTAAATAACACGCTACTTTTTTTCATACAATCTCCTTACACCGATAAAAATAGATTTTTTCCATAACTGATTTCAAATCGGTCTTCACAACATTCCGGAGTTCAGGTTCAATCCTGCCTGCAGAGAGAAACCAGATGTTGTTTTCCAGAAACGGACCTGGAGCCGTCTTCTGGTGTCAGTCAAAGACCGCGCCCCACTCATCTGGTCCAGCAAATTCTGCCGGAGTACTACTCCTTTTCACCCATTTATTATACACTCAACCAGCATGACCACCAACAAAAATATCATTCCTAAAAATGCAAAAAAAAGTGATAATCAGTAAATAAATGACCTGATTAACAATTTTCTGCTCCAGTTTCTCACCGGTACTCTTCACTACACCCGGACACCGATCGTATATTTATAGAGTTTAACAAAAGTACGTTCCGATATTTTCTTGGTCGAATGCCTTGTCAGGGTTCCACCTTTGTTGAAACTATAGAGGACAGGTGACAGGGCCACACAATTGCCATTATTTTCGGCATACAATAGTGTTAAACCCTGTTTGGTTAAAATGTGAGGGAAAAAAGACGTTTTCCACATGTTTATTGAATAGTTCATTCTTGTTTTTCAGATAACAGACTGCAAAGAATTATGGAATTTCGATATCTGGACCTCCTCTCAAAGGTAGAAACAAAGTTAAAAGCTACTATTTCCACAGAGGAACTGTGCAGTGATCTATGCAGCTTGATCTGCAGTATCATGCGATATTCCGAAATCACCGTCGCCCGCGTCACGATAGACCAGATTTCCAGAATGAGCAGGGGCTTTCGTTCCACGCAATGGGGCCTTGTCCATGAATTCAAAATCACCGAAACCACAACTGGCTGTTTTGAAATCTATTACATCGAAGCAAGACCCTGGACCAGCGGTAATCCGTTTGTTAAAGAAGAGGAAGAGCTTCTCAATAATCTTGCAGGTCTGCTCTGTGGCGCAGCAACAAAGGATGCATATACAAGGCTGCTCCTGGATTACACGGAACGGCTTAAGGAACTTGGTGGAATAACAAGTATTATTTCTATTCTAAAAGAGAACAGACCGATACAGGCATTGCTCAACGATGTTTGCAATGCAATACCCGGGGCATGGCAGTATCCTGAATATACCGGTGCACGCATCACCTTCGGTGACTTCGTTTTCTCTACTGCAAATTTTATGGCAACCCCCTGGATGCAGAAGCAGCCGTTTGAAATTCCTGATGGCCCATCGGGACAGATCGAGGTGTGCTATACAAAACAGTTTCCGCCATGTGCTGAAGGTCCTTTTTTACAGGAAGAACGCAATCTGATTATAAATCTGGCTCAACTGATCAGTGCCGCAACCGGAAGTAAACTCTACGAGGGATTGATCAGTCAGAATCGTGAACGTCTTAAAGAGCTCAAAGCTATCAATCAGACCACTGATATCATCACCAGGGGAAAAAGCATTGATGACACCTTACAAAACATCTCTGCCATTCTTACAGAATCTTTGCAGTATCCCCGATCTACGGTTGTACGTATCAGTTTTGAGGGAAAAGAATTCATGTCGTCAGGTTTCAGGGAAACCCCCTGGGTCCTGCGTGAACAGTTCATAACAATTGACAATAGTATCGGGACGATCGAGTTCTTTTATCTACAGGAGTTTCCAGACACCGGCGAAGGGAGTCCGTTCCTCAGGGAGGAGCGGGAGATGATAAAAAACATCGGTCGTCTGCTTGCCCATTTCCTCAATAATTTCAAAGGCAGAATGTTGATGGAGCATTCTCACGCTGCAATCAGCGCGGCTATTGCTGATCGTCCGGACCACATACCATCAGAGAACAGGGACAACCTGCTCTTCAGCATTATCCCTCAGGGTGCAGACATCTCGTATCTTGTACGTGAAGTACTTTTTGTCGCAGCTCCCTATGAGGCATTTGCAATACAAAGTGAATGCATGTCCTTCAGATTTGAAATCAACCATATTCATTCATCGTTTGGCGCAATACCACGAATAACAGTTGCAAATACTTCCGAAAGGGCTCTTGAATATCTTTCACAAAAATCATTTGACATTGTAATTATTATGGTCGGTGTCGATGAAAAGAGTGCCATTGACTCGTATTCACTTATCATACAGTCTTTTCCCATGCTTCCCGTTTACATTCTAGTTAACAGAATGGAATACGCATCATCCATCCTTACCATACCTCCGTCAAAATTCTCAAAAGATAACCCTGTCTTTGTCTGGAACAACGATCCAACACTGTTATTTGCCATTGTAAAATTATACGAGGACACAAGAAACGCATCGTTGAGCCACGCACCAGTCGTCCTGATGGTTGAAGACAGACCGGATGTCGTATCGCGAATTATTACCAGATTGTACCTGACGATTCTAAACTGGTTTGAAGAAAACATCGCTGATGATACAACGAAAGAAACCTGCCAGCAGGGACTTCCTCACCTGCTCGTTGTTTCCAATTTTGAAACGGCTGTACATATTGTACGCCGCTTTCAGGATCGCATCTGCTGTCTGGTCAGCGATGTCGAGTTCTCATGGGGCGGCAGTCTGAACAGAAACGCCGGAATTGAATTTGTGAATGTCCTTAAAAAACAATACAGAAATGTTCCCTGTTTATTGCACAGCAGTGATGGTTCCCATCACGAGACAGCCCTGGCACTCGGGTGCACTTTTGTTGATAAAAGTACCCCGGCCTTCATAGAGAAAGTCAGCTCATTTGTAAAAGATTGTCTTCAGATTAACATTCTAACTTTTGTTGATGAATCCGGAACAGTTTTCGCAAAGATGGCAGATATATGTTCCCTGATGAAGCTCATGGGGCGGGTCCCGGAATCACTGATTCTCAAAATGCTCCATAAGGGTATATTTGAAAAATGGTTTGCAAACCATGGTGAGAACTTTGACATAAATGAAATCATTCATACTGAATACCCCGTTGAATCGTTTAAGGAATTTGTTAAAAATATACTGCGTAAAAGATTCAGGGGCACTGTCACCAGATTTGAAAATGTTCAATTTTTCGACAGGTCATTCATAACAACCATATGCAGGGGTTCGTATGGTGGAAAGGGACGGGGTGCGGCATTCATAAATTCAATTGTCAATAATCCGGCTCCGGAATTTTCTTTTCCGGACATTGATTTATATACACCTGCGACAGTTATAATCGGCACCAGCGAGTTCGAGCATTTTTTAAAGCAAAGTTCAATCAGAGAGATCGATCTTGACATGGATGGTTTCGACACCATTCAGGAACATTTTCTGAATATAACATTAAGTAAACGCGTTCGTGAAAATCTCCAAAGATTCATTCAACAGGTACGCACTCCCCTTGCGGTACGATCGTCCAGCCTGTTTGAGGATTCATTGATACAGCCATTTGCGGGTGCATTTGAAACGTATATCATACCCAACAGCCATGATAACCCCGAAATTCGGCTGCAGCAACTTGAAACATCTGTTAAGCTGGTATTTGCATCGCTCTATCGGCCTGAAGCGAAATTGTACTTCGACTATGCAGGCAGAAACATCTCTGAGGAGCGGATGGCAGTTGTTGTTCAGGAGCTTGTAGGAACACAGATTGGTGATCATTTTTATCCTCACATAAGTGGTGTTGCCGGCTCCTGGAACTATTATCCGTTTTCACATAGTAAACCAGAAGACGGCTTTGCTGCCATCGCATTTGGTCTGGGGGTATATGTCGTTGAAGGTAAAAGCGCACACCGGTTCTCTCCGGCATATCCGGATTTGAGTTTCGGTTCATTCAAGGATCTGATAACCAGTTCTCAGGTAAAATTTTATGCTGTAAATACGACACGAAAAGATATCGACCTGCAATCTCAGGGGGAAAAGGCTGGTCTTGATCTGCTGGACCTCAGTATTGCTGAAAAATCAGGTTCACTTAAACATTGTGCATCTGTATACGATACGGAGAACGACCGGATTGTGCCGAATCTCAATCTTCCCGGACCACGCATACTTGACTTTGCAAACATTTTACAGTATAAACATTTTTCTCTTGCAGAATCTTTGAGAGTGCTCCTGAATTCGCTTGAGAAGCGTATGGGAACTCCTGTTGAAATTGAATTTGCAGTCAGACTCCCTCACCCGATGAATAGTCTCAGTAAACCAGAACTGAACCTTCTACAGGTCAAACCGCTCACAGGTAAACAGCGCGCTTATGAATTAAACGATAGTGCTCTGGACCCCGAAACGATATTGTTATACTCCCAAACCGCACTTGGTAATGGGCTCATCGATACCGTCACCGATATAATTATGGTTGACTTATCACTGTTTGATTGTACCAGAACAGCTGAAATCGCAAATGAAGTTGAGTGGTTCAACCGCAGGTTTTTAAAAACAAACAGGCACTACCTTCTGATCGGTCCTGGTCGATGGGGTACCAGAGATAGAAGTCTGGGAATACCAGTAGCCTGGTCACAAATCTGTAATGCCAAAGTCATTGTCGAACTGGGCCTTGAAAACTATCATCTTGATGCATCACTGGGCTCTCATTTTTTCCACAATATGACATCGATGGGCACCGGGTACATGGCGATAAATGAATCTAATTCACAGGAGATTATCCGACTCGATGCACTTGCACATGCGCAACTTGTCGAACGGCAGCGTTTTGTACTGCATTACCGGTTCGGTGCCCCTTTGAAGATCGAGATAGATGGGAAAAAAAGAATTGCAATCGTCCGGTGGAAAGGTACCTCATAATGTCTGGTGTTGCAATCTATGCAGATACATATACAATACTCGCAGCAGGTATACAATCGTCAATGCATGCCCTTGAGGACATTGACCATTGCATACTCTGCACCAGAGAACAAGAACTATTCGAGCAATTGAAAACAAAGCAATTCAGTATATTAATTGTTACTCTTAACGAACCACAAATTGGCGAAAAACAGTATGGATTCATAAAACAGGTAAAAATACAGTTCTGTGAGATACGGATTGTAGCGATCGCACCAAGAATTTCCAAAGATGTCGTTTTCCAGACGATAAAAAATGGCGCAAGCGGATTTTTGTCTGCAGATGCAACTGTACAGGAATTAACTGAAGCTGTATACACCATTCGGGGTGGATATGAGTACTTCTCATCATCGATAACCAGCCTTCTGGTTAATAACTATGTTGAAGCAATGCGCAACCAGGCAGACACACAGGATAATCCGACTGCCAGACTGGGAAAGAGGGAGATCGAAATCCTTACTCTGTGGGGGAATGGGCATACCAATGTTGAAATTGCCGAACATCTTTTTATAAGTGTCCGCACTGTGGAATCGCATAAAAATCATATTATGCAAAAACTGGGCACCCGCACCACTGTAGATCTTTTAAAATTCGCCATCAGGAACAACATCATCTCTATTTAACCACTTACGTACTTCTCACATTTTTATAAGTGTTCCACTGAATCCGACAGTTTCACAAACCCTTTTAACTGAACTTTTAGTAATTTATACCCGTTTGGCGCCAGACTGGTAATAAATCTTGAATAGTCTGGTTACTTTTAACCGTTTCTAATTTTTTCAAAGGACCATTCAAAATGAGTGACATGTTCAAAGTTCAAATCGACAATTTCATGGCCAGAATTGTGGCAAAAAATCCCGGTGAGTCAGAATATCATCAGGCAGTAAAAGAAGTTGCGGAAAGCCTCATTCCATTCATTGAAGATAATCCGCAGTATAAAGAAGCAAAGATTCTCGACCGCATAGCCGAACCGGAACGTGTCATGATGTTCCGCGTAGCATGGGTTGATGACAAAGGTCAGATCCAGGTTAATCGTGGATTCAGAATCCAGATGAACAGTGCGATTGGCCCATATAAAGGTGGCTTGAGATTTCATCCATCTGTAAACCTTGGTATTCTCAAATTCCTGGCGTTTGAACAGGTCTTCAAGAACAGCCTCACCACCCTTCCCATGGGGGGTGGTAAAGGTGGCTCGGATTTTGATCCCAAAGGGAAATCGACGAATGAAGTTATGCGGTTCTGCCAGAGTTTTATGACTGAACTCCAGAGGCATGTTGGTCCTGATACTGATGTTCCGGCTGGTGATATCGGAGTTGGAGGCCGTGAAATCGGTTTCATGTTCGGACAATATAAACGTATTCGTAACGAATTCACCGGAGTACTTACAGGAAAAGGTATTCAGTGGGGTGGGAGTTTGATCAGACCTGAAGCTACCGGGTATGGTGCAACATTTTTTCTTGAAGAGATGCTTAAAGTAAAAGGTATAGGTATCAAAGGGAAAGTTGCAGCGATTTCAGGTTCTGGTAATGTTGCACAGTATGCAACACAAAAAGTTCATCAATTAGGTGGTAAAGTCGTTACCCTTTCTGATTCAGATGGGTACATTTATGATCCGGATGGTATTGACGAAGAAAAACTTGCTTTCGTAATGGAACTGAAAAACCAGAAACGTGGACGAATTAGCGAGTATGCAGATAAATACAAAGTAACGTATGTTGCAGGGAAAAGACCATGGGGGGTAAAATGCGACATTGCGCTGCCTTGTGCCACCCAGAATGAAATTAGTGAGGAAGATGCTAAAACACTTGTCACAAACGGTTGCATAGCAGTTTCTGAAGGTGCTAATATGCCGTCAACCCCTGAAGCTGTTGAAGTATTTCTTAAGTCTAAAATTGCTTTTGGTCCCGGAAAAGCAGCTAACGCCGGAGGTGTTGCAACTTCAGGTCTTGAAATGAGTCAGAACTCAATGCGTCTTCCCTGGTCAAAAGAAGAAGTCGAAGAGAAACTCCATACAATTATGGTTAACATTCACAAAACATGTGTCACTTACGGAATAGAAGACAACAATTTTGTCAATTATGTCCGTGGTGCGAATATCGGTGGTTTCATTAAAGTCGCTGATTCGATGCTTGCTCAGGGCGTTATTTAACAGCAGTTCAACTGTAAAAATGATCCGTTTATGCCCCAAACCCAGTTCAGGGTTGGCGTGAACGGATCAGCTTATTTTCCTCTCCCGCCATTATACTAACCCAAAAACGGCTTCGTTATTCAGATTAACCTGTTGTAGCAAATTTAAAAACAATATACTATTTTATTAGACTCGAAAAAACCTTCTGACTCATCAAATAATCTACGAAAAAAAATAATAAGGCTTTCGATGAAACGGTTTGATTATAAAAAAATTGAAGCATATCTTCCATACGGGTTTATACTGCTTGGATTCATTATGACACTTTCAACCATAACCATTCAGCCGTTATGGTTCGATGAACATTTGACAATGAATGAAACACAGGCTGGCTCACTAAAGAATATGATGACTCTTGTCTTGCGGCATGAGAGTATACCTCCCTTGTTCTTTATTATAGAGTATTTTCTTGTTAAGCTATTCTCGCTTTCCTCATTTTCCCTTCGGATAATTCCCGCCCTTGCAGGTACTCTTGGTGTATTTTTTTACTGGAAAATATTTCTTAAGGCAGCAGACAAAACCAGTGCTCTCTTATCATTAATTCTATGCCTTTCATCTTCTTTTTTACTTGCGTATGCACAGGAAGCCCGCCCGTATTCAATTCTATTTTGTGAATCGATGATACTGCTGTTTTTTTCGATCCGATGGCTAGAAAAACATGATACCGGTAGTGCAGCCGCAGTAGCTGTATCGATGTTTGTAGCAATGAACACCCATTATTATGCTCTGTTCATGAACATTGCTGTCATTTTGTCACTGTTTATCGCTGAAAAAAAACGCAAAGAGTACTTGAAAAGTTTTATCGTATTTACTACAGCTGCCTTTCTTTCCGTAGTTTCAGTATTACCATGGATCATTAAGCAGCTTGCACTACAAGTCAATGGGCAGAAAACATTCCTGATTTCAAAAGCTGGCATTGCAATTCCTTTTATTCCAGTCTCCACTCTTAGTGGATCAGCTTTGACAAAAATAACTATCCTGAAAGATCTGGAAGGATGGAATACAATAATTCTCCTGCTTCTTTTACTTATCTTCGGATTAACGGTTCATGCAATTTTTCCCTATTTACGACAGATACTTATCAAAAAAAAGGTACATAGCATCCCCCTCTTTCTGATACTGTTTTTTGTACTATCCTATGCAGAACATATCGTAAGTGGCTTTCGCATTCCGTCGCTTCATCCCCGGTATACAATGTACTCAATGATGCTCCTTTTTGGGGGAATTCTCACTTTTACTGCTCCTGCAAAACTGACACGTAATTTCATTTTTGTAACTCTTCTTGCAATCAACATTTTCGGTTTAACCAGATATTGGGGTCAAAACATTACATTCAGGGTTCCCTGGAACAGGATAGCTTCAGACATCGATGCTCAATCACCAGAGACAGGAGTTGTTGCATCATCAGAATCAATGCACGTTTTTTCTTTGCCTTTCTACATGAAATCCAATACAAGAATTGCACTGATTGATCCCAATGTTTTCTTAACTTCAAATGCACCATTATTCAAAAGAGTACCTTATTCTTTTTTTAACAGAGATCTTGAAATATACCAGCATACATTTGAATATTATAACAGTGATAAAAACAAACCGGTTACACCGGTTCTTACTTTCCTGGACTTTGTAAAACTAAACCCTTCCGGCCTGTTTCTATATCAGGAAGACGGAAAGCCGTATAATGAATCATTTCTTAAACATTCTATCCCTGATTTAAAAGTAAAAATTGTTCATCATTACGAAACAAACCAGGGGATTTTGTACATTATCAGGTGGGAGTTTCCTGCATGAGAGCCATTCCAGAGTATGCCATAGTTGTTCCATGTTACAACGAGGGTATAACTATAATCAAATTTCTTACAGAACTGAAGCAGGTACTAAACGGGATCGATAAAGTTTTCAACATTGTTGTTGTCGACGACTATTCTACTGATACCACACTTGACCTTTTGAAAGATTTTTGTCACGCAGAGGGCAATCAGAGATTCTCTTTACTATCACTACCCTATAATACAGGCCATCAGAAATCAATTCAACAGGGATTGTTATATTGCCATAACGAAATTCAGGCTGATTATGCTATTGTTATGGACGGAGATGGTGAGGATGACCCTGCGGCGATTAAAGAACTGGTTAATTTTGAAGGGTATGACTATGTACCTGTTATCAGAGGTAAACGGAACGAAAACCTGGTATTTCAAGGATTTTACAGGATCTATAAGCTGATGTTCAATTTATTAATTGGGAAAAATATGAACTTCGGTAATTATTGCCTTATCCGCAAAAATATGATCCAGAACATTTGCGACAGCAATTATGTGCATCTGGCAGGTTTTCTTTCAAAACAACGATGCAAAAAAGCGGCCATTGTCTGGGACCGGCGAATTCGAATTGATGGAAAGTCAAAAATGAATTTTACAAGTCTGCTCTGGCATGCATTTCGATCTTTTGTAGAATACGCCGAAGATTTCCTTCTGTTCTTTTTACGTATTTTCGTGGCAATAATTGCTTTCTTTTCTGTTTTAATTTCAAATGTTCTCTACAAGAAACTTATCTCTCACGAAGCAATCCCTGGATGGGCAAGCACTCTTACAGTCTCTCTGATGACCGGTGCCCTGGTCTGTTTTGGCTTTCTGGCACTTGGCATCATTCTAATAAGTTTATCAGCTAAAAATAACTCTACAGGCATCCGATCGATTTACAAATTAAATTAATTTTCCATTTTTCGGCATTATCGGAAAATCCATCCTTTAAAAAGCCAACAGCCTCTTATCATCATTCATCATTCATCATTCATCATTCACCATTCATCATTCACCATTCATCATTCATCATTCACCATTCACCATTCACCATTCACCATTCATCATTCATCATTCATCATTCACCATTCATCATTCATCATTCATCATTCACCATTCATCATTCACCATTCATCATTCA
>JAFGIN010000011.1 GCA_016929595.1 Chitinispirillaceae bacterium
AAAAAACCCGCTGATTAATCCCGATGGTAATCGGGATACCAACTGAGCTAATGATGCAAAACCTTTTTTGCATATTCAAAGAATTATCAATTGTGTTGAAAATAATTTGTGGAAAGAATAATTACAACACCAGATTTTTTCTGTTTATGCCAGTTCACAGGGAGCGAATCAGTTATATCTGCATTTTCCGGTCTGACCGCAAGGTACATTAAAGCTTTTTGAGTATTCTTCAGGGATGATATTATTGAATTTTTAGTTTTCAATGGTTAGGGTTGAGATATTTAAAGCGACCCCACTCTTTCAATTTTTTTTGTCATCTTCAGCAATATTAAAGATGCCCATATTTTATTTTCATATAACCTAATGAGTTATAAAAGAAACAACTTTGTTGAGTTTTTCAATTATTCTCATTTATTAATAACTCGATTGTAGATTGCTCAAGCACTTCAAGACAATGTGATTTGTAGAGTTCATTTTTAGCAGAGTTAATCAAAAGAACTACTGCCCACATTGTAGTATTCAACAGCAGGCCTGAAAAACAATGTTTCGATTGATAGTAATTATTCTCTTATATAATGTCGTATTTTGTGAAAATTCACAAATTAAAACACCTCCTCCTCAAGCGCTTCAGGGATATATAAATCTTTCAGGATGGAATTTCCAGAAGAACGGACCGATTCAATTACGGGGAGAATGGGAGTTTTACTGGCTGAACTTCTATTCATTTCAGGCGTTTCAAACAACACCGGCACCAGTTGCTGATACTTTTATCAACTGTCCTGGTCATTGGAAAAACATGCGCGTGAACGACACAGTGCTTCCATTGGAAGGATTTGCTACATTGCGATTGAAAGTTCGAATAGATTCTGTAAGAAGTGGACCCCTCGCCATCAAAATAAGCCACTGGTCAAATCCTCTGACACTATATATAAATGATAAAAAACTTACTTCTGTTGGTATCATTGGAACATCTTCTGCATCTGAAATATATGATTCCCGGCCACATATCGCTCGATTTATTCCTCCATCCGATACTTTTGATATTCTCTTGCAGGTGTCCAACTATACCGGGAAAAAAGCCTCCTGTAGTTATCCAATCTACCTGGGTCTGGATACGCAGCTTCAAAGCGAACGCACTACCGAATTAAGCTGTTTCCTGATCATTTTTGGAGCAATTTCTTTTATCGGGTTATGCCTTTTACTTGCATTCTCAAGTATGAGGCCAATCAATTTTGCTCTGCTTTATCTGGGTTTATCATGTGTGGTCATTTCATTACGATCTGTTTTTATGGGAGAAGCCCTGATAAATGATCTCTTTCCCTTTCTCCCCTCGTATATAAAATTCAAAATTGAGCTTTCCTTGCTTTACAGCTTCGTGGTATTAATTAACATGTACGGCCGGGTGCTCTTTCCAGATGAACTGAAACGGTGGTTCATTCAAGTCATCGTAATTTCACATACGTTCTTTATCGCCGTCGTTCTTATATTCAATTATGATATAGCGTTGTACACACAATTGCCTCACCATATTATTACCGCTTTTGATGGCATATATGTATTGATCGTACTGGGGCGTGCTATAGAAATCAGAAGAAAAGGTGCTGCTATTTTCATGATAAGTTTGAGTATAATTTTTATTTCCGCTGTTCATGACATTCTGGTTTTTCACCACATGATTGAAACACCATACCTGATTCATTTTGGATTTCTTGTTTTTATAGTGATTCAAACTTTGCTGGTAACCTATATATATTCTAAATCAAGCGGTAATATATCTATACTTACCGAAAAACTCGATACTGCCAATGATAAAAACAGGGTACTCAGGAAATCTTCTGATCTTGAGAATGTTGACCTCACACTTTTTTATCAATTAAATAAAATTACCTGCAGAGAAAAGGATATTATTGAACTAATCATCGCAGGTGCATCAAATAATGAAATAGCAGAGAAATTGTTCATTTCCTTTCATACCGTACGTAGTCACCTTAATAATATCTACCGCAAATGCAAAATTTCAGAAAGAAGTGAACTTCTGACACTGGTAAAAAAAATGGCAACCCAAAACAAATCAGTTCCCCAATAGATCGTTTCACCCTTCAAATAATCTTTTATGGGTATGCATTTGGTTGGTGTTAGCAGCATTTTTGACAAATGACTCAAGTACAGCAGAATACGCAATCGATGAGTATTCTCATACCAACCAAATGCATACCCACATAATCTTTAAAAACGATTTATCCGACAATTTGGATTAGCTGGTTTGTACATTCATTCAGCTAAAAAAATTCTTCTTTGTTCATATTCCCCTATGATGATACAAGTTTCCTGTCCTGAAAATCTAATGGATTTGCAGTTAGAGTGTCAGCTTCTGGTAAAAGTACCTATTGAGCGCTCATATTGGAAACATACTGTTATTAAATAAGTTACAGAGCCTATAGTCAGGGGGGGACTACATAAATTAGTCAGGGGAGACTATACAAATTTGATCAGGGGGGGTGATTGTTTGGACTGCATTTTATTTAATAAATTTACTTAACAGTGATTCTGAAATTGAGGACAGGCATAACACAAAAAGGAGGTAGATGTTCCAAAATCAATCTGTTAGTAATGAAGTATGATTAAGTAAAAAAACATGAAACTATTGATCCATAACTTTCAGGATACAATAGAAAAATCACTTTAAGGAGGCAAAATGTCTAAAAGAAAACTATTCGGTTCGATATCTTTAATGGCTGTAACTGTTATTGTCTGCAGTTGTGAACAATCCTTGTCACCTGTATCTGTTGATAATAATAGTAAGGAAACCGTAGCCGCAGTTCAACAAGGCTGGACCCGAACATCATATGCGTACAATACAGGCGTTGCATCGTATAATGATATAAAAATTGGAGATTTTGATGGGGATGGCGCTGATGAAATCCTTGGATGGAACTATAATCAAAATAAGCACTTATATAATTTTAATGGTTCGAGTTGGGTAAAAGCTGCAGATAAGAATAGTGATGTTCTGAAGATCTATGAAGCAAGAAAGGCACACGTTGGTGATTTCAATGGAGACGGTAAAGATGAACTGTTTCTGGTTAGTATTGATCTAAGGTTGGTTGAATATACCTCAACCGGATGGCGGACAATAAAAAGCTGGAACAACAGCCATGCACTTTATGCGTATAAAGATTTTCTGCGCGTGGGCGACTGGGATGGAAATGGCAAAGATGACCTTATGGGCTGTGGTGAAAGCTGGCAAACTTCTTTTTACTATGATGTCGCATCAAAAGATTTTAAATGGTGGTATAGCAACTATGGCCAGAATCAAGGAATTACACCATATCTTACGAAAAAATACTGGAGAAAAGCAGCTGTCGGTGATTTCGATAATGATGGGAAAGACGAAATTTTCGGTATAGCAACATGGGCAACGATGTTTCACTATAGTTCCGGGGATTGGCAATGGGGCTGGAGTACCGGATCAAACAAACTTTGTCGATGGACTCTACCTCTTGCTGCCACTTATAATGATAATGATATAGTGGTTTCCGGTGATTTTGGAACAAATCTCAATGATGATGAATTTATGATTATCGAATCAGGTCCAGCTGCCCGAAACTATTGTGTTTACGATTTTAATGGTAATGGGGTTCCCTACATACTGAATACAAATGACATTTATGTGGTTGAGCCCAATCAGGAATGGCCTGTTAATCATAACACTATAGAGTGCTATTACAGAATCAAACCGGTGTCCGGACAAAAGGATCACTTGTTGGTTCGTAAAGAACATAATGGAAACAAATATGTAAGAACATATCGCTTTTATTAATTCTTGCCGTACTCAGATATATAAAAGGAGACCGCTTTAGTGCGGCTCCCTTTAATCCACTATTTTTGCCGACTCAAGATTTTTGGATTATAGTACCAGATTTCTAACTAAGCCTGTGCTTCAAATACATTTTCAACAATTTTGATTCTTTTTTGTTCCTTTAAAATGCTATACCCTCCTTTATTGGTTGCGAAAATCGGTATATCACGTGAGGATAACAGGGTTTTTCGCATTAAACACTAAAAAGTGCATTTTACTGCACTTTTTAGTGTTTTGCAAATGTTTCCTTCAAAAAAACATCTGAAAGTGCATCTTTTTGCACATTTGGACAACAAATCAGGATGTAATATCGTATATTTTAATATAAGTGCACGATACTGCACCATATGATTGGAAACACATATTATGTCTATTCAAGAAATTGGAAAACAGATACAGGAACGCAGAAAAATTCTTCATATTACACAGGCTGATCTTTCAGAAATCTCCGGAGTGTCATTGCGTACAGTCAAGGCAATTGAAGCTGGTGATGCTAACCCTACAATTGACATACTTAACCGCGTTCTCAAACCACTTGGCCTCCTTGTTTCTACCGCAAATCGGAGTAAAAATGAATAAATCAGGTCTTGTTTATTATAACGGCATTCTGGCGGGACGCGTTGAACGCAAAAAGAATATCTATGTGTTTACATATGATCAAGCCTACCTTTCTGACCCATCAATGCCTCCAATTTCTCTCTCTTTTCCAAAGAGAAGTCACGCATTCCACTCGGAAGTCCTCTTTCCTTTTTTTTTCGGATTACTTGCAGAAGGTACCAATAAAGAGCTTCAGTGCAAAACACTGAAAATCGATGAAGCTGACTCATTCACCCGACTGCTCAAGACCGTTAATAATACTGCAATTGGGGCCATTACCGTCAGGGAGGAAACATGAATATTACCCGTTGCCCCTCATGCCTTAAACCGAACCACACTGAGTTCTGTATTCCGTGCAGAAAGAAACTTTTTGGAGGAAAACGGATCAGCCCGATCCTTCCCTTTTCCCGACCGGAATATAATTACAGGAGAGCAAGTCAGGGGGAACGCATTTCCATATCAGGAATCCAATCCAAATACTCCTTAAAACTAAAGGGAACTTCTCTGGAGCTCACCGAATGCGATGGAGAATATATCCTTAAACCCTCGGTAACAGGTGATTTTGTCAACATGTCAGATATGCCCTCTAATGAACATGTTACCATGCAACTGGCAAAACAGGTATTCGGACTGCATACAGCTGAAAATGCCCTGGTCTTTTTCAGAGACGATGACACTCCTGCATACCTCACTAAACGGTTCGATGTCAAACCCGATGGCTCTAAACTTCTACAGGAGGACTTTGCACAAATTGCCCAGGTCTCTGAAGAATCTGGCGGTAAAAGCTATAAATACGATTACAGCTATGAAAAAATAGCTTCGCTCATGAAGATACATGTCAGCACCTATCCCGTTGAATTGGAGAAATTTTTTAAGATTATCGTATTCAATTACCTGATACATAACGGTGACGCACATCTAAAAAATTTCTCTTTATATTTTAATGAAGTAATTGACTCCTACACTTTGACACCCGCATACGATCTGCTTAATACCCGACTACATTTACCACACGAATCAGAGCTTGCACTTGACCTTTTTGAAGGTGGTTTTGAATCGGAAAGCTACCAGAAAAACGGCTATTATGCTTATGATGATTTCTATGAGTTTGGAATACGAATCGGCATGTTGCCCGTAAGAATAGAACGCTTCATGAGTGAATTTTTTAACAAAGCAGATAAAATGAAGGCCCTGATTGACATCTCCTTTATAGGTACTCCCTTAAAAAGTCTCTATACGACAATGGTGGATGAGCGAATGAAAGCATTATGCTATTCTTATAGGAAATCTGTAACTAAAAACTAAAGTGAACTACTACAGACATAGTGCAATTTCCAACTCTTTTTGAAACGGTTAAAAAACTTCATCTTCATATATTGCGTAATATAAATTACAAAGTAAGTTTTCCATAATATTTATAAATGTTACAACATACAATCTGGTTTCTGGAGTAATTTTGAGTAAGCTGCAAACAACTACCACGAAAAAGAAGAAGACACCGAAAAACAGAAGACCACTCGACATGACTCTGCGGGAATGGCAGACTGCATTGCGGATAGAGTATGGCGAAGAGCAGGACTTTGCAATTAAAAACCTCGGGGATCACCCTGTTTTCAGTGAATTTTCAGTTTACAATGCAAAATCCGATAAAACGTATCGGGTTGCGATTCGGGGAGAACAGACAGGAGAAGCGTACTGCTCCTGCCCGGATTTTGCAGTGAATACGCTTGGTATCTGCAAGCATATTGCTTATGTTAAGGCTACGTTACGTAAAAAGCATGAAAATATAAAACATTTAAAAAATAAGTTTATACCTTCATACTCTGAAATATTTGTCCGGTATGGTGAACAACGAAAGATTATAGTTTCTGTTGGAACTGATGCCCCGATTGGTGCCGGAAAATGGCTTAAAACCTATGTCAACAGTGATAGTTCACTGAAACCATACGGGTTCAGTTGTTTCAATACGTTTCTGCGGAAAATGAAGACGGGCGGCCATGAAGTACGTTGCTATGATGATGCACTTGAAATGGTTGCTGAGGTTAATGATGCAGTACGACGAAAACGTATTGTTGGAAAACTGTTTTCCGGACCTGCTACTACAAAAATTAAAAATATCAAAGCAACTCTTTACTCCTATCAAATTGAAGGAGTTAAATTCGCACTGACAGCAGGCAGGTCGATAATCGCTGATGAGATGGGGCTTGGAAAAACATTGCAGGCTATAGCTGCAGCAGAAATGTTTGCACAACATTTTTCTGTAGAGCGGGTACTTATTGTTTCTCCGACATCAGTGAAGTATCAATGGAAATCAGAAATAGAAAAATTCTGCAACCGGTCGGTTCAGATTATTGAAGGACCATTACATATAAGAAAAGAGCAGTACGATAATGACATCTTTTTTTCCATCGCAAGTTACGAACAGGTATATCGCGATGTCGTCCATGTAAATAGGCGTGAATTTGATCTCATTGTTCTTGACGAGACGCAGCGTATAAAAAACTGGAATACCCGGACTGCCAAATCAATAAAGGAACTCAAAAGTACCTATGCGATTGCATTAACCGGCACACCCCTGGAAAACCGTATTGAAGAGATTCACTCTATAGTCGAATTTATTGACAAGTACAAGCTGGGCCCTCTTTTTTCCTTTTTGAACCATCATGAAATAAAGGACGAACGGGATAAAGTTATTGGATATCAACATCTTTCAGAAATCAGTAAATCACTCCAGACAATCCTGTTGAGAAGAAAAAAGGTTGATGTGCAGCAACAGCTTCCGCCACGACTTGAAAAAGTGCATTTCACTCAGATGACCAGATTGCAGACTGAATACCATAATGAAAATAGCGATATAGTAAAACGTATTGCAGCTAAATGGGCAAAATACCACTACCTCTCTGATGCTGATCAGCGGCGGCTGCTTACTGCATTGCAGCGGATGAGGATGGCATGTAATGATGCATATCTTGTTGATAAAAAGAATAAGGACGGGCATAAAATCACACTACTCAGGGAAGTATTGCAGGATATCATAGAAAATGGTGACGAAAAGGTGGTAATCTTCAGCCAGTGGACCACAATGCATGAACTTGTTACAGAGATGCTGGATGATGCCGGCATTGGATATGTTTATCTTCATGGTGGAGTTCCAGCTGCTAAAAGAATGACGTTGATGGATACGTTCAGGATTAATCCCGAAACAAAAGTGTTTCTTTCAACAGATGCAGGACAAACGGGACTGAATCTTCAGAATGCATCGGTTTGCATAAATCTTGACCTTCCCTGGAATCCGGCAAAGCTGGAACAGAGGATTGGAAGAGTTTACCGTATCGGGCAGCAACGTTCTGTTCGGGTTATCAATTTTATTGCCCGGGGAACCATTGAACAGGGAATGATCAATGTACTGAAGTTTAAAAAATCGCTTTTCAGCGGCATCCTCGATGGTGGTGAAAACACCGTTATGATGGGTGATACCCGTCTTAACAGTTTTATGAAAGGTGTGGTTGAAATTACACAGGCAACCGAAAAAGAAAAAATAGTACCTTCAGAGATAAAAACAGAAAATGTTGACAGCTCTTCTGATGTTGAAAGGAATGAAAAAACTTGTAATAATGAAAATGTATCACCTGAGAATGAGACAATAACGGCATTTCTACATACAGGAATGCAGTTGCTATCATCGTTTATCAATGCTGCTGCTTCAAAAGGTAAATCTGATAATTCTACCTCTTCGTTCTCAAAAGATGTACTTGTGGAAACTGATCCAAAAACGGGAAAAATGAACCTGAAGATACCACTTCCTGAAGAGGAAACAATTAAAAAGTTCGCAAAACTGGCAGTTCCATTCCTGTCCAGGTTTCTTGACATGTAGACAATAGTCATAAGGTACAGTTTTGAAATGTCAGTTTCATTTTTATTCCGATTTTTTTTCTGAACGAAGCAAGGTATCCCACCACTTCAGGGCAGAAAAAAGCAATCCTGCAACAACCCACCCGGCCTTTAGCCCGAGGCTGGTGTAAACCGCTCTTTCAGAGATTAAAACCAGGGAAATATGCGTTATGAACGGTATTAACCCTGTAAGGGCATGTAAAACAGCCCTGGCTGGAGCCTGAGTTGCCGGGATAAAAGCGTAGTAATACTTTACTTACAACCATTTACTCTCAGAAAATTATCACTTTTCCATCCGGTACAATCAATCCTGATCTGAGAATTTTGCATTGAGCATCAAGCCGACAAGCATTGCAACAGTCAATACAAAGGATCCGCCGTAACTTAAAAACGGCAGCGGAATGCCCGTTACCGGCATCATTCCCAGTGTCATTGCAGTATTTACAAAAACATGAAAACCGATTATCGAGGATGAACCGACAAGTATAAGATTGTAAAAACGGTTCCGTACGGTAAGTGTCAACATAAAACCTCTGGCAATAACCAGAAAAAACAGTACATAGACGACAATGCATCCAACAAGTCCGAACTGCTCTCCCAGCACCGAGAAGATAAAATCGGTGTGCTGCTCTGGTAGAAAGGAGAGTTTTGTCTGTGTTCCATTAAGGTACCCTTTTCCGAAAATTGCTCCTGAACCTATAGCTACTTTCGATTGTATCACCTGGTACCCGGCCCCGTAGGCATCTGCCTGAGGGTTTACAAAACTTATAATTCTCATCTTCTGGTAATCTTTAAGAAAGCTGTTCCAGACTACAGTCGTAATTGTAGCGGTAAAAAGGTTTGCAACGATAACGCTGACCAGTATTACCCATCGCGGCCTTGTAAAGTACAACAGTGTACAGAGTGAAAGAAAAAAGAGTCCCCAGGGAATCGCTTCAAGCATACCCCAGCTGTGTTTTGAATTGTACGATAGAATTAGTGGAATAAATGAAAACCCCAGTGACATCAAAGGCGAAATGATGTAGATAACTTCAATAAGTCTGAGCCCACCCCAGAAAAACATTGGCAGGGCGAGCGCACAGAAAACTCCCGCAGTACCGAGATCCGGCTGTTTCAGGACAAGTACAAACGGAACTATTATCAGTATACCCGGCATGATGAAACTCGTTAATCTGTCTAAACTCACCGCATTCTCCGAAAGATACCTGGCCATAGCGATCATCAGACCGATTTTCGCAAACTCTGATGGCTGTATCTTCACTCCTGCGACCATGATCCAACGTTCGGCGCCCTTTGCGGATACCCCCATGAAAAGCGCTAGCAGAAGCATTATCAGTGATGCACCATACAGAAGATACGCATACGAAAAGAAAAACCTCCCGGGAATGGATATTATTACCATAATCACCAGCACCGCCATGATCACCCAGAGGATCTGCTGTTTGTGAAGACCTGCCAGCGGACCGCTTTCATGGAAATAGGTGGCACTGTATACCAGGAATATCCCAATAATCCAGAGTATAACCGCTCCTAGGAACAAAGCAAAGTCAAATCGAACATTTGCGTCTTTATAATCTTTCATACTTATTCTTCCGGATAAACTGCAGCCAGTTTCTCTTTCATTGGAGCGACCACTTTCTGCAGCTGTTCAACGATCTTGACATTACCAGGATTCAACTCCTCGACCACCCGTTTACCCTCTTCAGTTTCTGCAAAAAAATATCTTAAAATTTGTCCGGCAATCGGAGCAGCAACAGAGCCGCCGTGACCGGCATTTTCAACCACTACCGCTATCGCAATAATCGGGTTCGATACCGGTGCGGCTCCTACAAACAATGCATGGGTCAGGTCTCCATGAGGGTTTTCCGCACTACCGGTTTTAGCACCTACCGGCACACCCGGTACCGCAGCTCTGCCTCCCGTCCCACCAGCTCTGGTAACACTTTCCAGAGACTCTTTCAACGTCATCACAGTCGCATCTTTAAAATCCAGTTTACTTTTCAATTGTGGCAGTGTCTGCCTGAGAACCGCACCATCATCACTTCGCTCTTCTTTTACTAAGAAAGGTTTATACAATGAATGACAGTTCGTCAACCCTCCTGTCATTAATGCAAGCTGCAGGGGGGTCACAACCTGCGTTTGACCGATCGCCAGATCAAGCACAAGACCCGTTGTCCAACGCCACTTTCTTTTTGCAAACCTTTTATTGTATGCTTCCTCACCAGACAACCACCCGGGGCGTTCTCCCGGTAAATCTATCCCTGTCAAAGCCCCCAGACCCAGCATCTCGGCGTGTTTATTAATCACTTTATCGCCAAGCCTTAATCCAACCTGATAAAAATACACATTACATGATTGCTGAACTGCTCCAACAAGATTCAATGAACCATGTCCACTGAGCTTCCAGCAATGGGCTATGCGGGAACCTATACGGTATGCGCCAGTACACGGCGTTGGCATTCTTGAATCTCTTCTCAATTTGTCTGTTTCAAGCCCGGCAAGCGCACTTATCAATTTGAATGTTGATCCCGGAGTGTAAGTGCCACTGATTGCCCGGTTATTTAATGGAAGATTGGGATCGGTAGCGATTTCACCCCAGTTCTGTGATCGCAGCAATGTTGACATTGAAAAAATATTCGGATCTACCGACGGACTACTCATCATCAGGAGCACTTCCCCATTCCTGGGATCAAGTGCTATAACAGCTCCCTTAAGTGTATCCTCAAAAGCAAGATCAGCTACTTTCTGAAGTTGTGCATCGATGCTGAGATAAATGTCCCGACCGGGAATCGGATCGACTCTTGGAATATTGTCAATTGGACCCAGGCTTTTTCCATATGCATTGACCTCGATATATTCCTGACCACTGGTTCCACGTACCGTCGTTTCATACTGCCGCTCGATACCTGATTTCCCGATAAGATCACCGTAAAGATACCCTTTTTCTTTTAGAGAATCAAAGTGCGCCTCTGGAATTTCACTCATATATCCAAGGACATGAAAAGCTGATTTCCCAAGTGTATACTCTCTTCGGGATTCACTTTCTACAATGATTCCAGGCAGTTCCATCGAATGCTCTTCAATAATGCTCACAAGATCCAGAGAGACATCTTCTTTCAGTCGGGTGACATCAAACCGACGGTACATAGCTCTTCGTATAGTTTGTTCCAGAGCAGTACTGTCAAAAACATTGACTCCAAGTGAATCTTTCACCTGACAGAGGTGCCCTATCACCTGTTTACGGTTTTTTAATTTGTACGGAAGAACACAGATCGAATAGGAAGGACGATTTCTTGCAAGTACTTTTCCATTGCGGTCGTAAATTTTCCCCCGGGGGGGGAATATATTTTTAAGCCGCATCGCGTTTTCTTTAGACAAGCGAACGTTAGTTTCACCGTTGATTATCTGAACGTGAAACATCCTGACTATAAGAAGCAATATAACAAAGCAGATTCCGACAGTCAGAACTATTCCCTTAAAGTTCTTCTCCTGCTGTTCATCCTGTATCACAGTTCCGAATGACATGGACCGCTATCGCTTGATAGATGGTTTAAAGAAATAGTCCCAGAAAATGGGTATGAACGCTATTAGAATCGAATAAATTGCACGAGGTAATGTAAATGTAAGTAAACTCATTCCAAATGCTGAAAAGGAATATCCGAATTTTACAACGTTAACCAGTGAATACACGATATCATTTAGTATAAAGGTAAATAACAACAGAACAATCTCCAGAAACGGATCGACTCTCATTACTTTTTCATTGAATAACCCGGCGGCAAACCCTGCGATTGTTTTTGCAAGCGCATTCTGCCCGAGAACACCGGGTATATAAAGATCCTGCCCCAGACCGATGATAAACCCTATAAAAACGCCAGGAATTATACCAACTTTCATTGCCATCAGAAAAAGTACAATAATAATAAGGTCTGGCTTTATTGAAAAAATAGCCGCATTGGAGACAAAAGATGTCTGCAGTACAAAAGCCATAAAAAATAACACAGCCCACATAATCACATTTTTTATCATTTAAGCAGCCTCAAACTATCAATTTCACTCCTGAACGACATCCATCGCGGCGATAAGCGGAGAATAAAGAGTTCATCCAGACGATCGAAGTCAACCGAAAGTTTCAGTCGCGCCCGTTTGAACAACGGATTCTTATCTTCCGCAATTTTATCAACTACTCCAACAGTGAGCCCACGGGGAAAGATTCCGCCCAGCCCGGACGTCACGATCGTATCTCCAACAATGATATCCTCATGCTTTCTGCACTGAACAAAAAAATCACTTCCATTTTCAGTGCCAAGAATACTGATCGTCCTTGTACGCCGGCACAAAACACTCGTACGGCTGGCGGGATCTTTGATAAGCTGAACCTGACTCAAATTTCCCAATACCTTAATCACCTTACCGACAACACCGCGATCACCTACAAGAGGCATAAAAAGCTCTATTCCACTTGATTTACCAGCATTCACAATAACAGTCCAGTCACCCAGTGATGGATCACGGGCGACAACACGAACCGGCACAAAATCAAACGAAAAATCCTGCGTAAAGTTTAAAAGCCCGCGTAATCGTTCATTCTCGATCCCTTTTTCTTTCAATGAAGCAAGCTCAACACTTAGTTCAGTTACCTCTTTTTTCAAACGGATGTTCTCGGCAAAAACATCCTTTATTCTTGAAACTTGATTAAATGTAAATTGAAACGGATAAAAAACGGACATGGTGAGAGTCCTGGCAGTTGAAAGCCGGGCTTCTTCCGGACTGGAAATCATTAACAGGCTAAGTACAATTGTGAGTAACAGCGAAAAAAAACTGAGGTTTTTTTTGATGAGTCCAATAATCCAATGCATCTCGGACCACAGCCTGACTTAAAAAAGGTGTTTCCGGAATCCCGGAAGAAAAACGGTCTTATTAATTACCTTCCGATAGAAAGCCGAAAAAGTCAAGTACTATCGGTTCCTTCTTCCGGTATGCATCAGTACTGGCGAAAATTTATCAAGATCCTCGATAATTTTCAGTGATCCTCTGGCAACGCAGGTGAGTGGCTCATCAATAACATTAACCGGAAGGTTTGTCTCCTGACGTAACCGCTCATCAAGTCCTCTGAGCTGAGAGCTTCCACCGGTCATGATGATACCTTTATCGAGTATGTCCGCTGAAAGTTCAGGAGGCGTCTGCTCAAGAGCCTGTTTGACAGCTTCGATAATAGTTGATATCGGTTCATTCAATGCATCACGAATTTCAGTAGAAGTGATTCTTAACGTTTTTGGAATACCTGCAACCAGATCCCGTCCCTTTACCTCCATCTCAAGTTCATCTTCGAGTGGAAATGCTGAACCAATCTGGATCTTTATCTGCTCGGCTGTGCTTTCCCCAACAAGAAGGTTATAGGTCTTTTTGAGATATGAAACAATCGCTTCATCCATCTCATCACCACCTATGCGCACCGACATATCGCAAACCATCCCATTGAGTGCAAGAACAGCAATCTCAGCAGTTCCTCCGCCAATATCAATAACCATATTCCCTGAAGGTTCATTTACAGGAATTCCCATACCAATTGCTGATGACATCGGTTCTGCAACCAGATACACTTCCCGGACTCCTGCACTTTCAGCTGAATCGACCACGGCACGCTTTTCAACTTCGGTAATTCCTGAAGGAACCCCAATAACAGCACGCGGTCTGAAATAGAACCGATATTTCTGAACTTTTTTAATAAAGTATTTCAGCATCTGCTCGACAAGTTCGAAATCAGCAATAACGCCGTCTTTCATAGGCCGTATTGCTTCAATCTCACCGGGAGTTCGACCAAGCATCCGCTTGGCCTCAAGACCGATTGCTACAACTCTGCGACTACTTTTGTCAATTGCCACTACAGAAGGCTCATCAATGAGCAATCCGCGTCCACGAGCATAGATTAGTGTGTTCGCGGTTCCAAGATCAATGCCAAGATCATTTGATAGTAAGGGAAATCCCATATAAGAGTGCCCCGATGTCTGTTAACTGGTTAGTTAGTACCGGTAGTTTAAACCAGAAAGGTAATTCTACATTGTATCTTCTAAAAATACAATAATATAATGTCTTACGGAAGATCTAAAATCAGTGATTTAATTATTTTTTCTGCTCCACTACTGGTTCCGATCTTTTTGATGCCCATTTTTTCGATTATTACCTCAAAAGATTGTCAGTGATTGTTCTGATAGCATCAATTCCCATCCTGTTTTTTTCATCTCTTTATTTTCTGCCGTCTTGAGCCTCAGAATTTCAGGCAACATATTTGCATCCAGTCATTTACCAACTCAGCACTCCCTTTTTTCCTTCTTTAAAGAACACAAACGAGGTTTTTTTGAGAACTATGCTCGATCTGATCACCACTTTAAAAAGTTTCAGACATTCAAATATCATTATTACATCCATTTATCCCAATAAAGAATCTTTTATTGCATCGAAATATGCCATTAACGCTTTTCTGATCGTTGCCATTACCGCAATTATTGGAACAGCTACTATCTCGGCTCATGTTATTCATTATGTTTATGATCTGGTCCATTTAAACGTTCAGGTCCGCAAAAACCATCTTCTCAAAGGATATCACCACAATTTACCTGACAGCATAGATCAATTCATCAATCACCTGCTTGTCAGTGACTTCCGGATCGTACAAACCTCCGCTATCTGCACAAAAAAAGAACTGTTTTCCCGGTCACTTGAGGATTGGCAGGCATTCTCTCCGAAAGTAACAGTCATGCACCCTTTTTGCTGCCCGGGATTCGAAAATTCCGATTCTATCGTTAATGCGATCAAAAAAATGTTTAAAAGCTTGAAGACTTCTCAACAGCAACCACTCATCACCCCTGTATCGGGATGGATCTCTTCGGGGTTTGGTATGAGAACGGATCCGGTTTTCGAGGGAACAGCATTTCATAAAGGAGTAGATATCGCCGCCCCAATTGGGACACCTGTTTTTTGCGCTGCTGACGGTTTCGTTACTTTTTGTGGATGGAAACCTTTTCTGGGTAACTCAATATTCGTACGCCTTAACCACACTGAATTACTTACCATCTACGGACACCTGCACACTACGACAATTTCCGAAAATGATTCGGTTTTTCAGGGACAGATTATCGGCAATGTTGGTTCAACGGGGAAGAGTACCGGTCCCCACCTCCATTTTGAAATCAGACTTAATGAAGTTTCAATCAATCCGATCTCATTCCTGCTTCCTCCGGACACACTTATAGATTGATACTGATTAAAACTGCAGGCAGAATCAGATAGTATATTACGCTCGTACCGTAGCACTGGAATAAACCTCCGACAGGTATGTATAGTTTGCAGTGAATATGACAGATTTTCCAATTCGGTCTTGTAAAGACACTATCGTTGATACCCTGAAAGCAGGAAGCACAATCATTCTCCGTGCCCCGACCGGATCAGGAAAATCAACGCAGATTCCTCAGTTTATTCGTGATTCCGGGGTGTGTTCAGGCACAATTCTGGTTCTTCAGCCCCGCAGAATCGCTGCGCGAATGCTTGCTCACTTTGTTGCATCTCAACGTAATTCTATACCGGGGAAAGAGGTCGGTTACAGCACCCGTTTTGAATCTGCAGTCTCAAATGAAACCAGAATACTCTTTATCACTGAAGGAATTCTGCCAAGAATGTTGCTTAAAGACCCGCAACTTAGCGGTGTCGATGTTGTTATCTTTGACGAATTTCATGAAAGAAGCATTACCACAGATCTGGGTCTTGCCCTGGTAAGAGACCTTCACAGCAGCAGAAAAAATTTACTCATGATTGTCATGTCAGCTACACTTGACACTGAATCGCTGTTTGACTATTTACCGGATGCAGTAATTATTGATTCACCTGGCAGAACCTTCCCGGTAGAGATCCGGTATTTTCCGTTGTCACGGGAGCTTCCGGTCTGGGACGGAGCTGCGACAGCCACCGATCGATTGATCCAATCCGGAGCACAGGGTGATATCCTTATATTCATGCCGGGTGCCTACGAAATACGGCGTACAATAACCTCTCTTGAACGTACTCTTCACCGGGAACCATTTACCGCTTTACCATTATATGGCGATCTCCCAGAACACCTTCAGCAGCAGGCTTTGACGCAATCGAACAGACGAAAGATCATCATTGCAACCAATATCGCCCAGACATCTCTCACCATTCCCGGTGTAAGACATGTAATTGACAGCGGCCTTGCGCGCGTTAACAGATATGATTCCGGCAGGGGTCTTAATACATTATATATAGAATTGATCAGCTCTGATGCAGCACAGCAGCGCACCGGACGGGCTGGTCGTGAAGGGCCTGGTATCTGTATCCGTCTCTGGAGTCAAATACAACAGGAAAGCAGATCAGCCTGCACTGCCCCGGAAATACTGCGCATCGATCTCTCTGAAATACTGCTGACTATAAAAATGCTCGGTCACTCAACCGCATCAACATTTCCCTGGCTCACACAGCCACCACCATGCGCAGTCCAGACAGCAGAAGAACTTCTTCACCTTCTTGGAGCTGTCGATTCAAACGGAAAACTCACCACAAGTGGAATGCAGATGTCATCATTACCGATGCATCCACGATTTTCCAGACTCTTATTATCCGCATCAAATCTCGATGCACTCAACATCGCAACATTTGCGGCTGCCGTTCTTAATGAACGCCCATTGATACAAGGTAAACCCGATTTTCCTGATGAAGCCTTCCGGACAGCGGTAATTTCAGATTTTTATGCATTCTTTCTGCTCTATGAAAAGGTACGCAGCCTGTCATTTTCACCGCAAACCTGCTTACGATCCGCGATCAACTATTCTGCAGCTAAAGCCATTGAACGCACACAAAACTACTATTTACAGCAATGTCAAAAACACAATCTTCCGGTCAGTACCGATAGTAACTCCATCGAGGGTTTTGCCGAATCGCTTCTTCTGGCATATCCCGACCGGCTCGTGGCACGAAGGAATGTATCGACACTGATTTGCGCCATGCGAAATAACCGTCGGGGGGAACTCGACTCCGATACAATTGTCAGAAAGGCAAAACTGTGCATAGCGGCAGATATCCGAGAAACACGCCATAAAGCTGGTCAGCAGCTTAAAGTTCAATTATCAATGATCACAGAGATCAGACCCGAATGGTTGATTCAACATTTTAAAGGCTCAGTGAAAACAATTGTGGTACACGAATGGAGTACCTCATCCCAATCGGTCGAAGCATCTGAGCGGACATTCTGCCTCGATGTGCCTATTGATGAGAAGCCCTCTTCGCAACTTGATCCATTAAAAGCATCAGACCTTCTGGCTGAAACTATCATTTCAAGAAAACTTCCTCTCGAAGGCTGGAATACCACTGTTGACGAATGGATAAAGCGTGTATTGTGGACAGGGGAGACATTTCCTGAAAAAAACCTGCCGAAGTTTACCGATGACGACCGCATGCTTGTCATCCACGCGCTCTGTGAAGGAGCACACCGGTACAGTCAGGTAAAAGAAAAACCAGTGCTTCCATACCTTCAGGAACTGCTCGCTCCATCAGATAACTATTTTCTCGAGTCCATGGCACCACAATCGGTAATGCTTCCATCAGGACGTAAACTGAAACTCACCTATACACCAGGGAAACCACCTCACGGTCGGACACGTATTCAGGATCTCTATGGACAAATGCAAACCCCCGCAGTGGCGGGGGGACGGGCACGTATAACAATCGAGATACTGGCCCCCAACAACCGGCCGGTACAGATTACCGATGATCTGCGTAATTTCTGGGAAGTCCATTACCCTGAACTGAAAAAAACACTCAGCAGGCGTTACCCGAAACATGTCTGGCTGTAGCAAATCTTGTAGTTTATCTCAGGGTTTTTTCACAATGAACTCTACATTATCAATTTTAACTAAACCACTATCCGGTACAAATCTAAGTTTCCCGTTGGATTCGAATTGAGGGGAAACGCTTATCTCTATACCAGATATCGCTGTCAATACAGTATCCAGTATCCCGGGATCTGTAGTATCTGCCCAATCAGGGAACTCAGCATTTTCTATTGCATATGAAATCTGCTGTTTTTTCCTGTTCACAGTTAGTTCCCATCCGTAACATCCTTCTTTTACGCCAAGTTTACTATATAAATCGCTTTGAAGACTGATCCGGCAGTCCCTTGGCACATCAGCCTGAATACATACTCTAATACTGTCAACATCATTGAAATCCCGGAGTTGCTTAAACGAAAGTCCTGTATATGACCATTCTGCATACGTCTTCGATGTATCGGCCGGATTAAATACCAATTGAACCTTGAGGCATCCTTTACCCCACAAAGGAGTCATTGTATCTACTGAAGCACTAATAGTTGAATTTACAGATGCTTCGGTATAAATCCAGTCTGGTTGAGAAAAAGATTTACTGAATTCAAAATTATTACAATGTGCCGTTGAAAATCCGCTGTCAGGGTCAATTCCGGTAAAAAATGATGATGAATCTACTGATGGTCCGCGACCGTTGAGGTAGTCATCAAATCCGCTATACAATTTATCTAATGATGCATCGAAGTATCGAATCTGTTTTTCCCAATGTGCTTTGGTTATCCATGGATCATTATCCATTTCCGGCCCAATCAGATCAGTGAGTTTTTTCAGATACGCTTTCATCCGCTGTTTCGTGAATATTGTTTCAAGATAGTATTTTCCAGCTGATTTAAACTGATCCCAGCAAGTCGCTGCAGTCAACCCTGTAAGCATATCACAGTTTGCCGGATACACCATATCTCCGCCCCAGGCAAGACAAGGTTGACAACTGTCGGGTACGACATTCCATTCAGGCACGTCATACTCGTCTATGATAAAATCTACCGGATGAAATGTGGTATTAAGATCCCAGGGAATAAGCCAGGCCTTGCCACCACTGTTCTCCTCCTCATAGAAATAATAGTTATGATTTCCCCGCCAGTTCTTTTCCCAGTACCAGGTCATTATTCCGTCTGAATTGTGAATAGATCTGTCCACAACGATGTAATTAACAAAATAATTCAGATCCATGAAAGGGCTTACCTTTGCGTTGAAATTCTGTGCTGTTGACGCTTTTATGGCTTTTGTCATTTCTATCATCCTTATCGGCCAGATTGAATCTCCCTCATTGTTATTAGTCTCAAGCGCATTTTTGTAATAGAGGTTGCCGGTTCTCCAGGGCCACACCTCCTTATATAAGTTTCCGTCACCATAATCGGGCCATCTCGATTTAGTAAATCTACCGTCAAGTGATTCAACTGCAGTGAAAAGACCCCTGAACACATTGTTTACATACACTTTAACAAACACTGTTCGGCAGGTGTAAATACCCATATCACGAAACATTTTATAGGCAAACATCTCTTTCATTTTACTGTCATCGTAAGACATCGCATGAAGATTTAATTTTTTCATCGCAAAGAAACGAGTATCTTTATTGTACTTATCAAATTTCACTTTAAGGGACACATTACGGCAATCCGCATAATCGCTTCTGTTGCCCTGTTCATCAAAACAGCGGGGCATGGAATAATCATCCGACCCCTTATATCGCAGGCCAACCTTACCCAGAGGTGTGTTGTTATAATTGATTTCTGCCGGCGCATACTCCTCTGCAAGTGCATTGCGCTCCATCAGAAGAGAATCCTGATTAGTCATTGTAAAATGCATTGTATGTACTTTTGAATCATCAAAAAAGGCCGCGCGCGGATCAGGCTTCATATCAATACGTAATGTATCCATACCCATGGCATACTCTTTATCAATCGGATAAAAATTATCATGGCGAAAAATGATTTTATGACCTGAAGGCACTGCAGCACTCACCTTTTTTTGAGAACTGGATACATTAAAAGATGTCTTCCGCACTAACATTGACGGTGTGCTGAGCAATGTGCCGCTACACCTTGCCCCATTTGAAAAAGATAACCGGAGAATGTAGAGACCTGATGATAGATGAGGAACAGTGATCTTCGTTTCATTTTCAGCAATCAGCTTTTTAACAATCTCTTTACCATCGAGACTATACATTGCGAATTCAGAAACATTTTCGTTTCTTGAAAGAAACACAGAACTCAATCGTTGATTATAAATTATACTTAATGTTTTTGAAATTTTGTGCTGACTTTGCTGTCCGATTCCTATTTCGGGAATATCAAGAGAAAACGTACCTGACGAATCGGTAAATGTACGGAAAAGAGTGTGGTCAAGTGCAACAAGCGCCCCCGTAACAGGACGATTTCCATCACCCATTGCTCTCACAACACCAGTAAGCGTAACGGCTTCAATTTTAGCGGCCAGAACAAGAATTGCATACGCAAAACCATTTATCATAAACGTCAATAAATTAGTTTTGAACATCTCTCACACTCCTCAATGTTTAAAATCTCAAGCTTGTTACCTATTCAATGTAATCTTTCCATAACAATCTCATCCACATTTTTGGATTAAACTATTTTATTCACATATTAAAGTGTTAAATCTTTACAATATAAACTTTGTGGATGATTTTCAGCCACTTTGTGGATGATTTTCGGTATTATACAATTCAAATGCTCTGGAAACATATTCAGCGATATTCAATTCAGTGCGGTTTGCAGTTTACTACGAAAAATGGGCTGTAGACACTTTAATTATTGTAGTAAAAAGTGATCCCCATAATCCTTTAACTATATGAATAAATTGAAAAAATGAAGGAATTGCTAAAAAAATGGTGTTTGGTGTGCACTATGATCGACCGCTACACGGGTCCACCCCACCCCCTGAATATGTGCCGTTCTGTATCTGATGTTGCTCCTGCCCAGACTGAAGCCTTCAACCCCAGATTGGTTTTGTATTGGGAATTTGAAATGTATGCGGGAGTACCATTTTCCCGTTCTGCCAGGAGTTCCTGAGGGGCTTTTGAGCACCGAAATGTATACACCCTGCTAATGTTTTTTTTGAAGAAGCAGGATGTTTCAGATTTACTTTTCGTTCTTTCTTACAACACCAATCTTTATAGTTCTATCCTGACGTTGTACCGGTTCATCAGGATTGAGCTCCGTCGTTTCGACTTCAAGACGTGCAAGGTAGGTACCCGACCCGACAGTTCTTCCCTGTTTATTGACCCCTTCCCAGAGAAAATAATAACTATTCTGATCTGAATTGTCGCCCTTTACCAATGAGCCAGTGTAGATCATATTTCCAAGGCCATCGAAAATACGGAATTTTCCATCAATTTTTGTTATGTTAAGCGGGCCAGTCTTCCCGAGGTTAACCTTTACAAGAAAGCCTTTTTTCCCCCGAAACTCTCCGGGAATATCCTTATCATTTAAAATTTCGGAAACCTGCGGTATGAACGGATTGGGTCCGCTTTTGATTTCAATAGAGAGCTTCACAAGCCCTATTTTCAACAGTGCCCTTAAATTATCTGTATTCGACTGCGAATTTCCGTACATATCTTTGACACCAGCATCCGGACGTATCCAGATTGAATCGTTACGTAATGGACTTTCCACACCACGTATCTCACTGATCAGAAACTCTTTTTTTGTTATCCCCGGAGTACTTCCCTGTTCTTTTGACGCAAAAGAATATGGTTTGTCTTCTTTGATACTGAAAAGCAGGAACGCATCTTCAGGTACAACATCAACCGCTTCAGAGAATTCAACATCGAGAGTATCGTTTTGCGTTTCATCAGCAGATTTTCTGAATGTCGCAGCAAGAATCACCGGCGAAGCGCCATCACTGACCATGACAGGATTAGTTTTCCCGAATTTCTTATGTTCAACAGCAACGGTCATCACGCCTGATGTCGCATATTCCAGACCTGTTATCTCTCTCCCATTTACATTCACCTGAAGTACCCTGTTGTTTTCAGCGGACACGGAAGCATTGCTGCCTTCAATGCTGGTACCATCTCCTATATCATTCCATCTGGTAACGAATGTACACTCCTGAGCCACAACCGGCTTACTTAATGTTATCTCTATTCTGTCGATAACTCCGTCAGCATTTAAATCACGGTAAACTGCACTGGTAAGCTGAGGTGCTGATGCTTTCACAGTTATAACCACAGGCTTGTTTTTTGGATGAGCCCTGTTTGCAACGAGATCATCCAGAATACCACTGGGATCTATCAGCAGAGAATCACCTTCCTCAATGTTCTGATCACAGGAGATATTAAGCGTAATCGTAAATGTTCCCTGCTCCATACCACGAATGGCGTTAACTTTCACAGGATAGTCTGTACCGTTCTTTCTCAACAAAAGAACATTTCCGGTCAGATTATCAAAAGACACCGCTTCAGAGAAGGTTATCGTAATGGTATCATCACCGCCACCCTCTTTCTCTCTGAGCACTGCCTGATTAACAAGTACCGGCCCGGCACTGTCTTTCAGGGTAAACGGAAGTGACTTTACGCGGTTGCTGCTGACAA
This sequence comes from Chitinispirillaceae bacterium, assembly GCA_016929595.1. Taxonomy (GTDB): domain Bacteria; phylum Fibrobacterota; class Chitinivibrionia; order Chitinivibrionales; family Chitinispirillaceae; genus JAFGIN01. The sequence goes on from JAFGIN010000011.1 coordinate 22,796, forward strand.
TATAGCTAATTCCATTGCCACTGAGCCCGTTTGTAAAACCTGTCACATTCTCCACTGCAGCCCCGAACATAACCACTTCCCTTTTATCATCCATGGCAAATAAGTCTGCCGGCTTTATTAACAACTTTGATGACTCAGCGCTCGGAAAATCTATCCGTATTGAATCGGGATCTTCTTTTAGTTTCTGATTGTAGATGACTATAATTTTATCAACAGACCCGTTACCATCACTGTCATAAAACCAGCCGGCAAGAGGCACCGGAAACTCCGCTCTGCTGTAAAGAGTCACCTTTGATGAGTCAGTTTCGTCAGTAGGATCAACATACCTGATCAGCAGCCGCTCAGCACCACCCATCGCGATCTGTGTTTTTCCGGTCTGTTCAGGTTGAAGATTAACCACCTTTATGGTGGTTACCGTCTGAAATACATTTGATGAGTCTGCGGTTTCTATCAGGGTTACGACACTTGAATCGCCGTTTACCGGATTGTACACCGATACAAAAAGCGAATCTTTTCCTTTCTTGTTCACATTACCGTTTTTATCAGTTACAATTATGTGAAATTGAGTCGTATCGATCTTAACTGTATCTCCGATCGCATTCATATTCTGGTCTTTCACAGCGATTTGTGAAGGATACTGTTGAATGAATGGTGCTTCAAGGAAAAAGCTGTGATTGGTAACGGCACAACCGAAACAATCAACACACTCTTCTGATGGTCCGGCGAAAATGGTCACATCTACCAGATTTCGCCCATTCTTTACAGGTACAGGTATGTTGAAATTGTAATTCTGAGCTGCCTCACTCCAGGTGACCATCGATGATGGCTCCTGTTGACGTACACCATTGACCCAGATGTCATTAATTCTTCCATCAACAGGTTTGATCTTAGCATAACCTTTCACTAAAATTGTTTTACCGGATCCCTCATACAAATAGTAATCATCGGAAGGATTGTTTAACGGTGAAGTAACCTGCGTTACAAGTTCAAAATGAGTTTTCTTGGTTTCCATCTCCTTTTGAGATGGAGAATAACCCCAGACATATTCATTTTTCCTGTAAACAGTTATGTAATGGTTGATTGGTGTGTTAAAATTATCTGAATCTACAGATTCCTTGGACATTACCGGAACACCGGCATAATCGTATGGATCACCATTGGCTTTACTATGCGGCCCGAAACTCCAGTCTGCATTTGTAAGCTCTTTCAGAGAAGGTGTCGTCCAGGCGTCAAGGTAAGGATAAAACGGGCTTCTGGCAAGCATCGATATGTCAATACGGAAACGGGCTCCGGATTCCATCACAGCACTTCCCATCGGTACAGGTATATAATACCCCCAGGTATTTGTTGCTTCATCATAGGTATCTTCGATACGGATCGGCTTTACGCCTTGAACATATTTGTCAAGCTCAGTCTTGAAATGTTTATCCTGGAAGCCATCACTTCTGTATTTTATACCAATGTCGACCCTGAACATGATATGATCCTGAAATCGAACGACAGTATCACTTGTTCTTCCAAAAGTCCCGCTTTTAAGTGTATAGGTTTCCGGACCACGGACATACAAACGCAATTCAAGAGAATCGTAACTTTTTATATCCTGATTCATTATGTTAAGACCAATGGTAGGCATATCCTGCCAGACATATCGAACTGCGCGGACATCAAAATTTACATGCTCAACCGGTGTGGTGAAAGTATATAACTGTCCATTATTGTCATCCTTTGATGTTCCGGATTCAACATAAAAATAGTACTTTGTTTTTTCTTTCAGGTTCCCGATTTTAACATAATGAAATTTCACAGGATGACCGGAAATATCCCCCACCTGAACACTATCAGGTGGAATACCTTCTCCATATACTATTTTGCTGTCAAATTCACCATTGGGAGTATACCAGAATATTTCAGCGCTGTCGTGAGTAACCCTGCACACCTTTACATTTTCAATATTGGCATTTGTCGGACAGTCCTGAAGAGTTGTAAATGTAAAATTCACTTCCTGACGTTCTTCATTGATATTTTTCAGTGTTGACTCCCTCCCGAACAGGTCGGTCACAACAACATCAAAATTATACAAAGTTCCTTCATCAAGTTTATCTAAAACTATACGATGAAAAACACCATTTGTATCAGACTTGACTGTTTTTTCAATTGAGGTACCTTTCCCATACCGTAATGATGCATTACCGTATCGTGACTGTCTGATTTCCACAATAGCATTATCACACCCTACATAAACTATCCGGACAGTTCCTTCAGGAGGACCAATCGTATCCTGTTTTGCAAGGCCAATGACAGGCATCAGCATATTGGTGGTCCCATCAATACCTGTTTCAGAGTGCATATAGTCATCGAAATGTTCTGAATAGACATTTGTCGCCGATGGTTTGTAGCCGCCCTGAAGAGCTCCGACCGGCGGACAGTATTTGTAAAATGCTCCAGGGACATTTTTTCCCTCCGGGTTTGCTGCACGATGATGCGGATGATTGAAATTTTTCTCTCCGACACCGTAAATCATACTGATATCCCAGGGATTGACTCCAAGCATATAGTCAACCATTCTTATTAAAACCTCTTTAATCTCTTTTGCTTTCCAATCGGTAGATGCCGGTGTGTTTGGCAGCTCAATTCCCTGTATTCTTGTCGCAATGTCATAGTAATAATACATATCGGTTATATTACCTGCCTGATACCTGTTCCATACCCACTCCATTTGCGTATGCATTACAAACCAGGGAAGATCATATTTAACCATTGATGGAACCCAGAATATTCCTTCAGGAAGCGGTATTGTCTGCGATCCCAGACCTACTGAAGAGAGATTCGCTGTTAAATTGGCCATTGTTTTTTCGATGAGGCCAAGACGCTCAGGTTCTGTAAGCTGCAGTTTCTCACAGAACGCTTTATCTTCAAGAATCAACCTGTAAAAACCCCACAGTACATGAGTCTGCACTGAAGCCCAGTCGGTGTTAGCTGATGTTTTGGTGAACAAGGGATCGTTACTGGTAAACCAACCACCCTGAAAAAGTTTCGCTACCCCTGCGCTTGCCTTAGCACCAAGAGTCTTATCAAAACAGAGATCATCAAGATATTTCCGCTCGCCTGTCGCCCAGAGAAGAGCAAGACAGCCAAATGCAATATCATCAGCAACAATGGTTGAACCATTATAGGCTGCAGTGTTGGTTCCATCAAGCCTTGGTTTGGTAAATTCATAAATAGCTTTAGCGGCTTTAATGCACCGATCAGCATATGCTGCATCATAGGGGCGTATCTTTTTTGAAACAAATGCAAGATTTGCAGCATATTTTCCCAGATAGTCGGTTGTAGGTTCATTACGGGCACAGCGGGGTGGTCCACCTCGAGCTGTCGACATTTTGTCCTGGTATTCGGGACGTCCCCACCAGCTATGGTCATCACCACATCCAGGATTTCCAAATCCACCCATCGATGTGATCATTTTACCAACCTGCCCGCCCGCTTTATCATAAGACTGCAATACGAAATCAGCTCCGTGTTTTGCTTCATAAAGAATATCGGGAATACCATCAGTAACCTTCGTCAACCCTTGATTAGCGCTGTAAACGTCAACATCACGGTCAGCAAACACAGCAGCAGCCAGCCCTAATACGGACGCTGCATAACTCATCGTTGCACCTTCCTTTAAATGATCACCACAATCATGCCATCCACCGGTAACTTCATCTTTGAGATGACATCCCGGATGAAACCACGACTGTGACTCTCCGCATCGATTGACACCGTAAAATTTCAGCAGCGCATCACGCACCCAGCTGTATACACGCTCGTCAACGACGAAGGGATGAGATGTCGTCGAACCAACAACCACGCGATACGTTCCTGGTGCAAGGTTATCGGGAAGCACCCCCTCAGAAATCGTCCCTGAATGAACCGGGCTGTCCATCAAATACCGGGTATCTCCTCCCGAAATAAGCGTAGCGTTATTGGAGGCTCTTATCTTCAGCTGTGCAGATGTTTTTATATCTGTAGATTTTAATGTACCGCTGCCGACAGTTTCCCCGGCTTCGTTAATAACGGTGAATGATGACCCTGAAGAACCAACATAATAGAAAAATTTCTTATCCTGCGGTCGATATCCTGCCTGATTAATACGAACAGGCGAGAATTTCATATTAATCGAATCTCTGTAAAGCTGATCCATAGTATCCGGAATCGGAACAGCAATCGCGGCATACGGTAGTGGATCGGTCACATATTGTGCTGAAGCAAATGAGGTACATAAAAAGATCAGTCCGATCAAAATACAATTTTGACGTTTCATCGTTAGGTCCTTCAGTTTTTATAGTTAACTACATTAAATACAAATTTAAGACAATTTAAGCGTTTTAATCGTGATGATTCTACTACTGCAATTTCCGGTCCTCAAAGAACAATGGTTATTCAGGAAGACCCTTCAGTTCCGCCGGAATACACTTATTATTCCGTATTCTCATACAATATAGTATAATTCCAGCCCTTTCGCGTTTCTTACAGAACATTAAAGTGTATTCAAGAGTATTCTAACGTTGAAATTGAAAGAAAAACAAATCTCCAAAATAACCCGGATTTTGCAGGATGGACACCCGAGTAGCAGCTTTGGTCTTGGAATGGTCAATAAGAATATTCAGGATATGGACGCCAGAGACCAGCCTTCGTTAAAACTACGGATGGTAGACGATTTAGTGTGGGTTGGCGAGTGTTGTCGTGCCGCCGTAATAGCAGTGATCCCACACTTTGAGGCATTTGATGTCGCCGAATGGTGTTTTTACCTCCAAATCACTCACTAACTAAGCATCTGCACTTTTTAGTAAGCTTCGATACGGACCCCGACAGATAATTTCATATTGATTAATCATTTGTTACGTAAACAGGATATGCTTTCAATAAAATAACAATTACTAAGTACGTTCACATTTAGTATTCCCAATCCGATCCAATTATGCCAAATAAACTGTCTCTATATTCTTCAATCACCGATTTACCACTCAAAGTCAATTCTCGCCATTCACTCTTTAAATTTTTTTTAAAGGATACATAATTACATGAAGAATTAATACCTAATTTGAAAAATATTTTCTCGTTTTTATAGTATTCCACC
>JAFGIN010000118.1 GCA_016929595.1 Chitinispirillaceae bacterium
CTCACGGCAGTTTTTTGACAAGCATCGCTTACAGTGCGGATTATCGGGAAACGGCACCTCATTGCGTCCTAAAATCATGATAGGTATTCTCCTTTAACTTGCAGAATAATAAACAGAATACAGGAGTCAGGAGTCAGAAATCAGAATTGCTGAGAATAAGCTCAAGTAACTTGCTGACCGCCATAATGAACATAACTGTACATTTAGCATATACCTGGTTTCCAGCAAGAATCAGACGATAGCGTGATTCCTCTAATAAACCTTGAGCAATACATACTTGAAATCTTTTTGCAGGTTTTTGCATACTGAATCCTGAATTCTGTCTTCTGGATACCTGTATTAAAAATTCAATTTGTTTAAGCTCTATCAATATACATTTGGGGGATACTGATCAAGCAAGACGTATGAAATATTTTTCGCCTCACCCCCTGCTCTTTCTCTATTGTTAATAGAGAGGAGGAGAAGTCAGCAGGATCAGGCAAAAGCCCCTCCCGGCATGCGATTTAAACTGGTTCACGTCTGGATAGTATTAATGAGGAAAAAATTTCGAAAAAATGCACAAATGTGATCACCGTCACATAATTTCCTGAAAATTGTATTTATATTCCCTGTAGCGCCTGAATCTAGAAAAAATTTTAACGATAACAATTGTTTGTCATGGCCTCTGTGGACCATAACTTTTTTTCAAAGACCAAAAATATTGAGAACTACACTCATCACATATTTTTTTTAATTGTACCCCTCAGAAAGGAAGAGGACTATGAAGCGTCTGTCACTCATTTCACTCACACTGTCTCTTGTAATTGGAGCATCAATGCTCTTTTGTATTAACCTACCGGAAAGTCCGGCAGAAAACCCCAAGTACGCAGATATCGAACTCTCTATTAGCAATGTAATGCTACACCAGGGTGATGTTCCGCAGATCGGCGTTGCAGTGTATTTTACCCAGCACTTCCATACAGTAACACTAAGGACTTCATGCAACGTTTTTGACACTTTATTTTCAACTGGTTCACTTGAAGAATACGATACGCTTTATTTCAGCCCTCAATTCGACATTACCGGCCCCTGTACAGTCTTTGTAGATGCACAATTCAAAGACAGCGGTCTACGTGACAAATGTGATACACTACCTCTCTATATCCTCGCTAAAGAAACGGGTGTATACTTTATTACAAACCAAACACCTGTTACAACTGTTACGGGAAAAAGCGATACGCTGTTGTACGTGACAAGGGCATCAAGCGGAACGATTCTTCCTCCTGAATATAAAATAACAGCATTACCATCAACCGGAATAACACTCACCCCCCTCTATTCGCAGCAAAAGGATACAGTGCGTGTCGTATCCGTTGCATCCGTAGCTGATACGTTTACCGTTATGATAGTTGCATCCGCACTGTATGGTAATTCTTTTGTAGAAGATAGTGCGTTTACAGGTATGCGAGTGAATATCCCAGGAATGCTTTTGCCATCAATTGTTTCCATTCCAGATACAATTCCAGTTGGAACTGCCGACACACTCATTTTCACTGTCGACAATAATAATAGTACTGATACGTTAACCATAAAACATACCACCAGAATGCCACTGGATTCTGCCGTATTTTCCGTACTTCCTACAGGAACCGATTCAGTACTCATCCATGTTAAGCCATCACAGGCTTGTACAGCAGATGTAGGGATCATCGTTTTCAACAGCACCAGAAGTGATACATCATGGTACCAGGTAAAGCTTGGTATAGTCGATACAATTGATACATCTGATACGCTCGATACATTACTATGGAACAAATCAGAAATCGCTATCACCGCAATCGAAGGTAAACCTTTAAAATATGACATCCGTCAGTATCTCATCAAACCGCAAACCGGCTCAGTTATTTTCAACTCGGATATAGGAACTGTTATAGATACCACCTGGGAGTGGACTCCTCCCTACGGGACAATAGCTGCGACATCGGCTACGATCTCTGCAACAAACGGTGTTACAATATCTCCCATAATATTAACAATTTCGATTACTCCATCAGACACGACAAAACCAGAGCTTTCACTTGTTGACACGGTAGTCGATGGTAAAAAGATCAGCGCACCGGAGTTTACAGTAAATTGTATTGCAAAAGACAGCGAAGCAGGTGTTGACAGTATATCGATTACCTGTGGAAGCACTATGACACTTGCAGTTTTACAACTGGACGGTACCTATTCGGGTGTTGTCAGTGGTCTTGAAAATGGAAAACCAACCGAGATCACGGTTACAGCGATTGATAAGTCGATGAGGAAAAACAGCAGAATACTGAAATTTACTGTTACCTATGATTCGACAATGCTTGATGTAGAACCACCGGTAATAGCCTATTTTTCAGGTCCTCAAAACGGCGAAAGGGTCACCATCCCCCACGGAACAATTACTTATGTGATAACCGACAACTCAGGTGTAGATTCTGTATGGTGGACGCTTAATGGGACAGCTGCCGGCTGTAGCACAAAAGGAACGGACGGAAAATATACTATTGTCTATACATTAGAAACATTTGGAAACAATACAATCGCTATTCATGCACGTGATGCTGCAACAAACAGAAACAGTAGAAAAGCCGAAACCAGTCTGATTTACAATATAACCCCTGTTGCAATATCAGCTCCAACTCCACCCAACAATGCTACCGACATTCCAACCCAGCCAACGTTCACCTGGGAAGGTGGCACAGACAATGATGGAGATACAGTTTTTTATGTAGTTTCATATGATAAAGAACAGAATAGCATGACAATAAAAACACCGGAAGTTAAAGCAAACAGTGTTACACTCCCAGCAGAAAACAAACTTGATGCTGACACAAAATACTTCTGGAAAGTGATTGGATATACAAAGACGCCCTATGCTGATACCGTAATTTCAGCAATCAGTTCATTTACAACTAGTGGTCTTATACCAACCATCACAAAATTTCCTGAATCAATAACCAAATGTACAGGTGAACCTGCATCATTCACTGTTGAAGCTGCCGGTACAGGTACATTATCATACCAATGGAAGAAAGATGGCACAAATATACCTGGTGCTACTTCAGCTTCTTATAAAATCAATACTGTTTTCATTACCGACACTGGAAAATACACTTGCTTTGTCAATAATGGAGTTGGCTCGGGCATTACATCTGAAGCTGCTACACTTACGGTAAATACAGAACCGACTATAACTACACATCCTGCATCAATAACGACATGCATAGGTGAAGCTGTATTATTCCAAGTTATTGCTAACGGTGCAACTATAGCCTACCAATGGAAAAAAGAGGATACTACTATTGCTGGTGCTACTTCTGCAACTTACAGCATCGCATCTGTTACTGGTGGAGACGCGGGAAATTACTCTTGTCTGGTCACCAACGGTTGTGGAAATGGAGTTATTTCGACAACCGCAATGCTAACCGTTAACACAAAGCCTTCCATCACTGTAAATCCAGTATCGCAAACTAAATGGGCTGGAGATACTGTGATATTTACCATTGCGGCAACTGGTTCAGGTACACTTAATTATCAATGGAAAAAAAATGGTAATAATGTTGGTACTAACTCATCATCATTAGTGGCTGGAAAAATTAACTACTCTTTTGATAATGGAGCAACGTTTACTTGTGACGTAACTAACAGTTGCGGAACCGTAACAAGTCAGGGTGCAATTCTGACTGTCAATGCAGGAAAAACATTGTGCGAAAGTTCAAACGCAGACTTTACTTTTGTTACACTGCAGGACAACACACTTTGGGGATGGGGAAACAATGGTAGTGGTCAACTTGGTATTGGTACCTCCTTGCCTCAATACACCCCCGTGCACATAACCTCAGATGTGGCTTCAATGGATGCAGGTTCAAACCATTCTTTGATAAAGAAGAATGATGGAACATTGTGGGCTTGCGGATGGAATTTAGGTGGTGTTTTTGGAAATGAATCAGAAGAAGATAGTAAATCATTCGTACAAGTATCAAACATAACAAATATTGCCAATATCGATGCCGGCGCAAATTTCAGCCTTTTTTTAAAAACAGACGGCACGGCATATGGTTGTGGAAATAATGGTTTGGGCCAGCTTGGTTTAGGAGAGACTGGTGCAACCATAAATCCCGAACCTATCTATCGCCCAGGAGGGATCGCAACAGTTGCAGCTGGTGGCCATCATACGCTGTTACTTATGACAGACAGAAAAGTTTTAGTATGTGGAAACAATAGGTACGGCCAACTTGGAATTGGAACAGCCTGGAACGAACAACGAACCACAGTTTATTGTGATATAAATAGCGTTAAAAGCATTGCAGCGGGATATATTAACAGCATGTTCATCAAGACTGATAATACACTCTGGGGCTGTGGTGATAATTCGGAGGGGCAACTTGGTCAGGGTATCGGTGCTGATACATATTACCCCACTCCAGTACAGATTGTGACAGATGTTAAGAAAGTTTCAATTGGTGGGGTACATACTCTCATCATTAAAACCGATAATACACTCTGGGCTTGCGGAGGAAACAATTATGGAGAATTGGGTGACGGATCTACCGAAACTCAACGCACACCAATCAAAATAATGGACGACGTTGCAAATGCTGCAGCTGGATCTTCTTTCAGTATAGTAATAAAAACAGACGGATCAATATGGGTGTTCGGGATAAACAGAAACGGTGAACTTGGTCTTGGTTCAAGCGTTACACAGCAACTATCGCCAGTTCAGTTAAAATGGTAATTTTTCTTCTAACAATATTGCATCTTCTCTCGCATCAGTTAATTTAAGGGGCTCAATATATTGAGCCCTTTTTATAGTTGAGAATTTCTAAAAATCTAGCCCATATTTATGAGTGTACACAAATCAGTAACAGAATTTCTCCAGCTAAATATTTATATTCTCCATCAAATTTGTTATTGGTTATATTAAGAGATAATTACAGCATGTATATTAAAATCCGTAATTCTCAGATTCCCGATAAGGATTCAACGAATGAAAAAAGGACACAGTTCAAAAAATTTATTATTAATATTCTAAAATTTTGATACATTTTTAAATCAGAGTAATTAATTTATACTACTATTAGTAATTGCATACAGAACCAATCGCACATATTTTGGAAAAAAGATTAAGCATTTAAATACAATTCGATGCATGCGAATTTCGGCTCAATTTCGGAATTCGCATTTTTAGGGGGAGGAAAAGGATGTCTATTAGAAAAGTGTTACTTGGAGCAACATTATGTTTTCTGGTTCTTTCAACACTAGTGCCAGGTAATATATTTGCAGCTTACAACGGTTCTGAAACATGGCTGCATTATTCTCCGGTTTCAGATGCTACCTTAAAAGCTCAATATCAAAGTGTTTGTATAAGTCTTATCATATCAGATCCAGAATCTGATACATTAAAGAATGCACAGAGTGAATTTGACTTAGCTATTCCAAAGCTACTAGGTGGTTCAAAGCTTTCGAATACTGATGGTCCTGGAGCAATAGTCCTTGCTGCAGAAGGTTCATCATTATTACCGACAGGGATTGATTTCAGTAAAATCAATGACGAAGGCTTTATAATTAAAAGTGATGGTGGAAAGACATATATTACAGGAAAAAATCAAGTAGGAGTTCTTCGTGGTGTCTTCCATTTCCTACGTCTGATGCAGACTCATAAACCACTCACTGGTTTAAATATTAACGAAGCTCCATATTTCCCCTACCGAGTTTTAGACCATTGGACCAACCACTATGGCAGCAACCCCACTACAGAACGCGTATACGGTGGTGATCGCCCTTACAAAATGGAAAACTTCGGAAATCTCCCTACTGCTGAAAAAGCTCGTATTGTGGATTATTGCCGAATGGCAGTCTCTCTTGGACTCAACGGCATTTGTCCTGATAACGTAAACACATACCGTGGTGGTTCAATAGGGAATTATAAATGTCTTGAAGAATCAAATTTGAAAACACAAAAAATTTTCGCAGATTTAATTGGAACGTATGGCCTTAAGTATTATTTATCAGTTTCTTATGCAAGCCCAAGACTTGTATCTCCAAAAATGAGTACAGCTAATGCATACGCAAACGCACAAGCGAAACAATGGTGGTTTGACAAAGTCGATTTAATACGTAAATATATAGCAAATTTTGGTGGTCTTCTCATGAAAGCAGACTCAGAGGGAGAAGAAGGCCCTCGTTCTTCATATGGTCTTACACAATCACAGGGTGCAAACCCAATGGCAGAAGCATTGAAGAGACATGGGCATGTATTGATCTGGAGAACATTCATTTACGATACTTCTGATCCGGATTTTGCGGTAAACCAGTCAAAAGAGTTTGAAGGACAAACCTGGAACGATGCAATTATCCTTCGTAAAAAAGATGGACCTCGCGATTTCCAGACAGTTGAGCCTCCCAACCAGTTGCTGACCATGAACGAAGTACGACATGGCATGGAATTCCAAATCACCCAGGAATATACAGGACAGGATATACACCTGTGTTGGCTTGTGCCAAAATGGAAACAAATTTTAGATTTTGATATGAAGCTTCCGACAATACCTGAAGGAACAGAAGGTTCTATCACGTATCAACTCCTAAGAGGTACCGGAAATGCAGCAACAGGAGGCGGGGTGTGGGCAATTAGCAATCTCAGTACTGCAACAAACTGGACAGGGCACTTCCTGGCACAAGCGAATTACTACGGATATGGTCGACTTGCATGGAATCCCACATTGTCAGCAGAGCAGATTGCCAATGAATGGATTAGCTGCAGTTTTGAAAACGGTAATACCCCACAGGTTAGGTATATTGTCAAGGATATGCTCTCAAAATCCTGGAAGACCTATGAAGACTATACTATTTCTTATAGCGCACTGATGCCCGCACTTAAAAATGATGAACATTACGAAATAGATTTTGATGGTATGAGCCAAAGTCGTTTTTTTACCAAATTTTTTATGAACCTTACAAATGATGGCATTGGTGTTGATCGCACGATGGAAACCGGGAATAAAATGGTCCAATACTATTCACCTGCTCTTGCTGATTCATTTGGCACAATCACAAAGTGTCCGGAAGATTACCTGCTCTTCTTCCACCATTGCAAATGGGAATACAAGATGAAATCAGGAATGACGCTTATACAGAGCCTCTATCACAACCATTTCCGTGGTATACGACAAGTCAGAAGATTTATTAACAACTGGAGACTTGTCCAGGATAAAATAGATACAGACATATATAGCCATGTAAATACAAAGTTAGCAAAGCAATTAACAGATGCACTCAGGTGGGTGAACGATTTCAAAGACGATTTCGGATCAAAATATGGAACTACCGTGGGTTGCGATATTGGAATTGTTACCCCTGATACGTCAAAAGCAACTGTTATACCAAAGGGTGAAGAAATTAAATTGGCAGTACTGTTCAAAGACCAGAAAGGTGGGGCAGTAACAGAATCCTTTAAATGGAGCTCTAATGGTGGCCAATTAAGTGGGACAGAGGGAAATGAAATAACTTTTAAGGCTGATGAAGATGGTATATACGAAGTTACTGCATCAACAGCAACCTTCTCTGAATTAAAAGATAAAATTCAGATATTTGTTGGTGACTGGTGGAATCCAAAGATCGGAGTCAAAAGGAATATCCTTAGCCAGCCAACACATATGCAGATTAAAATCAGCCAGAATACACATGGTATCAATATCACCACCTCTACAACTGGGAAAATTGATATAATCGGATTACATGGTAGGGTTGTAGCTACATATGACATTGCAAAGAGCGGAACTAACTTCTTTAATACCGGAGCTATAGCAAAAGGTGTTTACTTGATCAGGTTCCAAAATGGCCTGAAAAATATTCATAGTAAATTAATCCTAAGATAAAAAAAGAGGCGATCAATTCGCCTTCTTTTTCTTCAAGTTTATCAGGGATTTGAAAGATTCATTAGGATATGTGGTTTTTATCAAATTTTAACCAACATTAATACAGGAAATATGTATTTATGAAAACCTTGACAACTTCATGCATTTTAGTTCTTTTTCTTATATGTCTCTCAGATGCTAAAGAGACATTCCATTCATTTTCGATAGGCCTGGCATCACCAATTAATTCAAGCGCTCCGACATCAACAAACCCAGATACACCAAATGAAAAAGCATTGAAATTGGGATGGGATGCCGGATGGACTTTTTTTGGGAAACCATTTCTTAAATACGATAACGCAATTGCAGGTCTTTCTTTTGGTGGAAAAATCAGTTTCAGTCGTTGGGTGCGTGATTCAACTCTTACTGGAATAAACTTCCTAGGTACACAGTTAATTTCGCGTTATTATCTGCCAATGTCTAATAAACAGATTAATATTTTTGTGCAGGGTGGTGCTGGTTTTTTTATTGGAGAACATGGTTTCAAGGACCCTGACACTCTTAATGTTGGCCTGCCTCCTTCAGTTGTGCAAGTAACAAAAGGAAAATGGTATGGTGGATACAGCCTTGCAGCCGGATTTAACTGGGATATATTTGAAATTGTACCTTCAATCACAATTGTTGGTACAAAAATTACATCATCGTGGTTCGCAATCAACGCAGCAGTAACATTCTAAGGGTGGGGAAGATGAATTTATATAAACTATTCACATTATTAATAATTGTAGCGGCTGGTTCTCCAATAGCTCAGGACTATCCTTCAGAGGAAAATGCTACAGAATCGTCCTCTGGTATGTTCCAAGAATCAAGTATGAGCAATAATGAAACAAATACAAGTGAAGATAACCAAAATATCGAAACATCTGAAGAACTTTTATCTTCAAATAAGCCTGGGAAAGCTAACCTCCAAGAGAAGAACGCAGAAAACAATCTTGCAACCAGAATACTTTCACCACTCAGATACGCTGCAACGGTTGATATGCAACTAGAAAAGAAAATGTACGATGAATTTTCAGGCAAGAGTGAAAGCAGATTTTATTTATCGAATGCACGCGGTGTAAGAAAAACCGTTGATGATTTCTGGTTAAGAGTTGCCATTCGCGCTTCATATCAACTTGAATATTTTGAAAGCGCCTTTGCTCTGAGGTTTTATCCATACTGGACTATGCGTAGAGAAGGTTCATTTCCTGATGGTAAAGATCTTCAGCGTTACTTCGACGTTATTGAAGTTAACCAGGCATATCTGAAAGGATTCAAGGATTACTCGAATGGTAACTTCAGTGCAAAAATTCACCTTAAAATTGGTCGTGATGGCTTACTTAACAGCTGCAGTCAACTTTTCGGAAACTATCTTGATCAACCTGCTGGTGGCTACGGTGACTCAAGAAATGATAACATCACTGGACCATTTAAAAACCGGAAAGTATTTGCAAATCAGATTGAAGTTGGAACGATGTTTAATATTGGAACGTTGCTCTCAATCAAAACTTCTACCATGATCGGAAACAACCTTAACAACGAAAAATGGTATGGAGCACCTCAACCAACACTCTTCCAGCAATTCGATTCAAAATTAAGCGCAGGCTTTGTCAGAGGATACCTTGACGTTTTCGCACTTTCCGAACGATTACATTTTGGAACTGGTTTCAGAAACTATTCAACGTTTGTTGATTCAGGAGATGTATTCGTTAAGAATAATTCTTTGTTTGCGCAATGGACTTTTGATGTTACTATTATAACGGACATGAAATTCTATGCGGAAATAGCATATCAACGTCTTGGCTTTGAATCAAGTACCGGTATTGTAAGGCCAATCAATATTGGAATTACGGTACCAACAATGAAGATTCTTGATGTTCTCGCCTTCGAATTCGAAAACGTTGCTGACACATACCTCAGTGATAAAAGTATGCGCGATGCTATTGGCGGCCGCAGACCAACACTTGCTTTTGGATGGGGAATTGTTGCAGAAAAACGTTTTGTAGATCGATTCAGTATTGCATGGGGTCTATATACAGGAAACCCAACCGGTGATTTGAAGACAACATTAAGGCTAACGTCTGATTTTTAAGTGGTAGTACGATTTCTAACCAGGTGGAACATTGAATGGAAAAAAAAGGCGATATAGCAGTAATCGGTCTGGCTGTCATGGGTCAGAATCTTATTCTCAATATGAACGACCACGGGTACACCGTCGTTGCATTTAACAGGACAGTCTCAAAAGTTGATGACTTCCTTAATAACGCAGCTAAAGGAACCAGTGTCATTGGCGCGCACTCTATTGACGAGATGGTTGGGTTACTCAAAACTCCCCGTAAAATCATGTTGATGGTTAAGGCTGGAGAGGCAGTTGATGCCGAAATTGAGAAGCTCCTCCCCCACCTCTCTCCTGGTGACTGTATTATCGATGGTGGGAACTCATACTTTACAGATACAATAAGAAGGGCAAAGTACCTTGAAGACAAAGGGTTTTTCTTCATCGGTTCCGGTGTTTCGGGTGGTGAAGAGGGTGCCCGCAATGGACCATCAATCATGCCGGGCGGTAGTATCAAAGCGTGGCCTCTGATAAAAGATATTTTTACAGCAATATCAGCCAAAACGCCTTCGGGTGAAGCATGTTGCGACTGGGTCGGTAGTGATGGAGCGGGGCACTATGTCAAAATGGCGCACAACGCGATCGAATATGGCGACATTCAGATTATTTGTGAAGCCTACCACCTGATGAAACAGGGACTGGGATTATCACCTGATCAGATGCATGAAATATTTGCTGAATGGAACAAAACCGAACTTGACAGTTATCTCATCGAAATTACCCGTGACATTCTCGGTTTCAAAGATGAAGATGGTTTACCCCTTGTTGAAAAGATCCTCGATACAGCTGGACAAAAAGGAACCGGAAAGTGGTTCAGTATCAATTCTCTTGATCTAGGTATTCCTGTAACACTTATAGCAGAATCGGTCTATGCCCGCAGCCTCTCTGCATTAAAAGAGGAACGGATGAATGCATCAGGGGTGTTCAACGGTCCGGCAAAACTTTTCAAAGGGGATGTAAAGGCAATCGTTGAAGATATCCGTAAAGCACTTCTTGCATCAAAGATAATCTCCTACACACAGGGGTTCATGTGTTTGCGTGAAGCCGCAAAAGAATATGACTGGAACCTTGACTTTGGCAACATTGCACTGCTGTGGCGCGGTGGATGTATTATAAGAAGCGCATTTCTGGAAAATATAAAAAATGCATATAGAAAAAACCCTGGTCTCACGAACCTTCTTCTTGATGACTACTTTAAAAAGATTGTAACCGATTGTGAAGCATCCTGGAGAAGAACGCTCATGACCGCAATCGAACTCGGCGTCCCGATGCCATCATTCAGCTCCGCGCTGGCGTTCTTTGATGGATACCGATGTGACCGCTTACCGGCAAATCTGCTTCAGGCAATGCGCGATTATTTCGGAGCACACACCTACCAGCGAATAGACGCACCACTGAACAAAGTATTCCACACCAACTGGACAGGCCGGGGCGGTAATGTTTCTTCGGGGACTTATTCGGTGTAGGTCCAGAATTTAACCACGAAAAACAACAAAGGCACACGAAAAAAAAATAGATTTTTCATCCTTTTTTTTTCGTGTGTTTTTTTCGTGGTTATCTCTTCACAAAACGATTCTATTTACAGTTACCTTTGGATAACTGCCGAATTTTACAAGTAATCCAAGCTTGTAATTTATTTACTTTTAAACAATTGAATACCTGCGCTTTATGTTCTTTTACTATGTCGTTACATGCTTTCAACTCAATAATAATCTTTTTAAAACAGATAAAATCCGGGATATACTGTCATAACCCATAATATAACCTCTTAATTGTTTAATTTTAGTTACTGCCCTAAAAACACAAAGCTAAGAACAATTTGAATAAGTTAAAAAAAACCGAAAAAATTATCTACAATCAATTTTTTTTTCACATAAGATACCGCTTTTTCCATTGTATTCATTGATTACATAATTGGACGGGGAAGAAAACTGTGTCTTTCTGGCCATTTAGAAATTTCACAATGCAGGCAAAACCATATGCTACACCCTCAACATTACTGACAACCAATGTACTTTTTGACTGCCCATGAGCAGTAAATAAACCCCCAAAATCTCCATCTGTTATAAATTCAAATGTACCATGATGCTGATACCATACATATTCCATGATTGTACATGCTGAATTTTTTGCAGTTATTATAAGATCATATGTTTCACCAGATCCACTACAGATTTGTATATCATTTCCACTCGCCTCACAATCAGTTGGAATATAATAAGCAGTTATGGTTGTTGGCGAATTGACCGTTATTGAAGATTTATCCCAATAAGAAAATTCATAGCCGGTTATATCAAAACTGGGATATTGGTTTGACAACAATGATGTACCAGCATCATACGATTGATTTTTTGAATCGTTATTTACGTTATTCTTAAATGTTACTACATATTTGATTACTTCCCACTGCGCGAAAAGTACCGTATCCTGTGATCCCATTTTGAACCGATCACCAGTATTGAGCATGGTACCATTTCCATTATAATTAAGACACCAGCCGATAAACTTATGTCCATCTTTCACCATTCTACTGTCAGCAGCTTTAACAGTTACCTCTTCACCGGCACCGTATCGTTTATCATCAACCGGAACGTACTGTGCTCCATAGTTTTCGTTGTAGGTTACCTTGTATTTTGCAATTACTGTTAATTTTGCCGCATTACTGGTAACCTCCCCCACCTCATTCCTTACAACACAGACATAAGAATTATTATTCATAGCCATTGGTACAGCGGAAATCTTATATGATGAACTCGTTGCTCCGTTAATAGGACTATTATTCTTTTGCCATTGATAAGAAAGCGTTCCAAACCCGTCGGCAGTTACACTGAACGCTACACTCTGCCCCTCTTCTACAGACGTTGATAGAGGTTGTGCAGATATCGTTGGCAGACTTCCATCAGTCGTAAATGTACCGACAGCAGATTGTACCTTATCAGGGAACGCAGTAGATGCACTTGTTGCTGTTACCTGCCAGTAATAGGTCTTTGCATACGCAAGAGGAGTACCTGGTGTTGCCGTTTTCCCGGTAACAGTTGCAGTTCCGGTAAGACTTGCCTGTGAAATCCCATAGTTAACGGAATACGTGACACCATCACCATCCTCATCATCCCCGCCGCTCCATTTAAATGTTGGCGAAGTGGAAACACCTGTCGCATTTACTGCCGGGGCTGTCAGCGTAAGCGCACTCACTTCAGTATTATAGGTCAGTGTAATAGTCTGCGAGCCTTTGTTACCAGCGGCTGACTTATCTTTCGCAAATAACCTGATGACATTGTTCCCGTAGTTGATGAGTGTGTAATTAACGGCATATTCACTTTC
This sequence comes from Chitinispirillaceae bacterium, assembly GCA_016929595.1. GTDB lineage: Bacteria > Fibrobacterota > Chitinivibrionia > Chitinivibrionales > Chitinispirillaceae > JAFGIN01. The sequence goes on from JAFGIN010000118.1 coordinate 13,345, forward strand.
ACCCGAAGTTGCTACCACAGCAACAAACGCATCATTGAGTGTCCACCAGACTGAATCTACCCCGGAATTATCATTTACAGTAAATGTCAGACTGCCCGTTGCCTCCTTGACTCTTGACCCACACTCCGGTCCCGCGACCTTCACGATCACTGGTTGCTCTGCATCGAGTATTGTAGAGTCCCGTGTAACAGAAAAAGTAAGCGTTGTACTATTTCTCTTTTGTGACTTATCGGTTGCAGTAACAGTAACCTGCACCGGAGTGTTATTCACCAATCCCGTGATTACTCCGCTGTAAACATCTTCACC
>JAFGIN010000012.1 GCA_016929595.1 Chitinispirillaceae bacterium
GTGGAGAGAGGGTTGCGTGGTCGCTGAGCTTGTCGAATGCGTGGTCGCTGAGCTTGTCGAATGCGTGGTCGCTGAGCTTGTCGAATGCGGAGAGAGACGATTGCATATTCTGCTGTACTTGAGTCATTTGTCAAAAATGCTGCTAACACCGACCAAATGCATACCCATATTCACTTATTCCCTGTATGGGGAATCATAATATGAAGCCCGCGCTTTACGTTGTCAGGTTTACATATAACTATAGTATTACTGCGCGCGGGTGATCCATAACAAGAATGTGTTATTTTCTCCTGCCCTGAAATGTCGATAGAGCCAGTGCTACCGGTAACCAGAGTGGAGTTGTAATTACAGCCCACTTAATAAAGAAAAAGACAAGATAGCCGATTGCCGGTATCAAAACCCAGTAATACATCCACGGCTGGCTTAAGATAGTGATATCATACTGAAACATATTCCAGAGCAGGGTTAGATAATTATCTACAGCAGTTGCCATTACTACCTCCAGATTTTGTGAATTGTAGCCGTTAAATTTTTATCAACATGTATGCCATGAAAAAGCTTCTATCGCTAAAAGTCTATATTTGTAATTTTAATTTTTGGCCTCAAATGGTTTTTTTCATATATAAAACCCGACGGCTTTACTTGCCTATTTTACCGGTCAAAAACTATTATTAATATTGCTTTTACAACCAGAGATTAGTTTTAACGCTCATCGAAAGTTCCTTTATGCTTGAAGTTTTCAAGGTCTCCATTACAGGCTTCAACCTGATTCCTACACTATTTCTTACTCTTATGATATTGTACTGGCTGACCGTAATGAGCGGGCTACTGCATGACCACTCAATCGATGGGGATGCAGATGTTGATGTTGATTCGGATATTGATGGTGAGGGATTTTTTCATGGTATTCTCATTTTTTTCAGAATGGGAGAAGTTCCACTGGCGCTGCTGCTGAGCATTGTCTCCCTTTTCTGGTGGTTGATAACGGCAATCGTTACAATAGTGTTTAAATTTGGAATCACCATGACTGGCATACTGCTTATTCCCGGATTTATCGCTGCATATCTACTGAGCGTAATCGCGTTTTCCCCGTTCAGGAAATTTTTCAAAGAACTGAAAAGTTATGAAAAAGAAACTGTAATTGAAAATAAACTGTGTAAGCTTGTTACCAATCTTGAACCGGGCCGTATCGGTCAGGCGTCGATTGCCACATCCGGTGCTCCGATTCTTATTAATGTCAGAAGCTCTGATGGAACCCCTATGAAAATCGGTGATGACGCAGTGGTAGTTGTAAAGGATGACCTTTCAGATTTTTATGAGATAAAACAGATTAAAGATATACTAAACCCAAATGCTACAGGAGGCAGTAAATGATTTCCGAATATTTAACCCCACTTACCATTACCATTCTGATTGGTGTTGGTATTCTAGTTTTTATTTTACTGGGATTTTTGTTTGCCCTTTCAAACTTCTTTAAAAAAGTTGACCAGGGAAAAGTCATTGTCAGAAACGGTATAGGTGGTTCAAAAGTGGCTTTCGCGGGTGTCTGGGTGATTCCAATTCTTCACAAATGCGAAATAATGGATATTTCAGTCAAACGAATCGAGACGGATCGCCGGGGAGAAGATGGCCTTGTTTGTATGGATAATATACGCGCGGATATCAAAGTCGCTTTTTTCGTTCGTGTCAACCATACTGCCAATGATGTGCTTACGGTGGCTCAATCACTGGGATGCGAAAAAGCCTCTGATCAGAAAACGCTTGAAGCATTCTTTGATGCCAAATTTTCAGAAGCTCTCAAGACAGTTGGTAAACGGTTCGATTTTGTACAGCTCTATACTGAACGTAATAAATTCAAAGATGAGATTATCAATGTTATCGGTACCGATCTCAATGGTTTCAAACTCGAAGATGCTGCGATTGATTATCTTGAACAAACATCGCTTGAACATTTGAACTCAAATAATATCCTCGATGTCGAAGGTATAAAGAAAATTACCGAAATTACCGCACGCGAATTGATCAAAGCAAACCAGATTCAGAGAGATAAAGAAAAAACCATAGAAAAGCAGAACGTGGAAGCAAGGGAAGCGATTCTCGAATTGCAGCGGCAGCAGGCGCAGGCAGAAGAAAAGCAGCAGCGTGAAATTTCGACAATCAAGTCACGTGAGCAGGCTGAAGCGCTCAAAATTCAGCAGGAAGAGCTTCTGAAGTCTGAAAAAGCAAGAATTATTACAGAAGAAGAAGTAGCGATTTCAGAAGAAAACAAAAACCGTCAGATCATTATTGCACAGAAGTCAAAAGAACGCGCCATGCTTATCGAAACGGAAAGGGTCGATAAAGACAGACTTCTTGAAAAAACAGAAAAAGAGAAGATCGTTTCTCTTGCAGAAATCGCTAAAGAGCGTTCTGTTGAAGAGGAACGGAAGAATATCCAGAACGTTATCAGAGACCGCGTTGCTGTAGAAAAAGAGGTTGTAGCGGAACAGGAGAGAATAAAAGATACTCAGGCATTCGCTGAAGCAGAGCGTACTAAGAAGGTTGCAATTACACTTGCAGAAAAAGCCGCTCAGGAGCTGCAGCTTAAGGAGATATCCATTGCCGAAGCCATGAAAAAAGCAGCTTTACACACTTGTGAACAGCAGGTCAGTGAAGCCGACGCGAAGCTGCGGGCATCAGAAAAGGAAGCTGCTGCACGTAAAACGCTGGCTGAAGCAAAAGCTGCAGAGGAAGCAGTTTTCGGAATATCTGAAGCGCGGGTTATTGAAGCTAAGGCGAAAGCTGTTGAACTTGACGGAGCTGCAAAGGCAAAGGTACTTGAGTTGACCGCAACATCGGAGGCAAAAAGTATCGAGCTTAAATCTGCTGCTGATGCAAAAGGTATTGAAGTGAAAGCGGTTGCAGAAGCAAAGGGCATAGAAGCAAAGGCTATTGCAACGGAACGACAGGGAGAAACTGAAGCATCAGTTATGGCAAAGAAATACAATGCTGAAGCTCAGGGTATCCGTGAAAAGGCCGATGCTATGAAAATCTTTGATGGTGTTGGTAAAGAGCATGAAGAGTTCAAGCTCAGACTCGATAAGGAAAAGGCTGTCGAGCTCGCAACTATCGACATTCAACGTAAAATCGCCGAATCGCAGGCTGGTGTTATCCAGGAAGCCCTCCGCTCATCAAAGATCGAAATTATCGGTGGTGAAACAATGTTCTTTGATAAAATTATGGGTTCCATTACTGCCGGCAAAGCTTTTGACAGAATGGTCGAAACCAGTTCTGTTCTCAGCGATGTCAAAGATACCTTTTTCAATGGGGATCCTGAATATTTTAAAAACCAGTTAAAAAAAATGAGCTCTCAGTTCAACATAACTACTGAGGATATTAAAAATCTGACAATCTCTTCACTGATTGGAAAAATGCTTGCTCAGGCTGATGGTGAATCAAAAAGTATGCTTCAGAGCATCCTTTCTGCGGCTGAAAAATTCGGTGTTGCACACAAGGCCGCACACAAATACTTAGCATAAAAGGAAAGTCTTTTTGAACCATGGCTGAAAACCAGATACAAACTGATGCGTCTGCTGCATCAACCGATACAGTTTTGGACTCAGGCACCTATGAGATCATCCGTCAAAGGCTTGACAATCAGGCCCGACAGCTCAAAGAGTGTCTTGAGAAACTGAATACATCACGAAAAGCAGTTTTCGGAACAGTTGACACATCGTTAACAGGAAGTGAGCGGATTACCACCCGCAACTCCTGCATTCCCCGCGATATGGCCACCTTTGGCAGAAAGTTCCTTTTCGGATACAACGTTCAGTTTGGTTTGAAATCGATGACTTCCATCGAAGACGTCTTTTCTATCTATGATTTTCAAAATGGAACATTCAAGGAAACAACGCTCGATCTGATAAACGACGAACGATTTCTTCGTGACTTTCAGGAACTTTACAAATATTACAAAAGTACTTCTCTGAGCAAGATTCACCACTCATCCCCTTTTCTGTACATGGTTTTCAGTACCGGAAAGGATAAAGCTGATATTAAAGCCTTCAAATGGCAGGTTTCCGGAGAAAAACTCGAGTACCTCGATAACAGGAGTGAAAAGGAGATAACCTTTCCACCGCAGCAGGAGTTTGAGTGGAAACGTACGCACCGTGACTTCTTCCGTAAAGGATCAAATCCACATATATCAATTGAGGACCGGATTTTTGTCGAAACTATCGGTGGGGATCTTACCATCAAGATCGAGGATAATACCGAAACAGGAAAAGGAATTTATTCAGAACCGGTTGACAATGCAGATCAGACGCTCGATGATGCCGAGTATTTTTACTGTTGTCTGGGTAATATAATACTCCTTAAAATCCGTCCCTTTCAGGAAAAAAATTTCAGGTATTTTCTTTTTAATGAAAAATCGCAGAAAGTCCTGCGTATCGATTCCATTGAACAGGCCTGCGTTCTTCTTCCCGATAACCAGGGGGTGGTTTTTCCGAACGGGTACTATTTACAAACTGGTACTTTTAAAGTCTTTGACTCCCTGGCGGATAATCTTACCTTTGAGAGGCGGATCGCTGCACCTAATGGTGAAGATTACCAGTATGTTTTTTATAACTTTGTAAGCGGCACGCGTATAATCATACCCTATAACAGTATCAGCCAGGAGATTGCCACACCGATGGTGTGTCATGGTTTCTCCTATTTTGAAAGCGGCGATCTGATTTTATTCAAATCTGATAAAGAGCCCCGCAACAATCATGTTATCCAGCTCTGGCAGACACCGTTCTGTTCCAGCGATTATACCCCTCCGGCTATCGATACAGAATCTTTCTATTATAAGATTGGAAACAAGGAGATTGTCAGGTGCATGTCCGGATGCCAGACGGTGCTGAGCCTTCTGTTCAAGGATGATTCCTACGCAAATCTGTACATCGATATAACACGTGAAGCAGACAGTATTCTCGATGCCTATTTCTGGATCGACAAGCCTGATGCATATGGTCTTCGTGATACACTCTCTCAAATCCGCTCTATTGCAGCTTCTGCAGTTGATGAGTTTGATAAAGTCAACAAGCTTAAGAAAAGTACCTCCGAAACAATCAGCAAGGTGCGATCAACGGTCGAAGAGTTGTTGAAAAGTTCAACACTCAAAGATTTAAAATCGATAGAACAGTTTGTCTCTTCACTAACCCGGTTACGTTCGCTTCGCGGAGAGATCATCTCTCTGAAGAATCTTAAATATGCTGATCTTCCTCATATCGAGCAGCTTGAAGCATCTATCAAGGAACGCATCGGGCAGCTGTCCGATTCCTGTATAGAGTTTCTTCTCACTTCAGAGGGTCTTTCACCATACAGAAACCGGACTGATGAGATTTCGGAAACGATCATAACTGTTGACAAAACATCCGAAGGAAAAAAGAGAGAAGAAGCTTTAGATTCCATCGGAAAAGACCTTGAATTACTTATTGACATTGTAGGAAATCTTAAAATAAGTGATCCCACCAGTGCGACTACCATTATCGAAAATATATCTGCTATTTTTTCCGATCTCAATAAAATCCGGAGTACGTTACGCAATCGGATGAAGGAACTGCGTAAAAACGAAGGATCTGCTGAATTCAGTGCGCAGATCAAACTGCTCGATCAGTCAGTTGCTAATTACATCGATCTTGCGGAATCGGTAGAAAAATGTGATGAATACTACTCGAAAGTTCTCGTCCAGTTTGAGGAACTTGATGGTAAATTTGCGGATTTCGATGATTTTCTTCCGCTTATCGCACAAAAAAGAACAGAGATTCATCAGGCATTCGAATCCAGAAAAGTGTTACTTCAGGAGCAGCGTTCCCGTACCTGTACATCCCTGATAGCAGCTGCGGAGAGAATTCTTAAAGGTATTGAGAGCAGGCTGCGTTCTTTTACTACCCAGAATGAGATTCACACGTACTTTTCATCAGACATTATGGTGGGAAAGATTCGCGAAATACAGGAAAAGCTTCTTAATCTCAACGACACTGTCAAAGCGGATGATATTCAAAGCAAGCTTAAAACACTCAAGGAAGATGCAACCCGTCAGTTAAAAGACCGCTCAGAGCTATTTGTTGAAAGTGACAAGCTTATCAAACTCGGGAATCACTCATTTACGGTTAATTCTCAGCCGCTTGATCTTACCCTTGTATACAAAGATTCTGCACTGTATTATCATCTCACTGGTACAGAATTTTTTGAGCTCGTTGATTCTGAAGAGCTCCGGAGTGTCAGGGATGTCTGGGATCAGGAATATATTTCTGAAAATGCATCTGTTTATAGAGCAGAATATTGTGCCTGGCAGCTTCTGCTTGGCTCGCTCTGTGGAAAATTTGAGGATATTGCCAGCGTCTTTGGCTCTACGGAACAGGAGTTGTCTGCCGCTGTTTCAAAATTTATGGCACCGCGCTATGAAGAAGGTTATATCAAAGGGGTGCATGACCACGATACAGCTTTGATTTTCAGGGAGCTTATCAATCTGCACAGCACCATTGGTCTTCTCTCCTTTGATCCATCAGCCCGGAGCCTGGCGCGTTTATTCTGGATCTGGGATGAGAACCGGGAGTTCAAAGAGACCAGTGCGAGATATCTCAAAGGCATTAATCATCTTTCGCAGGTATTCAAAACTCCCGGTAAATATGTAGAAATCAATAATCAATTCAACACTCTTCTGACTGATTTTTGTCAAAGCATTCCCTTGATCTCAAGTGAATATGTGCATGATGCCGCAGATTATCTTTGTGAAGAGCTCAAGGGCAGCTCTCCATTTGTAATCAGTCCGGAAGCTGACCAGTTGTGTCACTCCTTTTACGAAGTACTGCGAGAGCGCCGCACCCTTCAGTTATTTACCGATTCTATTGAATCATTAAAAGGAACGCCAGCGCTGCAGGTAGAATTAGTCAATAACTGGTTTCAGGCTTTTTTTATAGAATGTAACACATCAGTTCCCGTTGAATTTATCCCTGAGGCGGTTACTTTAATCGTTTGTGAAATGCTTTTTAATCAGACATATCGTAATTCATCTGCGGTCCATACGACATCCACAGTTCGAACAGTCAATGGCCTTCGGGGTGATCATCCGATTATTCAAAAAGGTTCTCTCACCTTTTCATACGCATCATTCAGAAAAAAACTGCTCAATTATACTGAACGGGATGCAAAAAAATTTGAGTTGTACAGGAATGTCCGGAAGAAATTACTTCAGGAATACAAAAACGAGCTCCGTCTCGATGAATTCAAGCCTCGGGTCATGAGTTCATTTGTAAGGAATAAACTCATTAACGACCTCTACCTCCCATTGATAGGAGATAATTTTGCGAAGCAGATCGGTGCCGCAGGTGAGAAAAAACGTACCGATTTGATGGGGATGCTCCTTCTGATTTCACCTCCCGGCTACGGAAAAACGACTCTTATGGAGTATGTCGCCAACAGACTTGGTCTTATTTTCATGAAAATCAATGGTCCGGCTGTTGGTAACAGGGTGACATCACTGGATCCATCAGAGGCTGGAAATGCAAGCGCACGGGAAGAGCTCGAGAAGCTCAATCTCGCACTGGAGATGGGAAACAATGTGATGATCTATGTTGACGATATCCAGCATGTCAGCCCCGAATTTCTTGAAAAATTCATCTCATTGTGCGATGCGCAGCGGAAAATCGAAGGCATTTACAAAGGATGCAGCAGAACATACGATCTTCGGGGAAAGAAAGTTGCAGTTGTCATGGCAGGAAACCCCTATACCGAAAGTGGTGAACGGTTCAAAGTGCCCGACATGCTTGCAAACCGGGCAGACACCTACAATCTTGGAGATATGCTGGGTGCAAATGAGAAAGCATTTAAATTAAGTTATCTTGAAAACGCTCTTACCTCAAATCCTGTTCTCAGTGAATTGTCAAACGCAAGCGCCACTGATCTCTACGCAATAGTCAATGCTATCGAACAGGATAATTTTGATAACCTTGAACTTGAAGGTACTTACAGCCAGGATGCGCGATCCGATATAATCAACGTTACAAAGAAATTACTTACCGTTCGCGATATTGTATTGCGGATCAATCAGGAGTATATCCGTTCAGCGGCTCAGGCTAATGAGTACAGGACGGAGCCCCCATTCAAGCTGCAGGGTTCATATCGAAACATGAATCGAATAGCAGAGCGGGTTCTTCCGGTAATGAATGATAAGGAGCTCTTTAACCTGGTGCAGCAATCTTATGAGAATGATGCGCAGACTCTCACTACTGGTGCTGAAGCAAATCTTCTGAAATGGAAGCAGCTTCAGGGATCACTTACAGCTGTTGAATCTCAGCGCTGGGAGGAGGTCAAAAAAGTATTTAATCAGCACAAACTTGTCAAATCAGAAGACAAAATCGGTCAGGCGGTACTTCAGCTCGGTAAACTTGGCGATGGACTCGAGGGAATTCAAAAAGTGATTGCCGGAGGAGCTCGTGAGTCCGAAAATCCTGAATCAAGTACTCAGGAGATCACCGCAGCACTGGTGATGGTCCTTGAGAATCAGACAAAGATTCTAAATGAGTGGCTGATCGCACTTCAGAAGTCATCTGATAAGCATTCAGTAGATGTCGAAACGCTTCAGGTCACAATAAACAGAAGCCTGTGGTTTCAGCGTGAACTGGTGTCGAGGTTTTTGAAGGATGAGAGAAAAAATAGAAAACTTGAAAAGAGTGACTGAGTGACTGAGTGACTGAGTGACTGAGTGACTGAGTGACTGAGTGACTGAGTGACTGAGTGACTGGGTGACTGAGTGACTGGGTGAATGAGTGAATGCCAATAACCAATCCTCTTGAAGATTTTAACCACGAAATATATGAAAGGCACTAATAAGGAAAAAATAATACAAACTATCCACATTCTTTTTTTCGTTGTATTTCGTGCCTTTCGTGGTTTTTCTTGAACCAATAGCCCCATGTAGCGTTTGACCATTGGACACACTTGACTCCATCCTATCAGCAGGGAACGAATTGTGATCCGTAGTTTTTACCAAAAGTGTGAAGTATAAAATTGGGAACATAACTTCCTCCTTCCTCCTTCCTCCTTCCTCCTTCCTCCTTCCTCCTTCATCCTTTATTTTAATCCCCCATCGACTTTCCCCCCCCTGCCAACGTATTATATTTAATATTATGGATGCATCATTATTTCTGCCGTCGGCCTCAGTTGATGAAGCGGCTGAGTTGTTCGTTAAAAAAATCCAGGACGTTAATCCTCGAATTTCAACCGAGCTCATCGAAAAAGCTTTCAGAGTTTCGTGGCAGGCCCATTTAAACCAGCTCCGAAAATCCGGTGAACCTTATCTGGCACATCCGGTAGCAGTGTCCCTTATCCTTGCTGAACAGCACCTTGATTCGGTTACCATAGCAGCAGCCCTGCTTCATGATGTCCTTGAAGATACCACCATATCCAGAGAAACTCTGGCTGAACAATTTGGCGAAGAGATTGTTAATCTCGTTGACGGTGTGACGAAGATCAAGACATTTCAGATTAAATCACGGCAGGAGCGTCAGGCTGAGACGTATCGTAAAATGCTGCTTTCAATGGCGAAGGACCTTCGGGTCATCATCATCAAATTCGCTGACCGGCTCCATAACCTGCGGACTTTAAAATATCTTGATCCAGATAAAATCAAGCTGATAGCGGCCGAAACTCTTGACATTTACGCACCTCTGGCACACCGGCTCGGCATGGCACGCATCAAATGGGAACTGGAAGACCTTGCATTTAAACATCTTTATTGGGATGAGTATAAAGACATCGTTGCCAAAGTAGTAGCATCAAGAACCGAGCGAGAGAGTGTCATCGACAGTTTTGTTGCTCCACTTCGTAAAGAACTTGAAGCTGAAAAGCTGGAAGCAACCATTGTTGGCAGGCCAAAGCATTTTTACAGCATCTACCGTAAAATGGTTCAACGAAACAAGCCGTTTGAAGAGATCTACGATCTGCTTGCGATTCGTGTTATCGTTCCGACTGTCAGAGATTGTTATCATGCACTTGGTGTCATTCATTCCATGTGGAATCCTCTTCAGGAAAGGTTTAAAGATTACATAAGTACTCCGAAATCAAATGGATATCAATCTTTGCATACAACAGTATTCGGTGATAATGGTATTGTTGTCGAGATGCAGATCCGTACATGGGAGATGAATCAGGTAGCTGAGGATGGAGTAGCGGCGCATTGGTTGTATAAGAGTGGCAACAATGAGATGACTAAAGATGACAAAGCACTCGCGTGGCTCAAGAACCTCATTGAGTGGCAGAAAGACCTTACCGATTCTGCTGAGTTTTTTGAATTTTTTAAAATTGAGTTGTTTCATGCTGAAATCTTTGTTTTTACTCCACGTGGTGACCTCATCTCGTTACCGAAAGGTGCAACCGTTCTTGATTTTGCCTTCTCGATTCACACCGCCATTGGCCTCCACTGCATAGGCGGTAAAATCGATGGGAAAATCGAGTCCATTAATAAAGAGCTTAAAAGTGGTCAGACAATCGAAATCCTTCATCTTAAATCAAAAAAGCCATCAATTGACTGGCTCCGTGAGGTAAAAACTCCAAAAGCCCGAAGCGCAATTCGTCGATGGCTTAAAAACACAGGCCGACAGGAAAGCATCGATTTAGGTAAGAAGATGACTCAGGTCGCCTATAAAAAACTGCACTCAACAGCACCTTTCAATGATCATATTCCCGGACTGCTTCAATTTCTTGGAATCAACCATGTAGACCGTCTTTACGAGATGGTTGGCAATGGTGAGCTGCCAATTGCACGGGTGATGCAGTTTTTTCAGACAAAAAAGATTCGCAAATCAGTCCCATCAAATGTTGTCTCCAAACTGATGGATACGTTTACCGGAAGAAGTTCTAAAGCGATCCTGGTTGGCGGCAATGAAGATATCATGGTTCGCTTCGCGAAATGCTGTAATCCGATTCCGGGTGATCCTATTATCGGGTTCATTACGCGAGGCAGAGGTATTTCAGTACATCGTAATGACTGCCCTAATTCATCATTGTTTGAAAATGATCAAGAACGGCGCATCGAAGTTGTCTGGGATAAGGGTGAAGAGAAAAAGTATGATGTAAGCCTGGAATTAATCAGTGCGGACCGCTCCGGCCTACTCCACGAAATCAGCCAGGTTTTCTCCGATTTTGGTGTAAATATCAATGAAGCCACAATCAAGACAATCAGCCAGCAGGCACGATGTATTTTCAGGGTAGATATACGAAACCGGAACCAGTTGAAGCAGATATTACGAAAACTTCAGGGCATCAAAGGTGTCGCTAAAATATCCCGCATCAAAGAATATAATAACGATTCCAATGAACCTTCATAACAATACTCTAAATTAATGAGGACTCTAAATTAATGAGGCTGCTAAAATGATTACCGGAAATATGTATTTCATTGTTACGTCTGGTTTTGGATCCGGGATTCTGACCGGGGCATTGATATTTTTCATTATGAGACTTACCAGAAAGAAAAAAGAACTCATCGGTCAGTACAATACAAGCTTTGTATTTTCCGGTAACCTCAAACAGACATCACTGCTTGATGCTATCCAGTTTCTTGAAATCGGGCGCAGGGAAGGGATCCTCCATATCTATTGCGGCAGACGTAAGGGGTATCTTACCTTCCAGAAAGGTCAGATCGTTGATGCTTTTTACCGGAATGAGACCGGAAGAGAGGCAATTTTCAAAATGCTTGATCTTCCCGAGGGGGATTTTTATTTTGAACCAAAAACGATAAGCCAGCCACGACTTATAAATGAAACTATGATGGATATTACGTTTGAATGGGATGCACAGCGTAATGGCGGTGTCATTCAGGAATAACTTTTTTGTGAGGTTGCGATGATCGGAAAGCCGATAATTTTTTCTGGGAGCGCAAACCTGCCACTTGCGGAGGCAGTTTGCAGAAGTGCCGGTCTTGAACTTGGCAAATGTGAGATTAAGAAATTCAGCAATGATAATATTAAAGTAACAATAGAAGAAAGTGTGCGTGGAAAGGATGTTTTCATTATCCAGCCATCATGCATACCTGTCAATGAAGGGATCATGGAACTGCTTATCATGATCGATGCGGCCAAGCATGCAAGTGCAGCACGTATCACGGCGGTGACCCCCTACTTCCCCTACTCACGCTCCGATAAAAAAGATGAGCCGCGAATTTCTATCACCGCACGATTGATGGCAGATCTGCTTGAAACTGCAGGTGCAAACCGTGTCATGACCATGAATCTTCATTCGCCTCAGATTCAGGGTTTTTTCCGCATACCAGTCGATCACCTTCTGGCCGGAAGAGTTCTGTGCGACTACTTTACCAAACAGGGTATTGAAAACAGCGTCGTAATAGCGCCTGATGCCGGAAGTGCCAAACGCGCGGGAGCATATGCGATCAAACTCGGTCTCCCCCTTGCTATTCTCGATAAGCGCCGCACTGATGATTCTGAGCGACCAGAGATTCATAATGTCATAGGTGAAGTTAAAGGAAAACGGGCAATCATTTTTGATGATGAGATCGCATCGGGCGGTTCAATCCTCGAGGTTGTCAAAGCTCTGGATTCCCTGGGTGTAACAGAGATTCAGGCCTGTGCGGTTCATGCCGTGCTCTCCGCAAATGCAGTTGATCGTATCAGAAACTCTTCTTTGACAAAACTTGTGGTAACTGACACTGTTTTTATTCCTGAGTGCAAAAAGATACCACATTTAGAGATCATTTCTGTTGCTGAGCTTATTGGCAATGCGATTCTCAAGACCAACCACGGAGAATCAATCAGCGGCCTTTACGATCTTTATTGATATGATCCAGATTACCATAGGTCCACCTGATGCGGGAAGCAGACTTGACAGAGTGTTGCGCAGGCGTCTCCCGCTCATGTCGCTGTCTTCAATATTTTCTCTTATTCGGAAAGGCGGCGTGCGTGTCGGCGGCAGAAAGACAAAGCAGGATTATCGAGTTGTGGAGGGTGACCAGATCGATATTCATGCAGATGAAGCTGAAGTCATGTCACCCGCCGGACCGGATAAGAGCCTTCGGGCAATAGTTGCCACCACTTTTTTCAAAAAAAATTTCATAGTTATATACGAAGATCAGCATATTCTCGCCTGTAATAAGCCCTCGGGCCTTGTTGTTCATCCCGGAACGGGCCACCTTAAACATGACACCCTTATCGACCTTGCAACAGGCTACCTTATAGAACAGGGTGCCCTTTCTGAGGGGGAGGAACCGGCACTGGTGCATCGTCTCGACAGAGACACATCTGGGGTCATTCTCATAGCAAAGACCAAACAGATTATCCGTCAACTCAATGAAATTTTTCGCAGCCGTTTAATCGAAAAACGCTATATCGCGATTACGCACAACAGTCCTCCTGCATTTGAAGGTGAAATCGTACTTTCGATGAGCCGTGCACATGAATATGATAACGGTACAAAAATGCGCGTTGGTGAAGACGGCCAGCTCACTAAAAGCCGTTACCGTATTCTCGAACGGCATGGAAACTGCTCGCGCCTTGAAGTATTCCTTGAAACCGGAAAAACGCATCAGATACGCGTACACCTCTCTCACATTGGCGCCCCGATCATCGGTGACAGTCGCTATGGAAATGAGGATCTTGACAATACACTATTCAAGAGAACGAGTGCAAAATGCCGGCTCTATCTTCATGCAGAGAGAATCTCCTTTATTCATCCGGCAAAGAACAAAAAAATAGTTCTTACCGCACCGGTACCCCGTGAGTTTGACCAAATGATGTCTGGTATATAGCGTCCTGACCCTGAAAGGAAACGGTACAGTATGTTTAAGTGTATAGTTGCAGTTCTGCTCAGTTTTTTCTCTTATACATCTCTGGCTGCACAGACAAAACTTGCATGCATTGGAAACAGCATTACGCAGGGATATAATGCTCCATCCTACACTGAAAAACTAAAAACGCTTCTGGGTTCAAAATACACTGTGTTCAATGCAGGTGTCAGCGGGTGCACACTGCTCAAAAAAGGTGACAAGCCATACTGGACACAAGGCAAACTGAAAGATGTAGTCTCATTCAAACCCGACATTGTTACCATCATGCTTGGAACCAACGATACAAAAGAGTATAACTGGAGTACGCACGGCACGAAGTTCCGTGATGATTACAATGCACTGATTGATACAATACAGAAGCTTCAATCATCACCGGAAGTATGGGTAGTCCTCCCCTGCCCGATCTGGGATAACCGGTATGACATACGAAACAGTATCATGCTGGAGATCATTCCGATACTCAAGGATATAGCTGCACAACGCAATCTTGGGGTTATTGATGCCAACGAACCTTTAACAAACGCAATATATCATTTTCCGGATGGAGTTCATCCCAATGCTGATGGTGCAGATTCACTTGCGAGGATCTTCTATAAAGCATTGACAACGATAGTAAAAATTGAGAGAAGTGAAATAGGACAGATCACACCAGAAATGTCACTTTCAATTCGGCCGCACACATTTATCACTTTTTCGCAATCTGCAACCGGAAGAGTGTTTGTGGCACGAGGCAGCGGTAGTCGTCTCTTTGACCTAAGAGGAGCTGCTGTGCATTCTCATAAAATCAAGAGTCGAAACGTCCTGATTAATTGTTTCTACGCCCCCTAATCCCCCGCAGGGGGCGGGCATCAGAGAAGAAGAATTAAAACTTCTGTTTTTTCAGTTCTCCCTTCTCCTGCAGGCGATGTGCTGAGCTTGCAGAAGTACGAAAAGCCGGGGACGAGGTTTACAATAAGCAAAACGAATACGCCAGCGACTATGCATCCACTTCTTCCAGAGATTGGTGGGTTCCGGACTTTTCAGATATTAAATATGAATCGCCCAACCCTCAATGACACGAGCAGCCTCCATCACCGTCTCGGAAATTGTCGGATGAACATGTATCATCGTCGCTATCTCCTGAGGCAGGAGCTCTGTAGTTTTAGCTAACAGAAGTTCATGAATGAGCTCTGGTGCTTCAGCCCCCATAATATGCGCGCCAAGGATTTCGTGTGTTTCCTCATTGAAAACGATCTTGACAAACCCGTCAGGCTTACCAATTGCAACAGTCTTCCCGGCTCCGCGATAAGGAAACGAAACCTCTTTACCATTAATACCCTTCTCTTTGGCTTCTCTGAGTTTCAGTCCAAAACTGGCGATCTGAGGTTCACAGAAGACAGCACCTGGAATCCTATCAAAAGCTATCGATTTCTGAGTCGGGTGCCCTGCGATATGTTCAACAGCGATCTCACCCTCCTTTGATGCAACATGCGCAAGAAGCGGAGTCGCGACAACATCACCGATTGCATAAATATGATCAACATTAGTCTTGTAATAATCCCCAAAAGGAATATACCCCTTTTCGGTAGTTATGCCGATCTTCTCAAGACCGATACCGTCTGTATTGGGTGTTCTTCCCGTGACCACCAGCAGTTTTTCAGCAGATATTTCCGATTGTATATCACTCAAATCCTGAAGAATCACATTTACACCCTGGCCTGTTTTTGCATACGAGAGTGCTCTTGTGGAAGTGTAAACCTTAATTCCCCGTTTTTGAAACGATTTTCTCAATGTTTCAGAAATTTCCTCATCCTCGATCGGCAGAATACGCCCCATCATTTCAACAAGATGAACTTCGACGCCAAAGGAGTTCAGTATATGCGCAAACTCAACACCGATTGCTCCTCCCCCAAGAATAAGCATTGACTTTGGAAGCGACTGAAGCATCAGCGCCCCGGTTGACGATAGCACTGTCGTCTCATCAAACTCAAATCCCGGTATCGTACGCGGGCGCGATCCGCTCGCGATAATGATGTTTTTTGCACTGACCGTTTTCTCCCCATTGTTAACATCAATCTCATGAGCCGATTTAAACACTCCGGTACCATTTACTACCGTAACATTATTTTTCTTCAGCAGAAATGCGACACCTTTTATTAAACTGTCCGCAGCTTTCCGTGATGCGGCATACACACGTTCGTAATTGAAACCACTCATATCTACGCTGCAGCCAAGAGCTTCAAGTCCTTTTCGGGCATGAAAGATTTCAGCCTGTGCAGTAAGTGCCTTTGATGGGATACACCCCCAGTTAAGGCAGACACCACCCGGTTTATCTTTTTCAATTATAACTGTTTTAAGCTTCAACTGTGCAGCCCTGATTGCTGCAACATATCCACCCGGACCAGCACCAAGAATCGCAAGGTCAAATTCGAATTCAGAAGCCATAGTTCATCTGCTCCTTTTTATGTGTTTTTTCATTTTTTTCAGCATCTACAATATAATTAACGGTTCCGGAGGCTGCTGATTCGTCTCACACTGGACTGCGCGCGCGGCCGTTCCTGCGTCTCGCGAAGGCTTCGCTATCATGGTTTTCCAGTCACCTCAGGCACCGGAGTGTTTGATATTTATTCAACCCCGGTGCCAAAAGGTGGTCATCAAACCTGACGAAATGTTCTTGAAGGAGCCGCTACTGTTTAATTTCCGCAGAGATCTTTATGCGAGTGCGTTCCTGCTCCTGTGCTACTTTAAATGCACCGGAAAGAAATGATGCAAATTCAAATTTTGGGCCGGGTTCAACCTCTATTGTAGTAAGACCATCACTCTCAACTGTTTTAAGAGAAAGCAGGAGATTCTTTTTGAGCGTCTGCGGTATGAAAGCGTATTCATAAACGCCAACAGATTTCCTGATCAGTGTGTATTTTAACTGCAATTTCCTGCAATATTCTGAAAGATTATTAGCATATACTGATTCAAATTTCAATCCGCATCTGATCGGCAAAGCACTGTTCCATAGTTTCACAACAGTACACCAGCCCTTAAGCTCCTCATTTATTCCTGAAAACAATTGAACATCATCCTCAATTAAACCTTTGGCCTCACTATCGAAGAGTAGAGTTATAATTTCCGAACCGCTTATCCATGGTGAACCGTACATACCCTCAAGTGCAGCTTCAGAGAATTTCCTGTAGAGATGAACTAGTTCCGGGTGTACTCTCATTAATGCCCTTGCAATCGCAACGCCTGTGAGCTGTCGCGGCACTCCGCGTCTGAGAGAATCTATCGATACGAGGAAACTGCATCGGTATTGATTTACCGATTTTTCTTTTAATTTTTTTCTGAACAGCTCCGGTGATATCTCTTTTTTCTCACGCTGTGCGGTAATCGCACGACGGGCAGACTCATCTTTACACGAGCCACACCCCTTACACACACCCTCACGCTCATAATTCCCAAGACAATACCCGTCATCGCGGCATTGCGCGGCCTTTTCAGCTGAATGCAAAAGAAATGCATCATCAACATCAATCTTCACAGGATGCACATCACCGTTTTGTCGGTTGATTCCTCTGAGAAGCTCCGTTTCTGAAATCGCAGACGCAGTAAAAGAACTGCGAAGTTCTTTGATGAATTCATCGGGCACGTCACGATAGTAGATGTATCCGGTCTTTGAACATACCTCATGAATATGCGAAAGTAACGATTGGCCGCGGGCCCGTACCAGTATCTGAGAAAGAAAATATTCATTGAGCTCCGCAGAACTCCTGAATTCCATATTTCTGCATCTGACAAGACGCTCAACCTGATGAACAATTTCGTGAAAGACCTGTACTTGTGGAGCATTTTCACCCTCAAGCGGCGTAAAGGGAAAGCGAACCAGTGGAGTCATTGAAAAAATTATCCGTGGCTTCCTGCCCGACGACTGCATCATCTGGTTAAGATTTGTCAAAAATTCACGAAACTCATTGTAATCTTCTTCTGTCTCGAGTCCAGTCGCAATCAGAAATATTTTTAATTCACGGATAGGAGACCGGAGCAGAATATTAAGACTTGATCGCAATTTACTTTCATCAATACTCTTGTGCAGATACCTCCGCAACCGCTGAGAGATCCCTTCAAGACCGCAGGTGATACTCGTTTTGCCAATAGCATGAAGGAATTGCAGCAGTATCGGATCATCAGCTATTTGATCGAACCGCTGACTTGACACCTTTACCGTATCAAAATTCATGGTGAGCCGTTTGAGAATATCATAAAAGCCCGAATGCATGGAATAATTGAAACTATACAGTTCAATTTCCGATGCTCCCATTGATTCTTTCATTTCAAGCGCATACTTTTCTATAATCTCCGGAGTGTACTCCCGATACGGCTTACGACTCCACCCCTCAGCACAGAAGCAGCAGAAACAGGGGCACCCCTCACTGATAGGTATCTGTACCCGTCCAGGCTGATCCCCATCAACCATGACCGGCATTTTTGATGGCAGATTTTCAGCTGACAAAACCTGTTCGGTATACTTTACAACAAATTTTCTGCTCTCCGGCAGAAAGAAACCGTCAACCTGATCCAGTTTACTTAGTATCTCTCTTTTCCTGCATCCCTCACGTTTTGCATCACGGATCAGCGTAAAAATTTCTTTGATCTTTTCCGCTGACTCCCCAACAAAAATTCCATCAACAAACGAATCCTCTCCGGCAAGCGCAGAACTGAACAATGCATTGGCACCGCCTAGAATAATTATCGGGATATCTTCACACACGCACCGTTCTTTTTTACTCAGCGGAATCCCGCTTTTCTCAAGCACAATCGGCAGATTGACAAGTTCCTGCACGATCGAATTTGAAAACGCAATTACATCAAAGAAACAGCCTGCGCGCTTTGATGAAGTCCCCAGAAGCCACGGTACCCCTTCATCACTGAAAATACGACCATCTTTTGGAGGGGGAAGAAAAGACATATCAACATACGTTTCACCACATGAAGCGATTATCTCGTAGAGAATTTTGTGAGTGTAGGAGTGGGAAACATCCCATGATGTTGAAAGCCGACTTATCAGCACCCGCAGGGAAACGTCATCCCATATAGCAGGAGAAAGTGTATTGATCTCACCACCACGCAACCAGATACCGGATCCGGTGAGGCGATGATAGTTATCTTCGTACCATTGCTCGAAATTTGTGTTCATAGGGAGATACCATATTTTTAAGTTTTTCTGATTTCTGGTACCGGAATATGATTCCCGCTTAGCTATACGGCAAGATTTTACTGATTATGAATGAAATTCTTATTTTTAACCCGCTCTGGAGCCAGAATTCCGAATTCAGAATTCTATGATTCAAATAACATCCAGAAACCTGATATCCCATTTCCTAAATAATGTATTTCTGTTGAAACAGTATCATTTTTTTAAAAACCTGTTTTTCTTATTCATTCTCCTTTCTCCGATTATTTATACCCTTACATTTTTACTACCCCTATCCCATCCTTCCCCCGTTAACGGGGGAAGGTGCCGAAGGCGGATGGGGGAAA
>JAFGIN010000119.1 GCA_016929595.1 Chitinispirillaceae bacterium
GAATGGTGAATGGTGAATGGTGAATGGTGAATGGTGAATGGTGAATGGTGAATGGTGAATGGTGAATGGTGAAGGGTGAATGGTGAAGGGTGAAGGATTTCCTTTATTTCACTCTTCAAACGTTGAACATTGGATCGGAATCGTTATGGTAACAATTAGCAGTGATGAAGAACGAAAGTTCAGGGGTGTACCTGTCAATTCTGGCAGGGTTCGTGGTGCTGTATGCCTGTACTCGGCTGAACGGCATAAGGCGGTACCGGAATATTCATTGTCAAATGAAAAAGCGGTAGAGCTTGAATTAAAACGATTTGAAGAGACTCTGCTGCACTGCTCTGCAGAGCTCGATGAGATTGCAGAAAAGGTTCGTCAGGGGGTTGGCGGGACAGAGGCAGAGATTTTCGTTACCCAGAAACATATCATGAACGACCCCAAATTAGTACAGGCTGTAATATCACAGGTGGTTCATGAGCGAAGAAATCTTGAGAGCAGCATTTCAGAGGTACTGAGCAAGTATGAGGAGCGGTTTGCATCACTGGATAATCAATATTTACGTGAACGTTCATCAGACATTGGCGAGATACGCAGACGATTGCTGGGCAGACTCAGTAACAAAAAAACGGGAATTATTTGCGAAGGCCAGGCGAACTGTCTCAACAGTAAAAGCCGCATAATTGTTGCTGAAGAACTCACTGCAGACATGATTATGAGCCTCGATGTTGACAAGGTACTTGGACTCGTTACTGAACATGGTGGAATAACCTCCCATGCGGCCATTATTGCACGTTCCCTGGGAATACCATCAGTAACCGGTATCCATGGTATTATGGAGATTATTAAATGTGGAGATGATGTACTTGTCGATGGTGATAACGGAGAAATGTATCTTAATCCTTCGGAAGAACTTGTAAAGGTACTCATCCCGGTTGAACAGGTAACTATAGGGGATATCTGTATTCTGGGGACGCCGGATGGTATGAGTGTCCTTGCCAATGGAAGTTCACTGGATGATGCCCGGCAGGCTTCTGCTGTTGGTGCTGACGGTATAGGTTTGTTTCGTACGGAAATACTGTTTATGCGGGAGGATGAACTGCCGGGTGAGGACGATCAGTATGCCGTTTATTCGCAGGTTTGTTCGGCCATGCAGGGCAAGCCGGTAACGTTTCGCCTGCTTGATATAGGCGGTGACAAACCACTTCCTTTTTTGCGGATGAGAAAGGAAGCAAATCCATATCTGGGGTGGAGAGGTGCACGATTTCTCCTTGGAAATCAGGATATGCTCAAAACACAAGTCAGAGCACTTGCCCGGTTAAGTACCGATTATAAGGTAAAGATACTAGTACCAATGATAATTGATGTCAGTCAATGGATTGAAGTAAAAAGAAGTGCGGTAGATGCGATTGAAACACTTAATGCATATAATAGGGATAATATAGAATTCGGAGCGATGTTTGAAGTTCCGTCAGCATTTTTACAGGCGGAAGAGATTTTCAGACAGGTTGATTTCGGAAGTGTCGGTTCAAATGATCTGATCCAGTATCTTTTTGCCATTGATCGTTCAAATGAACTTGTTTCACAGGATTACAATCCGGAACACCCGGTGC
This sequence comes from Chitinispirillaceae bacterium, assembly GCA_016929595.1. GTDB lineage: Bacteria > Fibrobacterota > Chitinivibrionia > Chitinivibrionales > Chitinispirillaceae > JAFGIN01. The sequence goes on from JAFGIN010000119.1 coordinate 1,602, forward strand.
TCTGGAAGCTGTTGTCATCGTTAAGCTCAACCGCTGCATCATTGGGGAAACCGGTTTCCATTTGCGGAGAAATTGCCGGACGGGAAGGATATCCGACCCGTTTACTGGACAGCGGTATACATCAGTTAAGTGTCTCACCCCGTTTGATTCCGCGGGTGCGAAACGAAATGGCCAGGTATACCGGTGTTTTAGTGTAAACGGAGTACTATTATTTTCAGTAAATATTTTTCATTGCAGGGATAGTAAAACGTAATGCAGTTACATGTTTTGTTTCTTGATGTGGACCACACCGTTTCACGGGTGGCAGAGGCTCTTTCATTGCAGTATATAAAAGATAGTATTACACCCGACAGCGCCGGACTGATCCCCGGAGAGCTCTCAGATGTATTGCGATCGAAACTGTTGAATATTACAGGAAGCGGAGAAATTGCCGAAGCAAAAGCGGTGACAAACCAGATCTATGATGTCGTTGTTACTATTGGAAAAAATGAGCTTTTTTCAGTGCTTCCCGGAGTACCCCCGACTTTGAACTGGCATTTTGAAAACAGTTCAGAAATAGATGCTCTCGTAGATGAAATAGACCAAAAAGTTAAATGTCTGTTCAGTTATGGTTTTATTAACAGCCTGGTGCGTCAGAGAATATCTTTTGAACATGTTTTTGATAGTCTCAGGGAAGGGATTATCGTTCACGATCTTAAGCGTAAAATATTTCTTGTCAGCCGTGGTGCAGAGCGGATTACTGGAATCAGTCGGGAGACATTCATTGGAAGGGATTGTCATACCTTGTTTACGCCACGCCTTTGCGGAGAAGAATGTGCTTTCTGCAATCCTGACTGTGATAACAGTAACATTCAAAGAAGTGAATACACGACCCTGTTGACTCCCGTTGATGGGTCACGTAAAGAACTCGATGTTGTTCGGATGCCGCTTAAAGATGAAGATGGTAAGGTGATAGGAGCGATTGCATCATTTACCGACTCAACAAGGGTGCACAAACTTGAAGAGGAACTGGGTGAAGCACATTCTTTTAAGGGTATAATCGGCAGAGATTACAAAATGCTGGCTATCTACGAACTGATACGGGATCTTGCCGGAAGCGATTTCCCGGTAGTGGTGACCGGAGAGAGCGGTACCGGTAAGGAACTTGTTGCTGCAGCAATTCATAAGGAAAGTCTGCGGCGCGACAGGTTGTTTGTACCGGTAAATTGTGGTGCGCTTCCTGAAGGAACTCTTGAGAGTGAGCTGTTCGGCCATGTCAAAGGTTCATTTACAGGAGCGATACGGGACAAAAAGGGGCGTTTCGAGCTTGCAGATAAAGGAACTTTGTTTCTTGATGAAATAGGGGAGTTGTCCTTACCAATGCAGGTGAAACTCCTCAGAGTTCTTCAGGAGGGAATATTTGAACCGGTAGGCGGTGAAGTTCCTAAAAATGTTGATGTACGGGTGATCTGTGCCACAAATCGTAATCTCAAGGAGATGACCGCCAGAGGGCAATTTCGTGAAGACCTCTATTATCGCCTCGCAGTTGTACCCATCGAAGTGCCTCCTCTCCGGGAACGACGTAATGATATTCCACTGCTTGCAAATTTTTTTCTCGATAAAATTACTCGTAAACTGGGAAGAGGAGAGATGTACTTTGCAGAGGAAACTATGTCGGTCATAATGAATTATAACTGGCCGGGTAATGTCCGTCAGCTCCAGAATGCAATTCAGTTCGCTCTGATAAAATGTCATTCACACATAATAAATCCGGAACATCTCCCACCTGAAGTACTCAGCGGAACATTTGTTTCTTTTAATATTCAGAAAACGCCCGGTAAAGCTGGACGTAAACCGAAACTAACAAAGGATACCGTGGAACGAGCTTTGGTTAAAGCTGGCGGTAATAAAGCAAAAGCCGCTCGTTTGTTAGGGGTTGGAAGAGCAACTCTGTACAACTTTCTTAACGAGCATGAGGAGATTGCGGTTGCTGAGTAAGTTTATCTGATCCCTCCAATCACGATAATATCGTGCCATACTCTTGCTGTGGAGCCTTTTTTGAGTCTTGGTGCGCCAATCGAAAGCGCGCACAATTATTACATCGGCGACTAAATAGTACTCATTTAATACTTAAGGGTGGTGGCCTGTTCTTTGGGACAGGAATCAAAAATATTAGTTTTAATGGGTACTATATAATTGACAGATAGTAATAAAAGGCAGGATCGGGCAGAAAACCCGCCCCTGCGTTGAGATTAGTAGCTATAGTAGTAAACGCGATTTGATATCTTAAAGCAGTGAACTCTTTTTTATTGCTTTTTTAAGATTGTTTATTACATCCTCAGGTTGGGTAAATTTTACAAACGATTTTACTGCAGCATCTGGTACAGATGATCGCATCCGGGTAGTGCTTTCTGACATATCCTGCAATTTGACGAATTTATATCCACTGTAATTCGCAGTATCACCCGTAAAATATACTGTTTCCTGTGCTCCCCGCCCCATTCCCTGAATAATAAATGTATTATTTTCTGCTGGTTTTAAAATGAGTGGCATATTATCCTCAAGGCTCAATGCGGTCAGCAGTTTAATTTTTGATTGTGGCAAAGAATCAATAAAGAGGTTTAATACAGGGTAGCCGCTTGCTGCATCGAAATAAACGCCTAACTTTTCACTTACGTGGCCTGGAATAGTATCTTTCTTTGAAAGAGCATTACCGAAAACCATTCTCGATACGGAAAAGTCATCTCTGTTCTCTGCACAGAGGACTTTTTGACCATTAAGGAATCGTACTCCCAGACGGACACCAGGAATAACTGATCCATTAAGGTAGAATGAAAACCAGTCATCAGTATGATATACCATCGGTATACGTTCTGAATATGCTTGATGAAAGTAAAGTGTATCGTTTTCAAAATAGAGATCACCCGGAATATCACGGAGGACACAATAAGAACCTTTAATAAATTTTTTATGAAAATCCGGTACCGCACTTTGATGTGGCACATCAGGAAGATCTGGTTTTTTAAGGTTTCTGAAAATCTCTGCAGCTTTGACAAGACCAAAATATGCGATTTGATCAGGATAAAAATCCTGCTTATTTACAGTAACAAATATTCCAAGATTAACATCTTTGGCAATAAGTAATTTACTGTTATATTGAACGATATTGCCACCATGTCCGATGACTTTTCCCAGATAGTCAAAACTTTCGCTTTCAAGCATCCAGCTTAATCCGAAATTGTAAGGGCTGTAATACCGGTCTAAAAGATTCAAAGGGAGGAAAATACTGTGGGGTGTATACATATAATTTAAAGTAAATGGACTGAGGATCCAGTTGTTTCTGACCTTACCTTTATCGAGAACCATTTTTATTAAATTTGCCATATTTGAGCTGCTCGATGCCAGGGAGCCGGCCGGATTACCAGCGTAATAAATATAGGGCCTCAGCTCACCATTTGCATCATACCCTTTTGCAAATAATGATTCATGTTCCTGTAAAGGGTCAAAGGAGGATTCCAACATTCCACATGGCGCAAGAATATTATCGTAGATATACTTTTCATATTTCTTTCCGGAAACTCTTTCTATGATCAGGCCAAGCAGGGAAACGGCAAAATTTGAATAAGAGGTTATAGTGTTAGGGTGGTAGGCGGCATACTCATTCTTTGCAAATTCCGGATACATTCTGTAATCTTCAGACGGGTAGCTAAAATCCAGGCTGTTTGACTGTTTATCTCCGAAAAGACCCGACTGATGAGCCATCATTGAGCGTACAGTGATTGGACATCGTGTAAATTTGTGGTATTTTACGGAAAATTCCGGAAGATAATGCTGTATCGGTGCATCAATATTTATCAACCCTTTTTGAGCAAGCTGCATTATACCTATTCCGGTAAAAAGTTTTGTTATAGAGCCTATATGAAAAAGAGTGGAATCAGTTACCACAACACTATTCTCCTTATCGGCAAAGCCGAATCCTTTCTGATAAATAACTCTGTTGTTATCAACAACTACAATCGACAACCCACTCGCATCATTCGTCTCCATCTGCTGCGCGATATATTCATCCATTACCGATTCAAATTGTTTAATTTTCCTTTTATCAGAGTGCAGATTGTTTTGATGTAAATAGAAATTGTTTTTGTGATGTCCAGCATATACATTTGCATTGAAACTGGAAAAGATGACGACACAAAGACCGCAAAGTAACTTTTTTGTCACAGGATCCTCCCGGAGGTTTTTGGTTATTATGGAATTGACGCTTAACTCTTCTTCTGGAAAAGCCGGATTAAGCGTTTTAATTTCGTATTGTTAATTAACCTTATTTTACGATTTTCAATTTTTTTTAATAATCAACCTCAGGATGTTACGGACCTCTGTACACTTAAAAGGTGAAAAGCTGCTTTTGGATTAAATAGGTGACCTGATTATTATTTCACACAAAATCGGGCCCTCTACGCTAATGTTGATATGAATGTCGTCGGAAAACGTTGAAAAAATAAGTGACCATCATAAAATGAGAATCGGGTATTGACATCGATTTCAAAATGTGATATATTTAGTTAGTAATCATTAACTAACAAGGGTGTCTTAAGGATGAGTAAATACACCGAAAGGCAGCTCCAGATAATCGATACGGCAATCAAGTTGATAGCCGAGGGCGGGATACAGGAGTTCACTATGAAACACCTCGCCGTACGCATTGGGATATCTGAGCCTGCAATTTATCGCCATTTTGAAAATAAAACAGCCATTCTTGAGGCGATACAATCCATTTTTGCCAAAGAAAAACGCGAGTTTTTTGATAAAATTATCATTTCTGGTATGTCTGGTATCGAAAAAATTTTGCGGATTATAGAGAGTCATTTTTTGACCTTTTCTCAGAAACCTGCGATGGCAGCAGTTATCTTTAGTGAAGACATATTCCAGAATGAACCGCGGATTGCTGAGATAGCAGCATCCATAATGGAGCAATCCCGTCGTGAGCTTCTGAGAATAATTACGGATGGACAGGCAAAGGGATCGTTGCGTGGTGATATTCCGGCCGAACATATTGTTATTCTCATCATGGGGTCACTTCGACTTATTGTCAAGAAATGGAATATCAGCAGGCACGGTTTTGATCTTGTTTCGGAAGGTCGTTTATTTTTTGAGTCTTTGAAGAAAATATTGAAACCGGAAAGATAAAATAATTCCAATAGTTCGATCATTTTATATAAGGAGGATTTTGATGTTTTGTTTTCAATGCCAGGAGACAGCCAAAAATGAGGGTTGTACCATTCGTGGTGTGTGCGGTAAATCTGAAGAGACTTCCGACCTGCAGGACTTGCTGATCTACGTTTGTAAAGGAATCGGTATTTACGGTACAAAGTTGAATAGAATGGGCGTTACGGATCTGCATATTGGACATAAGGTGTGTCAGGCGCTTTTTACGACAATAACCAATGCGGCCTGGGAGGATGGTGCGATCATTTCCCGGATAAAGATGGCCCTCGCAATCAGAGAAGAACTGAGGCAAAAATATGACGCTACCTGCATTACGGCATCAGGCAAAGCGTTCGAAGGACAGTTGCCCGACTGTGCGGTCTGGTATTCGGACAACGATACAGAAATTCAGGCGAAATCGCTTGCTCCTGAAGTACGGATTACTGCTACGGAAAATGAAGATGTGCGATCATTGCGTGAACTTTTGATTATTGGTCTCAAAGGCATCGCGGCATACGCGGATCATGCGGCGATACTTGGTTTTGAAAAGAACGAAATCTATAGTTTTATTCTGGAAGCGCTGGCTTCAACCACAGAAGATCATACAGTTGACGAGATGGTTGCATTAGTTATGAAATCAGGTGAAATTGCGGTGACAACTATGGCGCTTCTGGATGAGGCCAACACGAGTTCGTACGGTCATCCGGAAATCTCTGAAGTAAATATAGGCGTTCGGAGCAATCCAGGTATTCTGATAAGCGGGCATGATCTCAAAGATATGCAGGAGCTGCTTGAACAAACAGAGGGTACCGGAATTGATGTATACACACATGGCGAAATGCTTCCGGCGAATTATTACCCTGCATTCAAGAAGTATGCTCATTTTGTGGGGAATTACGGCGGCTCCTGGTGGCATCAGAATGATGAGTTCGAGTCGTTCAACGGTCCGGTAATTCTCACGACGAACTGTCTGGTTCCTCTGAAAAAAGACTCGTCATATCTTAGCCGATTGTATACTACCGGCGTAACGAGTTATCCAAGTGCAACCCACATTGTTGACAGGCCCAATGGTGGAACGAAAGATTTTTCCGCTGTAATCAAGCAGGCAAAAAAATGCTCTGCGCCTGCTGCAATCGAATCCGGAAAAATCGTAGGCGGATTTGCGCATAACCAGGTAATTGCTCTTGCCGACAAGGTTATTGAAGCCGTGAAATCGGGCGCGATTAAACGGTTTGTCGTTATGGCAGGTTGTGACGGTCGAAACAAATCAAGAAGCTATTATACCGAAGTCGCTCAGAACCTTCCAAAAGATACGGTCATTTTGACTGCCGGATGCGCAAAATACCGATACAATAAACTTGATCTGGGCGATATCGGCGGTATTCCGCGTGTCCTTGATGCCGGGCAATGCAATGATTCTTACTCGCTTGCCGTGATAGCGCTCAAGCTCAAGGAAGCGTTTGGTCTTGACGATATCAATAAGCTACCTATTTCATATGATATCGCCTGGTACGAACAGAAAGCGGTAGCGGTTTTGCTGGCGCTTCTATTTCTCGGTGTCAAGGGTATACGTCTTGGACCAACACTACCGGCGTTTCTCTCACCGGCGGTAGTGAATGTACTGGTGGAAAAATTCGATATAAAGCCTATTGGAACAGTTGAAGAAGATATTGAAGCTATGATGGCTGGGAAATGAATGCTCTTTTGAGAGCTGTTTCGTTTAGGAGTGTATCATGGCTATCGATAAATAGAAAAGGGTGACGGTAAAACCCGGTGGTGAAAAGGCTGTCGGGTTTTATTTGACACCAGAATGTTAGTTGATGATAACTACAAAGAGGGTTGATATGAGTAAACTTCTCACAAAAATTTCCCGATATCCATTGGTTTCGATAACGCTCATACTGGCTATAAGCGTTGTTTTGCTCATCATTATGAAACGACACTCCCGTATGGAGACTAATCTTGACGAGTACATGCCGAAAAACCATCCTGCATTTCTCTATAGCGATCAGGCTGAAGAGTGGTTCGATATTAAGGACGGAATTATCGTGGCAATCGAGGCGTCTGGCGGTATTTACAATCCCCAGACGCTAAGCAAAATCAAGAATTTGACATTTGAACTGCAGCAATTGTCGGAAATTGAAGAAACTGATGTAACCTCACTTTTTACCGCCGATAATATTGTCGCGAGCGAAGGTGGTATGGATGTCACCCCGTTCTATGAGAATATTCCTTCCGGCACAGAGGAGTTGCACAAACTTAAAGCTGCAGTGGAGAGCAATGAAATGGTACACGGGCGCCTTGTTTCTAAAGACGGGACGGTTGCTCTGGTTATTGCACGGATAAATGACAATGTCTTCTCACAAAAATTCTACAAGGAAATTCTTACTCTAACAGAAAAGTATAATGGGTCGGAAAAGATCTATGTTGCGGGGCGTCCGATTGTTGAAGGTACTTTGGCTTTGCTTGCACCACGCGACATGAAAAAAATGGTCCCCGTGGTTATTCTTGTCATCACTGCTGTGCTCCTTCTGGTGCTTCGCAGCTTCTGGCCGGCATTTACTACGCTTCTTGTTGTGTTCCTCAGCACCATCTGGACATTTGGTCTGATGGCGCTTTTGCGAATTCCTGTCTATGCGGTATCGACAATGATTCCGGTGATGCTTATCGCCATTGGAGTCGCTGATGGTATTCACATGTTCAACCATCTTCGGTTGCATACTCGCGCCACACCTGGCATATCTAAATTCGAAGCAGTCGCCGAATTGCTTCATTCGATGTGGAAGCCGGTTGTCATGACATCGGTAACTACTGCGGTCGGGTTCTTTTCCCTGATTACTTCAAGTGTCTATCCCATCAAATACTTCGGAATTTTCACGGGATTAGGTGTTCTGGCTGCGATGGTTCTTTCATTGCTATTTATTCCGGCAATGATTATCCTGACCGGTATCCCAAAAACCAGGGTACAGGCCGATTCGTCCAATCTCTCAAGAGGTAAACAATTCGCAGAGAAATTTACGCAAGCGCTGGACAGAAGTAAATTCCTGACTCTTATAATCACGATCGTTCTGTTTGCGGGTTCGTTGTATGGCATCAGCAAGGTCTGGATAAATTCGAGTTTTCTGGACAAATTCGAAAAAAATTCCGATATTGTTCGCACCGACACGTTTATCAATACGCATTTTGGTGGGACCTCGACCCTTAATGTTGTGCTGGAAAGCGAAACTGCTGATGCATTCAAGCAGCCGGCAATACTCTCGATCATAGACGAAATGCAGGCTCAAGCGGAGCGTAACATAAAGATCGGCAACACCTTTTCGATTACCGATTATGTAAAGAGAATGAACAAGGTCATGCATGCCGACAGCATCGAATTCGAATCCATTCCGCAATCCAGTGACCTCGTTGCCCAGTATATACTCCTTTATGAGATGTCGGGCGATCCTGAGAACCTCACGCAACTGGTGGATTATGATTACAAAAAGGCGAATCTAACCTTGCAGCTCAAAGGTGATGATTCAAAGACAATCAACGAAGCAATAGACGTTATTCACAATTATGCCCCTCAGCTAAAGGTGCATGGAGTTGCGGTGTATTTTGCCGGTTCCGGGTACAAGAGTCTCGTTTTCAGTGATCTGATACTTCAGGGACAAATCCTGAGTCTGTTTTTATCGTTGATTATCGTATTTGTTCTTATTGCTGTTATGTTCAGAAGCATCAAGCTCGGGTTGATCGGCTCTGTACCCATAGCATTGACAGCCCTTATCAGTTTTGGGGTCATGGGTTTGGCAAATATACCATTGAGTACGACCACTGCTCTACTGTCAAGTGTTGCCATAGGTATCGGCATTGACTATGCCATTCATTTTCTTGACCGATTCAGGCACTATCGTTTACTAAACGATAATGTGGCTGAAATTGCGCTTTTGACAATGAATAGTACCGGGAGAGCCATTCTTTTTAATGCAGTAGTCGTGGTGGCGGGTTTTCTGGTATTGCTGTTTTCGGTATTTCCGCCCAACCGGATTCTGGGTATGCTGGTATCGTTAAATATGACGCTGACCTTTTTGGCCACGGTAACGGTCATGTATTTGCTGCTTCGTACGTTAGCGCCGGTTATCTGGAAGGCTGATAAATCATGAAAATAGTAGATAAGTGAATGTGACGAGTTGAAAAATATACTGATCAAGATGACGTAACGTTTTACAGAAAGGAAGAATGTATGAAGGCAAAAGTGGATCAGGATGCTTGCATAAGTTGTGGTTTGTGTGTAGAGATTTGCCCGGCGGTATTTGAGATGAATACCGAAGACAAGGCTGTGGTCAAAAGTGAAAAAATTCCTGCCGAAGCTAAGGATGCTTGCCGTCAGGCAGCTGCAAATTGTCCTGTAGAGGCTATTACTATTACGGAATGATGTGGCTATAATCAACATGAAAAGGAGTTTCAACATGAAGACAATCAGAGTAATCGATGCGCCGACAGTGCCGACCCCGCATGGTGTTGACGTCCGCAAGTTGTACGACACGGAACATGCGCAGACAATGCATATCATGCTCAAACCGGGTGAATCACTCAAACGTCATATTACACCGGTGGACGTTTTTTTCTATGTCCTCGAAGGAGAAGGTGTCGTGGAGATCGGTGATGAAGAGCTAACGGTGACACGGGACACGATTATCGACAGTCCGGCAAAAATTCCGCACTGCTGGTATAACCGCTCCGACGCGGATTTCAGAGTGTTGGTCGTCAAAGTACCACGTCCTCAAAATCAGACTAAAGTACTGTAATTTCCTGAAAAAGGATTGAATCATGAAAAACAAACTGCATTTCTTTATTGTGATAGTGACTGGATTTGCTTGCCTGCTTTCAGCCCAATCCGCTTCGGATGGCTCCGGGATAATGCGCAAGGTATACGATCGTCCTGCCGGCAATGATATGAAAGCGTCACTCACCATGACGCTCCGTAATGCACGCGGAGATACGCGGGTGCGCTCGATCAGGCAGTTTCTGAAAACAGCATCGGATGTCGAGAAAAAACTGATGTTCTTTGTCGAACCAGCCGATGTGCGCAATACGGCTTTCATGAACTGGAGCTACACCGCAGCAGGTAAAAACGATGATCAGTGGATTTACCTGCCGGCACTCAAGCGAATCAAGAGAATTTCCTCATCGGGAAAAAGTGACTATTTCATGGGGTCAGACTTTACCTATGATGATCTCGGTGACCGTCATCCCGATCAAGACACGCACCGGCTTACCGGCACGGAAAACATCGACGGCAAGAGATGTTTTGTCGTGGAAAGTGTCCCCAAAGAAGAAGGCTATATGTACTCGCGTACGGTAACCTGGGTTATTGACGGACTCTGGGTAGGTTTGAAAAAAGAGTTTTATAATGATAAGGGAAAACTGCTCAAAACATTGAGAGTCAAGGAATATGCAGAAATTGACGGATACTGGACAGTTACCCATACCGAAATGCATAACGTTCAGAAGAATCACACGACAATCATGAAGTTGGCCGACATCAAATATGATACGGGAATTGCTGACGATCTGTTTAGTGAAAGAACAATGCAAAGGGGTTTATAATGAACCTGAAAATCGCGTGTTACGGTGTTTTGATGGCGGTTCTGTGGTGTCTGAATCTGCAGGCAAAAGATAGTCCGGTGCTTTCGGGGTACCTGCGTAATTATACCGCAGTTCTGGCAAATGATGATCCGGAATTTGCGATGCTGCAGAATACTGCCAACCTGTCTCTGGACTATCGTATTGATAAAACCGCCTTCAGACTATCTTCCTGGATTACCCATTACCCATCAAAGGAATTGGAGTTGGGACTGCGGGAAGCATATCTCGATTTGTATCTTGGCGCTTTCGATATACGCATCGGGAAACAGCAGGTAATCTGGGGAAAAGGGGAAGGCGTGTTTATTACTGACATCGTATCGCCAAAAGACATGCGTGAATTCCTGCTTCCCGATTTCGATGAAATACGCACAGGGATCAATGCATTGAAAACGACATACTATAGGGGAAACCATAATATCGAAGTGGTTCTTGTTCCACAGTTTATACCAACCATTATGCCGGAAAAAGGATCAATCTGGCGGGTGGAACCAGAGTTTCCGGTACCTCCTCTCATCGATTCATCGCGGGTTGCTATTCCTTTCGCGGTCAAAAATAGTGAAGTATTTGCAAAATACTCCCTGATGAGTCCGATTGCGGATATTGATATTATGGGTGGTTATTTGTGGGATGATGATCCGGCAATGCACGTCAGGAGGACGATAGATTTGCAGACACGGCAACCGGCTTCAATAACCGTTACTCCCCGTCATCATCGCTTGAGTGTGGTCGGTGCGGCATTCAGTATGCCGTTGGGCGATTTTGTTATTCGGGGTGATGGCGCATGGTATGCGGGAAAGCGTTACGCAACTGTAGACCCGCGGGTAACGGATGGCCTCGTAGAAAAACAGTATGTCAATTATCTGCTGGGAGGCGATTACACGGTATGGGAAACACGTTTGAGTGCACAGTTTATCCAGCGGATTATACTTGACCATTGTTCCCTGATGGCAGAAGATAAAGTTGATAATATGGCAACCCTTCTTATCAACCGTAAGTTTTTGCGTGAGACGCTGACACTGGAGTTGTTCTCGTATATCGGGCTTAATGAAAGGGATGCGCTGGTACGCCCGCGGATTATGTATGACTTTGCCGACGGCTTTCAGTTACAATTGGGTGCCAATATCTTTGCCGGTGACGAAGGACGTTTCGGGCAGTTTGACAATAACGACATGGCGTATCTTAAAATAAAATTCAGCTTTTAAATATGGATTAGCAAGAGGGAGGATGCGTGTTCGCGAATTATATTCCAATGATGATCGGTCCCATCTATGTACTGATTGGCACGATAGTATTGTTTGTATTGCTCCGAAACGGGAAACTGGGGAATGGAACAAGAACTGCTGTTTTAACCCTTTCGGCTCTTCTGGGCTTTCTGGCTTTCACGCCGATGTTTCCCGTACAGTTTCAGCAGGTACTGCTCGGTAAGGGACCGGATGGCAAACCGATTGTTGCGGCTGTTGCAATTATTTTGCTGCTTGTATTGTCGACATTTATTACGGGCAGAATTTTCTGCGGCTATCTTTGCCCGATAGGGGCGATACAGGAACTGTCATATCTATTTCCCACAAAGAAAATGACAGGACAATATGGCCGGGTTTTATACTTTGCGAGGAGCATCGTATTTGCCGCAATGATCATAAGCGCCGTATGGGGAGGAGGTATCGCTATGCTTGAGTGGTCTGGTATCTCAGCATTTTTTCACCTGCAAACGGGCTCCCTGTTTTTTTATATATTTGCGGTGATTCTTGTCACCTCCGTTTTTTTGTATCGTCCATTTTGCCGCACAGCGTGCCCTCTGGGATTTGTGATGTCGTTGACGTCACGACTGAGCATTTTCCGTATTCGCAGTGGTAAAGATTGTTCTAATTGTAAAGTATGTGAAAAAAAGTGCCCGACCAACACCGCTATTATTGTACCTGATCGTGGTGGGGAGTGTTACCTGTGTCTGCAGTGTGCGAAGAAGTGCGGGCGTGATGCTGTTAGTTATAGTTCTCAGCGAAACTGAAAACAGATATTGTATTTGAAATGGCTCGTTTCATATATGGAGAGAAACACCGTCATGTCGAAAGATTTGACAAGTTAAGCAATCGGTTCCAGTTCCTTCGATTTACGATAAACTTCATCGCTTGTATAGTCGCCATGAAATTGATTCAGTTTCCTGCATTCCCCGAGAATTCTTTTGTCGTTCCCGAAATATTAAAATGTCAGAACTTTATCAGCCCACTCGACCATGTTGACACAATCTATCATGGTAGAAATGGGGCACACATCACTTTCTTCCATCTGGCGGGATTTCAGGCAGGTTCCGCAGGCAAGTAAAATACCACCGGCTTCGACAAATGCTTTCAGCTGTCCGGCGACATCATATTTATCGTGAGTTACATTTTCGCATTCTACCGCTTCACCCATAAGGAACACCTTGACTTCGTGCTCTTTTTTTCTGGATGTTGTTGCAAATCTGAGTGCATTCCAGGCTTTTTCGTACTCTTTTGTTTCGAGAATGATTCCAATTTTCATGATTTATCTCAGCTTTCTACTCTTTTGATATTATTTGTATATACACATTCTAACACTTTTTTAATGAATCTGTTGCTTACTGGATCTGCATCGAAGTTGTTATCATAGAGATATCACAAGAAATGCTGCCAGCGCCAGGAGTACCGAACCGAGTATTACCTTGAGTTGCACAAGATGATTTTGCATCTTTTTCGACAGCTTTTCCCAGGTCATCCCGTAATAAGCAAGAATCATAACAACCAGAAGTGGCAGAACAAACAGAACATTATAAAAGACAAGATAGAGCCATCCTGTAAGTTTCAACCCATCCTGCCGTGTCATAAGCACAATTGTCGGTAGATACACCTGTCCGGTGCAAACAGCTTCAAGGAGGGTCACTAAAAAACCTGTTACAATTGCCCCAATTACTAAGCTCGTTCCAGATAGCTGTGATGAAATGACCTTATGGATCTGCATCTTTATCGGTTTTGGCAGTTGCAGTTTTATGTCCTTTGCTTTCCCGGTGTGACGGTATACTATGGCATCTCGAAAGCAAACCAGACCAACCACACCGGCAAAAACTACTGCTACCCATTTGACAACTTTCGATATCCACAAATGATTACTGAGAAAAGATAGTGCCTTGAATGCGCCAACACCCATAAGAAGATATGTAAAGAAAACTGCCGCAGTAAAACTGAGGCCGACAATCAAAATCTCATTTCGCTTTCTTTTCTGCATTGCCAGAAATGAGATTAGAAAAATCATAGTAGCAATTGCACATGGATTGATACCATCAGCCAGCCCTGCCAGGAGTATTCCTAAAAAAGTAAACTCCTTAAACCTGTTTATGACCACATTCTTAAAAGACGAAGTATCAACCCTGGTGCTGTCTGTTCTCACAACTGATGTACTCCATTGTGAGGGATTCTCAAGATACTTTTCTATCATTTTACCACTGAGAGAAAGAATATCTTCTGCTCCGGTTAAAAAGGTGTCAGGCAAAAAAAGTGTCTGCGCAGAAGAACTTAGTACCTTGTATTGTTTTTCCAGATCGATCAGAAGTTGAAAGCCTTCTTCAGTATCAATATCATGTATTTGTACTTTTAGATTTTCAGGATATTTTTTTGAGAGTGGATTGAGGATGTCATTTCTAATCTGTATACATTCACCACAGGTTGGGGAACCGAAAAAATGGACGATTAGCTCATGACTGTTAGAATCTGCTGATTGTGAAAACCCTGAAAAAATATGTCCAATCAGAAGCAGTAAAAAAAAAGCATGAGTATAAACAGATTTTTTGCTATAGAATTCAAGACTGAAATAATGGTATTTTTGCTCCATCTTAACCGATTCTCTTTTATGTGAAAATATGTGAAAATTGCCCGAACATTTGTGAATGATGATTTTTAAAAATACATAGTGCAAATCATCTATTCAAGCATATACTTGAATAGTGTGGCCAAAATCCTATTCACCGGGCTTTTATTATGTTATTTTCTATTGGTATCTGCAAGAGAGGTAGTTTTTATGAAAGAGAAGAAAAATAATTTTCAGGTTAAAATATTCGAACAATTTTCCCTTATTGGTAAGGCATTATCCAGCTCTTCACGTTTGCACATAATCGACCTGCTACATCACGCCGAGCGTACCGTGGAGGGACTTGCTCAGGAAGCATCCTTGACAGTGGCGAATACATCCCAGCATCTTCAGATTCTCAGGCAGACTGGCATCGTTTTATCCCGAAGAAAGGGTAATTTCATTCTGTATCGGTTAGCAAGTACTGATGTTTCTCACCTTTGGCAAACAGTACAAACTGTCGGTCGAAAACATCTTAAAGAAATAGAAAAAACCGTTTCGGCTCATTTTACCAGAAAGCACGAGCTTGAAAAACTGGATTACGTTGAAATCATCCGCCGGACTAATGCTGGTGAAATAGTGTTGCTTGACGTTCGCCCTGAAGAGGAGTTTCAACATGCTCATATTGAAAATGCTACTTCGATACCACTTAAGGTACTTAAAAAACGTTTCGCAGAGCTTCCCCAAAACAAAATTATTGTAGCCTATTGCTGCGGTCCGTATTGTGTTATTTCTGAGGAGGCAGTTAAATTCCTGAGGAAAAAAGGCCTGGAAGCCTATCGGATGCCGGATCCGTTTTAAACCAGTTCAGCGCTAAGGGCTGCTGTTTCGTGGGTGCAAGAGAGTCGACCAGACCAGATTTTTCACTATTTACTTCATCACTTCCCGCCGCAGGTTCTGAAAATCATCGAAGGCTACGGTCATACTTAGCCGGATGTTAAGGTAGGAGGAGAGCGCCATAGCGCTGAAGATAGAGACCATTATTGCTATCTGATACTTTATTGCCACTATGGGAAATGCACCTCCCAGGATCTGACCTGTCATCATACCCGGCAGGGAGACAATGCCCAATGTAGCCATGGTTGCTACGTGGGGAGCATTGGCTGCCTTGATCGCCTGACGAAAATAGGGGCTGGAAGCTTCACTGAGCCGGGCTCCCATAAAAAGATAGGTTGAGAACTCTTTTTCATTTTTACGTATTGCGCTGTAAAACCGCTCCAGAGCCATTACATTTCCTCTGAGACAATTGCCAAGTATCATCCCTGCAACAGGAATAAGATAGCGTGCATCATAAAGTGGTTGAGGATTTATACCTATGAATACAAATGCAACCAGTACTATGAGAGTACTCAGGGAAACCCCGATGAGAGTCGGGAGAAAAAAGTAACTTAGTTTCAAACCGGCGCTGCTGATGATGTTTACATTGGCTACAAACAACATGATGACAAGCCAGGCCATATTGAGCCAGAAGCTGTTGAGCTCAAAGAGTAGCCCCAGATAGAGGCCGACCAGCGCTAACTGAATGGTCATTCTCACAATTGCAATCGCAGATGATCTGATAAGGTCTACACCTGTGTTCAGAAACACCGCAAGGGGTATAACCAGAAGGGTGTATATAAAAAGCAGACTCCAGTAGGAAAGGTCGATTGTTCCCGTTTCCATTGAGATTACATCTCCGTTTCTGAACGATTTTGTGTATCGAGAACTATTGTGCCGCTTTCGATTTTTATAAACCGATCAGCAATACTGAACCAGCGTGGATCGTGGGAAACAGAAAGAATGGTAAATTCTTTACTACTAAAAAGAGCTGTGATCGTTTCCGCACTGAATGGATCAAGAGCAGAGGTTACTTCGTCTATGCAGAACACGGTTTTTTTGAGAAGTAGAGCTCTGGCTACCGCAACTCTCTGCTTTTCGCCACCGGATATACCTGTTACATCACTTTCAAGGATCTGTTGGGGAAGTCCAACCTTTGTGAGAATGTTGATCTGTTCTGAATGGCTCGGGATAAGGGCTGCATTTGCCTTGAAATTAAAAGGGAAGAGCAACGCTTCCTTTACAGTGCCCTCACTGAAGACAGGTTCCTGCCCGATATAAGCGATAGATGTGCGTACAGAAAATAGAGAGTGTTTGTCTAACTTTTTGCCGTTAAATATTATTTCCCCTTCACTTACGCTGTGTCCGCCCATGAGTGTGCGCAGAATCGTGGTCTTCCCGCTCCCGGATTTACCGTAAAAAATTACCTTTTCACGTTCGGTAACAGTGAAGGTGACATTGTGAAGGATTGTTTTTCCTCTTTCCTGTACAGCCACATCTTTGAATTCTATCAAATTGTTCCTTTGCTGTTATTACAGAACTGTTCGTCTCAGTCCAAAATAAATAATCCAGCAATACTACGCAATAACCCGGTTGGCTACTGGGGTATGGATATTGGTATTGGTATTGAGAAAAAATGCTAAAAGCCAAATAATAGCGGTCTGTTATTCGCGGAAGCTTTTTTCATTGATGCTTCTTGTTTGGCGCATCATTCGTTTGGATCCATCATTTTTCATGAAACGTATATGTTTATCTCTATTAACTAATTCTGTAAATTGCTCCGGAGTAAGAATCTCTTTAGTTTTTAAGAGATGTTCGTGTTGTTTCTCCGTATGTACCCTTTCCAACTCGCCTGTTTCTCTGGCTAGTTCTGAAAGAATGATTCTGGACGGGTTTTCTTTGAGCAATTCTTCCTTTGTTTGTTTTCGCAACATTTTTATTTTTTGTATATGTTCTTCACGCATGGCTCTGGCTTCTTTATGTAGCTCAGCGATTTTTTCTTTTTGCGCATCAGTAAGGTCCAGTTTTTCAGTTATGCTTGTATGTGTCCGACTGTGTCTGGATAAATCTTCAGATTGGGCATTGGTAACAAGCGGTGTAAGGCTTATCAGCGCGGTCATACACCCAAGAATGATCTGGTGCCGATTTTTCATAGTATATCCTCCAGGTGAACGTTGAAATATGTTGAGCTGCCGGTGTATTTGTTAGATGGTTCGATCATGAAAATGTTACAACGCATCTGCGATAAATGGTATGAAGCGAATAGTATTCAGCAGATTAAAAAGGCTTTGGGTTTTGGGGGCGGTATTCTTATTCTTCTTCCCCCTCTCCATTTTCCAATGGAGAGGGGGATCGAGGCGGTCACTGAGCTGAGTCGAAGTGGGGTGAGGC
>JAFGIN010000120.1 GCA_016929595.1 Chitinispirillaceae bacterium
GAATGGTGAATGGTGAATGGTGAATGGTGAATGGTGAATGGTGAATGGTGAATGGTGAATGGTGAAGGGTGAAGGGTGAAGGATGAAGGATGAAGGATGAAGGGTGAAATTAAGAACATCGATATCTTTTTTATTTCACACTTCACACTTCAAAATTGACTTAGTCACTTAGTCACTTAGTCACTTAGTCACTTAGTCACTTAGTCACTTAGTTACAATTTTTCAATTGAGGTTTTCAGATGGGATTTCCGGATATAAGGATGCGTCGGTTGCGGTCGGGGCCGCATATCAGGTCGATGGTACAGGAAACGAGATTGTCGATAGATAACCTCGTAATGCCTGTTTTTATTTGTGAAGGTGAAAAGGTTACGGTACCCATAAAGAGTATGCCTGGAATAAACCGCTACTCAATAGATCTTGCTATTGAGGAGTGTCGGAAGATTACGCAGCTTGGCATACATTCAGTGCTTTTATTCGGGATACCATCAAAGAAAGGTAACCATGTCGGAACTGACAGAAACGGTATAATACCCAGAGCTATTAAAGCGATTAAAGCTGCACTGCCTGATCTGTATGTCATCACCGATGTTTGCAATTGTGAGTATACCGAACACGGACATTGCGGAATCGTCGTCAATGGTACTGTTGATAATGATGCTACACTTGAGATACTTGCGAAACAGGCGGTATTACACGCACAGTCCGGGTGTGATATGGTTGCACCAAGCGACATGATGGATGGACGGGTTGGTGTGATAAGAAAGGCACTTGACACTAAAGGGTTTTCTGAAATTCCAATTATGTCGTATGCTGTAAAGTATGCATCCGCTTTTTATGGTCCATTTCGTGAAGCTGCTGATTGTGCGCCGAAATTTGGCGATAGAAAAGCCTACCAGATGAATCCTGCAAACACCAGAGAAGCGCTGCGTGAAGCTGAACTTGATATTGAGGAGGGGGCAGATATCATAATGGTTAAGCCGGCTCTTTCTTATCTTGATATTGTAAATCAAATAAAGAGCAAATACACCATTCCTGTTGCAGCGTATAATGTAAGCGGGGAATACTCGATGATAAAAGCTGCGGCCGCAAACGGGTGGATCAATGAAGATGCGGTTGTAATGGAGATGTTGTTATCGATGAAACGGGCTGGAGCTGATATAATTGTTTCATATCATGCTCAGAGGGCCGCTGAATTATTACAATAAGGACGGAATTGTGAGTCATTCTACATCAGTTCATGGCAGAGATCCGATACTTCGGCTTGTTGCATGG
This sequence comes from Chitinispirillaceae bacterium, assembly GCA_016929595.1. Taxonomy (GTDB): domain Bacteria; phylum Fibrobacterota; class Chitinivibrionia; order Chitinivibrionales; family Chitinispirillaceae; genus JAFGIN01. Next base: position 1,273 of record JAFGIN010000120.1, read on the forward strand.
GAAATAACACGTTCCTGCCCATTATCATGCCGTCACTGCAGAGCCAGCGCTCAAAGTGGGCCATACCAGGGAGAACTATCAACATCAGAGTGTTTTTCTGTCCTGGATTCGATTGCGAAAATGGGGTCCTGCATCATAATTCTGACAGGTGGTGAGCCGATGCTTCGCTCTGATATCTTTGAAATAAGCCGCTACGGTACTCAAAAAGGGTTGAGAATGGTTATGGCAACCTGCGGTAGCCTCCTGACTGAAACCTCCTGTAAAGAACTTCGCGATAGCGGTATTTCAAGAATAAGTCTCAGTATCGATGGGGCTGATGCCCTGAGTCACGATACGTTCAGGGGGGTTGATGGAGCTTATGAAATTGTAATGAAAGCAATCACATTGCTCAAGGATAATGGAATAGAGTTTCAGATCAACACAACGATAACAAAGAGTAATGTGGGTGAACTTAAAAAAATATATGAAACTGTGGTGGAGCTGGGAGCTGTGGCGTTTCACCCATTTCTTCTGGTACCAACGGGCCGGGGTTCAGCACTCACCAGTGAAATAATTTCTGCTCAGGAATATGAGCAGGTTTTAAATGAAATTTATGAAATCAGCCTGGAACAGAAAATTTTAGTGAAACCTACCTGTGCTCCTCATTACTATAGAATATTAAGGGAACGGGAACGGGAACAGGGGCGTTCAGTGACCAGAGAAACTCATGGGTTGGATGCACTGACTAAAGGGTGTCTTGGTGGACAGGGATTTGCATTTATATCTCACAGAGGGATAGTGCAGATCTGCGGCTTTCTGGACATGGAAGCCGGGGACCTTCGTTCTTCGCAATACAATTTCCAGAAAATCTGGAGTGAGTCCACCCTGTTTAAACAGATACGCGCTGTTAATGAATATCATGGAAAATGTGGATATTGTGAATATCGAATGGTTTGTGGCGGCTGCAGGGCTCGGGCATTTACCATTAATGGTGATTTTCTCGGAGAGGAGCCGCAATGTCTTTATACTCCGGCATCATCATTAAGTACATCCGACAATTTTAAAGTGCAGAGGTGAGAGTGTGCTCCATAAAAAAAGTATAGATGCCTTTGACAGGGCCCGGAGAGTGATACCAGGTGGCGTTAATTCACCGGTGAGAGCATTCAAAGCGGTTGGTGGTGACCCGGTATTCTTTTCAAAAGGTGAGAAGGCCTGGTTGACTGATATTGATGGGAACCGGTATATAGATTATGTCGGTGCATGGGGACCAATGATTCTGGGACACGCGTTTCCTCCGGTTCTGGAAGCAATCAGGAGAACGGTAAATGATGGAACTGCTTTTGGTGCTCCAACTGAACGTGAAACAGAACTGGCAGAACTGATTATCTCAATGGTTCCATCAATCGAAATGGTGAGACTTGTAAATTCCGGGACAGAAGCCACCATGAGTGCGATTCGTCTGGCAAGAGGGTATACCAAACGTGATCTGATAGTAAAGTTTCAGGGGTGTTATCATGGACATGGTGATAGTTTTTTAATTGCCGCAGGTTCGGGTGCATTGACGTTTGGAATACCTGACAGTCCCGGAGTAACCAAAGCTGTTGCCAATACGACTCTTCTTGCGCAGTTCAACGATATCAATTCTGTTAAAGAGCTCTTTGAGAAATATGGTGAGCAGATAGCTGCGATAATTGTAGAACCCGTGGTTGGAAACATGGGAGTGATCATTCCCGAAAGTAACTTTTTACGATCATTACGGGACATTACTAAACAGTATGGCGCGCTATTGATTTTTGATGAAGTTATGACCGGTTTTCGTTTATCCTCCGGAGGGGCACAACGTATCTTTGGAGTTTTTCCGGATATAACCACTCTGGGTAAAATTATTGGTGGTGGAATGCCGATAGCTGCTTATGGGGGATCTGAAGCTATCATGTCTCATATTGCGCCGGTTGGGGCTGTGTATCAGGCTGGTACTTTATCAGGAAATCCACTGGCTGTAACAGCTGGCATTGAGATGCTCAAAGTGCTCAAAAATGATTCTTCGATTTATGAACAGATTGGTAAAAACACAGAGTACCTTTCGAAATCGATACATAAAGCTTGTACCGGTGCAGGGATACCATGTGTGATTAATCAGATCGGTTCCATGATGACCTTGTTTTTTACCGAGAAAACATCAGTGAAAACCTATGCTGATGCAATCGCGAGTGATCGTGAAAAATTCAGCATCTATTTTCGTGCGATGCTTGAATCTGGTATTTATCTTCCGCCTTCTCAATTCGAGTCCTGGTTCATTTCTGCTACACATGGAAAGATTGAGATTGATTTGACAGTAGAAAAAAATGAAGAGGTATTAAGGAAAATCGGAGGGGTGTGACATATGCTTCATATAGGAGCTTTAGCAACAGATTTCCGGTTGTCGTCAATAAAGATGCGTGATGTTTTGTATCTTGAGAAGGAGCGTCTTGCCGGATTTATAAAGAATCTGCCTCAGGATACACCGATACGCGAAATTGTAGTCCTTTGCACCTGCAATAGGATTGAAATCTATTATGTTTGTGATGACCATTCTGCTGCTGCGGAATGGCTTGTACAGTTTTTAGCGAATTTTCACAAGGTACCATTCGAAAGGGTGAAATCAACACTGATCAACTATCGCTGTTCTGAAGCGGTACGTCATATTTTCAGAGTTGCATCTGGGGTCGAGTCGATGGTATTTGGGGAGCATGAAATTCTTGGACAGATCCGGGATGCGTATTTTTTCTGTAGGGATCAGGCAACAACCGATTCTTTTCTAAACCGGCTTTTTCAACAGGCGATTGCAACTGGTAAGCTGGTCAGGAGTCGTACCGATGCCAGCAAGGGTTCTTTGTCGGTTTCATCAATTGCCGTCGAAGCTGTCCTTGAGAACAATGACGGTAAACTTGACAATTCAAATATCCTGGTGGTTGGACTGGGTACTATGGGATTGAGAGCCGTAAAGAGACTTGCAATAAAAAATCCCCAAAAGCTTGGACTTTGCAACAGGACTGATGAGCGGGCTGCACTAATGTGTGAGAAGTTTAATGCCCGGCATGTACCGTATGCAGATTTTACAAAGAACATAAATGATTATGATTGTGTCATTTGTGCAACATCCTCTCAGAATTACATTCTTTTGCCTGAGCATCTGTCGTATAATGGTAAGACCAGGGATAGACCGCTTCAGGTGGTTGATCTTGGGGCCCCCCGAAATGTGGACCCCGCAATAACTGCAATAAAGGGCGTATCTCTTGTTTGCGTCGATGATTTACGTGCTACAGCCGATCGCCATCTTAAGGAACGGGAGCACGAAATCGGTGATATCGAGAGTATCGTCGAAGAACAGGTCTTGGAATTTACAAGATGGTATCAATACAGAAGTGAGTGTGAATGCAGTCAAAAATCCTCTTAGGAACACGTGGCTCCAAACTTGCCCTTGCGCAGGCAGATATTGTTGCAGGAAAAATTAACAATCTCGATCCGTCAATACAGGTCGAGATTGTTGTTATTTCTACTGCCGGTGATAAGGATCAGAAAACCAGTCTCAGGGAGATCGGGGGCAAGGGGGTTTTTATTCGTGAAATCGAACAGGCTCTTCTTACCGGTAAAATTGACATTGCGGTTCACAGTTTTAAAGATATTACAGTACAGACTGCGGAAGGGCTGCATTTAAGCGCTTTTCTAAAGCCCGAATCGGTATGTGATGTATTGATTTCAAAATCAAAAATACCTTTTAATGAAATCGCACCAGGTTCAAGGATTGGAACTGGAAGTATGCGCCGCAGAGCGCTTTTGAAACGGATGCGATCTGATCTTGAGTATGTTGATATACGGGGAAATATTGATACCCGGATCTCCAGAATGGAGCAGGGGGCATGCGCAGGTATTCTTCTGTCAGAAGCTGGTCTGATACGTCTTGGTTTAAGCGGCAAAATAAGTGAGCGGTTTGATCCGGAACGGTTCCTTCCTGCACCCGGACAGGGGGTTGTAGCGATTCAGACCAGAATTGAAGATACGGAACTGTCGCATCTGTTAAGAAATGTCGGAGATGAGGAACAGTTTGTTGTCTCAAGTGCAGAATTTGCGGCACTTGAGTGTCTGGGATTTGATTGTCGGATGCCGTTCGGGTTATTATCTCGTCTCTGGGGTGATCGGATTACAATGAAGGCTTTTTACGAGGTTTCTCAGAAGGATATGTTTGTTGAAGAATCCGTTACGGGAAACAGGTCTGATGCTATAAAGACTGGAAAACATCTGGCAGCACAGCTGCTTGAACGTTTATAAGGGAGATGCACGAATTTGTTTTATTATCCTGTAATGCTTGATCTGAGAGACCGCAGGTGCTTTGTTGCTGGCGGGGGCAGAATAGCCTTACGAAAGGTGATAGGTCTGCTGAGGGCACACGCCAGAGTTACCGTAGTTTCTCCGGAATTCAATAAAAGATTTAACCGGTTCAATCAGCTGATTACCATGGTGCAGAAGAGATTTGATATACAGGATATACCTGCGGATTGCGCAATTGTTATTGCTGCGACCAATGTACAGGATGTCAACAAACTCATTTTTGACAGGTCAAGGGAACTGAATATTCCCTGTAATGTTGTTGATCAGCCGGATCTCTGTTCTTTCATTGTGCCCGCTGTTATTCGCAGGGGTGATATTTCAGTAGCTGTTTCGACTAACGCATCTAGTCCGCGTTTTTCAAAATATGTCAAGAAGAAAATTGCTGAGACGTTGACAATAAAATACGCTCAGGTAGCCTCTTTTCTCTCAGATGTTCGATTGTTGTTAAAAGAACAGTGTCCTGATCAGGCTAAAAGGTTCGTAATCTGGGAGATGATGTTTGAGCATGATCCTCTGGAATGCGTCGAAATTGACGGAATTGAAAGATTCAAACATGATATGTTAAAAAAAATAGAAAAAAAATTACTTGAATAAACAGGTTATCTTATGAAAAAGAGCAGTAATCGTGGTGTCGTATATCTTATTGGTGCTGGCCCGGGCGATCCGGGACTGATTTCTGTAAAGGGCAGGGAACTGCTGAATTCCTGTGACGTTGTAATTTACGATGCGCTTGTTAATGAAACACTCGTTGCGACACTTCCGGCTTCCATAAAAAAAATATTTGCCGGTAAAAGGGGAAATCAACCGTCAACTCCACAGAGTGCGATAAATAAGATGCTCGTTCAGGAGGCCCGAAAAGGTAACTGTGTTGTTCGGCTCAAAGGTGGAGATCCCCTGCTTTTTGGACGGGGAAGCGAGGAGATGGAGTACTTGCGTGAATATCAGATCGATTTTCAGGTAGTTCCCGGAATCTCATCTGCGATTGCAGCACCTGCCTGGGCGGGTATTCCGGTGACACATCGCAGTGTTTCCCGATCTGTCGCGATCGTGACCGGGCATCTTCAGGCTGGCGAGCCGATTGAAAACCTTACTATTCCTGTTGCTGATACCATTGTGTTTTTGATGGCCATGCAGAATCTACCTCTATTAATTGAGCGGATTCTTTCTGAAAGAAAATTTGTAAAGACAACCCCTGCTGCGATTGTTCAGAATGGGACATTACCGCATCAGAAAGTAGTCAGCGGGTCACTGGGTACAATTAGTAAACTGAAAGAGAAATACAGGATCGAGGCTCCAGCCGCATTTATTGTTGGTGAAACAGCAAGGTTTACAAAAACGTTATCCTGGTATGAAAAACCGGTTCTTGCGGGAAAGCGTGTTGTCGTACTGAGAACACCGGAGCAATCAGATGAAATGCTAAGATCACTCTACGATGCAGGTGCGATCTCTATTCCCTGGCCGATCATTGAGATAAAACCCCGCGCGCGTGAATTGAAGAGACTGTCTGCCGGGTTTCTCTCGAAGTTTTCGGCAGTAATCTTTACAAGTCCAAATGGTGTTCGCCTGTTCATGGATGCTTTACTGCAGAAAAATATCGATTCCCGTAATTTTGCAGGGAAAAAAGTATACACATTAGGTGGTGGTACTGCTTCAGTTCTCAGAAGATACGGAATTATCCCTGATGGGGTTCCCGAAAAATTTGTTGCAGAGGAACTGCTCAGGATTCTTCCGGAGAATATGATGGGGGAGCAGGTCCTGGTTCCACGGGCTTCAGTGGCGAGAAATATCCTGATAGAAACTCTTATACACAGGGGCGCTGTTGTCACCGAATTTCCAGTGTACGACACAGTCAGGACAGAATCTGCTTACTGTCCTGTTGAGGATGGTGATTATGTATTATTTACAAGTTCTTCAACCGCAGAACACTATTTTTCCAATGATCTTTCTAAAAACAGGAAAATTATTCCATGTTGCATTGGCGATATAACTGCTGCAACGGTTAAAAAATATTTCAATGGTACTATTTACACAGCACAGAATGCATCAGTACCTGCATTGATCGATGCCTTGAAAGATGCGGCTGCTGTTAAAAAACAAAAGAAAATCAGAAAAAGATGACAGATCTGGAAAGTCGAATACTCAATTTCATTCAAACGCAGTTCCCTCTGGTTTCGCGTCCGTTTAAAGTGATTGCTGAAAAGACTGGCACCACAGAAGAACAGGTACTTGCTATTTTGAGAAAACTCACCGGAAATGGCGTACTTAGAACAATACGGACAGTGATTAACTGGCCAAAAGTCGGGTTCTCAACATTGCTTGTTGGAGTTAGTGTTGAACCTCCTTTCCTTGATACCGTGGCAGAAGAGATAAATCAGTATGAAACGGTGACGCATAACTACTCACGTGAGGGAGAACGAAATCTCTGGTTTACATTGATTTATGAAAGTGAAGCTGAGAAAACGGGGTTGTTTGCGAAAGTTATGAGTTTACCAGGTGTTAATGATTTGAGAGAATTTCCGGCGGAGAAAACATATAAAATAGGGTTGGTTCTCGATGTCTGAACGTATAAACGACAGGAAGGTGCTTTCGGTTGTACAGAAACCGCTGGAACTTGTATCTGAGCCATTCGTAACTTTCGCAGAAAAGCTCAATACCGATGTTGAAACCGTACTGCACGCGATAAAAGATCTGATGGAACGGGGGATAATCCGTCGGATTGCGGGTATCGTCAAACATAATAAAGCTGGATTTACCCACAATGCGATGGTTGCATTTGAGGTTGAGGATGCGTGCTGTGATGATGCAGGTATGAAACTTTCTTCACTGCCATTTGTAACGCATTGCTACAAAAGAAAACCTTATCATGACTGGCCTTATAATATCTATGTCATGATGCATGCGCGTAATGCAGATGATTTCGATCAGAAAATTGCTGCAATGAAAGAGCTCTTTCCATTCAAATCAGTCAGTGTGCTTAAATCGATAAAAGAGTACAAAAAAAGTCATTTTTTAATAAGTTAAAGTGGTAACAATACAGGTGCAAAGACCACGATCTCGCTTTTCATGATTCTGCGTTATGATGGGTGAGGTCAAAATGCTTCGAGTTAAGGGATTTGGTTTTGCGATAAAAGAAAAATACATTTTATCATATTTAGCGAGTTCTGAATGTATCAAGCCTGGTATGAGTTGCTCTTTAAGTACTGCCTGAAAAAATTGGGAAATCACGAAAGTAATTTAAATGGATGAAATAATGTACAGAAACCCTTCTGCTCCCATTGATTTACGAGCGGATGATTTATTATCAAGAATGACCATTGATGAAAAGATCGCACAGATGCAGGGGATCTGGGTCGAAAAATATGATCGTCTTTTTGACACGGAGGGTAATTTCGATTCCGGTAAAGCATTAAAAAGCTATCCATCAGGTATCGGGCATATCGCCCGACCGTCTGAGAGAGCGAAAAATAATGCGTTGCCGGGGCGTAATGCGCAGGAGTGCGTTACATTAACAAACGAAATCCAGCGTTTTTTTGTAGAGAAAACCAGGCTTGGGATACCTGTTATTTTCCATGAGGAGTGTCTTCATGGAATGATGGCCAGGGAGGCAACAAATTATCCTGTACCGATTGCTCTTGCGTCAATGTGGGATACAGAGCTGATAGAAAAAATATATTCACAAATAGCTATAGAAACACGTTCCCGCGGGGGACATCAGGTATTTGCTCCGGTGCTGGATATTGCCAGAGATCCGCGATGGGGGCGTTTCGAAGAGACTTTCGGTGAAGATCCATATCTTACCGGACAGATGGGGATCGCCGTTGTAAATGGTCTTCAGGGCAGGAGTGGCAATGGAAAAATCAGTGAGGGGCATGTTGGTGCGACCTTGAAACACTTTGCCGGTCACGGTCATCCGGAATCAGGGACTAATACAGCGCCAGCTCACTATGGGGAGAGAGAACTGCGTGAAATCGTTTTATCACCCTTCAGGGCGTGTATCGGGAAGGCATTTCCTGTGGGGATCATGCCTTCCTACAATGAAATTGACGGGATACCATCACATGCGAATCGATGGCTTCTCAAGACAATGCTCAGAGAAGAGTGGGGATTTGACGGTGTAGTTACTGCGGATTACTATGCGATACAACAACTTTACGAGCAGCATAAAATCACTCCTGATAATTTTGGTGCTGCGGCAGCAGCTTTATATGCGGGTGTTGATATTGAACTGCCGGATCCACTATGTTATTGCTGCATAAAAGATTTGATTGATAAAAGTAAAATTGATAGTGAGATGATTGATCAGGCTGTAAAACGTCTGCTGTATTGCAAGTTGCGAATTGGCCTGTTTGAGAACCCCTATTCAGATGAGAAACTTGTGGTGGATACTGAAAGAGAAGAAAAAAACGCACAGACTGCGCTTCTGGCTGCTCAAAAATCGCTGATCCTGCTGAAAAATGAAAATAACATACTTCCGCTTGATTGTAACAGAATAAAAACACTTGGGGTTATCGGGCCAAATGCGGATGCGGTGCTTACCGGAGGATATAGTGATTCCCCACGTCATGTGGTAACATTACTGGAGGGATTGAGAGAACGCCTTGGAGACTGTGTCAAGGTTGTTTACAGTGAAGGGTGCCGGATAACAGAACCGGGAAGCTGGTTCAGGGATGAAGTACGAATACCCGATCCGCAAGAAGAACGTGTGCGAATCGATGAAGCTCTTTCTGTTGCCCGCGAATGTGACATCATAATACTTGCGGTGGGAGAAAATGAGCTGGTTTGCAGAGAAGCATGGGCTGAGAGTCATCCGGGAGACAGTGCATCACTGGATCTTCCGGGCAATCAGAACGAACTGATTACGCGTTTGTCAAAACTAGGAAAGCCGCTGATAGCGGTGTTGTTTCATGGAAGAGCACTATCAATGAATTTGCTCAATAAGTGCGCTGATGCAATTGTTGACTGCTGGTATTCTGGGCAGGAGGGTGGGAGAGCAATAGCCGGTGCTCTTTTTGGTGATTTTTCTCCTGGAGGCAAACTGACTGTATCTATACCAAGGTCAGCTGGACATCTGCCGGTTTTTTATAATTATAAACCAACAGCAAGAAGAGGGTACATATTTAACGATGTATCTCCTTTGTATCATTTCGGGTATGGACTAAGTTACACAACGTTTGAATTTGGACAACCGGTTTTATCAAAAAACTCTATACGAAGAGGTGAAAACACTGTACTTGAAATAAAGATCAAAAACACAGGTACAATGGCAGGTGATGAGGTAGTTCAACTCTATATCCGTGACTGTATCAGCTCTGTTACCCGGGCGGTAAAAGAGCTGAAAGGATTTCAAAAGATCACACTTCAGCCCGGTGAGGCATCAGTGCTCAGTTTTAGAATAACTTCCGATATGCTTGCGTTTTATGATATGGAGATGAATTACACAGTCGAACCCGGTGAATTTGAGATCATGGTTGGAAAATCTTCAAGAGATGAGGATCTGCAAAAGGTGATGCTCTCTGTAGAATAGGGGTTTTCCGGGTAATATCTGTATTCATACCCTATAATTTTCAATTTTTCCGGTCATTCAGTTCTGTTATATCGTATTTTATACATTATGGACTCATCTGATCACAAAACAGCAAAGGAGTGTGTTTATGCTCAATAGATTCCTGATTGTCGTATGTTTCTGTTTGTCGCTTGCATATTCTCAGGATAGCAGCACTACCAGTGTTCCACCCCCTCCTTCGGCTTCTTATGGAGATGATATAGCCGTTGTCACAGCCATATTGAGCAAAAGTGGGATGACCGAAGTCAGTGCGCAGCAGGTTGCTGTCGTGGAGGGAGGAAGAGTTGTTTCTCTGGACCTCACAAATACAGATATTGCCAAAGATGGTATCAGCGCGATTCCATCAGAGATCGGGCAACTTTCAGAACTTAAAAAATTCGTGTGTAATAATAACAGTGTTACAGAAATTCCGGATGAAATAGGAAATCTCTCAAAACTCGAAATACTGATTTTTCAGAGTAACAGGATAGAAAAGGTCACAGCTGCCATTGGAAAATGCACCTCGCTTGTGGATCTTGATCTCCGTCATAATCAGCTTGGTGAGATACCTGCTGAAATTGGCAATCTTAAAAAATTAGCACGACTCTGGCTCTGGGGAAATAAGTTGACATCGCTTAACGATGCTGTTACCCGGATTACATCATTAAGAGAAATTTATTTGAAGGATAATCGTTTAACAACTTTGCCGGCAGGGATCATGAAGATGAATCTTACTTATTTTGACGTGATCGGGAACAAAATCTGTAAGCCCGATCCAAAATTAAAGGCATGGTTGGTAAAGAGTGACAAGCGATTTAAAGAAACGCAGAAATGCTGGTGATATTTTTTTTCGATGGCATCGTAGGGACGCAATGTTATTGCGTCTCCTACGATGCCATCGAATGCATTAATTAATAATTCCTATTCCCCATCAATTTTTTTCATAGCAAGTTCGACATCATGGTTTATTCCTCCGGCTTTTACATATTTTCTGTAATATTCTTTGGCTTTTTTACTATTAATTAATTTGTCATAGTATATATTACCGATATAACGAAGTGCTTCAACCGGTTGACCTTTTCCAAGCTTAAGAGCGATCTGATACTGTTCGATAGCGCGTTCGTAAAGATCATCACCTTCAAATGCTTTACCCAGCATGAATCGAAGATTAGAGTCATCGGGATGATGTTCAATGCCGCGTTCAAGGATTCTGGCTGCGCTGGCGTATTCATTCTTCGCGAATTTGAGGTTTGCCATAAGAGAATGAACTTCAGGATAGAGTGGATATCGCTTGTCGACCTCAGTATAATAGAGGAAAGCGGAGTTTGTATCCCCACTTCTTTCAAATGCCAGACCCAGATAAATCAGGTATTGCATATTAAGAGTATCATAGGTGGTAGCGGTTGAGAGATTATTGATTGCTGAGTCATACATTGCTTTACTGAGATATGCTCTTCCCAGGCCGGCGTATACATACGGATGCTCCGGAGCGATGCGTTTTGCGATAGAATACGCCGTAATTGCGGCCTCGCTGTTTTTTTCTTCTTCATAAATTTTTCCCTGAGCAAGCTGCATCCATGGTGTTGTATTGGATCTGAATTGTGTAAGCAGCCTGCGCGCTTTTTTGAGATCGCCGATTTCACAACTACTTTCAATTACTTTGTACAGTGCGACTTCATGATTTGGATTGTTAGTCAAGATGGTCTCGAAAAAGTCGCGTGATTCAACGTATTTACGGTTATACGAAAGTGCTGTACCCAGTTTAAATGCGCGGGTTTCGTTAAAGCCACCTTTTTCCCAGGATTTGAAATAGTATTCAGTTGCCTGTGTAAATTTGAAGCTTTCAAGATAATTGTCACCTAGTACCTCATAGGCTGGAGCGTATGATGGATCCATTTTGATGACTTCGTTGAGAATCTGAGTTGCGGATTCCATACGGTTACATTCGCGATATGTAAGGCCGGCAAGATACATGGTACGAATTTCAGGGGGCTTTTTTCCCAATGCGACGGTCAGGTATTCAAGTCCACCTTTACTATCCCCCGATTTTGCGAGGGTATATGCAACACTGATAAGATAGAGGGGGTTGTTTGAATTGACTGATAGTGCTGCCCGGTATTCATTGAGTGCAAGGGAATAATTTCCCTGTGTACAAAGGAGGTTACCAAATTCAAAATGGAGTTCGGGATTGGAAGGGTTAAGGTCTATACTTTTCTGCAATTGAATTTCCGCATCCATCTGAATGTTTTTAGCAACGTAATAACGGGCAAGCTGATAATGAATTTCCCAGTTCGGCTGGGAATATTTCAATGCTGATTTCAAGTAAGAAAGCCTGATGCTGTCATTACCTTGAAGCTCATACGCTTTTGAAAGATAGAGATAGGGTGCGGCGTCTGTCGGAATAAACCGGATTGCATCTTCAAACATGGCAATTGCTTCAGAGATTTTTTTCTCTTCGAGCAATATCTTTCCAAGTTCCATTTTAGTATCAAAACGTTTCGGATCTAAAATGAGCCATTCCCGGAGCAATGATACGAGAGTGGTTGTTTCATTAAGTTTTCGGTAACACTGGACAGTGAGATCGATGATCTCGGTATTATTTTTCTGAAGTGTACGGGCTCTTCCCAGAGGAGAAATTGCAGATGTGTAGTTTTTGAGGCTCACATAAGATATACCCAGTGCTCTAAGGGCTTCAAAATCTTCAGATTTAAGTGCAATCGTTTTATTAAGTGGTTGCAAAGCTGCTTCAAACTGATTCCGGTTAAAATAGATAAATGCGAGTTCTTTCCATGCATCAGCATCTGAAGAGACCTGCGCAAGATACTTTTTGTATAGTACTTCTGCTTCATCCGGTTTATTGAGAGCGACATTTGTTCTGGCAAGCAGTTTTACCAGACCTACAGGTACTTTTGGATATTTAAGAGCCTGGTTCAGGATTCTTTGTGCATCAGTATAACTTTTGTTTTGGTAATATAACGCGCCTGCATGCTCATAGCTTCGCATATCTTCAGGAAATTCTTTGATTGCGCTTTCATAACGGGCAATAGCATTTGCTGTCAAATTTTTATATTCATAGAGTTCTCCGCTATGGAAAAGGAAATCACTACGCATCTCATCGGGTGGTAGTTTAAGATAACGATCATACATTGATAATGCAGATATGGTATCACCTGTTTTTTCATATGCATGTGCACTGATACGAAGTCCGGGACGGCTATTCTGATCTTTTGATAACAGAATAGAACACCAGGGCAAAGCAGTAGAATGTTTGCCTGTAGCATTATATGATTCAGCCAGCATCAGGGCAACTTTCTGATCATGTTTCCACTTGTCTGAAACACCTTCTAAAAGAGAGATTACCCGTGTGTAATCTTTACGCACAAAGAGAATTGATGCGAATGATGCATTTACACTGAAATCCTTGTACCCATTTTGAAGGAATTCCGAATAGATTGCTTCTGCCTTTGGGAAGTTCTTTGTTCTTAAAAACAGGTGGCCGGCTTCAGCAAGTTTTGACCAGTACCGTTTATTGTTAATTTTAAAAAGCTTGACATAAATTTCTGCTACGGAACTGTCTTTTCCCATATTCTGGTATGCCAGTGCACAACCGATAAGTGAACGTTCACTGGTTGCATTGAATGTTATGCTTTTAAGGAATGATTTTACGGCTTTATCAAAAAGAGAATTGGATGTATAGAAGGTGCCAAGATGGAAGTATACCTCTTCATCACCAGATCCGAAAGTTTGTGCATCAGTAAGAAAATATTCAGCAGACTTTACATCACCTTCTCGTAAGTGAAGAATTGCCAGGTAATATCGTGCCAGGGGATGTTTTGGGTCAAGCTCTATAATCCGGGTATACTCTGTTTTTGCCGGGACATAAAAATTGAGTTCGAAATGGAGTCGTGCGATCTGTTCCTGAAGGTCAAGAATATCTCCATGAAGTTCGCGCTCTTTCATATAATGTGTCAGAGCCAACCGTTTATCGCCTTTGGCGAGATAGAGGTCACCAGCTGTCCGATGCGCATTTTTCAAAGGTTTTTCTGCAATAACCTGATTAATAAGCTTTTCCGCAGTAGTATAATCCTTTTTATGAAAGTAGGCGATTCCAAGAAATAAACGGCAGACTATCTTGTCAGCTGATAGTTGGAGAGCGGTATTGAGAATCGAGACAGCCTTCTCGTAGTCCGCCGTTTTTATGTAAATTTTTCCAAGTGTCAGATAAGCCTCAGCGTCATTTTTGACATTTAAACAATATGACTCCAGCGCAGGACGTGCCTTTTCTGTATTTCCTTCAGAGAATTCCAGAAGAGCTATTTCCTTTTTTAACACGATATTGGCTGCGAATTTCTGTTCAATACTCCGCAGCAGGTTCAATGCGTCAAGAACATGATTATCCTGTGCCATTGCACGTGCAGCCTTGAGGTAGAGATCAAAATTTTCCGGATCTGATTGAAGCGCTTTGTAATAATTTTTCGAAGCATCACTGTATTTCTGCTTCTTTACATTGCAATCGCCCATCCACTGCATAATCGTCGGGTTTTCCGGAAGAAGCGACGCTGCTTTTTTTATTGCTTCATAAGATTTATCATATTCTTTAAGCGCGCTGAGACTTTTACTCAGTTCCAGGTATGCCAGCCCATTTCCCGGAGTTACTTTGATAAGTTTCCGGATCAATTTAAGTGCATCCTGATGCTGGGCGGCATTATTTTTCTCGCGGGCTAAAAACAGCAGTGAGCCGCCCTGGAGTGAATCAAGACTGAGGATCTGCTGATGTATTGACATCGCGTATCCTCTTTGGTCCAGACCTTCAAAATTCAGAGCTTTTTCAACCAGCAGGTCAACAGATTTAACCTGACGTTGTTCACTGAGCGCAATGGTATTCAATGCTTCATTGAATCTCCCGGCAAGCCGGTAGCTTTGTGCAAGAGGATAAAAGATCTCAGTATGCAATGGTGCAAGATCAAGAAGCTCCTTGTAGTATTTGGATGCTTTATCATAGCTCTCCGAACGTAATGCATTTTGTGCACAGTAGTAATATGCTAAAAGCATATGGGGGTCTTTTTCAATGATTTTCTCATATTCTTTGAAATTCTTTTCTGATGGTGACGAGTGCTCTTCAATGAACACTTCTCCGAGTTTTCGCAATGACCTGTAATTGTTCGAGAGAAGCGGGATTTCAAGTGATCTCAGGGTAGAAGCGGAAGCGCCTGCGATGAGACGCTTAACCATCAGTGAAATACATGTGTCAATGCCACTGGCTATGCTGTCAAATGAGATGTCTTTTTCTTCCTGTGCAAGTATTTTGTGATCACTTATTGACTGAATCTCGCTATAGAGTCTGATAGACTTAATTTTTGCCAGAACCTCAAACCGTGTGGTCATAATGTTTTTACATTTCAGTTCTTGTGCGGCCTTAAGAAAATCTTTTCCGGAGATCTCTTTGGAAAAATTATTGAGATCTGGAATGACCTTGATAATCTCATCGGCTTTTGCGATCCGGATCTCTGGAAGTGGTTCCAGTTTGAATCTCAGAAGACGATCGAAGAGGGCGACAGCCCAGAGATCCTGGTTTTTAGTTTCAGTTCCCACATCAACAGGGCGGGATATAATGATAGATTCCACAGCGCGGTTCTGAAACACCGTTTCAGAATTCAGCCCGGCCGATAACGATAACAACATTACAACAAAGAATGTTTTTTTCATTTTGCTCTCCAATTTTACCGCTTAAATAACATTCTGAATAAATGGTAACCCTCAATGAAACTTAAAATCAACACTAAATTATATTTACTGTAACTTATTTTTTTGAAAGTGCTGAAAAATGGGTTCAGGAGAGAGATGTTTTTGAAAATAGTATGGACCGCAATATGATAAACAGATCCATCAAAATCGTCTTTACGATAGAGCTTCTTATTTTCTGGTCAGTGTGCAGTTTTGCCCAATCCCTCGTATTTCCTCCATACCTGCATTCATATGGTATTCGCAAAGCCGCTCCGCGTCATCTGTTCATGTTGATGGGAGCAAGGACTTTTTTTGATGATCCGCAGGGGCTCGCTACGACACGTTTGAAATCGTGGGATAAACCTGAAACAGAAAAAGATGATGACGAGGTAATCGTATATGGTGTGAATTCGGGGCGTCATGAGATTCTGTTCAATATCTCAATGTATACACTCGATATTTATGGGAAAAAAGGGAGTGATACCGGCTGTTTTCTGTACCCTAAGGGGGTTGCCGCTAATGAGGACGGTGATGTTTACGTTGCTGATTCCGGGAATAATCGGGTAGTACGATTGTATAACCCTGAGAAGACGCTTATCTGGAAGGGTGCTTTAACCGGTGACAAAGAGCAGGGGATTACACTGAGCGGTCCATCGAGGGTTGCGCTGGACGAGGAAAAAAATCTTTACGTTACCGATCCGGGTAATAAGAGAATCGTTGTGTTTAATGATCTTGGGAAAATCAAAACCGTTATTGGTGGCAATCGTGGTTATAATTTTGAAACCTCTCCGACAGCACTTGCCGTTGCTGATGGGTCGGCCAGATGGAGCTATTTCAAAAAGGAAAAAGCAATTTTCTGTGCGGATCGAAATGGAACCCGGATATTGAAATTTAATAGTAACGGGCAACTGGAAAAGCAGTTCAACCTCCCTGAGGGGTATGCGGCCGGATATGGGGCTATAGATTACTATCATAATTACTGGATAACCGATATAAGCAAGCATTGCATAATCAAATTCAGCCATACTCTTGAACTACTTGACATCTTTGGCTCATTTGGAAAAGGGGACAACCAGTTTGATCAGCCCCGTGGTATTACAATCTATAAAAGATACGGGCAAACATTTGTAGCTGAACGGAAAGGCGCACAGTATTTTTGGGTAGGTACAAACCTTAAAAGTGTATCCTGTACTTCCTCTGAAGACGGGATGTATACAATAGAAGTAGATGCAACAGAGTATAGCTTTTTATCCTGTTTTTTCGTGAATAAAAAAGATACTTCTTTTCTCACGAAGCGGCTTATGGTGCATCCGGGTAAACAGTCATTTACACTGCAATCTGCTTTGAAAGATTTGACAGGGAAAACAGGTGTACTGAAGATTGAATCTACGTATTCTTCGTATACCTATAATTCCTGGACGTATCCTTTTACTGTTACTTTGAAAAAATGAAGAACTAACAATAAACTGAAAGGCAATAACGTGGCTTTACGTAAGGAAGAAATCAATCGAAAACTGCTTCATTTAATGGCACTGCTTATGCCGGCAGGTATTTTTTATCTCCCGTATCTGTTTTCCATAAATTATTATGTTTCGGTAATCATACTGGCTGTATTACTTGTCGGATCTGTAATCATAGAGCATCTCAGATTTAGAAATCCCGCGGTTCAAAAGCTTTTTTATTCAGTTGCAGGATCGATGCTGCGGGAGGAGGAGTCGAAAAGCACGACCGGATCCACCTATGTGATTGGTGCGGCGCTGCTATGCGCACTTCTGTTTAAAGAAAATCCTCACGTTGCGTTTATGGTGCTTTTCATGTTTATTCTCGGTGATGCCATTGCTGCAATCGTCGGTATAAGTATCGGACGTATAAAAATCGGCAAAAAGAGTCTGGAAGGTTCTCTTGCATGTTTTACTTTATGCATGATATTATTGTATGCCCTTTTCCCGCTTTTTCCTGGAATCCTCGATCAATGGGGAGGAAAGATGCCGCTGCTGGTGGCTGTTGGGACATCATTGGCGATCACATTGTTTGAATTGATACCACTGAAGTTATCAAAAAACATTGTCATAAACGATAATCTTGCTGTTCCGGTGATTGCTGGTTTTACCATGCTTGGTCTTATGAAATTGCTGTAAGCTGAATCGAACGATCACTTTACGCGATCTGCTCAAAGCAGCTATGCAATTTGTCGTCAAGGAATCATCCGAATCAGGTTCAGGTATCAGAAGTTGAGCGAGACTGCGCTGCCATTTTTCCCATGTGTTAGTTCAAGTCGTGTGTCGATACGTTCTCTGAGTTCTCCGACATGCGATATTATGCCGATCAGTCTTCCACCATGGCCAATATCAGCAAGAGCCTGAAATGCGCAGTCAAGTGCTTCAGCATCCAGGCTTCCGAAACCCTCATCAATAAACAGCGTGTCAAGAAAAATCCCGCCAGAATGAGACTGAACGACATCTGCGAGTCCCAGCGCAAGTGATAATGCGGCAAGGAAACTTTCGCCTCCGCTTAAAGAACTTGCCGGCCTTGAAATTCCCGTATAGGAATCAAATACCATAAGGTCAAGTCCTCCGGAGGTACGCTGGTCCAGGTGGGTCTTCGCACGGTGGAGTGAGTAACGGTTCTGACTCATAATTGTCAGGCGGTGAGTACCGGCGCTGAGAACTTCATCAAGCAGTGATGCCAGCACAAAACGTTCGAAAGTAATCCGCATCGAATTATTTCCTGTACTGATCTCTGAGAGGCTGGCCGCCATCCCGTATTCTTTCTCATAATGTGACGCGTTTTCCAGAAGCGTTGTCAGTTCTGTATGAGTTTTTTCAAGTTGTGTCAACTGGTTTTTAATGCTGCTGATAGTTGAGATTGTCTCTGTGTTTTGGTTTTTTGTTTCCTTCAATCGCGTCTGTAATTGTTCAATGTCCGGTTTTTCACAATCTACACAGAGGCTTTGAGCACGGTTTTTCCTGTCCTTTGCGCTATGAAACCCGCGGTTAAATGATTCGATCTTTTCCCGCAGCGATGCAATTTCTGAGGCACTCTTTTTTGACTGGCTGTAGTGACTTTCACTTGTAAGTTTTGACGAAAATAATTCATCATTGAATCGCCTGGAACAATCATTCTGTTCGATTTCAAGCACAGTCATTCGTTCCTTACCTGAGTTAAGTGTACCTTCAAGGGTTGAAATATCTTTAAGTACTTTTTCCAGATCCCTTCGCATAGTTTCTATTGTGGCGGAAATTGTCGAGATTTTTTTTGTAATTAGCTGCTGCTGGGCAGTTACCTGATTTGTTTCGTTAAATTCCGGCGGAATTTCATTTTCAAGATTTTTCAGTTCGGTCTGTGCACTGCTTAAAGAGGTAAGGTCGACTGTAAGTGCATCTGTAAGGTCTTGAACATTTTTCTCTGAATCGGTGAGCGCTTTCTCGCCTCGTTCTATATCTTCGGTACACTTTTTAAGTTTTGCAGTGGCCTGTTCTGCGAGCTGCAGACCGGATGTAATTCCTTGAAGTTTTTTGTCAATTTCCTCGATTGATTGTTCATCCTGTTCAGAAGATGCTTTCAAAAGCGAATGTTCGTTCTGAAGGCGTATCAGATTCTGTTCTTTTTTACCGGTTTCACCCCTGATCTGTTCCTTTTTTAATTCATCTTTTTTTATCTCCTGTTTAAGCAGCGAGATCTGTTTTTCATCAGGTAATTTCTGTCCGGAGCGTGCCGGGGATGGATGATCTGTTGAACCGCAGACCGGGCAGGGAGTATTGTTCTGTAATGTCAATGCAAGAAGTGCTGCCCGGTATTGATACTGAAGCTCTTCCATCTGCTCGAGCGTCTCTTTTTTCTTTTCAAGTCGGGAGCATTGCTGGTCAAATGCGGATTTCCTGGATTCAACATCCTGCTGCAGTTTTTCAATTTCTTTACAAAGACCGTCAATCTTCTGCAGTGCGGTTCGCCTGGTTGAGAATTCACGCTGTTGAATTTTGAGTAATTCAACTGCTGCAGCCTGTTCACGCTGCACTGATAGAGTCTCATGAAGTTTGACGAGGGCTGTTTTTATTGAATCCAGACGCAGTTTTTCTTTGGTGAGAAGCTGCCGGGATTCATTAGCCTTTTGTTCTTTTTGCCGGAATTCTCCTCTTGCCTGATCGAGTCGGGATATTTTGGGTATGAGTTTTGAAATCATGTCAAGTTTTACATTAAGTTCATCACGCTGTTTTTCAAGACCGGGAATCTCTTCGTGTTGTTTCTGCAGGTTTGAATGCACATGCCTGAGTTTTTCCAGTTCTGACTGATGATGATTGACCTGTTTGACACAGTTCTGGTAATCCAGTCGGATTTTTACAAGATTGTTTTCAATGGGAATAATCTGTAATGCTTTTTGTGCGTTTTCAAGTTCATTCTGACTTTGCTGGATACTTTCCTGTTGCATCTGTAATCGAGAAAGTTCTTTTTCTGCAGTATTCAACTCCTCAAAATGAGAAAGTATCTGCTGCTTATCGGCCAAGTCACTCTGTAACTGCTCTTCAAGGTTTTGCAGGACGATTCGTTTTTCTTCGGCAGAGGCCAGATCCCTTGTAAGATTATCAATCAAAGCGGAGAGTTCCTCGCGTGATTTGCAGGAACAATTTTTCAGATGTATGGTGATCTGTCCACTTATCTGATCGTACTGTTGTTTTATCTGTCTTGATTTTTCCTTAAGGGAATCTTCTATGTATTTATATTTATCAGTTTTAAAAAGAACAGCAAGTATTGCCTGCTTTTCCTGTGATGATGCGTTGAGCAGTTTACGGAACTCTCCCTGGGGAAGCATTACTACCTGACGGAACTGGTCACATTTGAAGCCAAGGATATCTTCGATCTTTTCGGTGACGCGGTTCCATCGGTCAGCCAGAATTTCCCAGGGCTCTTCACCGGATAACTCTTTTTTTCTGAAAAGGATAGCAGTCGCTGTCTGTTTAGTAAAACCTTCACCGCGGGATTTCGGCCGTGTCTGTTCTGGTATACGTTCTACCCGATATGTCGTTGTTCCCAGATTGAACGTGAGCGATACCTCCGTCGGAACCGATACGTCAGCATGATGGCTTCGCAGAAAGCCTGATTGACGGTCAGATACAGATGTCTGACCATATAGAGCAAAACAGATCGCATCGAGAATTGATGTTTTTCCCGAACCTGTCGGTCCATGTATAAGAAAAAGGGAACGGCCGCAAAGAGCACTGAAATCCACCGTCTGTTCATCAGCGAAAGGACCGAACGCTTTTATTCGAAGTTCAACTGGTCTCATACTGCTTCACGCGCCTGAGAATTGATTGAATCAACCAGATTCTGAAAATAGGTTAATTGTTCACTGTTCATGTGATCACCTGTTGTCTGTTGATAAAAAGCTTTAAAAAGATCGCACTCGGAGAGCTTTCTATGGTCGGGAATACTGGTTGATGAACTCTGCATTTTGAAAAGTTCCGGACGCTCGATGTGAAGGACATTGGGATAGACGTTTCGCAATTTGCCCATTGCATCGAGCTGCGGTTCCTTATCTGTCAGTGAAATCATATAATAATCAGATTTATTGGAGAATCCGTATTTTCCCGATACTATCTCCTCAAGTGTACCCTCAAGAATTTTAAGATCGTGTCTGGGTTGCAACGGGATCCGTTCAATATGAACAACTCCTGTTTTGTCAATTTCGATTATTGAAAAACTTTTTGAGTGGGTAACTTCTGCAAATGAATATTTCATCAATGAACCGGAGTAATGTATTCTCTGACCTGTCGTTTGAGCTCTGTGAAGGTGCCCCAGTGCGGTGAACGTGAAGTGCTCGAGTAGTTCTGCCCCCACTGTTTCTGTACCACCAATTGATAACGGACGTTCTGAGTCAGATATCTCACCACCGAGTATCGTTGCATGAGCGCATAGAACAGATCGGATCGCTGGTGGATGGTTCTGGAGTATCGATCGGGTTATTACTTCGAATGCGCTATGGTGTGACCTGATTGAATCATTTTCAAACAGTGATCTGATTTTTGGTGGTTCTGTGTACGGAAGAGGATAGAAATACACTGGTCCCCAGTTGTCTTCAAGAATAAGTGGAGTGATTTCCTTCTTCATTGCTCCATAAATATGGATACCCTGTGATGAGAATATTCTGGAGCCAAAAGCCAGTCTTTCGGGGCTGTCGTGATTACCGGCGATGACGATAATTCTGCAGCGTACATCAGTAAGTACCCTGTGAAGAGTTTCATCCAGAAGTTTGATAGCTTCAGGTGGTGGAACTGCTCTGTCGTATATATCTCCCGTTACGAGAATAACATCTGGTTTGTTTTCAATGGCAAACGAAACAAGCTCTTCGAGACAAAAGGCTTGATCCTCAGTGAGGTAGGTTTCGAAAAATATGCGTCCGAGATGCCAGTCGGCGGTGTGGAGGATTTTCATAGATCAGATATTTAGAATGAAATGTGTTGGAACATAATGAAATCAGATAATTACTATCCGATTCAGGTAAAATATAAACTGCTTACTGGATCTAACCACCCTTTATTACTACTATTTAAAAAATAATTCGGCCTTATCCACCAAAAAACAGGTAAAAGCGAATTGCACTTGATAATTCTGGCACTGAGATATATTTTATAGACCAATTAATCGGAGCGTAGCGCAGTCCGGTAGCGTACTTGAATGGGGTTCAAGTGGTCGTAGGTTCAAATCCTATCGCTCCGATAAATTCAAAACCCTCTGAAATTGCCGAAATTAAGCGAAGTATGGCATTTTCAGGGGGTTTTTTATTTTTATTATATAACTTCTTATATTGGTATTTATGATCCGGAAATTGTTTCATACTATATCAGCAGCATTCAACCGGTAGATCCGGAATTGCGTTGCTGATGAAAAGGCATGTAAAGGGTTGAGAGAAGATTTGAAGGTGGCTTAATCCAAAACACTATTCAAGAATATCTTCTTGTACTAGTTCAGAATTTTCTTTGAGATCATTCTGATTGGTTTTAAAGACACCATTACTCACCATTTTAGAAAATAATTGGTATGGGTCTGTTTTACTCCCATCTTTTCTTAGTGTGTCTTCGTTGTTGAGCCAAAGATAAATGATGCTAAAATCATTTGAAAAATACCTAAAAAATAACCTGCGTCTATTACCAAATTTTTCTCTTTTGTATGAAGATAGATTTCCAGATAAATTAAATCGACAATGTGTAGGGTTTGCAGGTATTTCAAAAAAAATGATATTTCGAACAGTTTCTAAGAGCTTATATTTTGGATGAGTTTTATAATTAATCGGATCATTTTGTTTTGCACGCAAGACGTCTTTTTTTAATCGCTCAATTTCCATTTTAAAAAGGCTATGCCAAAATAACTTCCAGCCGTTGCGAATCACCATTCATACCTTATTGAAGTAAAGAGTCAATTTCCTTAAGATCATCTTCTGTTATTTCTTCGATATTGTATTCATCAAAAAAATCTAAATCATTATCAAAACTATCGTTGTAATTATCTAAAGTAAATCCAATGTTAATGAAATTTAAAACATGTGATAACCCATTTTCTTCAACAAGTTCAATGAATTTATCTTCGATATCTATCAATAAATTCGTATCAACACGATATGAGTTCATATTAAAAACGAATTGAATACAATCTTCAAACGTTCGTATATCAATATTTTTCCATATGTTTGGATCAAAATTACCAAATGTATACTCTACGCATTTGAATAATAATTCACAAGATTCTTGACTTATCCTGTATTTAATCGTGAGATTGCATAAGTTGCTAATTCTTGTGGAACCATCAAATTTTCTATTAGCTAATTTATTCCAGGATATAAGAAATTCCTTCGCTTCCTTAAAACTGCCGCAAAACAGTGCATAATCTAAAACATCTTTTAAAAGGCCTAAGTTATTGGATTGTTTCAAATATGCATCTTTAAGAATTTTAAACGCCTCTTTAAAATGTGCAAAACGAGATAGTGAAACAGCGTAGTTATGAACAGCGATTGAATCAGTTGGTGCGATTTCTAACGCTATTTTATAACATTCATTCATCTCATCTTCTTTTCCAAGAAGTGTGTTGATAATACCAAGAGCTACGTATGCATTTACCGGATCAATACTGATTAATCTCTCTGCTTCATACTTACTTTTATTTAGAGAAAACTCGTCTATTGGAGAATCTGTGTAATTCCGCAATTCTTCAATCAATTGCACTGCTTTTGGTTTTGGTACTGGCATGGTTACTCTTTTATTGATATTTTGCTGTGTTTAGTAGAGCAAAAACAGAATCGGAATTTAAAACTGCAAAATAAAATTTTTTTATTTCTATTATGCTGCACGATTGCAATAATTGCAATATAAATAATATACATACTGCATGCCAAAATCATTACGGATAGACGACAGAATTTCATGCCGGATTTTGTATCATATAACGGGGTTTTCGAGGTATGTGCTGTATTGCAACTGCTGTGTAACTTACATCAAAACCTATTGTTATTCTCCTCCTATTTTTTTTATCAGATATTACTTCCGATTTGAATAATGGAGTTTGGAATGGTAGATCTAAAAAGTGTTTTAAGTGTTATCTAACGAATGGGGTTCAAGGTTTCTGTTCCCAATCCGGTCGCTTCGATAAGGAATATTTGTATACATCAACAATTCGTTGAATCACAACCGCTGGCGCATAACATCGCTTAAACTCTTCCAATGCTTTTTCACCCATTGATTGTCGCATGGCGTGATCAGAAAGCATCTTGTGTAATGCTTCCGACAATGCTTCTGTATCATTTTGCCTAACAAGAATTCCCGTGCTGCCATTTTTCACGATTTCATTAACCGGTGGAATATCGATTGCGACTACCGGTTTACTATAACTCATTGCCTCTGTATATACGATACCGAAACTTTCATCAGTCGAAGGGAGTGCGAAAAGTTCACAATGCGACAGAAGATATGCCTTCATTACATCAGAGACTGCTCCTAAGTCAACAATTGATGAATCCTTCTCTGAACACTTTTCCCCGGGGCCGGCGATGACAAGTTTTGCCGGTGTACTGATCTTTTTGAATGCATCTATTAAAAGGTGGAGACCTTTATGTTTTTCCCGTCTTCCTAAAAAAAGAATGTACGGATCATCGATAACAGGATGATGTGCGATATTTCTGCGATCTGAAATGACGCTGTTTGCATTAGTAACCGGTGGAATAACATACCAGTTTTTCTGATTACCACCTGTTCTTGAAGCCATTTCCTGTTTCATCATTGCGGAAAAAAAGATCAGCGCGTTACCATTTACATAAGAGCGTAATTGCCTTGGTGAATCACCCCATTTATTGAAATGAACAGCGGGGGAGTGAACAATGGGAATAGATACCTTTCTACAGATTTCTCCTGCAAGTCTTGCCAGGTAGCCGGTAGAAAATGAGTGTACCAGGTCAGTAGCGGTCATGGAACGTTTGACATCAGCATAAAAAGCCCACTTGTAAAAAATGTATAGAATATCGAAAAGCAGGGGAGTCGGAATGATTTGTTTAATACCCGGGAAATTCCAGAGTAAAAGTGGCAAAAGGTAAATGCGCTTCATAAAAGATGGTTTCAGATAGAAAATTGCATGGCCTGCGGAATCTTTCTGAGGTTTGGGTGTGGAAGAATTGTAATGCCCGTAGAGTGTTGAAGAATCTGCTCGTGAGCTGTGAGTAAGAACAGAGCTTTGGATCGCATCAGGCAGATGTGTGATAAGGTTCCGTATGGCGTTTTCAATGCCGCCGATCGAAGGCCAGAAGCGGTCGGCAATTATTAAGAGGTTACGTTGTTTAGAATTGTTCATGCCGGATGTGAGTCTGTATCAGTTGTGGGCAATTAGTTGCCTGGATAACCCGTAATTTTGAGAAATCTTTTTCAGCATCGATACATCAATCTGTTCCCTTGTGTTCCAATAATCTATTTTATACTTTATATATAGTTCAGGGAAGCAATAAGTTTCCAGAAATGGTACATTTATATCGTTTTATGCAGATAACGAATTCTGATTTTTCCCTGACATGACAATAATTAAGGATTTTCTGGTTCTGAATGGCAAACAATACCACCTCTTTTGTGAGCACCCGCTGTTGCATAACATCTGAGTTTCATGAAATACCTGCATCTGACTGGAGTTTGGTGATTCAGGACAACTAACGATTTGGAGAGTTCGTGCAGTATCAAAATTTTGAATTGGATCCTTTTCAGGTCGAAGCTGTTAAAGCTATCGATAATGGTGAATCATTTATCGTGGCGGCCCCTACTGGATGCGGCAAAACACTGATTGCGGAGTATGCGGTTGAAATCTCACTCAAGCTTAATAAACGGGTGATTTATACCGCACCGATAAAAGCTTTGTCGAATCAGAAGTACCGTGATTTCAGAAAACGTTTCGGGGATGAAATAGTGGGAATTCAGACAGGTGATGTTACGATCAATGCTGATGGTACATTGCTGATCATGACAACTGAGATTTTCAGGAATCTTATTCTGGAGAATTCTTCACGGTTGAATGACATCTATTATGTAGTGTTTGATGAGATACACTATCTTGATGATCAGGATCGGGGAACCGTGTGGGAAGAAAGTATCATACTTGCTCCCCATGAGATCCGTTTTATGTGTCTTAGTGCAACGGTACCCAATATTCATGAGCTTGCTAGCTGGATGGGAACTGTGCGTAACAGGGAATTCAGGGTTATCGAGGAGACGCATCGTCCCGTACCGCTCAAGCACTATTTTTACAGTCCGAAATTTGGAGTCATGAGCCTCAAAGGGATAAAGAGACAGTACCGTACTGATCCCAGAGAACGCAAAAAATTCCTTCGTCGTAAACCGAGTTCCAAACGGGTCGTACAGCTTGTGCTGCGTAATGGTCATGTGCCGATTCTTTACTTTTGTTTTAATCGTCGCTCCTGTGAATATAATGCAGAGATGCATGCTGAGTTGAATCTTCTTAACGATGATGAGCGTGCACGCTGCGTTGAGATGGTTAATGAACTTGTAAAGCAGTATACACTTTCAGAATATGATAAGCTTTCTTATCTCCGTAATTTATGGGAATCCGGCACCGCATTTCATCACGCAGGTATACTTCCTGCTGCCAAGGAGATTGTCGAGAGGCTTTTTACTGCCGGTTTGATCAAACTTCTTTTCTGTACAGAAACATTCGCGCTTGGTGTCAATATGCCTGCGAGTGCGGTTGTCTTTGATGAACTGGAAAAGTTCGATGGGGTCCAGTTTAACTATCTGCTTACGCGGGAGTATAACCAGATGGCCGGGCGGGCAGGGCGCCGGGGAATGGATGAAGAAGGGTATGTTTATTCTCAGATTATACCCGAAGCAACCGATCCGAGAGAGATAGAACGGCTTCTCTCCGGCCGAAATGAACGGATCAATAGCCGCTTTTACGCATCATACTCGACGATACTCAATCTGTACAGCAGATTTGGCGAAAAATCGTTTGATATGTTTCGTCAGAGTCTTCACAACTTTCGCAAAGGAGTATTTGCGGTAAGCAGAGCATACGAAAAAGAGGAAGTACAGATCCATAACCGTATCAAGTTTCTTCAGGGGGCAGGTTTCCTTGATGGACAAGATCTTACCGATAAGGGGAAACTTGCAGCGGCGGTCAGTGGATATGAGATTCAGGCTGCGGAACTGTATTATGCCCGCAGTTTTGATGAGTGTTCGATTCAGCAGTTGCCGGTTGTACTTGCAGCATTAATTACAGAAGAGAGCCGGTCACGGAAAAATGCTGCACCTGTTACTTCTGTGCGGTTAAAATTCGATGCTGAAAAGGTGATACACAAACTACGCACTAAAGAGATAAAACACAATATAACAGTTCCTATACGTGAGCTTGATTTTTCGCTTGCTGTACCGATAATGGCCTGGGCAAATGGCTGTTCTCTGGGTGAACTGGGTACATTCGGTGTACCTGAAGGTGATCTGGTAAGAGTGCTTCGGATGACCATCCAACTGTTGCGGACGCTGCGGGATAAGGTTCCGGATCATTATCTGGCAGACCGGTTCCATGAAGCACTGATCCTTGTTAACAGGGATGTTGTTGATGCGCAGGCACAGCTTGAGGTTGGGTGATGGGGGGAGACAACCAGACAAGGGGACGGCCGGACGCAAGACAGACCTCTATTTTTGAACCGCACCAGATTAATACCTGATTCGGAACAGTAACCATTGGAGAGAGTGGATATGTCTCATTTACTGGCGCTACGATAAACACATGGTCGGGTCTCAGGTCATTTATAGAAATAATTATTGAACGGGTTACTTCGGGTGATACAGTCGCTTTGCACTCTATTGCAAGCTTTTTCTGGCCAAACTTCAGCACAAGGTCCATCTCTTCACCTTTTGCGGTCCTGTAAAAAGAGGGAACAACTGATGGTTTCAAATGAGCGAGAATATTTTCTATGACTACACTCTCCCACGATGAACCGAAAACAGGATGTCCAAACAGGGAATCTACAGATTCAATACTCAGTAAAGCATGGAGCAAACCTGTATCTCTTATGTATACCTTTGGTGATTTTATCAATCGTTTTTTCAGATTGTCATGAAATGGCTGTAGAATTCTTATAATGAAGGTGCCAGCAAGAAGGTCAAGATAATGTCTCACTGTGTTATCGCTTAAATTCAGTGATGAACCCAAACGACTGTAATTAATCGTTTGCCCATGTACATGTGCAATCATTTGAAGAAGTCGGCTTACTGATTGAGAGGATATTCCTGGCTTGATCTGTAGAACGTCTCGTTCGATGAATAATTTCAGGAAATCATTCATCCAGATAAAACTTGTCTGAATATCTGAAGATAGAAGCGTTCGTGGATAGTCACCTCGTAACCAGTAATCAAATAGTGATATACCAGGTATCGGAGGACATTCACTTAGAAGAAAAGGGGTAAGTTCCAGATAGGATATTCGACCAGCAAGAGTTTCCGAACTTTGGCGAATCAGATCGCGGGATGCTGATCCTAAAAGCAAAAACTGGCTGTTACGAGTATCCGCCCCCCTTGCCATTACACGCACTTACCGGAATTCCGGCAGCAGCGATCGATTCGATGTCACGATAAATGGTACGGACTGATACACAAAAGCGCTCGCTGAGCTCTTTTGCGGTAACAATCGGACGGTTGATCAGCATCAGAGTGATTGATAACAGACGGTCGATTTTCATGGGATTAACAAATGTTGTAGAGACGTGTGGCCGCACGCCTTTACAACACGCCGGGGGTTGAATATTTCAAATTATCGTCGTGACATTCTCATGACAATCTGCAAAACGTACCAGAACAACAGTGCGACAGATGCAAATAGTTCGAGTGATGCGCCAACATAGTTTTCGGTGTTGTGGTGGTTCATCACTTTTGAGGTATCGTATAAAATTGAGCCTGCGGCGAGAAGTACCATCCCTCCTGAGAATGCAAGTCCAAGAGAAAAGCCAAAAATGGTCCCTGCCACAATCAGTCCCAGGGCGACAAACCCACCGATGGTGAGGATGCTGCTCAGGAATGAGAAGTCCTTCCGGGTCATAAATACCGTAGCAGTAAGTCCGACAAAAAGAGCTCCCGTAATAAATGCTGCGGTAGGGAGAACATCAGGAGATGAGAACATTGTTGCGATATAGAGGATTGGCACAAATACTATTGCTTCTACAAGCACATACAGCCCAAGTCCCGCATATTGCATTTGCCGGCTTTGTGATCCCGATGCCAGATTTCGGGCCATCCAACCAAGAAGCATGAATCCGCCGAGAATCATCAACCAGCCATATCGCGACCCGCTTATCATGCGCATCATTGCAGGTGCCAGTGGTGATTGGATAAGAACATACTCCAGGCCGACAAATGCTGCGACTGCACCAGCAAGATGCAAATAGGTTTTTCGAATGAATTCTGCACGTTCCGATGGGACTGCTTCAGCGACCGGGAATGATCTGACCTGTTCGTTGTACGGTGAGCTCATATAATTTCCTCCAGTTTAATATTTGTCACGAGACCTTTTTTATAATATACAATTTCGCACAGCTGATGATGATTGTTGCAGTAATTATTGTGTGTCAGCTGGAAAAAGATTGAAATGCAATCAGCGAATGTCCGGTATTGTGAGGATACCTGCATTCGCTGTGCGCTGTTCGTACCTTAAAATGGAAGAATTACTTTAATGAGGCTGTCATTCTTAAACCGAATCTGAGATCAAAGGTATTTTCACCCTGGGGATCTGAAAAAAGTCCAGCCTGGAATCTGGTTCGACCAACTTTTTTGTCTGCGTAAATGCTGACAAGTACCGGTTTGTCCTCATTGCTGATTTTACGGTCAGCCAGATATTCCATCTCAACAGCCAGTGATGAGAGCACCTTTCCTGTCGGGATCGAACATCCTATAAGGAGTGGTACATCATAATCCCTTTTATTGGGTTTCTGGATAACACCAAGTTCGAAGTAGGGACAAAGACCTTTAATTATCTCATAACTGGCAAGGAAGTCGAAGCGGTTGGTAATAAGCGCATTCTTATTGTAGGCAATATCAAAAACATTTCCATAGTAGCCTGCAGCCACGGTCATTTGTTTCATTGGTTTGATTGATTCGTAAATTCTCAGATATCCGGTGTTAAGTTTTACATCTGCTGCACCAAGGATAACGTTTGATGTCAGAATCCCGGTTTTGAATACAAACTCTGTTGCATTATGGTAGGTTAACCGACTTTGAAAACCCGATGAGGGATTCTTGTCAAGGTAATTTCCAAGTGTCAAATATTTCGATGTCGATGTGTTGAATCTTCCAAAGCGAACCTCAAGTAGTGGCCACACATATTTGAACCATCCCTGTTCAACCTGGAAATTCGCAACTTTAGTTTTTGAAACAGTGAGTTTGTCGGTTGATGTATCAAAAGCCGCACCGGTCAATGCTTCGTAGCCAAATCCTACAGGAAATGCCCTGATATTGATAAAAGTTTGAAAATCACCAGCCTTAAATGAACTTCCCAGATTTATGCGTCCAAAGAAATCATCGAGGTTATCCTTTGAGTTGTTATCCCAGAATGCTTTCTGCATCTGGAGTTGAAAACTGCCGATGAGTTCGAGTGCCGGCGGTTTTTCTGCGATGGGGGGTTGTGTGACAACCGGTGCTGGTAAAGGGGGAGTGCTGGCTTTTTCCTCTGCAGCAATTGCCGGTAGCATAAATGCCAGCAGTGTTGTGATGATGATCCTGATCCTGATCCTGATCATTGTTGGTCCTTTCGTTATAAGTTATCTCTTTTATAAGATTAATTCAGTTTAAGATATCCGGAACGAATGAAAAGCATTTTTTACTTTCAGGTATCATTGTATAAGAATATGCACAAATATTTGTTCAATTTTACGATTATGTAACCTTAAAAGCAATAGCTGCCTGCAAGGTTGTTATAATATTGAGTTGAAAACAGTAGTGTTGACAGTGCCGGAGAAAGTGTACATCTTTTGTTTCTATGCGGTCATTCTGATCGGTACGCCCTTTGACGCACAATATTCCTTGATTTGCCTTATGGTGTACTCGCCATAATGGAGAATGGAGGCAACCAGCGCGGCATCCGCGTGGCCTTCAGTAAAGACTTCGTAACAGTGCTCCGGTTTTCCGCCGCCGCCCGATGCAATTACGGGGATTCTTACCGAATCGGCAATCATTCTTGTCAGACGTATCTCGTAACCGCTCCTTGTGCCGTCGGCATCTATGGAGTTAACAACGATCTCACCGGCACCCAGCGCTTCGCCCCTTAGTGCCCACTCAATCGCATCAATACCGGTGTGTGTCCGGCCGCCATGGGTTACGATTTCGTATCCTGAAGGGATCGATGATGAAACCGGTACTGCAAGTACGTCCATCGAAAGTACAACAGCCTGAGCTCCCATTGCCCGTGATGTCTGAGCGATTAAATCCGGGTTTGTGACTGCTGCGGTATTGAGATTGACTTTTTCCGCTCCGGCAAGTCGTACGCGGGTGCAGTCTTCAACGGTACGAAGTCCACCACCCACCGAGAACGGGATAAAGATCTGGGATGCGACACTGCTTACCACATCGATCATAATATCGCGTTTGTCACTGGATGCAGTGATGTCATAAAATACCAGCTCGTCGATCCCCTGCTCGTAATAGTTCCGTGCAGTTTCTACCGGATCACCAATATCTTTAGTATCTATGAATTTAATACTTTTAGCAAGCTTTCCATCCCGTACATCAAGGCAGGAGATAATTCTTTTTTTCAGCATGATTCCCCGTCCCATGTTTTAAAATTGTTTAAAATTGATAGTCCGGCAACACCGCTTTTTTCCGGGTGAAACTGAGTTGCAAATAGAGTATCTTTAGCGATTGCCGCAGGGAAATGTATCTCGTATTCACATTTTGCGATAATGTCGGAACTGTTTGATGGCTGCGGATAATAACTGTGAACAAAGTAAAATTCGGTTTCATCAACAATTCCCTTGAGCATTGGGTGAGATTTCCGTATTGAGATGGTATTCCATCCCATGTGCGGAATTTTCAGTGATGCATTCGAAAGGTTAAATTTCATTGTGCGGCCATCGATGAGCCCCAGACAACTGGTATCTCCCTCTTCACTATGAGAAAGAATAATCTGCGTTCCCAGACAGATACCCAATATAGGAGTGCCACTTTTGAATGCTTCCTGCAGGGCCGTATCCAGTCCCCGCCGGGTGAGCGTTGTCATTGCACTGGCAGCATGTCCTACTCCAGGAAAAATGATTTTTTCAGATTTTCGAATTTCATCCGGATCCGGGGAGATAACAGAGTCGATCCCAAGGTAATCCAGCGCCCTTTTTACCGATGTGAGATTCCCGGCTTCATAGTCAACGATTGTAATCATGGCGGCTCCGTGTCAGTGCGGCCCAAAAGATCGTAATTATATCATTGTCAGCAGGTTACAAAGATACCGCACTTTTATTACAGATCTCCCTGTACCCATTCTGGCCTTGCAAAAAATATGTTCTGAACCATTCATTCAAAAGCAAAAGTTTATCGTATTGGATCCATCAGGATACCAGAAAGGCTGTGGGGACATGTATATTAAACCTGAAAAACAATATTCGGTAAAAAAACAGGGGAAGAGGAACCTCACCCCCCTTAATCCACTCTCCTCTCAGAGAGTGATAATCGATAAAGATGTGGAAGGAACGTGTGAAAGAGTATAACTGGTATCTGTTTGATGCGGATGGGACACTGTTTGATACAACGAAACTAATCTGTTCCTGTTTTATGAATACGGCGAAGGTCACAGAGGGTCGGGAGCTTGAAACTTCGAGTGTACTGTCTAATATAGGGATGGTCTTGAGAGATCAGATGGAGGTTCATTTCGGAAAACTGACCGATGAAGAGTTCGTACGACGTCGAAAAATCCATATGGATTATCAGATGTCTGTATATAAAAATTATCTCCGCCCCTTTGACGGGGTTGCTGACGGATTGAAAACGTTACTTAGTGCCGGGAAACACTGTGCAGTGGTCACATCAAGAATGATGCCTTCGATCGGGATATTTCTTGAGCATACAGGGCTGGCAGGATATTTCGATCATTTAATTACTCCTGAATTGACAAAAAAACATAAACCTCATCCCGAACCGGTATTCAAAGCGCTTGAATTGATGAATGCAAGGCCTGAAGAGACGCTGTTTGTGGGTGATGCAACCTTTGATATCGAGTGCGGATACAGCGCCGGGGTCGATACGGCGTTTGTGGGATGGAGCTGCAACCCACTCTCCTCACTTGTTGTAAAGCCAACATGGATAATAAATTATATGTCTGAACTGCTGGTGGGTGTACAATGATAGAATTGCGAAATATTACTAAACAGTATGGAACTATAACAGCGTTAAAGAATGTCTCTTTGAAAGTAAATAAGGGTGAATTTTTTGCGTTGCTTGGACCCAATGGTGCCGGAAAAACGACGATACTGCGTATTCTGCTTGATTTCACTCATCCGACATCGGGTGATGCATTTATCAATGGAATATCAGCACGAAATCCTGAAGCCCGAAGAAATATCGGGTATCTGCCGGAGAATCTTGCAATGCCCTCCTGGATAAGCGGGTACGATTATCTGATGCGTCACGCGCTGCTTTATGGGATGGGTAAGCGCGCCGCAGCTCCTGCGATCGATAGTGTTATCGAAACCGTTGTCATGAAAGGACGGGAGCATCATGCAGCGTCAACCTATTCAAAAGGTATGGTTCAGCGCATTGGACTGGCGGCTGCACTTGTCGCATCGCCGAAAATTATTATCCTTGATGAACCGGGTAATGGTCTTGATCCGATAGGAACACGGGAGTTTCGCCTCATTCTTGAAGACCTCAGAAACAGAGGGGTAACCCTGCTGCTCAACTCTCATATTTTATCAGAAGTTGAAAAAATATGTACGTCGGCTGCTATTATTAACAATGGTCAGATTGTCGTAAAAGATACAATTGCGGGTCTGGTTCGCGAGGGTGAGAGTCTGGAGGATGTTTTTATCCGGGTAACAGGCTGATAAAATGAAGATTACAATTTTCAATAGCAACATAATCGTTTTTAAGGAACACGTATGATTTCAATAGGTAATTTTTCAATCTCTAAAGAAGTGTTCAATCTCCTGATTCTTCTGGCAGTTGCACTTGCAGTTCATCAGATTGCCATTCGTGTTTTTATTCCGCTCTTTACAAAAATGATCCAGAAAACCAGGATTGTCTGGGATAATATACTTCTGAAACGACATGTGATTCGCAGGACGTTTCATCTTCTGCCCGCTACAGTATTGAGTGTCGGACTACCGTTTGTCCTGGAAAACAGAGAAAGTGGTTTGTATGCAGCGTTATTTAAAGTTCTAATGCTTTACTATACTATCACAGGGTTACTGATATATATTGCACTTCTCGATACTGTACAGGATTTATTTGAACTTTCAGAATTGTCAAAGAAGTTCAGTCTTCGTGGCGTTCTTCAGGCCTTAAAAATTGTTGGCGTTCTGTCGGTAATTGTACTTGTAATAAGTCAACTTGCAGGAAAAAGTCCAGTTTACTATTTATCCGGACTGGGTGCATTTACCGCGATTCTGTTATTAGTTTTTAAGGATTCGATACTTGGTCTGGTCGCCGGTGTTCAGCTTTCTTCCATGGATCTTGTCAGAAATGGGGACTGGATAGAGATGCCCAAACATGGTGCTGATGGTGATGTGATTGATATCTCGTTGACAACGGTAAGAATTCAGAATTGGGACAAGACGATTAGCTCGATTCCTGCATACGATCTTGTTTCCTCGTCGTTTAAAAACTGGCGTGGAATGAGTGACAGTGGTGGTCGTAGAATAAAACGGTCAATCAATATTGATTTAAACACAATTGGTTTTTTGAATAGTGATGACATCGGGAGACTGAAAAAAATCAAATTGCTTCGCTTATACCTGGATGAAAAGCTCAGGGATATCGAGGATAGTAATACAAAACAATACAATCCTGATGAATTGCAATTTTCAGGAAACGGTAGGAGGTTGACAAATGTTGGTACGTTCAGGGCGTACTGTGCAGCCTATTTAAAACATAATCCACAAATTCATCAGGACTTAACTTTTCTTATCAGACAGTTAGCTCCGGGTGAGCATGGTTTACCAATTGAAATATATGTGTTCACCAATATTACACGGTGGGCTGTGTATGAAGATATCCAGTCTGACATTTTTGATCACCTGCTGGCGATTCTCCCTGAATTTAATCTTAGAGCATTTCAAGCATTAAGTGGCTTGGATATTGTCAGAGCAGCCGGAGTGTTTACACAGAAACATGACGTGTTTAACCGCGTAGCGCAAAGATAGAACAGTTATACTATGGCAATCATAAATTTAAGCAACATCAGCATCGCTTTCGGCGGCCCCTGCATTCTGGATTCAATTTCTTTTGACGTACAGAAAGGTCAGAGGATCTGTATTCTTGGGCGCAATGGTACCGGGAAATCGACTCTTTTAAAGATAATTGCCGGTGAACTGCCATCCGATTCCGGCTCCGTGATTAAAGAACCGGGATTACGAGTCGCCTATCTTTCCCAGGATGTACCTGAGAATTTCAGTGGAACAATAGTCGATATCATCATTGCCGGTGCTGGCAGGATTGGTGAGATGCTTGTGCGATGGAATGTGCTTCATGCTGCGGGTTCAGAATCGGATGAACTTCACAACCTTCAGCATGAGCTTGATAGTTGTAATGGCTGGCAGATTCAGACAGCTGCAGAGCGCCTTCTTGCTCAGATGCAACTTGATGAATTACAGGAGTTCTCAACGCTCTCCGGAGGAATGCGCAGACGGGCTATGCTTGCACGCACACTGGTGACAGAACCAGATGTACTTCTGCTCGATGAACCGACAAACCACCTTGACATCACATCGATTCAGTGGATTGAATCTTTCATACTCAATACAAATATAACGCTTCTGTTTGTCACGCATGACCGCAAACTGCTTAAACGACTCGCAACAAGAATTGTTGAAATTGACAGGGGAAAGCTTTACGACTGGTCCTGTGATTATGAGACATTTCTTGAGCGCAAACAGGCGGTACTGGATGCGCAAGACCGTGAGTGGGAACGATTCGATAAAAAACTGGCACAGGAAGAGGTGTGGATTCGCAAAGGGGTGAAAGCCCGAAGAACACGCAATGAGGGACGTGTGCGTGCACTTATTCGCATGCGTAATGAACGACGGAAACGCAGAGAACGAATCGGTACGGTTTCGATGGGGATTTCAGAGTCCGGGCGCTCCGGGGACCGGGTGATCGAGACAAAAGACCTTTCCTATACATGGGGAAAAACACCCATCATGCATTCTTTGACACTGACAGTTATGCGTGGTGATAAAATAGGCATAATGGGTCCAAACGGATGTGGAAAAACGACGCTCCTGAAACTGCTCCTGGGAAAACTTCAGCCCACAGATGGCTCTATACGTTTCGGTACCAATCTCGAGCCGGTGTATTTTGATCAGCTCCGTGAAGTACTTGATACTGAAAAAACGATATGGGAAAACGTTGCTCCAGGAGGAGATACAGTATTTGTTAATGGTAAACCGCAACATATTGTCTCATACCTCCAGGATTTTCTTTTTACTGCAGAACGGGCGAAAACCCCTGTAAAGTACCTTTCCGGCGGCGAACGTAACCGTCTGGTGCTCGCGCGTATGTTCACACAACCATCGAATGTGCTGGTTCTGGATGAGCCTACAAATGATCTGGACATCGAAACTCTTGAACTGCTTGAAGAGCTACTTAGCAGTTACAGTGGAACGGTGCTTGTTGTCAGCCATGACCGGGAGTTTCTCAATAACCTTGTTACATCGACACTCGTTTTTGAAGAAGATGCAACAGTTAAAGAGTACATTGGCGGGTATGATGACTGGGAAAGGCAGAAACAGGAACTTGAAAGCAAAGTAGAAAAACCCAAAGAAAATACGGTTGTCGTAAAAGATGAGAAAACTGAAAACAGAAGCTTGAAAAAGCTTAGCTATAAAGAGAAGCTGATTCTTGAATCCCTTCCTCAGAAAATCGAACAGCTGGAGATGGAACAGTCTGAACTTAATGTGAAGCTTGCCGATCCCATTTATTTTAAAATAGCCGGATTTGTTTCTGAAACAAAAGACCGGCTTGGATTAATTGAAGTCGAGTTAGAAAACGCCTATCAACTCTGGCAGGAGCTGGAGTCCCGAAAGTAATCCCTGGAGCTCATCTGTTTATTGTCAGTCGACAGGAGATACATTCTGATAAAGAACGCAGTGTTATCCAGTAAACTCCATTACTCAGGCGGTTTAATCCATTGATACTGTGAATACCCTTCTCAAAATAGCCATCACTGAGATATTCGACCAGCTGTCCCTGAAGAGTATAGATTTTCATCGAAACAACACCTGGTTGAGGGATTGAAAACTGCAGGGCATCAGTAGTATTTCCGGTAAAGGAAAATCGTAATCCGTCACTGTTTTTTTTCTGTCCGGGATGTACGGAAACTTTGTCAAACAGAGCTTTTATTGTCATATTTTTTGTAATGATTATTGTAAGCTCCGCACTTGTACTGCTTGTATCACCGCTCCAGCGGGAAAAGGTATATTTATCGTTTGTTGAAGCCTTGAGTTTTATGGTATCCCCTCTGGAAAATTCTTTAGCAGCAGGCGATACGGTAATTGTCCCTGCATTTGCGGGATCTGTCTGTACTGTCAGGGTGAACGTTTCAGGTGCCGGAGGATTCCAGAGATCCGGCATATTTCCAGACAATAAGAGAAGGTACACTAATTTTAATGATGTGCTGAAATAGGATTCCTTGACAGTGATAAGGGAATCCTGGACTTTGTATGCATTGTCAAGCCAGGTCTGGTGAGATGAGTCAACCATTCCCGCGCAGGCGAAAGCCCCCAGAAAGGTTGAAGTAAGCCACTGTGATGTTCTGGTTCCATCAAGGTTGTATCCGTCGCCGACTTTTGATGCATCACCTTTTGTAGATGACATTATCCAGGTTGCTATTTTTGAGCATATCTCTTTTGCATCATTGTGGCCATACCATAGATATCCCCAGGCTATGCGCCAGGGGGTTCGGGCGGCATCATATTTGTAGTTATCACCTGTCGAGCCGCCATTTTCCTGACACCAGTCGGGTACAAGACCGGTGGTAGTATTCTGCACTTTTTTGATCAGCGAATATGAGTTTGCGATTACTTTATTCCAGTCCTGTGAGCCTGCATGTTTAAACGATTCAAGTGCTGCTGTGCTGAAGTAGGAGGGGTTTTTCTTGTTGTCCCAGGTATCACCTGGTTTAAGGTAACCATTGGCATTAACCTCCTTGTTCCATATTTTATCGATAAGCGTCCGGGCATCATCGAGATATTTCTGATCACCCCATTGTTTGTGAGCCTGAACAAGTGCTGCAGCTACATCCAGTTCTGCATCGGTCGCCGCATTCTGACTGGCTACGTTGTTAAATCCATCGATTTTCCAGTGCATCAGTTCATTTGTGTTTAAAAAAGAGTTATAGTATTTCCAGAGTTTGTCAAACTTATCCCGGGTGTTATTGGTTTCATTGTCCATGTAAACCATGACCAGCATTCCATATCCGATACCTTCACTGACCGTCTGGCTTGGGGTATCCCACTTGATACGTGCTTTTGTTTTATCGGAACTTTCTTCATAAAACCGGTCGATAAAATCTTTGTATGCTGCTTGTATTCTGTCGTTATTGATCATTGATGGTTTGGTACCATACGTGTATTTAGCATTTTGTGGGAATGGAAAATTAGGAGCGGCAAAAAGTGTTAAAGGTATAATTATTAAAGCGATTAAGTTAGAAAACAACTGCATCAGATATCCTTTCAATCAGGTAAAATCTAACTGAATGCCGGGAAAGAGAAAGATGTACTACGCCCTGAATCCGGCAATACATCAGGTCTTATATATAGTATCCATTCAGGGAGAGATTGGTTTGATCCTAAATGGATTAATGTAAAAAAAAAAATTAAAAGACATTTTGAAAAAATTGTATTGATCTTTCGATCGCTGCATTTTCTGGAACCCTTTCATAATACCCGATTATTCAGGAGATTTCAGAATCCTTTAACTTCTCTTCTTTTACCATCTCTGCGAGTTTTCTGACAATCGCATCAACTCCATCGCCTGTAACTGATGATATTTTCATCCAGTGATCGGCGATAGCAGGGGAGTCCGGGGTAAGCAGATCTGCTTTTGTTGCGATAAATACTTTTGGTTTTGCAGCGAGGTTCTGGCTGTACTCATTAAGTTCGTGAAGCAGTACGCCTGCCTCGGCTTCGATATCTTCTGATGATGCGTCAACGAGAATCGCAAGAATCTTGGTGCGTTCGATGTGCCTGAGAAATCGTATGCCAAGTCCCTTACCAAGATGACAATCTTCGATAAGTCCGGGAATATCGGCCATTACAAACGAATTATATCCGCGTGGAACATTGACAATTCCAAGATGAGGCTCTTTTGTTGTAAATGGATAATCAGCAATTTTCGGACGTGCTTTTGAAACAGCAGAAATAAATGTCGATTTTCCGGCATTGGGACGACCGACAAGTCCCACATCTGCCAGAACCTTTAAAACAAGTCGTAATTTTTTCTTTTCGCCCGGTTTTCCTGGTTCACAGAATTCAGGATTGGGATTTTTAGGCGATACCAGGGTTGCATTTCCGCGGCCGCCTCTTCCGCCCCGGGCTATCAGTTCTGATGCACCATCACGCAGACAGTCGATAACAATATCTTTAGTCTCTTCATCACGGACAATTGTACCAAGCGGTACCTTTATTATGACATTTTCACCATTGCGCCCAGTTTTGTTGGATCCTTTTCCATGTGCTCCACGTTCAGCTTTGTATCTTTGATGATAAGCAACATCCTGGAGTGTGTGAACTTGCGGAGATCCCTCAAAATAAATGTTCCCGCCGTTGCCCCCATCACCGCCATCAGGACGACCTTTTGATTTAAATTTCAGCCGCTCATAAGCATGACAGCCATTACCGCCATCACCTGCTTCAACCTGAATTACCGTTTCGTCAATAAACATGTTTTTACCGATCTGTACTACTATTTACTTGTTGCTGAGGATGTTGAAGATGAAGACGATGTTGAAGATGAGGATGATGAGGTCGATCCTGATGTGCCTGCAGAAGATGCCGATGATGAAGAAGGTGTTGATGATGCACCTGAAGGCTTCGATGCGCTATCACTGCCTGCTGCTTTTTTATACGAATCTGACCGGTAATCGGTGATATAAAATCCACTCCCTTTAAACAGAAAACCGGCTCCCGGAGAGAAGAGACGTTTCACCGTTCCATCACAACCCTCTTTTTTGCAATTCTTTAATGGTTCAGCGGTGATACTTTGAAATTCTTCGAAGGTATAACCGCATTTTTCGCATTGATACTCATACGTAGGCATAATGCATATCTCCTGTTTGCGTAAAGTTCTTCCTTTATGAATACTCAGAGTTGTAAACTAAACACCGGACGAATATACTAAAAAAAATATATAAAGGCAAAACGTTTGTTTCTTTAGAGAGATAGTAACAGCAATCCATTAAATGGCATTTGCGTTATCCGCGCACATTTATAGCGGCTCTGCATAGAGATCGTAATCGCCAGAGCCGACAATTTTGACATCATAAAAGTTGCCCGGAGTAAAACTTCCATTCATAATCAAAATTTTCCCATCAATCTCCGGGGCATCGTACTGCGATCGTGCCTCGAAATTGAAATCGGTGTCAGATGACACATCGTCAACAATTATTTCGATTGTGTTTCCAATTTTATTCTCGAGACAGGCGCTGCTGATTTCACGCTGTTGCAACATCAGGGTTTCACACCGTTTCACTGCAGTTGAAGTCCTGGGGCGAGGTTTCAGGGAATACGCGGCTGTCCCTTCTTCCGGTGAAAAGGGAAACACTCCAAGTTTGTCAAAACATGCATACTCTATGAAGCTCTGAAGCTCTTTAAAATGTGCATCAGTTTCCCCGGGAAATCCAAGAATAAAGGAACTTCGAAGTGATGCATCCGGTACTTTTTTCCTGATTTTATCGACAAGATCATAAATACCTGTTGTGAGTGGTTGACGTTTCATAGCTTTAAGTATGGGTTCTGCAATGTGTTGCAGCGGAATGTCAAAGTATGAACAGATTCTCTTCTCTGATGCGACCAGGTCAAGAAGCTCGTTAGAAACGTACTGTGGATGCAGATACATCATCCGCAACCAGTGAAAGTCTGTTTTTTTTAACAGTATCTCTAATAGTTCGACAAGTGAACTACCGCTATCATTTCCATAAAAAGATGTATCCTGTGCTACAAGAATCAATTCCCGTGTTCCCTGCTGATAAAGCAGTTGTGCTTCCTGAATAATTTCATTCTGGTTACGGCTTTTAAAGTTTCCGCGAATGGATGGGATCACGCAAAATGCACATCTATGGGAACAACCCTCTGCAATTTTTAAATATTGAGTAGCTACAGGAGATTGATACTGACGCTGCAGGGGTGAGACCGGGGAGTGCTTAAGCAGTTTCTGGATTTCAGTTTCCCATTGTTGGGAACTGATCCAGTGATCAACCTCTGGAAACTGTCCTGCAACTTCATCCCGGTAGCGCTGGGAAAAACATCCACATACGATCAATTCTCTGCACTTGCCACTTTTTTTTAACGATGCGGCATCCAGAATTGAGGCTATCGCTTCCTCCTGCGCCTCCCTGATAAACGCGCAGGTATTAACAATCACTGTTTCCGCGTCATTAAAATCATTGGTGACGCTATATCCAGCCTCACAGAACCGATGAAGAATCTTTTCTCCATCCACTATATTTTTACTGCATCCCAGATTAATAAGTAAAATTGATGACATCGATAGTATCTCCTGAGTCGTTACAAAATATATAATGAAACAGTAAAATATGATTAAACCTGTAACCCTGTGTGCTAA
Source organism: Chitinispirillaceae bacterium (assembly GCA_016929595.1). Lineage (GTDB taxonomy): Bacteria > Fibrobacterota > Chitinivibrionia > Chitinivibrionales > Chitinispirillaceae > JAFGIN01. Next base: position 43,390 of record JAFGIN010000120.1, read on the forward strand.
GAGTTCACCAATATTTAAAAAAAACTTTGTATCGTCAGACGATCGCAGATTTTACAGTGTAAAAATCCCGGGTAAAAGTGGTGTGGGTTAATGAATTCTGAAGCTTTTTTTCGGAATGAAACGAAGTCGAACCGGGTACTACCGGAATCTGTAAGTACCCGGAAAGAAACTATATTACCATGCGCTATCCCAGCCTGTTGTATCTGGTATGGAGCCTGCGTCCGGAGTTTCAGCGGGCGTCGGGGCTACAGGTTCAGGGGTAACAGGTTGAGTTACCGGGGGCTCTGGTATAACAGCTGCGGGTTCTGGCGTATATTGTGAACTGGTTTCGGTTGTAGTGTATGTACTGCTTCCGGAGTAAGATTCCGGTGAAGAGCTGTAACCTGCACCACCACTTCCCATTCCACTTCCCGACATGCCTATGTTATCATTTGATCGATTATCCACCCAGAAGTCGTAGCCGGCATCACTGAGTGTAGTTTCACCGAACGATCGTGCTGAACCAATCGATGTAAAACCGCCGACTCTTACTCTGTAATAGGTTCCCGGCAAATCCGGTGTTGGATCTGTCACTTCACAAACATAAGACGGGAATCCCATTCCTTCAAGCTGAGTTGCTACCCTGTCTGCAAGACGTTTACTTTTTATTGTAGAGACCTGCAGCACATATCTTCCACCTTCAGAAAACTGACCAGGCTGGGCAGACAGTGATTTTTTAACTGAAGGCACCGTGGAAAATGTTTCATTCCCAATACTTTTCTCAGCAGGAGTTTTCGTTGCTGCTTCATCCTTGTAAAATTCATCAAAGATATCTGTAGTATCTTTAAGAACAGGTTTAGATAAGGATTTTGTTGTTAGTGTTGTGTTCTTACGACTCTGGGGTTTTTTCTGGACACATCCGCCGATAATCAACGTCGTGAGAACTCCGGTTACAAGGAGTTTCCCAGGAAGCATAGTACCTCCTCTAAAAAAAGTCAGGATAAAATGTTTACAAATATGAATATTCATTATTTCAAAACTGTCTGCTTAAAAAAGAATTGTCGCTTTTTATAGAGAAAAATGACGACATCAGAATGCTTACGATAACGGAAATAATCTTAAAAAATTGTCATCAAATCAAATAAAACTAACAATATTTTACATTAAATCTACAATATTGGTTGAAAAAATGCTATTAAATAGTTGAGTTTTGGTTAGATTCATTATCGAAATGGTAATGGTGCAAGGTTGAAACGGGGAAAATCATACGACTTCCCCGGAAATTAAAACTTCATTGTCGGTATGAAGAGTTTATTTTACAGAACACCTTTTGTCGATGGCAATATATCCGCAGCTCTCTGATTGATGGTGCATGCAGTGCAGAGCGCCCGCGCTACAGCCTTAAAAACCGCTTCCAGTGAGTGATGACTGTTTCGTCCACGAAGCAGATCAATGTGCATTGTGATTCTTGAATGATCAACAAATCCTTTGAAAAAGTCTTCGACAAGATCGCAATCGAAATCCATGATTCGTCTATCGACAAGAACAACCGAATAAATGAGATTCGGTCGTCCGGCAATATCAAGGCAGACTCTGGCCAGCGATTCGTCCATTGGAAGATAAAAGGTACCATAACGGGTAATGCCTTTCATATCTCCAAGTGCTTTAGAAAATGCCATTCCGAGCGTTATGCCAATGTCTTCAGCGCTGTGGTGAAAATCGATGTGAGTGTCACCCTTGCAGGTGAGATTGATATCAAATAATCCGTGACGCGCGAATAATGTGAGCATATGGTCCATAAAACCGTTCCCACTGGAGATCACAGATGCACCTGTACCATCGATGGTAAGCTCGATAGTAACATCTGTTTCGTTGGTTTTTCGTGCAACTTGTGCGCTTCGTTTCATATGGACTCCTGTGAAAAAATCAATTGATTCCAAAAAAATTCTTTACAATTAATTTAAACTGCTCATTTTCGTAAGGTGTACCGATACTTAATCTGAAACAGTTTTCAAGCTTGGGGTAGCTTGATACATCACGTACAAGGATGCCGTTTTCCTGAAGGTAACTCAGCAGCTCTTTTTTTGCTGAACACCGTATACAGATAAAATTAGCCATACTGGGATACACTTTGTCGAACGGCATCTGTTTTAAAAATGAGAACATTGAATCACGTTCTGCGATCAGTGTCTGTATGGTTTCCTGTTGCAGTGAATAATTTTTGAGTAGTGTTCCGGCGATGTGCTCTGTAAGAAAATTGATATTATAGGGAAGTTTTATTTTATTGATCTGCGCAATGACATCAGAATTTCCCAGCAGATATCCTATTCTCAAACCAGCACCAGCAAATGCTTTTGAAAACGTGCGGGTAATAATCAGGTTTGGATATTCTTTGAGAAGCGGGATAGCATCATATCCGCCAAATTCAATGTAGGCTTGATCGATAAGGATAAATCCCCTGTGTATGTCAAGTATACTGCGGATCTCGGACTCATCAAGGGATGCTCCGGTTGGATTGTTGGGAGTGCAGAGTATGACAAGCGCCTCAGGATTTGTCGCAAGTGTTTTTATCAGTTCCGGTATGTTAAATTCAAGATCATTGGTCAGGTTTACACTGATACATTCTGCTCCCTTCCCTGTGGAAAGCAGGCGGTAAACAGTAAAAGTCGGCTCGCAGATGATTACCTTTGAGCCCTCATGTACAAGTGACATCATCAGAACTGAGAGCATTTCGTTCGAACCGTTTCCGGCAATCACATTGGACGATTCAAGGCCAACATGTTTTGCCAGAAGTTCTTTGAGTTCTGCAGGAATAAATGCAGGATAGCGGTTCCATGGACGTTCAATGCAAAACTTTGCGATCTCCTCTTTGATAGCTACCGGCCAGTCAAAAGGGTTTTCGTTCTGATTAAGTTTGATTGGTACATTCCTTGGTTCAAGGTGGTACCCGTTGAGATCTCTTACACATTTATTGATTAGGTTAAGAGTTTCATTTTTGTTCATAATGTTTCCTGATCTCTTCTGCTAATTCTGCCATTTTTTTTTCCATGTCATTGAGCTGAGTAAGCAGATGAACCATCAGAATTATTACGCCAAGAATTGCAAGGAGAAGAAAAAATGTCCACATAAAAAGTACTGATAGATTGAAACAGGGTTAAATCGATTGTTCTGATTAAAATGCTGTAATTTATACTATAGAAGTATTCGTGCAATCAAACAATTTGATCCGTCACGCTAAAAATATAATTGAATGTTACTACCTAAACCTAAACTCGGTGATAACTACACGAATAACACGGTCACCTGTCTTCTATCACCCTATCTCTGAAAGCCAGATATATTTTTATATTATATGAGTATAATTTACTTCGCGCGCTGGATTCTTTTGGAAAATGGGGAGATTCTGCAAAATGGTGCACTCGCTGTTGAGGGGAGGACCATATCCTTTATCGGATCACGGAGCAGGGCGCGAAAGAACGCTTCAGACCGGATCATAAATCTCGGGGATACACTTCTTCTTCCGGGAATGATCAATACGCATATTCATCTCGAAGATACTGTACTTCGTGGAATCTCCAGATCCAGTGATGAAACCTTTGCTTCATGGAGTGCAAAAAAGCAGACGAGGATCAATCAACATTCAAAAGAACAGATCAGCTCTTTGATTAGACTGGCTGTAAGGGAATTAGTATCCAATGGTGTAACAACGGTAGTGGATAGTTCCCGATCCGGTTATTCAGAAGATGTACTGAATGATGAGCCTGTACGGGCATGGATTATCAATGAATTCCATCCGCAGGATGCCTCTCTGGAAGGTGAACTGTCAACAAAATTTATTGAGAAGCGAATGGGAAAGGCTGCAAGGCCGCAACTGAAAAAAGGAATCGGGCCATATTCGCTTTATTCAGTTTCACCCGAAGTGCAAAAGCGTTTTCTGACATATGCTGCACATGAAGGAATTCCCTGGGTGGCCCATGTCGCTGAAAGTGCAGAGGAACTTCAGGCTTTTGCAGAACATGAGGGCGATCTGTTTTTTCAGATTACACGTAAAAGACCCTGGCCGTTTGGAGAAACTCCGCTTGGGTCGCTCTATTATGCACTTGAACAGAAATTGATACCTTCAAGGGGTATCTGCCTTCACTGTAATTATGCAGGTGCGGCTGAATTGTCTGCTCTGGCATCACTGGATGCGACGATTGTTCATTGTCCGGGTTACTCTGAGTTGATGAACCATAAAAGTTTACCTATAGATGTTGTTCTGAACAGGGGGGTACGGTTGTGTATCGGTACTGAAGGGGAGTGTGCACCAGGCTCATTGAGCCTTTTTGATGAACTATATCTGCTCAAACAACAATACCCCCATATTCCCGCAGTGGAGATGGTGCGCTGGGTTACACAAAATCCCGCAGATGCACTTGGAGTGGGAGATCGTCTGGGATCGCTATCAGAAGGAAAATTTGCAGATCTTATCGGAGTAAGATTTTCCTGGGATGAAACTGCGGATATACTTGACGAAATGCTGTTTTCAGACATCGAACTTGTACTGATAATGATAGACGGACAGGAAGTGATTGTGAATTATTAAAGAAAGGCTGTCCATTAGAAGACAGCCTTTCCGAAACGCTGGAGAAACGGGTACGAGAGATTACTGAAGTAGTGTCAGAACTGATTGTGGAATCATGTTGGACTGCGCAAGCATCGCTGTTCCGGATTGCATCAGTATCTGATTTCTTGTAAATTGGGCAGATTCATTTGCAAAGTCAACATCGCGGATCATCGACTCTGCTGCTGCCTGATTTGTTTCGCTCACCATCAGGTTGTTGATAGCGTGTTCAAGTCGATTGACATACGCTCCGATATTGGCTCGCGTGCTGTTAACACTGTTGATTGCGCTATCGATGTTCTGAATAGCACTTTGTGCACCAGTCTGTGATGATAATGTTGCCGTGTCAAGCGATGTACTAAGGGATGCAGTTGTCATCGTGTCAATAGTAATGGTAATACTGTCGGTACCAATTGTTGCACCTGCATCGATCCAGAATACATTGTTTGAAGATGCGTTTGCGGATCCGAATCTGCCATTGGTAGAGGAGATAAGATCAACACCGTTGTAATTAGTCACTGATGCAATACGGTTGATTTCATCCCTGAGATTACCAAACTCTTCATCTGCGTAACCACGTTCAACCGATGTAAGTGTATCATTGGCCGCCTGAATTGAGAGTTCACGCATTCTCTGGAGAATATCGGAGATCTCGTTTGCCGCACCTTCAGCGATCTGGAGCATTGAGGTTCCATCGAGCGCATTTCGCTGCGCCTGAGCGATTCCACGGACCTGAGCTCTGAGATTTTCGGAGATTGCAAGTCCGGCGGCATCATCACTTGAACGGTTAATCCGCAGACCTGTTGAGAGTTTTTCGAGAGACTTGTTCATATCCCTGCCTGTTTTGAACAGGGAATTCATGGCTGACATTGATGAAATGTTATGATTGATACGCATAAAAAACCTCCCTGTGATGTTGGATTTGATCAACGTTCCGTGTTGATCAGAATTGAAAGCAACTTTTACTCACAAAAATTTCCGGACATCCTCCTTTCATCTGTGAGCAGGGAGATTGTAAGAAATTGCCGTTTCTCCTCCCTGCGGTTCCATTTTCTCCTGTTAATTATATCGGTATTATCCTGCATTACTTTAGTTTTTTTTTCTCAACAGTTGAAAAAAGGAGGTAAGGAGGTTGCTGCATTCATGTTCGCAGATTCCGGAGATGATTTGCGGAAAGTAGCCGTAAGTACGTTCAATTTCCTGCTGGTAGAAGTGTGTATCGATAGCGCCTGTTTTTTTTTCTGGTGCCCCATACACAATTGAAGCGACCCTGGCGTTCATCAGTGCACCCAGGCACATGAGGCATGGTTCTGCTGTTACATAAATAGTGCATTCGTTAAGACGCCAGGAGCTCAGGCATGCTGAAGCTGCACTGATTGCGATTATTTCTGCATGTGCAGATGCATCTGGAATACTTTCTGTTCGATTGAACCCCCGACCGATAATTGTTCCGTTTTTAACAATAACTGCCCCGATTGGAACCTCACCTTCATCAAAAGCTTTCAGAGCTTCCTGAATGGCTGCCTGCATAAAACGTTCATGGCTGGTAGAAAAAAGATTCATAGTTTTTTATTCATCTGGTTAGAGGTTATATTATTTAAAATCTAAATGGTGAGTTGCTTGTTTTAGAAATGAAAAACACTGTTTTTTTATACTTTTAGTAATAAAACTTGAATATAAAATAAATCATAACGTATATTTGTGAAATTTCAGGGCAGACTGTAGCCTTGTTATGTTTATTTTAAAACAGATAAATACATTATGTTTGAAGAATTAACCAACAGATTTGAATCAATCTTCAAGAAGTTACGCGGGCGTGGCAAACTTAATGAAGATAACATCGCTGAGGCGGTTCGTGATGTCAAACGGGCGCTTCTTGAGGCGGATGTTAATTATCGCGTGGTTAAAAAATTCAGCGCTACGGTACAGGAAAAAGCTCTGGGAAGTGATATCTTAAAAAGTATTACACCCGGGCAACAGTTTGTTAAAGTTGTGTACGATGAACTTTCGAAACTGATGGGCGGTGCTGCTCGTCAGATCAAACTGCATACGAACAAGCTAAATGTAATTGTAGTTGCCGGATTGCAGGGATCTGGTAAAACAACTGCCTGTTCGAAACTATCGCTCTATTTTAGAAAGAGCGGCCACCGCCCCATGCTTGTTGCCTGTGATACCTATCGTGCTGCTGCGATTGACCAGCTGGAAACGCTTGGGAAATCACTTGGCGTTCCAGTTTATTCGGATCGCAACTCAAAACCTGTAGCAATTGCAAAAGATGCGATCGCGAAAGCTAAAGCGGATGATATTTCTTTATTAATCATAGATACTGCCGGCCGTCTTCATATCGACAATGACATGATGGCTGAACTGAAACAGATCTGTGAGCTTGCAGCACCAGAGGAGATTTTCTTTGTTGCAGATGCAATGACTGGTCAGGATGCGGTAACCGTTGCTGAGCAGTTTCACAAAGAGATTAATTTCACTGGTGTAATTTTGACTAAACTGGATGGTGATGCCCGCGGTGGTGCTTCATTGTCGATTTTAGATGTTGCCGGTGTTCCGGTGCAATTTGTGGGAGTCGGGGAAAAACCCGATGCTCTTGAGTTATTCCATCCGGAACGGATGGCTTCCCGGATTCTTGGAATGGGAGATATTGTCTCTCTGGTTGAAAGAGCCCAGGAGACTGTTGATTTTGAAGACAGTAAAAAACTCGAACGTAAAATCAGAAAGAATATTTTCACGCTACAGGATTTTCTCGATCAGCTGCGACAGATTAAAAAAATGGGGTCACTCAGTGATCTGCTTTCAATGATTCCCGGTGTCGGAAAGCATATGCAGGATGCTGAAGTCGATAACAATGCGCTTGGCAAAATCGAGGCAATTATTTGTTCCATGACCAAAGTCGAGCGTGATAAACCACTTATAATAGATGGAAGCCGTAAGCGAAGAATCGCAACAGGAAGTGGTACTACTGTTCAGGATGTCAATAAACTTCTGAAACAGTTCGACACCATGAAAACTATGATGAAAAGAATGAATAAAATTGCAGGTAAACGGGGCCAGGCAGCTGCGCTCAGGAATTTATCGCCATTTTGACACGATATTTATTTTACTGAAAATAAATCTTTAGTATAACTATCAACCAGTGCAGGGAGAACAGTCTTGCCAGTAAAAATTCGTTTAGCTCGCGTGGGCAGAAAAAAAGTCGTGCAGTATCGTGTTGTTGCTGCTGACAGTCGTATGAGACGGGATGGTCGGTTTCTTGAAACTATTGGTTTTTATGATCCACAGACCACTCCGAAGACATTTACATTTAATACAGACAGGGTCACTTACTGGATCAAAAATGGTGCGCAGCCAACAGTGACTGTAAAGAATCTTCTTGATCAGGATCGTTTTTTTGAAAAAATGGAAGGCGCTGAAAAGGGTTTGTCACCCGAACAGATGTCTCTGGAACGATTACCTGAACGTAAACGCAAACCGAAACCGAAAAAAGAAAAGAAATAACTGGCTTCGGGGATCATGACACAAAATGAAGATGCCGCACTAGTTGGAATTGGAAGAGTTCTAAAAGCGGTCGGCCTTGACGGGTTGTGTTCGATCGAGGTGTTTGGTAACACTTTGATCGACTGTGCGACTCCTTTTAGTGTACAACTCGGAGAAACGACAAATGCCGTTTCTGATGCTGTCATAGAAAGTGTAGAGCTGCGGAATAAAATGTATGTCTGCAGTTTTAAAGGCATAACCGACAGGGGCGGCGCGGAATCATTGCGTGATTTGAACATCTATATTACTCAGGACAGGTTACCGGCATTAGGAAATGATGAATATTATCATTTCGAGCTGGAGGGGATGGATGTTCGATACGAAGATGGGGAACTGGCTGGTACTGTTGAGGCGGTATATAATTATCCTTCAACAGATGCTCTGGAGGTACGTCTGAATGATTCTTCGAAAGTTACCTTGCCATTAATTCCAGACTGTGTGATCCGGGTTGATAAAAAAGCCCGGTCTGTTTTTATAAAGAAAGATTTTCTGGAAGAGCTTCTGTAAGCTCTTTAAATTGATCATGCTCTTTGATATTCTGACACTGTTTCCATCGATGTTTGAAGGCGTCTTTTCCGATAGTATTATCAGGCGTGCTGTGGATAAAGGACTGGCAACAATCGAATTACACAATATTCGGGATTATTCGGATGATCTTCGTCACAAGACGGTTGATGATTATCCTTACGGTGGAGATGCCGGGATGTTGCTCAAGCCTGAACCCCTGGCGAAGGCTCTTAATGATGCGAAGGTGCGTCACAAAGCACATTCTCCCTGTGTGATATATCTGTCACCTCAAGGTGAGTTGTTAAACCAGGATGTGGTAAACAGTCTGCTTGAGTGTCAATCATTGATATTGTTATGTGGCAGATATAAAGGGGTTGATCAACGAATAATAGATCGTTATGTTGACCGGGAAGTATCGATTGGTGATTTTGTCCTTTCCGGAGGTGAGCTTCCTGCGATGGTGCTCATAGATGCTCTGGTGCGGCTGATCCCGGGAGTTTTGGGGAACAGGGATAGCGCTGAAACAGATTCCCTCTACAATGGTCTGTTGAGCCATCCCGAATACACTCGTCCGGAAGTATTCGAGGGAATGCAGGTACCGCCAGTTCTTCTCAGTGGACATCACGCAAATATCCGTTTGTGGCAGAAGGAGCAGGCGGAAAGAATAACAAAAGAAAAGCGCCCCGATTTATGGGCCAGGTACACTAGTAGCAAAGTGTCAGATAAATAAAACTGATAGTTAATATGATTCTGTTAAATAGAAAATAAAGCAATTGAAATATTTTATGAGTTTATGAGGAGGTTTCCGTGTCTGAGATAATCAGAGCAATCGAAAAGAAAACAATGGCAGGTCGTACAATCGGGTACAATCCTGGAGATACTGTTAATGTTTCCTTCAAAATTAAGGAAGGTGAAAAAGAACGTATTCAGCAATTCCAGGGAGTTGTTATTCAGACACGCGGTAGTGGTTTAAATGCCACAGTGACAGTTCGAAAATCTTCAGGTAACATTTATGTTGAAAGAATTTTCCCGGCATATTCTCCCCTGATTGCAGAAGTTAAAGTCTTGAAACGTGGTCGTGTCCGTCGTGCAAAACTGTACTATCTACGCGGTCTGACAGGAAAAGCTACACGTATCAAAGAAAAGAAATAGGCTGTTCATAATAATTTGATTGTTGTATTATATAAGGAGAAGATTTTCCGGATAGAGCTGCTTCAGGCAAATCTCTATCAGAAAATCTTCTCCTTTTTATTTGGTTTTAATTATGATGTGAATTGCTATGACTCTACCGGAAAGAAATGAGTTAAAAACCGGAAAAAGACCGGTGCTGCAGCAGATAAGAAGTTTGAAACCTGGTGAGATCCTGTTTGAAGAGGGAACTCAGGGACGAGAGTTTTTTATTATGCAGGAGGGGAGGGCCGGCATATATAAGGACACTCCCGACGGTCGTATTGAATTAGCGGTTGTTGAGCAGGGCGGTATTATAGGAGAGATGTCACTGCTTGACAATTTACCCCGCTCAGCGACTGTACAGGCTTTGGATCCGTGTAAAGTTCTGGTTGTGAATCAGGCTTCGTTTGAGAAAATCATGCAGGATATTCCTGTCTGGTTACAGAGTATTATTAAAATTGTCGTGAGCAGACTTCGTGACGTCAATAAGAGGGTTGATCAATCTGTGCTCCGGGATAAGGAACGGGGGTTGGCGCATCTGTTGTTGCTTCTTCTTCCAGCTATGAAAACACGTAAGGATTCCAGTGCTGCCATTGAATTCAATCAATTAATTTTTGAAACATTTTTTATCTGCAGGCTGCGAAAAAAAGAGATAAAAAAAACTATCGATATTCTTGTTAAAAGACAGTTGCTTACTATCATAAGTGAAAAAGATGGATCACAGTGGGTGCTGGTTAAAGAACCGGAAGGACTGAAACTGTTTGATGAGTATCGCTTGCTCAAAAGTCAAAAGCAGTCTTTCAAGGAAGTTTCAATACCGGAAGAAGCGGTTGTCACTCTGAAAAATATTGCGTATGTCGCACAGAAAAATGGTAAGGAAAGTTCTGATGGAACATCGATTATGAAATCAGTTCTTGTCAAAGATTTTTCTGAAAAAAATGCAGGACAGATTGATAGATGTTTGCTTGATCTCAGACGGAGGAGCCTGATTAATGTAGTTCCATCAGGTTCCGATATGATAATAACATTCAGAGGTGAAGACCTCAGGCGAATTACCAAAATTAAAGAATGGATGCCCCATTTTGAGCGGGAATTCTCATGAATATTTCAGATGATAAAGTTGGAACGGGCAAAAACCTGCTTAATCGGCATGAACGGTCGTTCAAGCGCGGGTCGCTCATGTTTATCGAGGGGGAATCCAGTGCTGAGATGTTTATTGTTCGATCCGGGAAAATACGAATTCTCAAACAGGAAGGGGAGGGGGTTGTTGAACTGGCGGTTTTAGGACCCGGGAGTGTTATCGGAGAGCTGGCTCTACTGGATCATCAACCCAGAAGTGCAACTGCTCAGGTTATTGAAGATACGCTGGTCACTGTCATTGACGAGGACCTTTTTGCAAGAACAATTGAAAAAATTCCCAACTGGCTTGCATCACTGATTCAGCTTGTGGTAAAAAGGTTGCGCGATACAATGAAGCGGACCAGTGATGATGTAATTAACAAAAGCATCGCCGGTGTGACAAAAGTGATTCTGCTCCTTTACGAAAATAAAGCTCTTACAATTAATAATGAAAGACTTATTCCGCTAAGTCTTGTAAAGCAGACTGTGTTTGCAGTCATCGGGTTAGGGGGGATGGAGGTCGAAAAAATCCTTCTGCATCTGATATTCAAGGATATGGTGCTGATTCGTAGAAGTGAAGATGGACAGGAATATCTTTTTGTAACGAACAATGCTATTTTGCAGCTTTATGTGAATTATTTACGGACTCATAGCCGGGGTGGAACTTTAACGGGTGAAGAGCTGGATGATCAGACGTTTGATCTTATCGAAACTGTTCTTGCTGCCGGAGAGAAAAACGGGAAAAAAGAGCACAACCAGATTGTACACCTTGGAATTCAGCAGGTTGAAATTGAGCTCGAACGAAGTGGAAAAGGACGATTCATAAATTACGATGCTCTTGACAGAGCAATAGAGTTGAAGTTGCTGATAAAGCAGGAGAACGTAACCGACACTGAATACGGAAAGCATAAACGTGCGGTTCTTGTTTTTAATGAAGAGACGTTACGCAGGGTGCTTCTTTTGAAACTGTGGTTACCTGTTTTTAGGGAGGAAATTCGATTCTGAGAGCATTAAAATGGTATAAAAGTCTTGAGGTCAACAGCTTTCGGGCTGAGGAAGGCTTCTTTATTGTCGAGGGTGCACGGGCAGTTCATCAGATACTCGGTACTTCGCCCCATTCTGTTGATGAAATTTTGATAACTGATCAGTGTGAGGCGGGGATGTTCAGTGCTGATGTAACTGTTCGAAGAATAACCTCATCACAGATGGATTCTATTTCAACACGTAAAAATTCTCAGGGTGTTATTGCTGTGGTTAAAATTCCACTTGAAAGTACTGCTGATACACTTCCGCAGCAAATTGGAAACAGGGTGTTACTTCTTGAGCATATACAGGATCCCGGAAATGTGGGGACATTATTGCGCAGTGCTGCGGCATTTGATTTTTCAGGAGTCATTCTTTCAACAATGTCAGCAGACCCGTTTGCGCCCAAGGCGGTTCAAGCCTCAGCCGGATCCCTGCTTTCACTATGGGTACGACGCACATCACAGTATTTAAATCTTGCTGAACAGTTGCGTCGTAAAGGATTTAAACTTGCTGCAATGAGCACGAAAGGCTCTGAAGTGTCCTTTGGAAAATATGAGAATATCATTGTGGCACTGGGTAATGAAGGAAACGGGTTGAGTGAAGAGGTGCTGACTGCCGCTGACATGCACTGCAGAATAGAGATAAACGACAGAAAAGTTGAATCACTGAACGTGGCTGTTACGGGAGCTCTGGTAATGCATGCTGCAGTTTCAGGCAAGTGATATACGTGCCCGTCCCTCTTTTTTTGATTGGTAAAGTGCCTGGTCAGCTCGACGAATCAACGCTTCATCCTGTTCAGCACCTTGTGCTTCTGTAATACCGATAGAAAGAGTGGTTTCACCTGCAGCAATCGACATATACTGTTTCTGGATTCTCTCTGCGGCAACACACGCCTGGTTTTTATCGGTATCTGGAAGCAGAACTATAAATTCGTCTCCGCCGATTCGAAATGGTAAATCGACATCGTTTCGCAGGCACATCCGGATAATCTGACCAAGAGATCGTAATACCTGATCTCCCATCTGATGGCCCAGAGTATCGTTAAGCAATTTGAAATGATCGATGTCAATCATGATAACAGACAGTTTTCTGTCAGGGGATCTTTTTAGGCGGGACAACTCCTTTTTAATTTGCTCATGGAAGTGACGGGCATTGTAGAGACCCGTAAGGCCGTCGGTTATGGCAAGCTTACTGAGCATTTCGTTCTTTTTGACAAGTTCCATCTCCAGCTTTTTCTTTTCTGTAATGTCTTTTGCTGTGACCACAAGACCGATAATGTCACTTTTATCATTTTTCATTTCTGACATACTGAGATTAAGAAGAATTATATTGTCTTGCTTTGTTCGCATCGGTATTTCTTCATTTACCGACTTTCCTGTACGAAGCACAGCACAGATTATCTTACGCTCATCTTTACTGTTTACAAAAAGACTTGTGAGCGGTTTTCCAACTATCTCTTCCTGTGAATATCCAAACCGTGTCTGGGAACCGATATTAAATTTCATGATAAAACCGTCGGTATCGATGGTAAAAATTATATCCGAGGAGTCCTGGAGAATACTTTCAAAGTATTTTGCGATATTCTGAAATCTCCTGGACAGCAGCTTCCCTTTTTCAATGGCTTCGTCGTATGAAAAGATTGTTTTTTTCAACCAGTAATATGCGACACCCGTAATGATTATGGTATATAGTGCTGTAATGGTAATTGTCAGGGTATTACAAATGATACTCAGAAGAGTGATGATACATATTCCAGAGAACAATACCATGCTGGCGCAGTGTATTGGCTCAGTATGTTTTAATTTATATAACTTCGAAATCTGTCCTGTCACAAACTTAAATGGCATGTATTCACCAGGTACCTGAAAAACGTTAACTCTTTATTAGTATACACTTATTGATTTAAATAGTGAAGGTTAATTCTTCCGGTGTCTATTGAGCATTTAAAGAAGTATGTTGAATTTTTATGCGGAAAACATATATTTCATCTGAATTGTTCAATGCTAAACTGGTTTCGTTGTATCGCCAGGTTGGCGGTCACAGTAAATAATCCTGAATGAAGAGTGTGCAATTATGATGACCCGGGTATTTCCTAAAAAAACGCGAGGGCAGATTGAAGCTGAAATATCTGATGCAATGACTCGTTTTGAGAAGGAGCACATGGGTAGAGGACCTATCGAGACAAGAACATATCTTGTTGAAGATATGGTGATTGTACGGTTAAAAGGTGTTCTCACAAAAGCCGAGCACAAACTGATCAGATCAGACAGAAATGCAAGAGCCCGTGAATTGATAAAGCAGGTCCGGAGTGAACTGATTGAAGATGGCAGATCGATGCTGGAGGATATTATAAAGGGAATCTTGCGTCGGAAGGTTCGGAGTCTCCATACCGATATAAGTACCGAAACCGGCGAAAAATTGATCATTTTTACGCTGGATCGTCCTCCGGAACTGGAATAAACAGAAAAATGATTTTTAAATTGAATTATCTTGCTTGGATAAAAGATTTTTTTTATCTTTAGATGTTCAATAGGCATTTGGGAGGGGTATGGTGCGCCATATTTTGCCTGGATGTAGATTGGGTACCGAACGAATATGGTCGGTTGTCAAGTTTACGTGCTTTTAAAGGGGTACGTGAAGGTGAGGACCAAAGAAATGCATTCCGCATCTCTCTGGTCTTTTTTTTATCCTTTTTTTCAGGTGCTAAAAAATAATAGAAAGGTTTATATGACTTCCAATTTGAAGTTGAAGCAGTGGGTTGATGAGATGGCTGCGATTTGTCAGCCGGATTCGATTGAGTGGTGTGATGGTTCAAAAGCTGAGTATGATCGTTTACAGAAGTTGGTGATTGATCTCAAGCTTGCGACAAAACTTAATGAAACAAAACTTCCAGGATGTATCGCTTTTAATTCAGATCCATCCGATGTTGCACGTGTGGAAAACCGTACCTATATTGCCTCAAAGACAAAGGATGCGGCCGGACCGACGAACAACTGGATTGATCCGGAAGGACTTAAGGCAACAATGAAAGGACTTTATACCGGATGTATGAAAGGGAGAACTATGTATATCATCCCTTTCAGCATGGGTCCGATAGGTTCCCCGATTGCCAAAATCGGAATTGAGATTACTGATTCGCCTTATGTTGTTTTAAACATGATTATTATGACACGCGTTGGCACAAAAGTTCTTGATGTCCTTGGCAGTGATGGAGAATTTATCAAGTGCATGCATTCAGTTGGAAAACCGCTTGCGGCTGGAGAAACAGACAATGGTAAGTGGCCATGCGCTCCGCTTGATAAGAAATATATCTCTCATTTTCCTGAGGAACGTATGATCTGGTCATATGGCTCAGGATACGGCGGTAATGCGCTTCTTGGAAAAAAGTGTCTTGCTCTTCGTATTGCATCTGCGATTGCACACGATGAAGGCTGGCTTGCCGAACACATGCTTATTCTTGGGATCACAAATCCAAAAGGTGTCAAGAAATATGTTGCTGCAGCATTTCCCAGTGCGTGCGGTAAAACAAACCTGGCGATGCTCATTCCAACAGTTCCCGGCTGGAAAGTCGAGACGATTGGTGACGATATCGCCTGGATGAAATTTGGTGAAGATGGTCGCCTCCATGCTATAAATCCTGAAGCTGGATTCTTTGGTGTTGCTCCCGGTACATCCATGAGCTCCAATCCAAGCGCCATGAAGACGATCAATAGAAACACTATTTATACCAACGTTGCTATTACCGAAGACAAAGATGTCTGGTGGGAAGGTATTGGCTACGATGCTCCTGGTAAACTGATTGATTGGAATGATCATGAATGGATTCAGGACAAGGGAAATAAAGAACAGAAACCGGCTGCTAATCCCAACGCACGTTTTACAGCGCCGGCATCACAGTGTCCGGTTATTGCCCCTGAGTGGGAAGATCCTGCTGGTGTTCCGATCAGTGCAATTCTCTTTGGTGGTCGTCGTCCGGGCACCGTACCGCTTGTTCATCAGTCAATAAATTGGGAACATGGTGTGTTTATGGGATCTATCGTTGGCTCAGAAATCACTGCCGCAGCTCTTGATCTCAAGGCTGGTACTGTTCGTCGTGATCCGTTCGCGATGCTTCCGTTCTGCGGTTACCATATGGGTGATTACTTCCAGCACTGGCTCAATATTGGCAAGAAAACCGATGCCGACAAACTGCCGAAGGTTTTCTTTGTTAACTGGTTCCGTAAGGCACCTGATGGTAAATGGCTCTGGCCGGGTTATGGAGAAAACAGTCGTGTTCTTAAATGGATTTTCGAACGAACTGAAGGTACCGGAGCGGCTGAAGATTCTGCGATTGGATATATTCCTGCACAGGGTGCAATTGATATATCTGGCCTTGACGTTCCTGCCAATGATATGGAAGAACTTCTTAAAGTCGATAAATCAGAATGGCTTGATGAAGTTGTTAAAATCAAAGAATATTATGCTACGTTCGGCGATCGTTTACCAGCCGGACTCAGCAATCAGTTGAAAGCACTTGAAGAAAGACTTAGTAAAGCATAATAATGAGAAGGTACTCCTGTGAAGGGGTACCTTTTTTTAACTTTAGAAAAAACGATGTACCGGAGGTGAGCATGCCCTGGTTTATAAAAACCAAGACGGAGCGTGAAGCACAAAAAGAGATTTCTGATGATATATGGGAGAAGTGTAATAAGTGTAAAGCCCATGTTTTCAAACAGGATTATATCAATAATTTAAATGTTTGTCCCAAATGTGGATCGCATGGAAAAATCACTGCTTATGAAAGAATTGGAATGACCCTTGATTCCGGAACTTTCAAAGAGCTCAACGAGACAATTTCGCCGGCAGACCCGCTCGGTTTTATTGATGGTAAGGGGCCATATACGGCAAAAGTAGATCAGGCACGCAAAAAGACTGGTCTCAATGAAGCTGTTGTAACGGGTACTGGTAAAATTAATGAGATTGCCGTTGTTATTGCTGTAATGGATTTCAGATTTCTTGGTGGAAGTCTTGGAAGTGCAACTGGAGAAAAAATTCTTCTGGCGTCAAATTATGCCTGTGAGCATAAACTTCCTTACATAATTTTTTCTGCATCTGGCGGTGCCCGTATGCACGAGGGTATCCTTTCTCTTATGCAAATGGCTAAAACATGTGCTGGAATTGCCCGTCTTGACGAAAAACAGCTTCCGTTTATCTCTGTGCTTACAGATCCAACCACTGGTGGTGTGAGCGCATCGTATGCAATGGTTGGGGATGTAAATATTGCAGAACCGGGGGCACTCGTTGGTTTTGCAGGTCGTCGGGTTATTGAACAAACTATTAAACAGAAGTTGCCGGATTCATTCCAGACTTCAGAATTTGTGCTGGAGCATGGTTTTCTGGATATGGTTGTCCATCGTAAGGATTTAAAAAATACACTTTCGGGGATCCTTTCATATTATAACAGGTAAGGATGTAAAATGAGTGAATTCGACTTTGAAAAGCCGGTTGCTGAAATGGAAAAAGCGATCGAAAAATTAAAAAACATAAATAGTGATAATAAAACAGATTTTAATGCTCAGCTTGCGGATCTTGAGGCAAAACTCATTGAACGTAAGAAGGAAATATACGATAACTTGACACCATGGCAAACTGTTCAGGTTGCGCGTCATCAG
Organism: Chitinispirillaceae bacterium; assembly: GCA_016929595.1. Classification (GTDB taxonomy): domain Bacteria; phylum Fibrobacterota; class Chitinivibrionia; order Chitinivibrionales; family Chitinispirillaceae; genus JAFGIN01. The sequence goes on from JAFGIN010000120.1 coordinate 60,991, forward strand.
AAACGTCCGGTATTATTTGATTATATCAAGTATATTTTTACCGATTTTATCGAGCTTCATGGTGACAGGCACTTTGGTGATGATCATGCAATGGTGGGTGGTTTTGCGAAGCTTGGCAATGAGAAGGTGATGCTTATTGGTCACAGCAAAGGCAAAAATATCGAAGAAAATATCAAGCGTAATTTCGGTCAGGCAAAACCTGAGGGGTATCGTAAAGCATTACGGTTGATGAGGCTTGCCGAAAAGTTCAATGTGCCTGTTATCACTTTTGTTGATACGCAGGGTGCATTTCCGGGACTTGATGCAGAAGAGCGGGGGCAGCATGAAGCAATTGCACGCAACCTCACAGAAATGGCGAAGATAAAAGTACCGATTATTACAGTTGTTACTGGTGAAGGCGGTAGCGGTGGTGCACTTGGTATTGCTGTCGCAGATTCTGTTATGATGCTTTCTTATGCTGTTTACTCAGTCATTTCTCCCGAAGGATGTGCCGGGATTTTATGGCGCGATGCATCATTCTCCTCAAATGCTGCTGAAGCTCTGAAAATCACCGCAAAATCCTTGTTAGAACTTGGTGTTATTGATGAAATCATACATGAACCCGTTGGCGGTGCGCAAACCGATCCTCAGCAAACGGCGGAAAATATTAAAGAAGTGGTTTTGAAACAATTGAAGAAACTGTCCGCCTATTCTGCGACAAAACTTTTGAATAAACGCTTTGAAAAATTTTCTGCAATGGGCAAATTCAACAGATAACATAAGGAAATTGTAAATATGGATAAGAAAGAAAAAACTGAAGATCAGCTGCACAAAATCCCGCTTCGTATTACAGATACGACCCTTCGCGATGCTCACCAGTCGCTTTGGGCAACCAGAATGCGGACCGATGACATGATGAGCATAATCGATGTAATTGACAATGTCGGTTATTATTCACTTGAGTGCTGGGGTGGTGCGACATTTGACGTATGTTTGCGGTTTCTCCGGGAAAATCCATGGGAACGTCTCAGGATGATTAAATCAAAAGCAAAAAATACCCCTCTTCAGATGCTGCTGCGTGGGCAGAACCTGGTAGGGTATCGCAATTATGCTGATGATGTTGTTGACAGATTCGTAAAAATGGCATGTAAAAACGGTATTGATATTATTCGTGTTTTCGATGCTCTTAACGATACGAGAAACCTTGAAGCTGCTATCAAAGCTGTAAAAAAACATGGCGGACATGCACAGGGAACTCTCTGCTACACAATTTCCCCTGTACATACGATTGAAAAATATGTTCAGTATGCAAAGGAGCAGAAAGCACTTGGGATTGATTCACTTTGTATAAAGGATATGGCGGGTATTCTTTCGCCGATAGGTGCAGAGCGCCTCGTAAAAGCTCTCATTAAAGAACTTAATATTCCCATTCAGATCCACTCGCATATGTCTAGCGGTATGGCAATCGCTACTTATGTAGAAGGTGTTCGTGCCGGTGCTGGTGCGATTGACTGTGCTATTTCACCGATGTCGGGATTCTCATCTCAGCCACCTGTTGAGACAATGGCAGCAATTTTCGCCGAAACAAACTATTCTGCGGGACTTGATATAGAAGCTCTTGAAAAAGTTGCAAAATACTTTGAAGAACTACAGCCTAAACGTCGGCAGTCAAGCTCTTCAAATGCATTTATTGATCCGGGTATTCTTGTTCATCAGATTCCTGGTGGAATGATTTCAAATTTCAGATCTCAGCTTGAACAGCAGAAGGCACTTGATAAATTACCACAAGTACTGAAAGAAGTTTCACAGGTTCGCGAAGATCTCGGTTTCCCGCCACTGGTTACGCCTACCAGTCAGATTGTTGGAACTCAGGCAGTGATGAATATTATTGCTGGTGAAAGGTATAAAATTATACCCAATGAAGTAAAAGATTATGTCAGAGGAATGTACGGTCGTTCACCTGCGCAAATCAGTGATGAATTTATCAAAAAAATTCTTGGAGATGAGAAACCGATTTCTCATCGTCCTGCGGATAAACTGACTCCAATGCTACCGAAAGCAACTGATGGAATTGATCCAAAATATATTGAGCAGGAAGAGGATATTATATCATACGTAATGCTTCCTGAACCGGCGCTTGAATATTTTAAATATCGGGCGACCCCGGCTGATCAAAGACCGGAAACTCCTGCAAATCTTGAATTGAAAAAAATTACTCAGGGTAGCGCTGCTCCCGCCGCTCCTATAGCTCAGAAGGTAGAAGCGGTACAGGAAAGTTCTGCTGCAGTAGATACTGTTTTTCCAGATAGATTCAAGAATATTGCAGGTGAGCTGCTCGATAAAATTGATGGCCTTTCACTGGAAGAATTACTTTTCAGAAAAGGTGATTTTACGATTGCAGTAAGACCTTCAGGTGTTGTGTCCTCCTCAGCTGCGCAGGCTGCCGGTTCTATTGCGGGGGCCGCACAGAAAACGGTAAGCGCTCAGAGTGTTCAAAAAACTGAGGCTGCACCACAAGCCGCTCCTGCAAAATCTGAGAAAGCCGCATACTCTCAGACAATAAATGCACCTCTTACTGGAACTTTTTACAGTTCTCCCGGTCAGGGCAAAGAGATGTTTGTTAAGGAGGGGGATATTGTGAACGCTGGAGATAAGGTGTGCATTGTTGAAGCGATGAAGCTGTTTAACCCGATATCTGCAGCTGTTAAATGTAAAATTGTAAAGATTATCGCATCTGAAGGGCAGGCTGTGGAAAAAGATCAGCCGCTCATTGGAATTGAACCAGTCTGAAAAATTGATTTTTCCCTTTTTTGAGAGCTGTCTTCTTTTATGAGGCAGCTCTTTTTTTTTCCTGGTTTTCAGAAACTATCATAGTTTACATTAACACCCTTGTCCCTCGTTAACGGGGGAAGGTGGCCGACTTGTGTAGAGTGATATCGTCGACGAAGTAAGGTGGATGGGGGAACCCGTAACAAGAGGGAACAAGAGTGTTTTGAGGCACATTTTTATTACAATAAATAAAGTGCAGCCCATTTTCAAGGGGAGAACTATCATAGTTTCTGGCGTATCTCTGAAAAAAAAGCAATGGACCAGAATTCCTGCGGAGAATATGGATAATACGAAACTGATTCCAGGCTCCGGAACAGGGGAAAATTATAAAGGCTTATTGAGTTATTAAAGTATATATTTAAGCTCATTGGAATAAACGATTGATCAAAAAAGTAAGATGTAGTTGATTTGGAGTTTTTATGAAAATTGGACTGTTAATCGAGATAAATATCATTGTTTTGACTATTTTTTCATTATCTAACAGTTTCACTGGACAGGGAAAGGGGACATTGCAAGATCCGTATAAGATATCGAACATAGGTCAATTACAGGAGATGGATAGTGATCTTGATGGATTTTATACGCTTATATGTGATATCGAGGCATCTGTTACTGCAAAGTGGAATGATGGTAAGGGGTTTAATCCGATTGGGGATGGAATTACTCCGTTTACAGGTTTGCTTGATGGAAAAGGGTTTTGCATCAGGGGACTGCATATCGACCGTAAAAATGACAAGGAACTAAACTCGCTTGATCGTTATGTGGAAGAATATGGTCAGACTTATCATACCGATGGAGAGGGCGATGTAGTACCGTCTTATACAAGAGAACAGCATGCGAAAGGATATGAGTATCATGGAATGCTGTATCTCAAACAACTGGATAGTGACAATATCGGGTTGATTTCGCGTAATGAGGGGACGATTAAAAATGTAAAACTTGAGCAGGCGGATATAAAAGGCGATTTCCTTGTCGGAGGTATCACCGGGGAAAATCGGGGGGACATAGAGCATGCATCATACAATGGAACCATAAACGCAAAAGGGCTTATTGGAGGTATAGCCGGTGATAACAGGGGAAGAATAGTTGAATGCATCAGTACGATTGCTTTATCCGGAGCTGATTATGCTGGAGGTATTGCAGGGCGGAATAAAAAAAATATCATCAGATCCACAGCTCAGGGTGAAATTTTTGATACTGACACTGTGCATCAGATGTGGAAAGGACATAATGGAAATGGATGCGGGGGGTGTGTTGGTGAAAATCATGGTTCTGTCGTGGGGTGTCTTGTAAAGGTACATGTTTACAATGGAGGCGGTTTTGTCGGTAGAAATTTTGCACAGATTTCGGGATGTGGTGTTGACGGCAGTCCTTTAAAGGAAAACGGTGAATATCTGGTAACCAATTTCGCTGGCAATATTTACAGTGATTGGAACAAGGCTGGTAATAGTATGTTTGCCTGTTATGTGATACACAAAGGTGAACCGTATACAATTGTAAGGCCATCGAAAAAAACTAAAACACAGCTGATTAACAATGGCTGGGGTTTTGCTCATTACGAACATAGCATCGGCATGGGAATAGTTGAACATTGCTATTTTGCATCTGCAATTACCATATTCGATAAAAATGCAAAGCTCGCATTGTACAGAAACCAGTTTTGTAAAGAAGAAATTTACGAGGATATAACTTATAAGCCGGATCGTGCGGTAGTGGAGAACCAGGGGAAGATTTCATCATGCCTGGATGCCGGATTGGATTTTGAAACGATGTGGAATATTGATTCCGCTGGGAACTATGGCTACCCGTATTTACGTGACAGCAGGTTCTCCGGGACTGGTTCGGGTACGCAGGATGATCCTTACCGGATAACAACTGTTCAGCAGTTACAGGAGATAAACAGGGATCCAACAGCCTGTTATGTCCTTTTTAATGATATCGATGCTTCTGTAACGCGGACAGAGCGATGGAACAGTAATGGCGGGTTTACCCCGATCATGAATTTTACGGGAAGCTTTGATGGTAAGGGATACAGGATATTTAATCTGTACATAAACAGACCTCATTTTTCGCATGTCGGTCTTTTCGGCTACATTAAAGGTGCGACAATTAAAAATGCAGGTCTTGTGAATATGGTCGCGTACGGTAATAATTATTGTGCACTGGTTGCCGGTGAAAACAATGGAGGAACGATCGAATGCGTTTATGCTGCAGGGAGAACACACGGGGCTGGAATGGTAGACAACAATCATGGGACAGTAAGAAACAGTTTTGCTCTTGTTGATGATTATTGTGCTGGATTGATAAAGCAAAGAGGCACATTACCCAAAAATTGTTACTTTATAGGAAAAATACAAAATCAAGGCGATACTGTTGGATTATCAGGACTTACATGTGAACAATTTAATACACTGGCAGAAAACGTGTTTCTTTGCAGCACTATAAAAAAAGAAAAAACAGGTAAAAAAATACAGATACAAAAAAACAGGGTACTGTATGAAAAGAATGTGTGGAAACAAGCCGGAATGGATTTTGACTCGGTCTGGAATCTGGATAAAAATGTTAATAACGGTTTACCATTTCTTAAAACGGTTCAGTTTGCAGATGCGCTTGAGAGTATGAATGTTTTTGAATGTAAAGAAGTCAGAAAATTCACCGGTAAGGGTTCCGGTACACGTTCGGATCCATGGCAGATTACTACCGTCGAGCAGCTGCAGCAGATGGCACTTGCCACGGATGCTTCATATATACTAGCATCAGATATCGATGCATCGGTGACAAAATTATGGAACAGTGGTGATGGTTTCAAGCCTGCTGGTAGTATCGACAGGCCATTCTGTGGAACCTTCAATGGTAATGGATATGTGATAAATGGATTATATGTGCATACTTCCAAATCACCAGCAGGCTTATTTGCCGTAATTGGTAAGAATGGGCGGATTATCGATTTGAAAATGAGAGAAGTCGAAATAAGCGGAGAGGGCGAAACCGGGGGCGCTGCAGGAATAAATACTGGAATTATATCCGGGTGCTGCATTAATGGCAGTGTAACTGGTTCCGGAAACTGTACGGGTGGAGTGATTGGACAAAATGAGGGGTTGATCGCAAAATCTGAGGCATCAGTAACAATTACGGGTAAAAAATGTGTTGGAGGTATTTCCGGTTTTAACAAAAGCGGCAAAATAATCAGGTGTTCATTTACAGGTAAGGTCTCTGGAGAAAGTAAATGCGGTGGTATCACCGGTGATAACCTCAGTGGAGTAATCAGGGAAGCATTTACAAGAGGAATTGTTCAGGGTAACGAGTATATTGGCGGCCTTGCAGGTTGGAATCGCTTTTCGACAATCATACAGACATATTCAACGGCAGAAGTAGTATGCAAAGGTCATTGTGGCAGCATAGACGGAAAAAATCAGGAAAGTCCTGTACACGCTTCGTTTATTAATACTACTCGAATAGATAGTAATACTGCAGGTCAACACGCCATTGCTTCAGGTAACCAGATGAAGACTGTTGCACCATATAGTGAAAAGGGGTGGGATTTTCAATACGTCTGGCAATGGGATGTGCAAAAAAATGATGGATTCCCTTTTCTGGGGAAGGATAGGTATGGTAAAATAATTACCTTGTCTGAATTTCCTGGTTGCGACAGCTCTCTTATTGCTAAGGTGCATGCTTCAAGCTGCGGGAATACAAAATATCGTGCATCGAATATCATTGATGGAAAATTTACTACCGCCTGGGTTGAAGGAAGTTCCGGGAGTGGTGTTGGTGAGTGGATTGAGGTGGCATTCAGGGAAGCTGTATCGTTTGAGAGAATAGTGATAGTTAATGGCTTCGCCAAAACACCTGAACTGTACACTGCAAATAACCGTGTGTGTGCATTGTCAATAAAGTCTGAAGGTGATTATGGTATACGTGAGGGTACTGTGTTCCTTGAAGATCTGCACTTTTCTTCAGAAAGTAAGATACCTGCGTTGGAAATCGCGGGGCTGGATGGATGCAAAAAGATACGATTCACCATAGAATACGTATATAACGGGGAAAAATATGATGATACCTGTATTTCCGAAATCATGTTCAATAATTTACAAAAAAAGGATTGAGAAGTATGACTTCGCAAATGTCAATAATTAAGCATGCCGCTTGTAACAAAGAAATGCGGCCACTGCAGGGGCTGTATATTAATGGTACTATCAGGATTGTTCTACCGGTTTTAATAATTATTGTCAATGCGTTTGCTGCAGAATTCGCAGGTGGTAATGGTTCACAGGAAAAACCTTATCAGATAGCGACTGTTGAACAGTTGAATAATGTACGAAATCATTTAAATGCGCATTTTATATTAACCGCAAACCTGGATTTCATGAGTACACCGTACAGAAAACTCGACGGGTGGGTACCGATCGGCAATAATGACAGGAAATTTTATGGTGGTTTTAATGGAAATAACTATAAAATTGCCAACCTCTTTATCAAAAGGGAATCGGAAAACTGTATCGGGCTATTTGGAGATTGTAATGCAGCATATATTATAAAATTACATCTTGAGAATTGCGACATAACAGGTAATGAAGATGTGGGAGCGATAGCGGGAAAGCTGTGGAATGGATCGATGATTGATATGTGCAGTGCAGAAGGCTGGGTGAGTGGGTCAAATAATACAGGTGGAATTGCAGGCTCAGGTATTTTCATGGGTCCAAGTATAAGTAATTGCTTTTCAAATGTTATTGTGAGTGGTTATTCGCATTCCGGAGGCATTGTAGGTGTTGCAAAAAATTGTACTATAAAGCATTGCTATGCTCGTGGTCAGGTATCTGGAATCGAGTCCGGAGGTCTGGTTGGTATAGATGATGGTTATAACTCAATTGAAGATTGTTTTTATAATAAAGAAATTTCCGGGCAGAGTGATACTGGTAAGGGGACAGGACTCACGACTATTGCAATGAGGGAGCAGTCAACCTATAAGAATTGGGATTTTGAAACAACCTGGCAGATGGATCCGAAAAAAAATGATGGGTACCCCTTTCTTAAAAGCAAGAAGAGAATTATTTATGGTTCATTCAGTACCGTGACAAAGAAGGTAAATACTGATCGCCTTTTAAACAATGATGATATTGCCGCAATCAGAGCTTCAAGTACCCTGGAAGGAAAGGATGTTTACAAACCGTATAATATCCATGATACAGATAGCACAACAGCATGGGTTGAAGGTGTTGCCGGTGATGGTGTAGGGGAGTGGATAGAGATTGAATTCAGCCGTTCTTTTGATATAAAAGCGTTTGAGATTGCGAATGGATATGGCAAATCGAAAAAAATATATGAGGCAAATAACAGGGTAAAAGATCTGGGTATTGTGTTTTATACTACTGGTGGGCCGCTTGAAAGCCGGATTACTCTGGGAGATGAATCTTTTAAAAAGAGTGATCATGTAGTTACGGAAACGTTTTCAGGGTGCAATGGTGTTTTACGGATAAGGTTTACAATTCTGAGCGTTTATAAGGGAAAAAAATATGATGATACCTGCATATCTGAAATCTGTTTTTTGGGTAAATAATCAAAACAAATTTCCAGATTCAAAAATAAAAAGGTTAAGGAGTAATAATTGATTAAGTCAGCATATTACACAATAAATATCCTGATATTGTTTGTGACAATTCATGCTGCGGAAATCAGTAAGTATGACCGTTCAGTATCGGTTAAACTTTATGAAAATGATATTGTCAGAAAAGAGTGTGTAAATAGTAATGGAGTAAATTTCTGTACTATTTATGTTAAAGGGATGGGAATGTATGGCCAACCGGGTTTTCCTGAACTACCCTGCATTACAAAAAACTTTTCAGGCACGGAACCTGACTTCCACTTTGAAATCAGGGATTCTTTTGTAATAAATGGAATACAGATCCCTCCGCAGGCGTCGCCTGATATTATTGGGAATGAGGATATATCGCAATTGGTTTCTCAAGACAATACAATTGCCTCCTTTTCCGGTGCATATCCAGCTTCACCAGTAATGAAAGAAAAATTATATGTACAGAGGGGAGTTTCTCAATGGGCTGTTCATATTGTTCCCTTCAGGTACGATCAAAACAGGAATACACTTACTGTGTATTCAGATATATCTGTAAATTTTACAACAGGTTTATTAAAAAAACAGAGTATCTCTCCTTCATTTTCTGAAAATCCAATCGGTAAAAAATCATTGATTGTAACAGTTGATTCATTCAAACTGGCGGCAGATACGTTAAAGCTCTGGCATTTGATGCAGGGGTTTGAAGCAGAGGTTATTACCGCACCGTCATGGAGCAGGGAAACTATTGCCAGTCAGATTTCCCGTCAATACGCTCAGGATGATACAGTGTTGGCTTTTGTAACTTTATTAGGTGACCTGAACCATTTGCCGTCAAAGATGGGAATCGAAGCTGGAGATACATTTTATACCGATATTTATTATTATTGCATGGATGGTGACAGCGATTACATCCCCGATATTGCTGCAGGAAGAATTCCAGCAGAAACACGTCAACAGGCACTGGGGATTGTCAGCAAAATTAAACAGTTCGGGAGTAATCCACCTGGGGATCCGGCGTTTTACAAAACATTTCTTGCCTGTTCGTACTTTCAGGATAAGAGTCCGGAAGATGGATATGCGGACAGATCATTTGCGCAAACAGCAAATAATGTTGCTGTGCACCTTGACTCTATGGAGTATACATCAAATCGGATTTTTTACACCGATCAGAATGTAACTCCTTTGTACTGGAATAAAGATAATTATGAATGGGGATCACCGTTACCTGCATATTTAAAGACTCCGGATTTTGTCTGGAATGGAAGCCAGGATGAAATTATTAAAGGTATCAATACAGGAACCTTTTTTACCCTTCATTATGATCATGGTTTCTTTGATGGATGGGAACACCCTGCTTTTTATAAAAGTCAATTTTCGCGTTTGACCAATGACGGGTTGCTTCCACTTGTTTTGTCGGTAAACTGTTATACTGGTGAATTTCATACCGAATCGTTTGCAAAACAATTACTACGTATGCAAAATGGAGGGGCACTTGGGGTTATCGCTGCTTCCGGAGTGAGCTATAGCGGGTATAATGATGGATTGATTGCGGGAATCATTGATGCAATCTGGCCTCGCTTTAAACTGAATACTCCAAAAGTTCCCGATCCCGATATCCCATCACACACACCGTATTATCGGCTGGGAAATATTCTGCAATATGCATATACCTGTATTGCAAAGAACTGGTCTACCTATTATGCACGATATGGATGTGAAGTATTTCATCTGTTCGGTGACCCGGTTACACAACTTTTCATACAACAGCCCGGGGAGATTACTGCTGATATTCCGGATACATTGCTGGTTAAAGATAGCATTATTTCGTTTTTATCGGTAAATAACGACAGTGTTACAATTACTGTGCTGTCTCCAGGAGGATTATGCGTACTTGGAAAAGTATTCAAAACAGGTGAAAATCAGACAGTTAAAATAGACACATTTCCCGCAGGTACATGTCCGGTTATAATTGCGATTACCGGAAGAAATATCCGTCCGTTAATAAAATCAGCCATACTTGTTAATACAACAGCTAACAAGTTGCCGTCTGTTGATATCTCATGTTCAGGATCTGTTTTTCCGGAAGGTGAAGATATTTCTTTTAATGCTGATGCTTCAGATAGTGATGGAATTGTTGTATCCGTTCGGTGTTTTGTAGATTCACAGTTGCTGACAATAGACAAACAGCCCCCATACCTGTGGTCTTTACAAAGTAATGAACTTCTCAGGAACCTGGTTCCCGGATCGTACAATGTATGGTGCATTGCCGAAGATGAGAAGGGGGGGACAGCTACTGATTCGGTAACGGTAACAATTTATCAAAAGGATTCTCTTTATCTGTCACTTGAAAACTCATTGCAGGATTCTTTTGGAAATTATGATGCTGTTGCTTATGGAGATCCTGAATATGTAACCGGATTTAAAGGAACATCAGTTTTTTTTGATGGTATTCGGGATCATTTTTCAGTCCCTTTCATTTCAAAAAATGATTTCAGTTGTATGTTCTGGATTAAATGTGATACTGCTGCATCTAAAGATGATGAATTAATTATCGATGGGACAACCGGGTTACACCAGGGATTGAATGTGTTGTTACATGATAAAAAAAATGTTGTTTCCATTGGAGATACAAATAATACAGTTAATTCTGTAGTTGCTATTGCGGATGGTTTCTGGCATCATTGCGCATTCGTTCGAAATGGTAATAACGGGCTTATATCCATTGTAGTTGATGGGGTACTTCAGGATTCAGCATATGCTGTAAAGGGTACATTGACGGCACCTGATTCACTGTGTTTCGGGGGTAAGGAAGATTCACTTAAATTTACAGGATTTATTGATGAAGTAAACATTTTCAATTGGGCGGTAAGTCTTTCGGATATAAAAAAAAGAATCCCTTCAACTTTTATTGTGCGGACGCATGATAAGGTTGATCCGCGGCTGTCGTTTTTTTATAAATCAGGAAAACTGGTTATTGCAAATACTTATCCTGCTGATATAAAAACGATCATTTTTGATGTTAATGGCAGGCTGGTACAAACAACATCTGTTTCACCCGGGAGATCTGTTTTGAATTGTTATAGCTTTGCCAGGGGTGTGTATTTTTTAAGTTACAGGTTAGGGAAAAGCAGAACGGTTTTTTCATTTTTTAAGTTCTGAATTGTAAAAACACACATGCTCAATGAGATATAGTGAAGGCTTTTGTGAAGCACTTCACGTAAAGTCAGAAAAGTTGAGTGTGGGAGTCTTAAGGGATTAAAAGTAAATCTTGAAATTGAAACGAAGAAACAAAAAATAAATCTGTATTATGAATAAAGAAATATGGGTATTCAATTAGTTGGTGTTAGAATGCACATCTATTCGCATATCGCCTCACCCCCTCAATCCCCCTTTCCATAAGAAAATGGAGAGGGGGAAGAACAAGCGCAACTGGAGTAATTGGTCAATTGCGATTAACGCCAATCAAGTGCATACCCATACAAAAAAAATTGGAACAGTGCATTTTCATTACAATAACACACATGCTCAAAGGAGCTGATACCGATGAAATGTAAAAAAGTTATTTTGAGAGCCAATTACAAAAATCAATTAGCCATTTTAC
>JAFGIN010000121.1 GCA_016929595.1 Chitinispirillaceae bacterium
AAATACCTTTTTTCCTGAAAACAATTATCTGGGGATTTGAGCTTGCGATGAATTGGGGGCCATTTGGGGGTTTTTAGTGAGTTCTGATATATCTAACATTGCTGTGAACGTCTTAGTCCACGTTTTGTCTGTATTACACAATTCTTTTTAGCGAGTTAACAAAGAGGGTGAGTTCATAAATAAAGCGTAATATGCAAATGTATGTACACCATCAACAGTACACACTTTTCGCATTGCGTTATCCGCGTTCATCGCAACTTACAAATGCACACTCAGGTTTCTCTACCCCGAAGGGGTTACGTCCCGCTGCGCAACCCGCAATCACAAAGCGTCCGTAAGCACATGGGCTTAAACATCGATCGATGTGGCAGCTACAAGAGTTTTCTGTTATCTATTTATTCAACAAGATAGAGAAATATGGGTGCAGAGGTAACGAAAAAAACCGGGAAAATTCCAGAAAAAGGAATTTTTCCCGCAGTAATTTTTATTACTGTCTTTCTGAAGATGAGCTGTTGTAAATTGCAATAATTTTTGCGTCGCCGGTAAATACTACCCGATTTATAGACAAACTTTTATCTGATACAAACGTAACATCTCCTTCGTCACCAGGTTCTACCTTCCATTCGTTAAAAACATCTGTCTCCGATAAGGGACGAGTAACAATATCAATTGTATCACCATAATTTACGGTAAATGGTTGCGTTTCAGATGGTTTAGTAATTTCTCCGCCAGATTGAGCTTCCACAGTGACTCTAAATGTCTGTACAAAATTTGCCCGAATGGTAGCATTACTTTGCACTCTGATCCTGGCAGAAATAGTATTGTCACCTTCGATGGTAGCACTGCCGTCAACTACCTCCCAACCTGTGAAACTATACCCTGGATTCTCTTGTGCAGTTACGGTCACAATTGAGTCGTAAATAATGTTACCAATTGAACCTGACGATGGATCCATTATAGTTCCACCTTCTTCATCTGATGAGATCACATCCAATGTGTAGATCGGTACAAAGTTCGCACGTATTGTACCATTCCCTGTTAAGGTAACTTCTACAGGATTTTCATTTAAACTGGTATGCCCAAAAGAGGAGCCGTCAATAATCTCCCATCCTGAAAATTTGTATCCGGTTTCTGCTGTTGCATTAATTAATATTTCGGTACCATGGTCTCCAGTATATTTTTCAGGTGAGACAGAGCCATTTCCTGCAGAAGTTGCATTCACTGTATAGGAATTTATCGCGAAAACAGCCTGTACTGTTGCATTTCCTGTAACTCTAATGTTTGTAGTAGCCACAATATTATTTGTTATTTCGGCTTCACCTTCAGTTACGATCCATTCTTTAAATTGATACCCCGGTTCTGCTTCGGCTGTTGCAAGCACAACAGTTCCCAATGTTGTTGTAAATATCGCCGGTGAAGGTGCTATAATAGTTCCGTGATCCGTAGCTACCACAGATAGTGTGTAAACACTATTCGTGAAATTCGCCCGTAAATGTGCGTTATCCTGTAGCCTTAGAGTTGTCGAAGGGCTTTCAAGATTTCCTACGTATGCAGTCCCGCTGACAACCGTCCAATGTGTAAAGGTATATCCAGTTGCTGGTTCCGCGACTATAGATACAGGTACATCATACTGAGCAGTAACTGAAGGATCACCAGGTGTTGTGATCAAACCACCAGATCCGTTAGTTGAGAGAGTGAGTGTATAAATGTAGCTCGCAACTACAGTAGCATTACCCGTCAATATAACGGTAGTTGTTGGATTTGTTGGGTCCTCGATAGTTGGATCCCCACTGGTAACTATCCAGCTATCAAATGTGTAACCGTCATTAATTGTGGCTTCAACAGGTGTTGCAACACCGTGATTTACACTTATTGGTGATGAAGGTGTTGTAGTTCCCCCCGCTCTTGTACTTACACTGAGCTGATATGTCTTGACCGTAAAATTTGCTTCTATTCTCGCATCGTTTGTCAAAATAACACTGGTAATCGATTGTAAAGGGTTTGCAATAACCGGATCTCCACTGAGAACTGTCCATCCGTTAAAAGCATGTGATTCATCTTCAAATGCGGTAATTGTTGTAGTTACTCCATGAGCTACTTCAACCGTAGTACCCTGAGCAGGATAAGTGGTTCCACCTCCACCTTCATCTACAACCAATTCAAGGTTGTGTAGCGTTTGAGTAAATGTGGCAGTAACAATTTTTGCCGCGTCCATAGTAATCGTTGCAGGATTTATTGAACCTGAGAGATCTCCATCCCAACCTACGAACCCAAAACCATCAGCAGCTTGAGCCGTCAATGTAACTACCGTTGCTGAATCGTACGATGCAAGATCGGGATCTCTTGCAATACTCCCATTTGTCGGAGGTGTAATATTTAATTGAAAAGATGCTATCGTCGAAAACCTTGTCGCAACTGACCATTCGCTCCCGCTGCCCGGATTAAGCGCTCTGACTCTCCAGTAGTATGTTGAACCATTCGCGAGTCCGGAGATTGTTGTGCTTGTGTCATTTATGCCTGTAGTCGAATCTTCATCGATTAGAGCATCGAACTGTGGATCAGCCGCTATCTGTAAATGATAACCATCTGCTGATAACGCCTTTTTCCATCTGAAAGGAATCGAAACGGGCTGTGCTGTTGCGCCATCTCCTGGATACAATGCTGCCGGTATAGTCGGCTTCAAATCATGAATCGTAATCCTGATTGTGGCGGTATCACTCAAAGCCGCGCTTCCTCCATCAGATTCCCGCACGACAAACACTACATCATAAATTCCAGAATCAGATAACGTGGGTGTCCAGGAAAACACACCACTTGTGATCCCTGCGTTACCAGGCAGGTTACCCGAAGAGAAGATGAGCTGGTCATTATCAGGATCGGTTGCCGATAGTGCGAAACTGATCGGCACCAACTCGGTTCCTGCCATTGAGGAAGAATCGGTAAAAACAGGGGGCCTGTTAACATTATTGACCGTTATACTGATAGTCGCAGTAGTACTGAGAATCGCTGTTCTATCACTGGTATCCTGAACGATAACTGTAATCGGGTAATTCCCGGCCTGCGTGTATGATGGTCTCCAGTTAAACTGACCATTGGGAGTGATCATTGCATCTAATGGCGGATTAGTGGAAATGAACCTGAGCGGTGGCTCAACACCATCAGGATCACTGGCTCTAATTTGAAAACTGATCTGCGAATCTTCATTGACAGTAAAAGAGGTATCTGTGACTACCGGTGCCCGATTGATATTTCTAACAGTAATAGTAATACTTTGCCGATCCTGTAATCTTGGATTCCCATTGTCTTCAACAATGAAGGTTACAGGCCAGGAACCGGCCTGGTCAATGTTTGGTGTCCATGAGAAATTATTACCATTCAATCGTGCACCAGCTGGAAGAGATTCTAATGTAGAGTAAGTTAAAGTGTCACCATCGACATCTGTTGCATGTAAACTGAATTGTAATTCTTCATTTTCATTAACGGTCCTGTCACCCGGTCTGGTCAGTATCGGAGATGCATTCACATCAGTGACAACAATAGTAACCGTTCTGCTGCTGCTTAGAGACGGTACAACATTGTCACTGACGGTAAACTTAACATTGTAAGTACCGGATTGTGTGTATGCTGGCCGCCACCTGAAAGTTCTCCCCTCAAATATCGCGCCTGAAGGTCTATTTTCAATTGAAAAGATCAGACTGTCATTATCAGGGTCTGTAGCAGAAAGTTTGAATTGTATCGACTGGTTTTCATTTACACTCTTGTTTCCGGGATCAGCTAAGACCGGTGCGCGATTCTCTTTGTTAATCTTAATTGCTACCTCAATTGTATCAGAAAGTCTGGAATCAGATGCAATAAACCGTACAGTACGGGTTCCGGTATCTGCCGGTTCAGGTGTCCATCTGAACTGTTTTCCTGTCAGAGTTGCACTCGCCGGAGCGCCCAACATGCCATACGAGACAGAATCGCCATCAGGATCCGATGCTTTAAGCGTAAGGCTGAGAAGCTGATTCATCACGCCGGTAACAAGTCCCTGTTTTTGAAACACCGGCTTCTGATTAATATTCCTAACTCTGATTATTATTGTTTGTGTATCACTTAAAGAGGGTTGCCGGTTACGTTCTCTCACAACAAAAACAACCGTATGTGTTCCCGAATCGGTAAATGCCGGCGTCCACGATAATTTATTGCTGTCAAGTTTCGCACCATCAGGGAATGTGCCACCGAATGAAAATTCAAGATGATCTTTGTTGGGATCAATCGCATTCAAAACTACAAGCAGCCTCTCGTTTTCATCTGCAGTCAGATTACCCAGCGGCAGAAATTCCGGAGGCCGGTTTTTCGGCAGAACTGTTAACCGCCACATATACATGCCATCCTGCAGCCCGTTACTGACATTAATCGTAAACTCCTTGACTCCTGTATCTGCAGCGGACGGAGTCCAGACAATATCCCCGCTTGCACTGTCGATTATGGCACCAGTTGGTTTCTGACCTTTGAAAGAGTATACAAGTTGTAAATCATTGGGATCTACAGCACGAACAGCAGTCCGCAATGTATCGGAAACAAAAGCAGTATCAGGCAGTTTATTATTAGTAAAACGCGGGGCAGAATCTGAAAGTGCCAGTGCAGTCACACGCCATTCAATGCTGGCAATATCCTCCCAGGAATCCATTGCAGCCAGTTTAAATGTATCAATTCCCGGCTTTGCCGCAGTGTAGGTAAACTCAACCCCGGAAGATATTTTGACAAGCGGAGTAACTGTTCCATAGGTAATTTGTGAACGGGTAATCGTATACCCCACACCAGTGTCATCATCGGTCACTGATGCTGAAAATGAAAGTGTCCTGCCGAGATAAACTAATGTATCACGAGGGCTGCTTGTAAAAACAGGCAATTCATTGCTGACAACCGACACCTGTTTTTCGGCACTGTTTCTGTTTACACTGTTATCAGTCGCAATAACGGTAAAAGCATTGACTCCACTTCTTAATGATACTTTCGCACTCCAGAACGGATAATCGAGTGTTGCACCTACATCATTTACTTTTACCGACAGTATCTTTGCGGCATCTGTAACCGTCCCTTTGATTATTGCAACAGAATCAAATATATGCTTCCTGAATGTCGGTTCCAGAATGGTCAGGACTGGTGGAATTGAATCAATCGCGTCATTGTCCCAGAAAACTGACAGGGTGTCTGACTGAACATTCCCCTTTGTATCTACAGAACGGATAAGAAACCGGTTAATCCCCTCCTGAAGTTCCCGCTCTGCGGAATATGAGCCATCAGTACTATCCGGTTGTAAAATATCTCCATCAAAGAGTACACTTACCACACCCGACTCATCATTGACAAACATTCTGACACTCAACGAACTGGTCGAAATTGTATCAGACCATCGCACCGGTGCCAAAAGACGAACCACAGGAGGAAACAGATCTACTGCCGACAGCACAACAACTATACTGATCTGTTTTTCTGTTATATATCCCTTTGTATCCACCGCAGTCAGTTTCAACGTATTCTCTCCTTCGGTTAGAAAAACCGTACCTCGCCACAGAGAACCGACCTCCTGCTTCTGCATAGCAACCGAATCGTTCAGTGTAACACCACTGACTCCGCTTTGGTCAAGAACCTGAGCAGACACATTCCACTGCTGGGATCGGATCGTATCATTTTGAAGAGGTGAAACAAATGTTATCTGGGGACCAACAGAATCAGACAGATCGATTACATGAACAGTAATAATCCTTATCGCAGATTCGATCATTTTATTGTCGCGGGTTCTGACCTGTATTGTGTTCTCCCCCACACTGTCCAGAATAAATTCCAGAGAACCAGAGTCAGTGGCTTTTGAAAACTCAGTTCCATTAACAGCCCAGATCCAGGAGGTTATGAAGCCACCGGTATCACTGCCTGTTGCATGAATAGTGAAAGGCACGCCTTTTTTTGCGGTATCCGGAGCCTCTATTGAAACTATCCGGGGCGTACTGGTTTTTATTTCAAGAAATGCGCTGTCGATATCTGATGTATCCCCCTCGGAATCGATCATCTTTATTTTGATCCAGTTCTCACGGGGATTAAAAACTCTTTTTACGATCAGTGTATCTTCTGGAATATCATCAATGGTATCAGAAAATTCCCCCTCACCATCCCAGTCGATCAGGCACTTTTCAATCGTTCCCGGTATGCCGCCAATTGCTGTATCCTTCCAGTGAACGCGTATATCTATTGTGTCCAGAACATATCCGGTTATGAGACTATCGGTGAAGTGAACAAGCGGTTTTTTACCTCTGATAAAATTTTCGGAATTGATATCAAAAGGATTATCCCTGGTGCAATGTAATAAAAAAACAAGTACACAAAAAGAAACAAACAACAGTGAATAAACAATCAGATTCCGTTTCATTAAACCTCCCAAATTCTTTCGTGATAGCAGTTAAAGTTCACCTCCAGGCCAAAAAAATGGCATAATGAACTCTGATCCACTAATAATCTCTCATTTTCAGCTCCGGATATAGTTCTACCGGTAAACAGGTGACCTGACGTATATTAATCATTGAAAATACATCTAACGTTCACGGGTGTTAACAATTATTTTATGGATCTAACTTATAATTCTGGAAAAATAGAACCTAAATCATCTCCATTTTCAGTTAAAGGTGTTTCTGCTGTGAAAAAGTCAGAAAAAAACCGTTACTTACAAACTCCGGTTACTTATGACACACCGTTCAAATTGAGTGATTACTCTATTTTAAAAAAAATTCCTTTCAGAGGGTCAAGCGAACTCTTTCTCGCACGCAGATTGCCCGACGACAGGTTCGTACTGATAAAAAAATCTGTAATGCCTCCAGGACAAAAAGATTATTTCCTGGAATATTTTCAAAATGAAGTTCGCAATACAGCGGCCCTGTCAAACAGTACTGTTGTACCGATAATCGAATATGGAATTAATGCGAATAGTTTTTACCTTGCAACAGCACTCGTTAACGGATGCGACTTCAGTGCATTGATTTCCAGTAACGCCTTTGATCGGCCTCTTGGATTGATGGTACTGACAGAGGGGTTGCAGGCTCTTCACAGTGCACATACAAAAGGAATTGCGCATTGCAATTTTACACCATCCAGCCTGCAGATTGATCAGTCCGGCAGAGTGTACCTGACTAATTTCGGATCATCACAACAGTTAGGCAGACAATCCGCATACAGCTATTTTGCAACACCCCTTTTCATGCCCCCGGAACAGGCTCTTCTGGTTTCGGAGCAAACCAGGTATACGGAAAATCAATTTTCGGATTCATTACTGATCCACTATAAAAATGGTCTGACACCAACAGAGATCCGTACTCTTACCGAGCGAACTATTCAGTGGGATATCTGGTCTGCAGGGGTTCAGTTATACCTTGTCTGCAGTGGTGTTTACCCCTTTTACACACCAGTGTACTCCGAATTGTTGAAGACTATAGTCTATGGTGATCCACCCTCGATTATTCATATAGCTCCGGATGTACCCAGGGCTGTAGCAAGTGTTATTAAACAGTGCCTTCAGAAGGAACCGTATCTTCGTCCGCAATCTCTCGATCCTGTCATCAATGTTCTTCAGGAATATTTCTTCTCGCTAGGTATATCGACATTCAAAGGCATCATTAAGCAGAATCTCAAAAACAGACCTGATACTTTATTTTTTTCTCCTGAATATAATTTGACACAGCGCAATGGCAGCGTATCACAGGCTTCAAATCACGTCGAAAACCATGCTGCAGTTGCTGCAAATAAAGAAACTTTATTATCAGAAGGTAATCAGTCACATGAAATTCAATTAACCTGCCGACAAAAATTCCGGATTGAATCAGGATGGGAATTTTTTGAGCACAAGACACTCAGACATTATCCGCCGCAAACAAGTCAGATACCTGGAAAAATCATACAGTTTATCTCTTACCCATTTCGATTACCGCAGATTCTTTTAGATGGAATTCAGTCATCAGGACCGATTGTAAAAGCATATGTTCTCAAACTGCTACCGGTATTGATCGCACTTTTTACATTAGCAATAGTTATCATTCCCGGAACGATCATTGGCAAGAAGCTTGCTAAAAGGCAGGGAAAACAAACCGCTCTGTCTGTTTTAAAAAAGAAGATCATACAAAGCACCTCTGCCACCAATGAAGATACATCACAAGAAATTGAACTTGCTTTTTACGCTCCGCTTAATCCTGTAGAATCACGACAAGGTACTACTTCCGGTCTTCAGAAAAAAGCAACCCCGTCTAAAAGTAACACATCAGGGAGACCGGCTACAACAGACAACCTGACAGTAAATGCATCTCAACCCATACCACCGATTATAAAAGAGCCTCAATCAGCTGCAAAAAACCAGCAAACAAAGAGAAAATCACCAGTCCGGGCGGCTTCCAAAAATAAAACAGCAAAGCGTTCCATTACCGAAACTGCTGTTACAAACGCTGTAACACCCCCCGAACCATCTCCAGGGATTTTGAAAATTTCAGTTGATCCTTCTGATGCTCATGTGTATATCGATGGTGCCAGGATGAGCATGGATCAAATTGAAAACGGGAAAAAAATGTCTGCGGGAAGTTACACTGTCACCGCCAATTCATCCGGATTCAAACCTTACAGCAAAACTGTCCGGATCGAAACGGACAAAACAGTTATACTCTCTATCGCACTTAAACAGGAGATAAAAGGTAACGGGCAGCTTCATGTCTTCTCCTACCCCTGGGCAAGTCTCTATATCGATGGAGAGTTAAAGGGTACTGCACCAACCGCAGTTCCAGTGGTCCTTCCTGAGGGCTCACATAAACTGGTTCTTAAACGGAATGGTTATCAACCTTATACCAAAGATGTAACTATGAAAACTGGAGAGGTTGTCAGATTACAGATACAACTTGAAAAATAAAGCCCCTGATCAGGAGAAATAGCGAATACACACGGGAATCCCTGTTAAAATTTATACGATATCAGGAATCCTTTACCCATGCCGGAAAAACTTACTCTATTGTCTTTGTTAACCTCTCTGATAAAGAATATTGTCGTAATTCCGGAAACAACCGTACAGACTGTACCACCAGCAATTGAAAGTGTATATTCTCTCCATTTGGTATCCATCAAATCCTGGTCATTTCGAATTTTTGAGTAGTCATTATAAGCGATAATTCCTTTAGTAAAGAGAAATGCTGCTCCTCCAGTTGACAAAACAACCGACGAAAGCAATAATGGAATCCCCGGGTTTTTCTTTCTTTCGAGGCGCAGGGATTTGGTGACCGTTGAGGATTCAATCTGAGATACTTTTTTTTCCAGTTTTACCTGGTTAAAAATGATCGCTATATTAGGCGGAAATGCAAGTGTGTCGATCTCAGCATCGGGATCCTTATCAAGCATTAAACCAAAGTACGCTTTGGCATTTTCAATCTGATTGATCATACCGTAAGATTGTGCCAGCATTCCGAATGCATCCACACTATCTTTCAGTGTGGATAAATCAGACAAGGAGTTCTCGAAACAACTGATTGCACGCGCATAATACCCGTTTCGATACTCAGAAATGCATGAAACAGGTGCAGCAGTGTCAGGCGAACCCGAATCATCAGCGATGCTGACAACACAAAGAATTTCTATAATCCCAGCAACTAAGTACAGATATCTCAATCTTTTTCCCACCTTGGATAGTTAATAGATTAAATATAAAACAGGAACTGGCTCAATCATAGAAAACTTTTATCCTTCAGTTTGCACGATGATACCACAAATCAAAAAATTCAGGTTTCACCCGAGCCCGGTGATTTCTTGACGCGAACAACACGCAATCTAGTTACCCGTCCTCCGACACAATCCCAAGTAAAAATTTCCTAATCCATTCGTGATCGGGATTTATACGGAATACATTCTTCGGGATTCTTCATCGTCACCTAACGCAGAGTTCAGTTTTCAGTAAAAATTTTCCTCTATTCAGTTTTCAAAATACATTATGTACTTCGTAAATATTCACAACATTGATGTTTTTAATATGTTTTTCAAAAAAAACGATTTGAACTGGTTCTATTTAAATGTAACCTCTACCGGCAGACCTGAATTATTTTTATTACATATTTTGAATTTATTTGTAACTTACTAATTTTAATGCCGGAAATATCAGAGCTCCCCGGCTGTAGATATTTACAATGGAACAACAGAAACAGACATCTGCAGAACTGACGATCCGGATAGCGTTCAGAACATCCATAACACCAACTGCACACCTTACGCTAAGTGGCAAAATAACGAAGAATAGTGTGTCACTTTTGACATTAGCATTTAATGAATGTATCATACACAAAAAAGATACCATACTTGTTGATATGAGTAAGGTATCAGCAATCAACTCTTCAGTATGCAAATTGCTACTCAATGAGATCGAGAGAATGGACAGCAAAAAGATGAAGGTTTTTCTCTCTGGACTCGGTCCAGGGCTCACGGCAAGACTCTTTCACTACGGTGCAAAAAACAAGGAGCTACCGAAAATATACGAATCGATCAAAGAGTGTCAAAAAGAGATCGAGTTCTATGAGGAGTACAAAACTACTCATCGCAGCGCTGCATCATCAACTTCCACCGCCGAAGTTCAAGCTGTTGCCGCGTATACACAAGAACTAATCCCTCAACCTCAACCTCAACATCTCACTCGTGA
Source organism: Chitinispirillaceae bacterium (assembly GCA_016929595.1). Lineage (GTDB taxonomy): Bacteria > Fibrobacterota > Chitinivibrionia > Chitinivibrionales > Chitinispirillaceae > JAFGIN01. Next base: position 10,688 of record JAFGIN010000121.1, read on the forward strand.
TCTGGAATCAAACCATAACAACGGCACAAAGAAAATGCCGATCGCAGAAAAAGTAACTTCAATTATTGCGAAGTATGGACCCTGTTCAACGCTGAAGATTTTGTCTTATCTTAAATCTGAAGAGTATGACCATGCCGATATCAACATTTTGCAGCTCAATCGACTTTTAAATGATATGGACCTGAACACACCGGAAAAGCGGGCTCGTTATTACCGTTCCTGCTGATCAATCACCCAGATTGTCAGGAATCTGCTCACTCTCCAGATTAAAAACTTTTATCAGTTCACTCCCTGAAACCGTAGATGAGTCGGGCATAATGACAGGGGCTCCACAATTTTCAGTCACTGGGGTGTTCCGAATTATATAGTGCTCATAATTACGGAAAAAACCATTCCTTACGGGAACTCCGGCTTTATGAAGCATACCGGAAGTCAAAAATTTGTGAAGCGTCTTACCGTCTCTTTCACCGGTATATTTTCTATTGCATTCACCAACACAGGCCACGGTAAGATCTGCAATTTCAGGCAGTGTATTCATTGATCCGGTAAATTTCGACATATCGACCCGTACCACGGCATTCCACAATCCATAATTAGTACGCAGTTTACTTGTGTTATCAACGTTAAACGGCCGTATCACATCATCGGTTGTACCGCTCTTGGCGTAATTTGAGAGCGGTTGAGAGACAATGAAATCATCTTCAGTAAACATGGAATCTCCCCTGAGAGCCAGGAGTGATGAATCTATGGTAAATGGTACATCATAATCGGTGAGCCTGTCGTAACGATTGGCTATGAGCCGCTTATGCAACCCGAGTTTTGTCGGATTGATTGCATTGATATCTGCAAAGGGATGGTAACGGCGAATCGTATCATTAATCTCTACGGTATCACCATTAAGAACGATCGACTCTATCACCAGTGACGGGTGCTGAGCAGGTTGTTCGATCAAGTCGTTATTGTAAAGTACATTGAACACATGCATCTGTTCATACAGATTCATCTCGAGTGTCCCCAGCGCTACGGAGTACATGCTGTCTGAGACCGCCATCTTCCTCCCGTACGACATCATTGAATCAGGCTGAACTCCCGCGATTCTGCAAAGTTCCTTGAATACCCTAACACCGGTTACCGATGTAAGCCGCAGCGAATCCTTTACCCTTGCAAATGCACCCATTCTGTAAAGAAGCTGTACCGTCTGGAACGCATCAGGAATGATATCGCCACTTCGATCAAACAGTGTGTTATTGAGCCGATACAACGTTTCTACACCTAGTATATTATTGGATGTCGCAAGATGATTGAAAACATAGTTGCACCCCTCAAAAATACTTCCATGATTGTGTACCCTATACCCCACCCCTCTTACCGCACTGTGTTGAAAGACGACTCCGATCATTTTTCCATTTTTGTAATCAAGCTCTCTTTTCCAGGCAACCGGATCATATACCGCTACATCATCTGTCCACTTCGACCATGGTTTGAAAATCCCCAGATCATAATTGAGAGCATTGAGAACAGGTTTTGCCAATGATGAGCCATTGGCTGTCCTGTTTGACAATAAGCAATTCAGTTTTGAACCAATCCGGTCTTTTGAATAGTACGCACGCAATTTACCGGAACGGGAATCCATGATGCTGTACGCAAAGTATTGACCGTTGACAATAACTGGTTTGCGGATATAATAAAAACAGCTACGGCGGTACTGCTTTTTATTGATTTTTTTGTACCGGATATTTGCGATTACAGAGTCACCCTGATTTAAGCTGGTAATATACATCGATTCCGGCTCCTTAAAATCCATGGGTTCTCTAAGAGTTGTCAAAACCCGGACACTATCCCTGGGCTTTATATCACAGGTAACAACCTCACCGGTACTTCCGATACGAATATCGGTGACAATGGTGGTATCGGGACCATACCCCCTCTGGTCAACCAGTTTTTCGAGCAGCTTCTGGAGAGGGAGATCTATGGAGAGGCAAATTTTGAGGTTCCCCTTTTTTCTCACCAGCGAATTCGGATCGATCAGATCCATCTGCGAAATCAACTCTTCACTCATTCCATTCATCCGCAATACCTTAAACCAGTATTCGTTGGCAAGGTCAACCAGCGATCCGTATCCACCCTTAAACTTCTTAATTTTAGCAAAAGATATTGTATCGAGTTCTGCAAGTACCGCACTCTGTTTCTCATCATCCCAGCCAAGAGCCTTACCCATTCTGGGCATATCGATCCGGCACTGATTGACAATTTTATTCCTGATATTTCTTCCCCATTTGACCATGCGGGCAAGATAGATACATTGTGCATCAGTAAGCTGGTTCAGGTCACGATTGAAAAGTCCTCGTGCGATGTCCTTATATCCGATCATACCATGATCGCTTGTCACACAATGATTGAGATACACCTCCAGTATCTGCTCCGGAGTGTACATCTTATGAATTGCCGAGGCAAGTCTGAGCTCTCTGATTTTTCTGTCCAGAGAGTGACTTACTTTACGCATTCCATTGTCATCAAGGCGCGATATGAAAAGTTTCGCTACCTGTTGTGTAATCGTTGATGTTCCACGTGGACTCACCTTCCTGAATTTCTTAACAGATTCAATTACAGCTCTTAATGCAGCACGGGCGAAACTGTCAAATTCAAAACCGGAACGGCTGGTCATGAACGTCCCGTCTTCAGCTGCAATAAGCGCGTTGATCAGAACCGGCGGAAATTCATCTACAGTTGCACGAAGATGATCAGTCTTGATTGTCGATAATGGGTTATCGTTCCGGTCAACAATTTCTATAATATTGGAATAAACTTTTATTTCACGCAAACGATCAATAATAGACAATGATGGATAATCTGAAAGCACCACACCATCAACCATTTCAACCCTGTTGTTTTCCTTTGGAAAACCAAACACATCCTTCTCAGTGATCGAATCTGCAAGCCGGTCCATCTCCTGCCCGGCAAGCACATCCTGCCACCCTGCACCATACTCTCTGGAGAGCAGCCCCTTTTTTTCCAGACTTATAAGCTTCTCACCCCAGTCTTCGAAATAGTTCGTTACAAAATGCCTGGTCAGAAAAAATGCCGGAACAGACAAAACCAGCAACCCACCAATAACTATCAATACAATTATACTGATCTTTTTTATCAGACGCATCTTATCATTCATACCAGATACCGATTACCCTTTTATTAAAAACGTTATCAATTCCCTTTAAAAGTATATTTATACCATAAATAGATCAAGAGTTGGGCGGGCTCAGTGACTGAGTGACATCATTCATCATTCATCATTCACCATTCACCATTCACCCTTCACCCTTCACCCTTCATCATTCATCATTCATCATTCATCATTCATCATTCACCATTCACCATTCACCATTCACCATTCACCATTCACCATTCACCATTC
>JAFGIN010000122.1 GCA_016929595.1 Chitinispirillaceae bacterium
AAAGCCTACGTAAAACTGCCGGCTGGGCGGGCCAAAATACTTCAGTATTGGCAGCCGTTATCGCATTTTTATTGCTTACCGCAGCTTTTTTCAACGGCAGGGTATCATTTCCGTATCTGGTCGAGAGTTTTGGATAGAGGTCAATCCTGCTGTTAGCTTTTCCATTGTCGTCAAACAGCTTTTCATGCCATCTTGTTGGCTCCCAGACAAAGGTGCCATACCCTTTTTCGCCTGGCAGGTTAAAAACGATATCATTTACCTGTTCATGCACTTCTGCGTACTCTGCGACAGCGATCTTTACATTATGATTTTTTGTTACATCGGTCAGGTTTTTCTTGAGATCATTCGGGGTTCGATGCCACTCTTCATAGTATGAAAGTCCATAAACATCGATCCGGTCCGCTTTGACACCAGCTTTTATCAAATTGCTCAGCCAGCTGGACGGTGCTTTATTCGATATGGAGTGAATAAAAATTTCGATATCATCACTCACATCTTTTACTCCGTCAATTCCAGCATTGACAAGTTCAGCAAACTGTTTCATTTTGCCGGTACTGCCATCAGGCCAGATCATCCCGCCCACTATCTCATTTCCTACCTGAACCATATCAGGTAAAGCACCCGCTTTCTCAAACGCTTCAAGTGATTCCCTGGTGTATGATCTCACTTTTTTTACCAGCTCCGCGTAGGAGAGGCTCCGCCAGGACATCGGTTTGTATTGTTTGCCGGGATCAGCCCAGACATCGCTGTAATGAAAATCAAGTAAAAACAGCATACCGGCATCCTTTATTTTTTTCCCGAATGCAATAGTAGGTTCCAAACCGCAATACCCTTGCTTTGAATAAGGAGACTCGTTGGTCTCAGGAACAATTGCAGTGGGATCTACAAACAACCGCAATCTTACGCTATTAAATTTGTGGTCTTTGAGAATCTCCAGAATATCCTTCTGCTGACTGCCATCATAAAACTTTTGCCCCCTTTTAATGTCGGCATCAACCCAGGAGATATCAGCTCCCAGAATAAACTGGCTTGTGCGAGCGTCAATATGTGCCACTTTTATAAAAAACAACGCCATTATTACGGGTACGAAATACTTTCCCATATACTCTCCTTACCGTCCGGTCCCTTTGTACATTTAGATAAGATAATAAAAAATAATTTTGATATAGTGTTTATTTTTTTGATAATTTGGTATATTATTTCATATAAGCCATTGATATTATTTATGTATATAACTATTTAAGAGTTTATTGGTATAAACAGGAGATCACAAACAAATCGGTTCTCAACTCACCGGGCATGTAGAAATCTACCAGTCCAATTAACCTGCAGATTACGTTCACCGGGATATCAGCCGCCCTTGCCTCGTGCTAAAGTCCCTTTTATTTCCGACATATTTTTAAAAATTTGCTGTATATTAACAAGTATACAAATAATCCGGAACAGTGTTACTGACAGTTTATTTATCAGTATCTTACAAATTTATTTCAATGGAGCCATACGTAACTGTGACGGTGCCGGAATCGATGCATCTCACAATTCATGGCAGATCTCAAATGTAAAAGTTTCCGCTGATGATTTCCTCAGCATTGACACTGCGGGTGTCAGCGGCCCGAGGAAGGATGATGGTTCTTTGCCTGATGTAAATTTTCTCAGACTTGCAAAAGGAAGCGATCTGATCGATAAGGGTATTGATATAGGACTGTCGTTTCTGGGTAAAGCTCCTGATATCGGGGCGTTTGAATATAACGATGCTGCTTTTGCGATTATACAATCAGGCAATGATTTCACCGCTCAGCCATTTACAATACATCCTCCGGTGTTCAATAATTCAGAACCTGTACTGTTTGATTTGTCGGGGCGCAGATTATTAAACAACGTTTTCCAAAAGTCTGCTTCCTGCATAGTATCTGCACCAGGCAACAATAATGGACAGAGTCAATCCGGTAAAATCATTCATATGCATTAGTCAAAACTACACTGCAAGTTAACAACCTGCTCATTCCTATTTCTGTCAATGCTATTACGTTGAGCACTTCATTTTGGCATACTGTTTCAACTGATTTTCCTGTCTTACGTCGATCTTAATCCATACAAATCCTCCACCCAGCTGAGGTTGATTTACTGAAGTTCCGATCCCGATACGACATCGATATTCCCATAATGGTTTCCACTTCAGAGCCAAGTTTTTGTTAAGAAAAGAGAAAAGGGGGGTTCATGTTTGTTCTCGGAATCGGTATCGGGAGCTTAATGTAATGATAACACTTCCGGGTACCTCCCTCCCATTCCCCGTTCTCAAAATCAGACCGATTTTTGCTTTTATTTTTATCAGGCTCCCCAAACGCTGAACTCATCTTAATTTCGGAGGTCTGTTTGTGAATAATGTTATCTCTTTTTCGCTGTGCCTGTTTTTATTTCTCAATTTTAGTTGTTTTTATTTGACTGATGATCAATCCAAAAAAAACCGGGAGATCGACAACACTGCAGAAACTGAGGCTTTGGCAAGAACGACATTCATTCGACACTATGGATTTTCGGGTAATGCATACAGTGTATCAGTAATTGAAACGAATGATGGCGGATATGCACTTTCGGGAATTAACGGCTCAAAATTCTATATTGTTAAAACCGACTGTAATGGAAATCTTATATGGGAAAAAACGGCCGGTACTACAGATGTAAAAGAAAACTTCAGCAGTATATGCCAATCTTATGACAATGGATATATTATCGCAGGCATCGATAAAAACTACGGCTATGTAGAAGCAATCAAAATTGACATCAATGGAACATTTCAATGGCAGAAATTTTATCGCGACCTTGAATCAAAAACCCTTGTGCGAATCGTTGCGACAACCGATGGTGGATGTGCAGGGATTGCCGGCAACACCGTATTCAAACTGAGCGCATCAGGAAATTTACTCTGGGGAAGGCAGTACGATTCCTGCGCATATTTCCACTCTATCGAACGTACATCAGATCACGGATTTATTGTTGCAGGTACAACCTTAATCAAAATTACCTCTTATGGTGAGCTCCAATGGATAAAAGGTCCGGATATTACCAGACGTGAAGTGTATAACCATGCAGTACAGACGAATGATGGCGGATATATCATTGTCGGCAGCACAATAATTCGACATGATAATGTTGCAATGCAGGATGTAATGGAAATCGAAGTTTTAAAAACAGATTCAAATGGAAAGCCCCGATGGCGAAAGGGATATTTTCCTACCTACAATTATAACTTCCAGTATAGAATACGGGAAACCTCAGATCACAAATTTGCTATAGCAGGCTTTCACGATTTTAAGTGTACATTGATTAAAATAGGCCGCAGAGGGTCGTTCAAGTGGCAGAAAGAACTCGACTGGAACATCTTCGATCGTGAATATTATGATCTGGTAACCTCCGATGACGGAGGCATTGTGGTGACCGGGACTGGAAATAACCAGGCTGCATTAGTAAAGTTTAACAGAGATGGCAACTTTTAAATTACCGTCAGTTCACTTACAGCTCTCTGTAAAATTAAACAACACCGTTAAATGGGCATGAGAAATTGACACATCTTGAGCAGTGATGTGTTGATACCAGGTGGTACATAGCCACTATAGCACAGATAATATACGCTCCTGCAATTCCCCATAAACCAAGGCTCCAACCATCGTATACTGCAGACTGTAGTAATAAAACCAGATCATATATTCAGTGAAAACAGATTGAGCCGGGAAATACGATTTCTGAACAAAATTTTTATTTATGCTACTAATAGTATCCTTTGGGAATTTTCAGGGAATTATTTAAGCGATTAATTTTTTTTTAACACTTATCTCAATTTTTTCAGTAAAATAAGTATTGAGGTACAACTGGAAAAATATGGTAATTACAGAGCATCAAAGGAATTGTAATGAAAAAACATGCGTTTATTTTTATTCTGTGTCTGGCACTTCAGCAAATCACTGCACAGGAGTATAAATTTCCTCAGAATTTAAAATATCCCTACGGGTATATGCCGTCCACATTTTCCACTGAAAATTTTGAGAAGTGGTATTCACGCTACAAGGCGAGCAACCTGCTTCCAAGCTGCAACGGTGGAATTGCAGTCAGTACCGATAATGGAGTTAAAGTCGAAGCAATGGGCTGGGCAATGATTATTGCAGCTTATATGGGTGATAAAACGACATTTGATGGGTTGTATAAATTTTACAAGAGTAAAATCCAAAGCCACGGCATGATGGCCTGGTTATGCAGCTGCGGCGGCGTTACCGATCCCGGAAGCGCCAGTGATGGCGATCTGGATGTTGCATTTTCATTACTCGTTGCCACATGGCAATGGGGAGATGAATACGAGGAAGAAGCCTCAAAAACGATCAAAACAGTAAAAAAACTTATTACCAGTTGCAGCGGAACATCGGTGATTGTCGGAGGCTATTCCGGAAACATGCCCTATGGCGGATGTAATAAAACCGATATATCATATTACACTCCTGCCTTTTTCAGAGAATTTGCAAAATTTACAAAAGACACAGCATGGTCAAAACTTGCAGATGACACATATATAATTCTCAACAACGCAGCAAACGATAATACCGGCTTAGTGCCTGACTGGCACACCTGGAAGGGTGCACAGGTCCCGGGGAGTAATTTCTATTATGGATTTGATGCCTGCCGGGTGCCTTGGCGGATGGCACTCGATTATCTCTGGAACGGTAATGAAGAAGCCAGAAAATGGTGTGTAACAATATCGAACTGGGCAAATAAAATTGGTCCAAAAAACATCAAGGATGGCTATAATCTCGATGGATCAACACGAGGATCCTGGCATAACATGTCATATGTGGGTAGCTTTGCAGTCGCAGCCATGTGTAACAATCAGGAAGTTTCTGACGCATTTGGAAAAGAGATCGCATCAATGGGATATGACAACTACTGGTATCATGCATTCCTTGGCAATTGCTACATGCTTACCTTGAGTGGCAATATGTGGCGACCTGGATTGAATGATTCGATACCCAAAGGCATTATTGAAAAAAGAACTAAAGGAAAATCCAGATTCCCATCCTTAACATTACAAAACAATGCTAACCGTGAACTTGTAGTAACTGGAATCGGAAAAGATCATTCAATCAATATTGCTACACTTTCCGGGAAACAAATAAATCGTACCTCATGCTCAACTGAAACTGGTGCATCTATTGACATTTCAACTCTGGGCAGCGGTTGTTATATTATCTCGATCTATGACAATAGAACTCGGATGTCGGAACGCAGAGCTTTCTCTATTTATTAACGTTTTTGTATTCCTGTGACCTGAAGTATCGCACCCTTCAGGTTCGCCCCTTTTTTCCCAATTCCTTGTACTCCGTATTTTTTTGTGGAGTACATTAATGATTTATTTGTAAAGTACATTCAGATCGTTTTTCTTTGTCCATAAATCTTTTTTCATATGGACCGCAAAGCGGTAAAGTGGGGGTACTAAAGAAGTATTTTACGGCCAGAGATCTGTTTCCCCTCACTTTGAAGCGGACGATGTCGTCTGAGGATACTTACCACGTATATCGCGTTATTACAATATTCAGGTATACCATTCCAGACTGTTGCCTGACACGCAAAAAGCACTTAAAAACAATACCAGCAATAATACAGCAATAGAAACACATTCATCATCCAAAGCTATACTATCCTGCTCCAAAACGCCCGACAATTTTGACAAGAACATCAAAATGACTCCCCTTCCAGAAGATTTTTTGACAACGTTCGCAGCGGTGAAACTGCTCATAATATTGTCTGGTTTTCGGTTCAAGTGAATCCTCGATAACCTCTTTTTCAATCGGTTTGAGTGATGCATTACAAGAAAGACAACGACTGAAAGGAATGATTCGTTTTTCAAGACCGAACCGTTTAACCACCTCGGAGAGCTGTTCTATCGGGTTTATTGAACGCAGCCAGTAGCCATATGTCACGACTTTCGCATGGAGCAGCACACGATCTCTTGTCAAAACAGCCCTGTTTTCTGCGACACTTATTTGCACGATTTCAGGATCATCATAATCGTTCCGATAGAGCGTGTCAAACCCCAGCAGACGCATTAATCTGGCAAGTTTACCAAGATGTACATCGCAAATGAATCCCAGGTTTGCAGGCAGGTCATCCCGTAATTTGACTTTAGAAGAAACGCCACAATTTTCTGATATCGGAAACACACCTACACGATCGCCATCGACCAGATGGTAATCAAATCCGACAGATATATCGTTTACCGTAATCAGATTTATTTCTGTATGCGGAACACCCTGTGCTTCGATCGCATCCTTGATTGAGGGATTTCCACCAAATAGGTATTGGATATTCTCTTTCTGCTTCTTCTTCGGCGGAAAGAAATCGTTGAGCTCTCCAGAAAATGTAAATATTGCGGTATAAGGTTTATTTTGTTTCATATTCTTTATTATATATCAGTAGCAGGAAATAACGCCTGGTGGGGGGGGCTCTGAGCTATAAAAGTGAAAAAAACTTGGAATTTGTAAAAATACACAAGTGTCAAATTACTAACCCTCTGACGGTGCACCCCCAGCCGATAAATTGGCAGTGTGAAATTATTCATTTTTATATAGTACCTTTAAATCTGAATATACCATTTAATATAAGACCATCAGGTATTCTGTATTAATTTTTTTTCCTGTACAACTGTTGCACGATGTGAAGTAAGTAATTTATTTTAAGTGCATGAAGGAAAAACGCGAAATATTTACCAAGACCAACAATTTGCGACGAAAAACGACGGGGTAGAAATATGGAAGTTAAATTCGATTTTAATAACTATCGACAATTTATTATCGATTTCCGAAGTGCCCTTGGAGTTGGCAGTTCTAAAGTACGCATATCATCTGAACCAGTTGATGTGATTTGCGGAGCGAATCGGGGATTTCGCTATAGTACTGATAATCTTTACCTTACCCATATTCGAACTTTTTCGGGAGGAGCATGGAAAAGCATTGGCAGTTGCGATAATTACTCTCAATTGGGGGTCAATCGAAGAGAAGCACCCATCACGGGCCAAAGCATTCAAAATGCCTGTTTATATGATACTGAATTGAATGGTCCTGCTCGTGCATTAGTAATGGTAGTAACTTCTGAAGCTGCCAGAAGTCGAGTTGTCTACCAGGTAATCCAACAGGTTCTCCAAGGGAAAATTACAACCTGGAATGCACTTTTACCACTTTTGAGAAATTGGGGTAATTATACAAACGGTTTTCATAAACGTCGGCCGGTCCATTATGGTCCTCTAGGTCTCAGAGACTATCTTGTTTTTGAAGGCTCAAATAGTAAATATGAAGAAGAGAGAGCAACCATAGTGAAAACAGCTCTCACCAAACTTTCAAATACTGGATTTCATATTGATCCTTAAATAATTTGGGAACCTCACCCCTCGGTCACCCCTCCTTTCAGCTCCTTTCAGAGAGGGGAAGATTAAAAAAAATCGTGCCTCCCCTTTTCTGATAGGAGAAGCAGTGCTGTGAGAAGGGTCGAACTGGGGTTGGGGGATGAGGTTCATTCCTTAATTTTTTTTCACAACATCAAGCGAACATCTTGCCTGTAATAATTGATTACATATATATTTTCTTTATCTTTTGGTTGATTTCAATACCGTCGGTATAAAACAGTCGTCCACATGTCAGAATCGGCACTATTTCATGGTAAGAAAAAAAGAAGAACATCACCATTGCGAATGTGAGAAATTGGACGAACATGAGTTGCCGCATCATGGAAAAAATTCAGCCCCTCTGGATGCCATTCTATCAAATATTACTGTTACACAACAGATGTCCCCTGGCAGTGCAGAACGGATCAACGGGATCCTTGTCGGCAAAATAGTACATATCGACGAACAAACTACTCCGATAGTAGATTTTTCGGCAAATGTCTCGGGTGCTGCGATTAAAGCTTTGTCAACCGTTGCGGTCAAACCTGAAGACAAAGACCGCGAAGTCGCATTGGCATTTGTTAATGGTAACGCTTCCATGCCGGTGATTATCGGGTTTATGCATGTTTCAAATATGGCTCAAGCGTCAGAAAAAGGTGAGACGAATAAAAATGTGTTGAATGCTGTCACTGTTGAGAAAGATGGGGAGACGGTGACGATTTCGGCGGAGAAGCAGATTGTGCTGAAGTGTGGGGAGTCGAGTATTACCCTTACGAAGGCTGGAAAGGTGCTGCTTAACGGCACTTATATTTCAAGTCGGGCTAAAGGGGTGAACAGAATGCGCGGCGGATCGGTGTTGTTGAATTGAGGAAGTCCAGGAACCTCACCCCTCGGTCCCCTCTCCTATCAGCCTATTAGAGAGGGGAAGATTAAAAAAATGATGTTCCTATCATTCGATAAGAGAGGGGGGCGAGGGATTGGGTAATAGAAGAACAAAAAACATCAATAAACACAAACATTATGACAAAAAACATCCCAAAATGTTCTTTATCAAGCGGGGTAGTATTCCTTCAAGCTGTAAGCAAAGAGAAAAAAGATTTTTCACGCAGATTACGTAAAGAACCGACACCTGCTGAAAGACTGCTTTGGGAGCATGTTCGCAACAATGCAATTTCAGATGTAAAGTTCAGGCGGCAACAGGTTATTGATGGTTATGTCGTTGATTTTTTCTGTCATAATGCGAAATTAGTTATCGAAGTTGATGGGAAAATCCACAACACAGTCAAGCAAAAAGCAAAAGATATTCAAAGAAAAAATGTATTTGAAGCCCGTGGATTGATGGAAATCCGATTCCGAAATGAAGAAGTTTTAGAAAATGTTTTGAAGGTTGTGAAAACCTTAAACCAAATCGTTGATTCGCGGATTGTTGGGTGAGCAAGGGAATCTTCGGAACCTCACCCCTCGATCCCCCCTCGATCCCCTCTCCTATCAGAGAGGGGAAGATAGATTTAGAAATTTTTGTAATTTCCCTTCTCTGATAGGAGAAGCGGTGCAGTGATCGTTGTCGAACTGGGGCCGGGGGATGAGGTCCCTCTCTTTCTCTTAAAAAAACTATGTTACAACTCAAAAATAACACACCTTTCAAACCCGGAATGGCACTCTTCCCTGATAAGAATGGTATTGACACCTTTTATGCCGTAATGAAAGCAACATTTACACTGGGTTATAACAAGATCAGAATAGCAGAAGGGCAGGTTCCACCATTTCCTGCAGATAAATACTGGGATAAACCGGGCGAATCGAGTTTACGGTATGCATCAGATATGCATCTTGGAAAGATATCAACCGATGTAGTTCTTAATGGGCAGGCCTGGGGCCCTAATGGAAAAATGGTCAGGCAAATCGATACCGCAGTAGTTGTAGCGGACCGCCAGAAAATTATACGTGTCTATGGTGACCGTTGGTTTGTGAAAGGGTTTGCAGGACTTAGCATGACTGACCCTGAGCCGTTCGAAGCAGTCCCAATTGTTTACGAACGTGCATTCGGCGGTACTCATGTAATCGATGAAGACAAAGGAAAAATCAAAGGGGAGGACCGCAATCCTATCGGTATCGGATTCAAAGGGAAACAGGGGGTATCGGAGCTCGAAAGAACACCAGCTCCTAATCTTGAAGACCCGTCGCATCCGTTTAAGGGAGTTACCAATTCCAATGTTCCTGCATGTTATGGTTTTATTGCTCCGAACTGGATGCCACGTTTACAATATGCTGGCACGTACGATGACACCTGGAAGAAAAAACGGATGCCCTACCTTCCTGAAGATTTTGACATGCGATTTTTCAACGTCGCATCCCCGGAACTTACATTCGACCGCTACCTTGAAGGTGGAGAACCTGTTGAGCTTATCAACGTAAGTCCACATGGCCCGATTGAATTTACTTTGCCGATTTGTCGATTTAAAGTTGAAGTGCAAATTAAAGGGAAAACCGAAAAACTTGATATGAAATGCGAAACCGTTCTGTTTGAACCGGACGAAATGCGGTTCTCTATGGTATGGCGGGATTCGATTGCTTGTGATAAGAAAACACTCAATGTGGAACAGGTAACATTTGATATAGATTCATTGGAAGGAGTCGTGGCGAACTGACATGGCAGAGCAAACAATACACATTGTCGGAATCGGCATGATGACGCCACTGGGTGACAGCGCGAAAATGACTGCCGCCGCAGTACGGGCTGGAACAAGCGCTCTTGACACCAGCTCAATCATGAACAAACGGTTCGAGCCAATGACCATGGCACTCGTCCCTGAAGAAGCACTCCCGCCACTCAACGAAAAACTCGCTGCAACCCCGGGCTTAACAAGCAGACAGATCCGCATGCTGCGGATATCCCGGAAACCACTTTGTGAAGCCCTCGGAACTATAGTACCAAAAGGAATATCAGTCCCATTATTCCTATCAGTCCCCGAAGCAATACCGGAATGCCCTGCACCTATTAATAGCGATTTTTTAAACCACCTGCACACACAATGTGCAGAGCAGTTTGATCTTAAAAAAAGCTGTATTTTTAATAACGGTCGCGCATCCGGTATCGAAGCAATTGCAGAAGCATTTAATCTACTAAGTAATAACACTGAAGAATTTATTCTTGCAGGCGGATGCGATACCTATCTGGATCTTTACCTTCTCGGAACACTGGACAGAGACAACCGCATTCTTGCCAATGGTGTCATGGATGGATTCGCACCTGGTGAAGGTGCTTCATTCCTCCTGTTAGCTTCAGAAAAAGCGATTCACAAACATAAACTTATATCTCTTGCTCAAATATACCAACCAGTCTGTTCGGAAGAGGCAGGACACCGTTACAGCAATCAACCATACAAAGGTGACGGTCTCGCAGAAGCAATAACCAAAGCACTCGTTCCACTCGAACAGGAAAAAGTACAAACTGTATTTGCCTCTTTCAATGGAGAGAATTTTTTTGCAAAAGAGTGGGGTGTTGCGTTTTTGCGCAACCATGACAGTTTCGAAGAAAAACTCCGCGTTGAACACCCAGCAGACTGTTACGGTGATCCCGGAGCCGCCGCAGGCCCACTTCTTGCAAGTCTTGCGGCAATTGGTATGCAGAAAAAATATGTCAAAGAGCCATGCCTTATCTTCTGTTCCTCAGAAAAAGAGAAGCGCGGAGCACTATGCATGCGATCAAGTAAAAATAACTCTTGACTTAGCGAGTGAGCGGGAATGAGATTATTAAGGATGATTTTATTAGAAGGGTAGGAACCTCACCCCTCGGTCCCCTCTCCTATCAGAGAGGGGAGGATTGAAACATTTTTGAACCTCCCCTTCTCTGATAGGAGAAGGGGGCCGGGGGATGAGGTTCCTAAGTATCAAAAAACCAAACCACACGGTATCACCATGGGCCAGACAACATTCGTAAACTCCCGCGGAATCGCCCATAAGGGCAGCGGCGGCATGAGTACTGTATTCCCCGATGTCTGTAAAACGCCAACTCCCGGTGGCCCTGTCCCAATCCCCTACCCCAACCTCGGAAAAGCATCTGACACAAGTGACGGCCCGCAGAATGTCAAGACCGACAAAAAGATGCCAATGGTCAAAGGGGCAAAATACAGCATGAGCACCGGTGATGAAGCCGGCTCCGCGCAAGGGGTGGCAAGCAATAAGATAAAAGGCGAATGCGAGTTCATGATGTATTCGTTTGATGTCAAATTTGAGGGGAAGAATGTGTGCCGGTTGGGGGATCCGTTGTTTCATAATAAGAAGAATATTTTGGGGTGAATGGAAGTCGAACTAATATCGCAATGGTGTTTCTAGCAAAAATCGAGATATAACAAGAGCTATTTCAGATAATACTGATGGTAACTCTTTGGCATACCGCCCTGAGTCGAGCGAGAATCGCATTTGCAAATTAACACGTGGATCATGCGGATCAACCGCATAGCAATTTAGGAAAATCAATAGTAATGATATTTTACTTGCTTATTATATTAAAATGAAATGAATTTGATTTATTTCACCATACCAATTAAATAATGTAAAAGGTAGTACGATATGAGTCAATTTGGTGAGGCAACTGCTATATCAGCGATTCAAACAGATAAACATAATGATAAAACCTGTCCTTTCTGCGCTGAAGATAAACCGCAATCTAAAAAAAATGATCTTAATAACAATGCATCCGATCTCCGCACATCATGTAAAACAGGAGATTGTCTTGGCCATCCTGAACCTATTGGAAGTGATGCATGGACTGTAGTTTATATTCATCCTGAAACTAACAAAGATGATATATCTGAAGTCCGTAGCAATCCACACCACTGTATTCCAGGAAAAGCATCGCTTAAAGGTGATTTTGAACATCCTATTCTAGAAGCTATTGAAAAAGCCAAAGGAACTATCACTGCAGATATTGGATATAATGTTAATAGTAAGCCTAATGGAATTTGGTTACCAACGATTATAGAACATTTTTATGGTGGGCGTACCAATGTTGATCCTATTGCTGGTATCAAATGGGGAGAACTGACAAAAAAATACCCGAATGATCAATTTTCTATGGCTGAAGCTGCGATGTTTGAAGCAAAACGGCAGTTTCATGATGCTCATCCAGATTATAGTGAATATGTTAAAGGTCAACTTGACAAAATATTTGACAAGCTTATTCTTCGTAAACAAAAATGCCCTGAAGCTGGGCCAAAAGCAAAGCCAAATGTTCCCCCTCCCTATGCATTAGTTTCATGGCTCAATGCGTGTTCTCGTGGTATGGCACAACATTTAAGCAATGATCCAACGCGATGGCGAGACCCAATTTATACATCAAGACATGCTAAATCATTTCAGGAAAAGTTAACTAATCAAAACAGGAGCAACGGATGAGTTCGTATTCAATGTTAGAAGTTCGTGAACCGAAAAGTAGGAAACGTGCAACAATTGGTAAACTACCTGACTTAAGTAATATTAATTCTACTGGCTTTTTAAATTGGTTTTCTGGAAGTCTTATGAATATTAAAATACCAGAACCTCTTGAATTCAAACTGGAAGAAAAAGGTGGTGACTACATTACTGATTTTTTTCCACCATCTATACCTTTAATGAGTAAAAAAATGTTACAGGCTTTAAACACTGCAGGTGTTGACAATATTGAATCATTTAAGGCGATACTAATAGACCGTGCAGGTAATCCAGTTCCAGAAGAATTTTTTGCTGTTAACATTATAGGTCGAATCTCTTGTGCAGATCTTGATGCTTCTGAATGCGAGGTAGATGATCCTGATGATCCAGTTGGCGTTTCTTTCGATTCTTTAGTTATTGATGAAGAACGTACTCATGGTGCTTTATTCTTTAGATTACATGAAGCAGTAAATGGGATTGTGGTACATAACTCTGTACGGAAGGCGATAGAACCTCTCCAGTTACGTGGAATCAGTTTTGTTAATCCAGAAGATTGGATTGGCTAAAACTGGAATGCTATTATACTAATAATATTTGTGTGTCAGAAAGAGAAATGATCATGTTTTTAACTCTGATAACACAAACACTTTGACGCACGGGTGCCCTTAACACTTCTGACAAGTTAAAACAAGAGATCATTATGTGCCCTGAACTTCAGTTCAGGTTACTAATAACAAATGCAGCAAAAAAAAACACCACACACAACCTACCCCCTCTTCCCCTTCCGTTCACTATACGCCTTCCCTAAAAACCTATCACTCTTAGTAAACCTTGCCCGTTCATAATTCTCAACCTTAAATTTCAGTATTGCTTTAGATTCCATAGTCTCAACCATTTCCCTGTTGAGCGTTAAGATATACTGGAATTCTCCGGGGTGGTTTTCTGCCTATTTGTGAAAAAAGTTCAGGCTTTTTTCGAGGGAGTCGCACGGGTACCCCTAACATGTGTGACAAGAAAGGATATGATACCACTGTGTGCCCTGAACTTCAGTTCAGGTCTTAATTGTTCTGATGCTATGTAAAATGAGTGACCTTAAAAAATACATTGCGAATAGAAAGAAAAAAGACCCTGTTTTTGAAAAAAATTATGAATCCGGATTTAGTCACTTTAAAATAGGCGTTCTTCTGAAACAGGCACGGGAAGCATCAGGACGAACCCAGGAGGAGGTTGCTCAAATTCTTGGGACTCAAAAATCCGCCGTATCCAGAATAGAAAACCATGCTGAAGACATACGTCTTTCAACTTTGGAAAAATTTGCGAAATCTGTAGGAAGGAAACTCGAAGTAAGGATAGTTTAACGTACCGTATCAAAACTTGATTGATTTTTATCTCGCCGATTGCGCAGTTAATCACCGAAAATTGCATATGAAGTGAGCTTGAATACAAACATTATCTACCGATCCAGTAATCCGGATGTCGATGCAGATGCATGGTAGCAATTATGAGCACTTCGTCAGGATCGATTCGATATAGAAGTGCGTATGGAAAACGATGAATAAGGCGGCGGCGAATTTGAACGTGGATGGTTGGCCATTTCTCAGGATCTTCAGAAATATCTTTTATAGCTTGTTCAATCTTGTTTAAAAAATCCCCTCCGAGTCCCGTTGCTTGTAACTCATAAAAACGTGCAGCATCCAACATTTCCAATTCTGCCGGAAGAAGAAAACGTACAATCTTTTTCATTTAATCGCAGCTCGAGCCCCCCGAAGAACATCTTGAGCGGAGCGTGCAGGAATTTTCCCATTCCGATAATCTTTGTATCTCCGCTCTGCTTCATCAAGCCATAATTGTTCCATTTCCGATTCCTCCAGGGAATCAAGACTCGAAATAAGCCGTTCAGCAAGAACAGCACGATCTTTAGGGGCTAATTTTAGTGCATTTGCTTCGCATTGTTTTAAATTCAGTGACATATAACTTCTTCCTTTTTATTCCCGACTTAAAAATAGATGTTTATAGCTGAATTTTAATCTGAAACACCTTTAAGATACAATGAATACGCCATAAAAACATGAAAATTAACTCAAAACTGTTTCAATCCACCGGTAACTTTGCATTTCTCATGGCCTTCCAGAGGTTGATCCGCCGACGATGGTTCACCTTCCATAGCCCAACCAGGAGGGAATATGCTTGAGGATTCAGATCGAACAGCACTTTTACCCATGCTACAGGACGCAGATAATCGCTACTTGATGTCGCCGGATTGGGAATGAGATGTGAAAAAAGCTTCTTCCAGATATCAAGCATTTTTTCAACGGTCTCTGTGCAGCACAATCTCCCGACAAGAGAACGTCGTGATTTATCAAGATCTGTTTCAGTATTGAATTCTTGGAATGCAGTTGCGAACAGGCCACTATACTTGTCACGATGGGTACTAGTGCAAAGATCGACAGTAATTGTTGCGAGTTCCTTCCAATGTTTCACAAATTCATCACTGCTCCCTGACAACCCAAAAAGCCACGCATCCAATTGTTTCCGAAAACGAGCGGTTCCATCCGTACCCTCTACCTGCGTTGCAATTGCCCAATGAAGCCATGTTTCCACAGAGGTATGTTTATTATGACACCAACGGAAACTCGCTAAAGCGATATCATCCTGCCATTGCCTGAAAAGCTTGTCGAGTGCGGGAAATTCATATTTTTTTCGCATGGTTGTGAAAAGATTGGTGACTGCGTCAATGTCATCGGAATTGTGTACCATAACCTCCTGAAAACGTGCTGCAACTGCGCGTTCCCGGTTATCCTTTTTTTCACTCACATCACCCCAGATTTGCAGAAGTCTTGCAAGTTCATTTGCTGCATTAATTTCAGAATGATAGTGCGATTTAGAAAAGAGAAGTGATGTTTCGGGAAACCAATCACCTTTGGGATGATATCTGCGGTATGAAGCGAATGTTTTAAACAGCAATGTTTCTGTGCTATTCCAATCATTGTTGGAATATGCGTTTTCTACCAGAGGTATTCCCAGACGCCAGTTTTTTTCAAGGTCACGGGTGCATTGGGAAAAGTACGCCTCTTTATCATATCGCTGTTTGAATTCAAGCATTATCGTATTCCAGGGAGAATAAACACTTTCCTGTTCTTTCTGAAAAAGACCGCCTGCCATTAATGTATAAAACTCCCTGCAAACAGCTGGATTCATTTCTAAAATGAAACTGACAACGGCATTACAGTCGAGGTTAACAAGAGTATACTTTGAACCGATATTTGCAATCTGTGTAAGAAAAACCGATCCGGGACGCTCATGATCTTTACACCCAATCCAAAGCCACTGCAAGATGCAACGCGATGTGTGATACTCCAGCGTACAACCCTCACCTTCGCATACGCCCATCCAGTCGGGATAGGATCTTATAGCATCTTCGATCTCTTCGATTGCATCGATAAAAAGAGCTGGCTCATCAACAAGAAAAAATATCCGGTCGATTCTTGGTACCATTTCAATCGCTATTTTCTCGATATCTGCTGAAAATTCCAACCCGTCGAAATAAGGTGGCTCCCAGTGACGATCTTGTACAGAATACCTGCCATCCTCATCACCCACTTCCATGACAACAGCACTCCAGCGTTGCCATAAAGCATCCCATTCTTCAATAAATTTGCTATCAGAAGTGGCGTCAACCTCTGGTTCGCATTTATTATTTCCGGTGGTATCAGTAGACTTGATCACATTTCTGACTGTTTCAACAATATCGTTGTCGAGGCATGCACCCTTCTCTTCAATTTTTTCGAGAAGCACCTTTGAACCAACAGTATCAATAAGTGTTGCAATCTGTTCTGCGGTTAACGCCTCCATGATTCGATGCCCAAGATTAATAGTTTTTTTTGTCATGGATCCTCCCTGTTTTACAAACCTTTCCAAAAATACATTCGTTTCACTGTCAATTTGTCCAGATCCAATTCGAGAAATTCCGGAAATCCCGTTGCAATATTCAGCCCTACATGGTATTTTAAAAGGAAATTAGAATTATAACACAAAACGGATTAATCGACTCGAAATAAACCAACTCGCACAAGATACCATTATTTGGGCAGAATCAATTATATTACCTAAAATCAATTAAAGACCAATACAGGAGCCCTCATGCCCACCACCGCCTATTCACACATTCTTCTCCAATTCCTCGACGAATCCTCATTCCTCTGGGAACGCTACAACGCCGCCTTAACAGCCCCGCATTATAACTCTGAAAAACTCGCGGATCTTAAGGAACGGCTTGAAGCGCAGCTCGATGGCCTACGATCCTGTGAAGAAGACGGCTGGGAGGCTGTCGTTGAGCGCATTTGCGATAATCCTGTAACCGGTGAAATTTTTACTGCATCAGTCCTTGCGATAGATGCTGCCGAAACCAGTCGTATAGAAACCGTTCTGAATTCTATTACCAAACCCAAACATGCACTCGAGCTGGCATCAGCACTCACCTGGTTTTCTTTCGATAAAAGTAAATCATTTTGTAAAAGTTTTCTCGAATCCTCATCTTCTCTCCTACAACTTGCCGGACTTACTGCATTTGCCACATTTCGTGAAAATCCCGGAAAACATCTGGATGCAGCCCTCAACAGCCCGGATCCGATGATACTCTGTTGTGCTCTGAAAACGATTGGAGAATTAAGTCTTACAGAAAAATTACCAATCGCAAAAGCGCATTGCAGCGATGAAAACCCGGTCTGCGCATTTCGGGCAGCATGGAGTGCTGCGCTTCTTGGAGGTAAATCTGCTATCCAGGTGCTGCTTCAATTTGTGGATAAAAAATTTGCATTTGCAGATGAAGCCGTAATGGTTGCAATCCGAAAATCAGGATTAAACAATGGCCCCGCGATTATTCACGACCTCACTAGATCTCCCGACAAAATGCGATGGGCAATTATTGGTGCAGGAGCACTTGGTGATGTTTCCAATATTCCCTTGCTCATAGATTTGATGAAACAAACAACACACAGCCGTATCGCTGGTGAAGCCTTTTCCACAATAACCGGCCTTGACATTGTCCGCTTACACATGGACACCGATGCTCCCGAAGATTTTGAGGAAACACCGAACGATGATCCTGAGGATGAACGCGTTGTTCTCGATGCAGATTATTTCCTTCCATGGCCGGATGTGAATAAGATCAGTGCGTGGTGGAATGAACACGCTGCAGATTTTTCACCCAATACACGATACCTTTGCGGTAAACATATCGATAACGAGAGCATGAATGAGATTTTAACCCAGGGATATCAGCGACAACGATATGCTTCTGCAATTGAGTTTATGGCGTTCCAGTCAGGTGAGCCACTAAAATCTACACATCGAAGTGAGTAGCAGGATTTCCTTTATTCAGAAAGTCTCTGAACTCCTCTGATATTCTTTCATCCCCTCTTACCCTATCCCAGAAGTCAAATGCCATTTTTTTTACGCGGTTTATCAAGTCCCTTTCAAATCTTTGTGTCGCAGATTTGACTGGAGTAAAAGAATATGGTAACACTTCTCCACCGATTTTCGGCGCGAACCCCATCGAACACATATCATAAACAGGCAATAGTCGGAACACATTACCATCTACTGAAAAACTCAGGTTTCCCAGATGCATGTCGGTGTTGTTAATGAAATGTCAAAATAACCATAGCATTGTGACATCGTCAACATGTTGCTGTTTCACCAGTTTTCTCGTAAGCAGAGCATTCATGACCAGTGGCCAGTTACTTAACAAACCTGTAAATTCGCGATCAATAGCTTTTAGTGAAATCATCGGTAAACGACCAAACACTCCTGCACGATCAAATCGCCGCGCTTCAAGAAAAAGCCTCCCCTTCCTGTCCAGAAGCCGGGTCTCGGCGGCTGGTAGCTGGTATTGGTGACAAGTCTGTGCTGCGTGATGCTCGGTTATCAGGATGTCACGCCATCGTAGCGCAACACTATTGCTTCCCATGGGGGAAAATTTCACGATCACATGTGATGAACAGTTCCTTGAAAAAGCTGTAAATTTTGGTTGTTCTCCACCAGCAGAAGATCCTGGAATAGCTCCGTTCATCACACTGTCGGCAAGCTCAGGATATTCCTCATCAGAAACAGGAACAGGAAGGTTTCGAATACGTAAAAAAGCCTGATCTCCCAATTTTAAATTACCTGGCAAATCATCTCCATTAGAAATCAGATAACGGCCGATATGGTTTGCATTCCACAGCCGGGGATCAGAAGGAAAATCATCAGATCGTGATGCCATTTCCAGGGCAATTTGACGCCCTATGAAACCTTGCGGACACAAGTCATAAAGAAAATAGGGTAAATCATCAAATACGCCCTTACCACTGTTCCCCAGAAACACCTCCGGCATACCGGATTCTGCTTCAACAAAAAAGCCACCATGTGCTAAAGGTCGAATATGGGCAACAACAACCGAAATCCCATTTGCATCCACCATTACCAGTGGCAATCGGTCATTTGCACCAAATGCATTGCACGTTACAGCATAACGAAGTGATCGTCCCTGCGGCAATTTGATTACACAGTCTGCCATCGCCTGCAGTTTACGGGCAACAACCGGCTGACTGTATCCAGTTCGAGCCTGAATTTCCTTTGATGTGGCTGGACATTTCTCAAGAATTTCTTAAGCTTATTAACGATTCTATGGCTTGAAGTCTTAAACTGGGGTGAATTTTAATTCCTTTAAAGAATATCTACATTATCTTCACTAAGGATAGCCGCCCTCAATTCTCTTATCAAGTCAATTACTTTTTTTTGTACATTAGGAAAATCCCAATATGCTGATATGTATATATGCTGAAGCATAGAAATATCGGTAATTTTTACGAACTTTATTTTTTCTAACAATTCCCCGGTCAGTCCTTTCATACCTCGAACAGATGGTACCCATTCATCCAATTTTTTTCTAGTAGTCATTCTGTGCCACATTTTGTGAAGTGCAACTGCCGGCATAACATCTGTATTGTTAATCCCGATCAATTTAAAATAATTTTTGAATACTTCAAAATGGCGTTTTTCAATAATATGATGAGCTTCCAGATAAAGTTGCCAACGCGTTTCTACTGGTTCAATAATATCTACAATCGCATTGAATTCAGAACATCTGTTTTTAAGAATATTATACGGTAATACAGTATCGGCTAAAGAAGAATAAAGAGTATTTGCACAAACGAATAATTTTTCTTTAACATTTTCCTTCATTTTCAATCCTCAATAATTTTATCAATTCTCCGAAATCTTACTCCCCTTAATCACCACATCACTACTTGCCTTGATATTTATCTTCCCCGAACCGTTAATTTTGATATCTTTACCCTTAATATCTATCGAGCCATCCTTTTTCATAGTAATTGAAGCATCACCACATCTGAAAACAATCTTATCCCCAACATCGACCAGCCACTCTTTTCCAATTTTTAAAGTATCTTTTTTACCAATGTCAGTCTGACGATTATCACTTATCTTCAATTCCGCATTTTTCTTTACAGTCTCATCCAGGTTTTCGCCGACTGTCTTTGTTTCGTTTTTTGTGACATCAATGGTAGAGTTTTTGTCAATAGATAAGCTGCGATTACCAGTGATTGAAATCGTCTCATTTTTTTCAACATTCTCTGTCCGGCTCCCATCTATGGTGATCGATTCATCTTTCTTTACACTCTCAGTCCGGTTCCCCTCAATCGTAATCGTTTCGTCTTTCTTTACCGTCTCAGTACGGTTCCCCTCAACAACCGTTGTCTCATCATTTTTTACCGTTTTGTTACGATCATGCCCCACCGTATGCGTCTCATCATTCTCCACCTCCACCATGTGATCCTTTTCCGCATGGATCAGAAAATGCTCTTCGCCCTTCTTGTCCTCAAACCGGATCTCATTAAAATTATCGGGTGTTCCATCTTTGGAGCTGCGTGATTTTATGGTGCTTTGCGTGGAGTTTGCAGGAAGCTCATACGGCGGCATCTGTTCGTCGTTGTAAACTGAACCGGTAACAATCGGCCTGTCAACATCACCTTCGATAAACTGAACAATCACCTCCTGACCTATTCTTGGATGAAATGCAAACCCCCAGTTTTTTCCCGCCCAGTCGCGGCTGACGCGTATCCAGCAGCTTGAGTTTTCATCCTTTGCACCCACACGATCCCAGTGGAACTGCACTTTAATTCTACCGTACTTATCAAGCCAGATCTCTTCTCCCGATGGTCCGGTAACTACCGCTGTCTGACATCCCGAAATAATCGGTTTCATTGCGATACATGTTGGACGGAAAGGAACATCTGATGGTATACATTCAAAACTGCAGTGATAGGTATCCTCTTCCCCATCCTGGCTTCCGGAATGATGAACCGCCGTAAGCATATAGGTTGCATTGTATTCAGACCTGGGATGCTCTTTAAGATTGAATGTGGAACCGGTAGTCAACCTCCGCTCTGTGGCTGTTCCTGAAAACAGCTTGACAAGAGACTGGTGGTGTTCCAGTCGCATTTTCGCATAATGTTCGCCATCGGGTCGTTCCGTATAATTCCCCGGGTAATCATACAGCTCGTATTTATCGCTGGCATTTTTCATAACCGTAAGGTCGGAACCCGGTTTGATAAAATCATAATCTCGCAGAGAAACTTTTGTCGACCTGACTGAATGTTCCGCAACAAAATCCATCACTGCAGGACGCCGCTCCTCTTCCTCCGTTGCACGGTAATAGATCACATCACCTGCAGGGACAAGTGCTTTGTGTGATGATGGCGCATCACCAAGAACCATTTTGTGTGAATTGTTACCATGGGTAAAAAAATAGAAGATACCCTCCTCCTCCATCAGCCGGGAAACAAAATTGAAATCCGTCTCCCGGTACTGAACACAAAACTCCCGTTTACGGTAGGTACCACTGGTTTTTATTTCGTATTTTCCGGAAAACCCTGCAGCATCGAAAACCTCCTGGATAATCTCCAGTGCAGTCTTTTCCTGAAAAATGCGGCAATCGGAACGCTGCGTAAGAAACCACAACCAGGGAACAATTTCCACATGATAATGGTTGAGATCTTCAAGCCTGCTTGGCTGAATAAATCTCCTCACATGCCCGGAGATGTACCGTTTCTGATTATCAGCCAGGGTGAGCACCAGCGTTGCAGGCTTACCAACCATGGCATCAAA
The DNA here is from genome assembly GCA_016929595.1 of Chitinispirillaceae bacterium. GTDB lineage: Bacteria > Fibrobacterota > Chitinivibrionia > Chitinivibrionales > Chitinispirillaceae > JAFGIN01. The sequence continues at coordinate 22,001 of JAFGIN010000122.1, forward strand.
TGACAATGAAGTCTTATCCGATTTCGCTTCGACAATATAGGAATACAATCGCGAAACCTCTTCAGTACCACTGAATGATTTGACAATCAATGCATCATCGCCAAGAGGTGTATCAAGAAAAAAATTGAGTTTTTTGTCAGACATCGTGTATCCTCCCTTCGGTAACCGTCCCCTCTGTTTCTTCTGTTTGGGGGTTCAGTGCCGTGGCAAATGTGCTTTCACATTTAAATATCGGACTGGAGATGGGCCCCTGGGTTTTATGTGATATACAAAAAAAAGTACGACCTAACTGAGTGCTTTTGCTTCCAAGCCCAGAAACCGGTATGGACTTTTTGTCAACTTTAACCGCACAGTCGAATTTCATTGCTTCACCTGCACGTAACCGTACCAGTGAGATTACCTGTTCATACGTTTTGGTACCTGGTTGCAGTGCCATGAACTGCGAGTAACCAACCGGGCCAATTACTATACGAAAGCGATGCTGCCGGCTGAAAATCCGCCTCCCGATCGTAAAAGAGTGACCAAGACGGTTATTGGTTCTCTGATAACCTATCCGGTTCCGGTCAGACTCCTCAATCTGCAGCCACTCCCCTTCAAACTGCCTGATCTGTACGCTCGTCTTTAAAAAATCGGATAAAAGTGTCGTTATCGATGATGCCGAATTGGGAACGGTAAAAAGACCGGCGTAGCGCAGCAACGCGAAATCGGGAATACTGAAATTATCACGAAGGTGCAGTGTTCGCAGTCCCGTAAACGCAATAAAATTCCGTGTTGTTTCATCCTGACCTTTCGATCGAAATGTCAGCGGCCAGCGGTACTTTATTCCGGAACGATAAAAGAACGATGCAAACCGGTGGTTAAATATGTCGAGAAATGGTCTCAGCGCACCTTCCGGATTATGGCTGTCGGCCATTGATAGCCGTTCCTGGTGGATAACACGGCTTGTGTAATGCCATGGAAGTGTTCCATATCTCCCGTACAAACCGAAAAAAGTTATCGTTATCAGAAGAGGAAGCGTTCCATCCTTATCGGTTTTAATTTCGGTAACCGCACTTGGTGGAAAGCGAAATGATGCATCAGGGCGTACATGTACCACTTCCTGTGCCGGGTGAGCGTCACCTCCTATAGATGATGTACCGGGCACTGTTGATTCAAGCCTTCGAATCAAACGGAAGAAATCGAACGTATATACCTGAGCAGGCAGCGAATTGATTATATCACTACCTGTTCTCCCATTCGTATCGGCCATTGTTTCAACCTGTTCTTTCGTTCAGTGTTATCCACGACTGTCAATTGAGTAAATGAGTTGATCGAGACATATTGTGCCAGAAAACGGTCGAGTACTGATGTAAGCAGATAAAAGGAAGATTCCTTGAACTGCTCGACATTTACTATCAGTTCGATACCAATACCCTGACACATTGCTCCTCTGATAAGACGATTGACAGGACGCACTTCAAGACCGGTCAAACCGAGAATAATATTCTGATTTTTTTGCTCACCTTTGACATCATATAGCTGCAGCAACGCCTGTAATGCTTCAATCCCACCCGTTCTCAAGCTCAGGTAATTGAGCGAGAGATGCGAAATGAGACGCCAGTACCCGCCACGCCACTGCCTTGCATCAGAACCGGTCCAGTACTCATCTTCACGTCCCAGAGGAGTGCGTATCGGATCGCGCTGAAGAGTCATCACCTTGACAGGTCCAAAATAAGGGACGTCAATCGCAGCAAAATCACTCCGGCCTTCCTCCAGAAGCGGCATATCCCTGACAAGGTTACGGTTGGTGCAGGTACAGGTCATGCTGATACTCTGATTTTCGGGTGTAAAACTCGCATAATCAAGTGTGCAAAGTTCCAGGTACACATCATCAGCGGTTCGCCTTGATGTATCCACGGCTTTTTCACCTGACACCCCATTATTCTTTGAAGGTGAATGATCCGATGCTTTTTCTCTCCTTGAAAACCAGTAATATGGTACTTCCGGCTCTAAAGCGTGTCGAAACGAATGGAACGGTTCAACCATTCTTCGAACTCCGGAAGTAAGGTCGGTCGTCTCCACAGAGTCTATTGTATATACCTCAAAACAATCGGGCTTTCCAGCTTCACATATGACACGATATTCGTGACGCCCGGGTTGTGTTTTCTGCGGTTCTGTCCTTTTACTGAATAGATTGACCACCGGAGTACAGCCAAGGGCAAACATGTCACGGTTTATTCCGGATGCATTTTCGGGCATACTGTCAAGGTAGAAACGCAGGACCAATGTCCGGGGTGAACCAAATGTCTCAACTGCACCCCTGAAATCTATATCATAAAATAGAAATTTTTCCGGAAGGACAAAGAATTCACGAAGCAGGCGATAGCCGGGAAATGCATTTTTTGGAAAGGGCATCAACTCTTCATCTCCGCCAAACCCGACCGGTTGAATGGTTTCCGGAGGGAGAAAAACCCCACGGCCGCCGATGTCGTTCACTGAAGATACTGCATTACCAGATACGACTTCTATGCGTACCACTCTTCGTCCCAGGAGTTCGTATAACCGGTATGCATGTGGTTCACCTCGAAAAAACAATCGCAGGCCGGGAAGAGAAAAGTCACCAAACGTCAATCCACTGAGTGATTTGAACGAGAGCTGAAGCACTGCCTGAGCCTGCCATCTGCAACCGGGTTCGGGACCCGTTTTCGGTGTCCATTTCAAACACTGCACGCTTTCCAGGGCTACAGGAGCAAGATCAACAGGATAGCAGGTACGAAAACAGCAAGGTTGTTCTCCACGTACCGGCACCGATTGAAGCAGTGTTCCTTTTGGAATACAATAATTTGAAGTCAACTTTGCCGCCTGAGGATCAACCTGAAACTGGACAATACCCATTGCTGGCGTTGGGAGAAGATATTGAGGAAACAACATTTGTAAAACAGATTCAGCGATCTCCGGAAATTCATCATCAAGTTTCCGGCGGATACGACCGGCAAGAAATGCGCACCCTTCCAGCAGACGTTCAACATGAGGATCATGACTGCGGTCCTGTTCAATACGCAGAGCAGAAGCTGCGTCCGGAAAACTTCTCGCAAACTCAACCGTCGATTGACGTAAGTACTGGAGCTCACGTTCGTAATAGGGGTACAGATCTTCATGCATGATCTGCCACCTCCCGCACCGTTGCCCCACTTTTCTGAATCATAGTATTGAATGTAATACTGTCAATATATGAGCCGATCCTCATCTGTGCCTCTATACGAAGATGTAAAACAAAGGGACTTCGCTTCTGTTTATCGTCATCAGCCTTCACGATAGACACCTCAACATCTTCCAGTCGGGGTTCAAACCGGTGAATGGTATCCTCGATATCATTCAATAAGCGGGAGAGCTCTTCCCTGGAACTGATATCAACCGAATCGAAGCTATTGAGGCCATAAACAGCAAGTGATTTGCCCAGCTGTTCAAAACAGGACGGAATATCATTGCGCCCCTGCCGTGTGTTAAGAAGGTCCTCCAGATCTTTACGTACCATATCCCGCATCTCCGTAAGTGATGTGGATGACCTTGCCTCACAAAGCCTGTCGATGATTGTCATTTGAAACTGATCGTTCATAGGTCAGGCTCGTATTTCTTCACTAATAAAACATACACTGAAGTATATGCCACACGGGAATATTGCACCACGCATAATCTCCAAACTCTAAAGGCTTCGGTAAACCAGTATAATGGGTAAACATTGATTGTTGTTTAAATAGTTCAGACATCATGAATTCCAAACCTTACGTGAATGTTTCCCTGCTCATTCTAACCTCACCCCTCGATCCCCTCTCCTATCAGGGAGATTTAAATATTCTTAACCTCCCCTTCTCTGATAGGAGAAGGGGCCGGGGGATGAGGTCAAACGCACACAGTCCATATGCATTGTAAGGAAAATGTACCTTACACCAATCAGAGCATACTCATAAAAGTTTTCTGCTTTGACTATGTGAAAAAACGGTAGTGATTACCACTGACCCGCCCCCTGCTTTCGCAGAATCCGGATGAATGGAATCACTACCAATAGTATTCTCTTACAGCTTGGTATTCTTCTTCAGATCCCAGCCACTGACAATTTCTCCAGCCGGTTTACCATCTTTGGCTGTTTTGGTCACTGTCCACTTGATTGTAGCATAGGTCATGGAAACATTCTCTGTCGGGAATGCAGACCCATCAGCACCCATTGGACATACAGATTTGACTACTACATCAGTCAACTCAATCTTCTGATAGGGAATTGCATCAACACCAGAACCACCCGACCGAACCAGCTCAATGATCGCTGTAGGATGAGACTTACCCGAACAGCAGGCGAGCATGAGCATCGGGCTTGTGCCGTCGATCTGCTTTGTAAGTACTATGTCATTATGTTGACAGCGTCCTCCCATGTGGGCACCCCCGGCACTGTGCATCCCGGTTGTCTCGTTCACAATTGAGTGGCTGTAGCTGAGAAGCTGAATCCACTTTTCATGCTTTGCATCGTCGGCCTGTCCTTCTACACCGTCGAGCTTAAGATACGCATCAAACGCCATAACAGACTCCTTTCAAAGAGGTATGGTGAAATGAATAAAACAGGGTATCGTAGAAAATGTCATAATTATACATCATGTCACTTTTTGGATACTTTTGATACTAAATGAAGACTCATGTTTATATCCTGCAACTGATAATGCGGTCGCAGATGCAAATCCGCCTGGTACGACCCGGGTCGTCCTTCGATCGGCTTTACAGTCACTTTGAATTCCCGCAGAGGTTTTTCCGATTTCAACTTCTCACCCGCTCCTGTCGGATCTGCAAGTGTATACATCGAGAACCACCTGTTAAGGAACATTTCGATGTCCTCGCCTTCCTGAAGAGTCCCAAGTTTGTCGCGCAGAATAACTTTCATATAGTGTGCAAATCGCGAAACCGCCATAAGGTAGGTCAAGTGAACCGAAAGTTCGGCATTTGCTGTAGCATCAGGATTGTCATACTTAACAGGTTTCTGTGCTGAATGCGTTTTGAAAAATACCGCATAATTAGTATCCTTGTAATGACAAAGCGGAATAAATCCAAGATTGTCCAGTTCGTTATCGCGTCGGTCGGTAATAGCGATTTCCGTTGGGCACTTGTATGAAATATCCCCTGAATCTGTCTTGAACGTATGAACAGGAAGCCCCTCAACCGTCCCCCCACCCTCTCGTCCGGTAATATTGACACACCATCCGTATTTAGAAAACGCATCGGTCATCCGGGCAGCGAGTGCCCAGGCAGCATTTCCCCACAGATATTTCGAGTGATCAGTACCATCGACCGATTCCTGAAAATCAAACACCTCCACCTGTTCGCCGCTGTCACCATAAGGAAGCCGAAGCAGGATTCTTGGCATACAAAGGCCGACATACCGTGAATCATCCGAATCACGGAATGCATTCCAGCGAATCATATCTGGATTAAGTGTCTTATCAAAAATCTTTGCCAAATCACGGGGATCCCCAAGTTTTTCGTAACTATCAAATCCAAATGACTTTGGTGATGGCGCGGTAATAAACGGCGCATGTGAAGCAGCTGCTATTCCGGACATGTGTTCCAGAATAGTCATATCCTCATTGTTACCGACATTGAATGTGTAATCACCAACAAGAGCACCAAATGGCGATCCACCGGCAGTCCCGTATTCCTCTTCGTAAATTTTCTTAAACATCGCGCTCTGATCAAATTCAACTGCGTTTTTGAGATCCCTGAGCAGATCTTTTTTTGATATGTTCATCACTTTGATCTTGAGCATCTCATTTGTTTCGCTCTGATCAACAAGATATTTGAGTCCCCGCCAGGTCGATTCAACTTTCTGAAACTTTTCATCATGCAGAATTTCATTCATCTGAGCAGACATGAGCTCATCGATTTGGGCAATCTGTATGTCAATTGCATTCAATGCATCTGCAGCGACAGTCTGCCCCTGCATCAGAGAATCGATATACTGCTTGAGCTCATCTTTGACACGCTGCTGATGAGTCACATCGACGTTATTTAAAATTTGACTGAGGACATCTTCATTAACAACAGTTGCTTCAGCAACTCCCGCTTTTTGTTCTGACACCTGTGTATTTTCTTCACTCATTGTAAACCTCACATATTCTCAAATGATGATTAGGTATTTTCCGTTTTTATCTCATCAGCATCGAGTGATGATTTCACCTGTTGACGAAGATCGACATTCCTGAGAATTTCGTTAAGGCTGTTCTCAAGGTCTGTATTGCCATCCATTTTTTGTTTAAGTGATGCGAGTCGGCGACGGGCTTCCATGAGCTTACGCAGTGGCTCGATTCTCTCAGCAATTTTTTCCGGATGGAAATCATCCATCTTCTGAAATTCGAGATCAATACTCATAGTTTTTCCCTCTTCACCCGAAAGTTTATCAGCCACCCGAAAGGTCGCCTGGGGCTTACAGCTTTTGAGAATAGTATTGAAATTGTCACGATCGATCTGAGAAAATTTCCTTTCGGTAATTTTTAGCGGACGACCCTTTGCATCTTTTACTTCATTATCGCCACTGAGATCAGCAATGACCCCCATTACAAACGGAAGTTCTTTCTTTACAACAGCATCGAGCGTCTCGACCTCATAGGAAATCTGCACTTTGGGCGGTCTTACCCGCTCTAATTTCTTTTGCTTACTTTCCGGCATACAGTGGCTCCTTTCAATTAAAACTTATAGTCTGTATAGTAAATAATTTATTTTCCAGATACACTATTCGACTCAACTGTCTGACCCGACTGTATATTTCGGATCGTATAAACAGATACGACGGTAAAAGTAACTCATCTTTTCAACAGGTGCTTTCTTTTCACCAAGACTCCGGCATGCAGCGTACCCTGCTTTGTAAACACGTACAAAAAGCTCAGGATCTTCCCACTCGTCCAATTTTAACTTTTCTACAGTTTCCACGAGATGATCAATCGCTGCCAGTGAGATCTCTGTAAGACCAACTTTTAAACAGTATTCAGCCAGAACTATCCTCCAAAGAAACTGCTCACGCCGACAGACAGCCTGCAACAATCGGGAGTGCAGCTGATTCATCCCGGCACCATTTTTTCCTTTTGCAGCCAGATCATTTGCCCGTTCTATTTCGCTTACAAAGAATGCATCTGATTTTCCACCGAAACCACCCTGTTTTATATTACCACGGTTGGCAATAGCCATCCGTACCCATTCAACAGTTTCAGATGAGGCACAAGGAGTCCCATCGTCCATCTTTTCTTCAAGCACTCCCCGATGTGCGGTAACAAAATCGATCAGATTTGCGACTACGAATCGGGCAACCGATTCGTACTCCACACCCAGACCTTCAGCTGCAAGGGCCTGATAGCGCTGCATATCAATCCAGCGATGCCCCCCATCCATAAATGCGGTCTCAGATTCACGCAACACCTCATCCCATTGCTGCGATGTAAAGGCATCAGTAATTTTACGACGCCGCTCCTCCGACAGTACTCCAGGGGCAGTAACAGCAGTGGTACTGAACCATTTACAGATACGATTTACAAGATACCCTGCAGGATTGCGTGGATATTTTTCAAAAAAATATTTCGCACAGATATCAAGCCGCGCAGCGGCATCATCGAGGTCCTTCGGTTCAATACTCATAACTGCAGTATCCACAGTTTCAACCGGTGCAGCCTGCTTTTCGGTCTCCCGGTCAACAGCCTCTGAAGCTTCAGCAATTGCCCGTTCCTGTTCCCATCTGGCAACATTCTGCTCCTGCTGTAAAGATTGCCTGATTGCTGAACATTGAGCACCAACTCGATTCTGAAAAATTCTCAAAAACGACTGTAATTCCGAAATGTCAGGAGCCTGATCATCAAACCTTTCCTGAGTCAGTCTATCAAGAACTTCAAACTGTTCCATAATAACTCTGAAGATTGCTGATTCCTTTTCTGCGGATGCAAGATCATTGCAGTCTGGAATAAATTCATGCGGTTGACCGTAGCGGGCAGTTAGTCTTATCAGTAGCAACTCTTCCATTTTAGTCAGTTCATTTGCTCTTGCTTCACAATCGCCATCTTCGCTTTCCGGGTACAGTCCATCCCAGAAATTTAAAAATAATCCGTTTATGAGAAGTAATCCATCGGCTACCGCAGCAAATCCCGAATCATCAACGGCCGCTTCAATCAGACGCACGGCAACTCCAAGATCTTTACTGCGTTCAATCAGCAACTGCTTTGCTTTAACCAATAATTCAGAATATTGGGGTCTGAAATCCGATGCACGTGTACGGTTTATAACATAACTTAACAGATTATTAACTTCCCCCGAAAGGCGTGCATTGACACCTGCTGGATTATCACCGGGTATCGGTTTAAGCATCCCATCAATATCGAGTATCTCAGGTGTATAGACAAAAGATTCCGATACCTGCTGAACTTCTCCGGGTATTACATCAGATAATGCCGGTACTACAACATCAAGAAGTGCAGCGGCTTTTTGAATACCTGAAAAAGCAATCTGGTGTTCACCACCCGAAAGCATATTCATGGCTCGATGCATTGCATCAAGTGCCACTTTGATCAGCTGATGAGGTGTACTTTCATCCATAGCACATTTCCGTAATCGTTGTTCTCAGATGCGGTCATCGTCAGACTATTTTTTTCTATTTCGTCATCACTCAACTGTCGCAGATCTAATATTGATCTGTTCTATCTGTTTGTTGATTGGTTATAACTTTTACCGGCTTTTTCGAAAGCGAACGCATCGAAACTGAAGTACCAAGCCAGATAATAAGCAGTAGCGCAGCTGTAACAGAAACGATCATCCACGTCGGAATAAAAAATGCAACCCGGGCCTGTTGTTTTTTTGTTGGTACAACCGGTTTTTTCCGTGAAGGTTTAATTTGCAAACGCGTTTTTATCAGTACTGTCGCCAACTGGTGAATTACTTTTTCGCGCTCTTCAGGCCTTCCAATGTACTGTCCCTGAAACCCTAATGACAGACAGTAAAAGAATGTTTCCAGTGTTGCATAATTTGAGTGTGGATCACCCATAAGTTCCCGGAGATCCTCGAAAAATTTTTCTCCGGCCATCTGTTCTGTATAGTATTCAAATTGCAGCGGCTGCGCATTCCAGAAATCGCAGCATTTACCCGGAATACTTCTGACCGTTTCATCAATGAGTGCAATTAAAGCAAATTTTACCGCTTCAGCTATTTTTGAATCTATCCCCATCTCACTGCAGTTCTGAATAAACATTTCTATATAGTGTTTTAACAGTTTACGAAGTGATTCGGGAGTCCCAAGGTCCTGCTGTTCACGCATGCTGATTATTATAAGGAATATATCATTACATAAAGTACTGATAGAAACAGTTGGATCCATCATCTTACTCAAATTAATATTTAGAGTATGAGTGGAAATCGCCTTTTCCAGATTATTCAGCATCTCAAACTTCTCATTTCATTTTAATAGCCAGCAGTTCCATCGAGAGGTTATTTAAGGTATCGGGAAAGTAAAATGCGATAGTACCGGCAGCCTGTATTTTCTGCCAGTGCAACCCATCCCTGCTCAAACTGAAATAGAGGTAATCACTTTTCGTTGCAAGATCAGCCGGCGGATTAACAGGCTCAAGACGCAAGCCCGGCAGAGCACCAATAGTAAGACGCTGCAACTCTTCACGAGATGTCATTTTTACCGTACGCCGTACAGTATTGATTATTATCTCATGAGGAGCATCAGCACAGATACCAAGAAAAAATTCTCCCCGTGAAAGTAATGCCGCATCACTGATTGAACTCAGATAGGTTGCTTCGGCAATTTTCTCTATAGGTATCCTGATGCTTCGTGAAGAATAATCTGCCATTAGTACAGTATGGATTGAAGAGAGTATCACATCAAACGAATGCAACGGATCGATATGATCATACATTGGCAGGGGAGTAATGTCGTTTTCTGCAGCAAATGCCTGAAGCGCACCTGCAAGCTGCCCCAATTGACAATACACAACATAGGGATGTACCTGTGATGCACACTTATAAAAATGATCGAGCAAAGGAGTATGCGTTGTTATACTTGTAAGAAGAAAATGGTTTGCTATCTCCTCTGGCGTTGAAATGGAAATTTGATGCGAAAGCTGCTTTCGGCCCTTGAGAAGCTCCTCCCCTTTTGTATGCAATTCGGAAAGAAGAGCACTGAATCTTTTCATGTAAACCATAGATGCACTGATGGTTACTACTGTTGGCGAAATACTTTCATCGATGATGATTCCCTCATTAATCGTTCGTTTCAAACGGGCAATGCGCAGTGATGTTACCGCATCAAGTGACTCATCTTCAAAACGAATGAGAAAATTGCATTTACCGACTTCAATCTCTTCTTCTGTGCTCCCGGTAATTTCGTCAGTAATTGTTTTTACTTCTGTTCTATACCTTGTTTCCAAAGCCCCCGAGCTTTCAGAACACAATGGCCGGCCGGCCTGAGCAAGAGGCAGACACAGATATACGTCTATGAAAGTCCTCTGATGCCCGAAATGTTCTTCAACTGACCGTAATGACGGAACTTCATGACTGTGTGGCATCGAAAAAGGGGTGCCATCAGGCATAATCCCCTGAGCATCAGTGAGAACAAATTTTCCTTTATTTAAAAGTCTTATATCAATAGTGAATGAAACGAAACCATACATGAACGGCATTGCAATTGCTGAAGATTCACGGGTTATGTTTAATAAATACCGTTCAAACTGCTGAAAGTGTTGTGGGAGTACAAAGAGACCGTCTTTCCATATCACTTTATCAGTAAACATGATGCACCTTTTTCATGGAATCCCCAAAAGACGGTTATCAAAAAATCGACATTAATTTTTTTGCAGATTAACATCTTCCGGTAAAGATATACTTGAGATTTTTATCGAACAATCGATTATATGTAAAAAACTGAATTGTGATCAGTTCTCGTTTTTTAAATATATATATTATATTTAAATGTCGCCAAAACAAATTGGCATAATAATACTTTATTCCTTTAATCAGTTAATCAGATCAGATTATTCTTATTGTTAATTGCCATTTTGACGAAGGTATATCAATTATATATAATGGAGGTTTTACTGTGCCTGTAACACAACACCGTGATTATCTATTTATGCTCATTATGGTAATTCTGTTTTGTTTGAACCAGTCAGCATCGGCGCAAGGCAACGGTATACTTACCATCACAACAGACCCTCCGAATGCATCCCTGTATATTGATGGGCAACTCATCGGTCAGACGCCATTACTCAAACACCCCTTGCCGGCGGGTCAACATACCCTGTTTCTACGGGATCAGACCCAACAGATTGATTATACAAAAATCATCGAGATTGTCGCCAATGATGAAACGGCTCTGAATATACCGCTACAGAAGGACTACTGTAAACTAACAATAACCAGCAAACCTGACAGTTCCGAAGTTTTTCTTCTAACGCCCCTGGGTAAAACGCCTATTTATGATGAACAGATTGATCAGGGGACTTTTACCTTCGAAATACGAAACCCCAAATCCCGTTATGTTACGTTGAGAAAATATAATGTATATATTGATAAAAATACACCTTGTGTTATCAATGACCCACTCCCTAAAAGGAAGATTCTGACTCCGAAAAATATGGTGCAGATCGGATTAGCTCTGGCATCAGCAGGGTGCTACACATGGAGTTTCAGTCGGGGTTATTGGGGAACACAGAAATCCGCTATTCCGGGATATGTGTTAGGAACAGTGTTTTTGACTGGCCTGGGGGTTGTGGCGTTGTTCTGATCTTTTTTACATAAAAAGTATTTGGGTATACACTTGATTTATATCTAAAAAGTGTAAACCGCATACATTCTCAGGCTTTACATGAACCTCATCTCCCAACCCCTATTCACGCCCCCTGAATCCACCTCAGGGGAACTTTCATAATAGTCAACTCTTACAAGTCCCCCTCCAGGGCATTCTAAGGGACGAGCAAGTAAGGAGATTTTTGCAATTGCTTTATACTTATTTTTGTTAAACTCTATAACTAAATAAAACTAAAAAATCGACTTTGGAATCGTAAACCCTTTCAATATATTCTTACAAAAAGGGTGTGCAGGATCTGTTGACGACACTGTCACTGCAGCCGGAAGTACAACCTGAATTATAGCATTATGTGGCGCTTTCATCTGTACCGTAAAACTTGATTGAAATATTGTGCCCGACTGACTATACGAATTATTCATCAATCGCATGAACCCCCAGGTACTGCGATAGAGCTTCTTGCCGTTTCTATCAAGATTATCGGTAAGACTCAGCTCAACCTTCTGCAGATCACCTTCAATCGGCCATTTCAAAGATTTTCCGGGCTCTGTCAATAAAGCTACAGATTCCTTACCAAGGGTAATTACCGCATTTTTAAGCTTTTTATTATTTCCATTTTGTTGTGATTGCGGTAGAATTGCTATTTTCCACGATTTGCGTTTGCCATCCTTGAAAAAGACACGGGAAATAGTATCAGCTTTATCCAGACATTTCAGATAAGCTGATGAAAATTTTACTGGAATCGTCCCCTGTGCATTCCTGCATTCAAATTTAGATGAGTTTTTTTTCCCAGCGTAAGGACTGAAATAATCATAATATGTCTTCCAGAAAGTTCCTGTAACCGGATTGAAAAAATCCACAACGGCATCAAACGATGCCTCCTTGTCGTTATCAGAAAACGGGTAGAAACGATTGAACGAACCATCAAACCAGTCGAATATCTCCTTCCATTTTGAGTTTAGATTTCTTGCAAGTTCGGGCTTTAGAAGATCAACAGTACGGTTATAAGGCTCCATCAGAAGATGTTCCAGGAAGCCCTTCTGATCTTTACTTAGTGGTGACAGCACCGAACTGTTAATAAACTGCCAGGTACCATATAATGGATCCCCTTCACGACCAGTAAAAACCTCAGGTACGAAATTTTCCTCCAGGGCTTTTCCAAGACCCTTCGCAACCTCTTCAAACTGTTTTTGATATTGAGGAAGATTTGAACTCGCAAACTGTCGAATAAACGCCATATCATTAGAAAATGCAAGCAACGCCGGATCATTGACCTCTCCAGAATCAACCCTGACAAAACCACCTGACCATTCAGAAAACCTGCTGATCAACTTCGCCAGATCTGACTGCGTACCACATAACTGAAACAGACGCTCCTGGCCAGCCTGAAACGAACCGAACTTTTCCATAGAAACCGCATTAAGAAAATTACGCCACTGCGTTTTTACATCTTCACAGTAACGACGCACTAGCCCGCTATATAATTGCTGCGGATCACTAAAAACACTGGTAAATGAGCTTTTATAACTGCCAATGACCCAATCTTCAATATTCTCCCGTAAACGACTGGCTTCGTTGAACTTTTTCCGCACACTCACCGTCCATCCCACCGGTGTATACACTTCGTTGAGTGTCATGTTTGAACGTACATTCAATGGTATATCAGTACCAATAATATCAGTTAACTCCAGATTTTTTGACACTGCAAGAAGATCATTACACGCCATCACATAAACAGCATTGAAATCAAACATGGCTACAAGTTTCTGCTGCACAGACCCGACAAGAGTTTCATCAGTTTTAACTCTGTATTTTGAGTCCTTATTTTTCTGAAGTTCTGTAATAAACTCACCAATCACCTCTGTGATCATGGTGTCAACGTCGCTGGTAACATTGGGAACTCCAAAGATTGTAGTTACCGCCATAGTGCGAAGAATCGGAACAACAACGTTTCTATCGATTACTCCCGACCAGCGGTTATTTAAACTGGAGATCGCAAGATAGGTCTGAAGCAGGTGTTTCAGTTTCAGAAAATCATTTTCAGGGCTGTTTTCCGAAAGGTTAATCATACGAGTCTGCTGATTGCTCAACTCACTGGCACACGGCACGATGATCGTTGAAAAAACTTCTGAAAAAAAGGCATCCTTGATTTTTACGTACACACCTCTGGCATCATACCTTGTAACAAACATCGAAAAGGTCCGAATTTTCGCATATTTCTGATACGCCCGGTAATCCTTGTACAAACCATATAATTGCCTGATACCTTCAGCGGATCGGACCACAGGAACAGAAAAATCTTTTCGCACCTTTGTATCTATCACCCGCACATGATATGACATTCTCCATGTAAAAATGGTAACCATAAGGACAAGCAAAAGTGCAGCCGCCAGTTTCCAGATAACCGAAACCATATTCTTCCTGTATTTCTGCTCAGTCGTAGAAATCGGTGCTGCATGTCCCGGTATGACATTTGTAAATAAAGGTGATGCAAAATAGACCGTGACAGGTGCTGGTACTCCCAGAGGAGAATCATGAGACGGAGACACCCTTTTTTTGTTTGGATTGAGCGGATGTGAAATAATTGTTTTGCTGACATCGAAAATCCGGTCATCAACCTCTGGCAAACCATTATCACCAGACTGACAGCTTGTGAAAAAGAAACCGCCAAACAATGGCCTGCCGATATGCTCACTCTTCTTATATAATGTATTAACCAAAGATGAAATTTTATCTCGTAAAGATTCGAACATTATGGGAAACTGACAGATCAGTCTGCGATTTGCCTGATCATGGTCACGGGCAAGCATCTTTACCTGTATCTCTTTGATCCAGTCTATAACCGATGCCAACTCTTCAAGAAACAGGTCTTTTGGACTTTTCCCGGTTAAAGATGCATTCAGGGTTGCACCCAGAATCCGTTCATTCCACTTCCCTGCGGGGTCACTGAAAATAGTATTAAACCCGGTTATCTTGTCTGCCTGTGAAAAAATATGATACACCGGAAGTTCAATTCCCCACAATTTTGTTATCTGATCAATCCGTTTACGCAGAGATTCACCCTGGTATTTTATGGTGACCAGTCCTGCATCAAGCATCTCCCCGCAATCTGTGACAATACAAATTCCATCAAGAGGACGTCGCCCCCTGATCCAGGCCAGGGTTTCAATAACTACCATGAATTCCTCAGCTCCCGAATCTTCAAGTAAACTTCCCGGGATATCAATCCAGACCGCTTCACTGGCAAAACGCCATTGCAGTTGCTCCTCAGACTCATCGGGGTAAACATCAATCCAGTTTAGACCGGTTTTGTTAAGAAGCGTTGTTTTTCCGGATCCGGGATGACCACAGACTAAAAACCAGGGTCGTGAATAAATCAAACGCTTTCTGTAAAACCTCCCTGACCCCATTGCAGCCTGATATTTCCTGATAGCTGCCAGGAATTCCTGCCTTAACTGCAGATTGTTTGAATTTCCTTTTTTTTCAACAACAGGCTTCTTTTTTGGGAGTGGTACAGGTTTTATTTTAAGCATAACAGGGCACCGTGTGGAAGTGTATGGTTAACTGGACAAGAATATAAAATACCAAGTGGCTGCTATTGAATCAAGAAACAATGCCTTTACCTGACAATTTACCTAAGTTATTTTTATCGATATGAATCAAGGAAAAAGTTTTTTTATAGAATTTTTAAATACTGGCAGTACCGGGAAAACAAAAATTTTCAACCAGTGCACTACTCTTGGGCGACACCCCTCCTGTACTATCCAACTAGGCGGAGATGATCTGCGTGTATCGAACAGACATGCAGCCATATTCCTTAATGAAGGTTCAATTCTAATTGAAGACCTGGGAAGTACAAACCATGTCTATGTAAATGACATACAGATCACTAAAACCGAACTGAAACACAATGACATTGTTAGATTCGGTTCCAATGGGCCGCAATTCCGAATAATTCAGGAAAGTAATTTATCAATCACTCAGAAGCCCTCTCCCGATTCTGAACCGCAATCAGATCAATTAACCGGGAGTGATACCGTAAAGAGTGTCCGACTGCAACAACCTGGTATACAGGATGAAAGCAGTCTCTTTGATGTTTCACCAGATTTAAAAAAAAATATATCCTCACCTGCACCTGTCGAGCAGAATCATTCAATTAGCCGGAAAAAAGATACTGCCACAGATGCTGGCTCAGAACCTGAACCCGGGCTTCCGGATGATCAAGACCTTTTTGATGTCTCACCGGATACGGAATATCGCAATTTACATGTTAAGCCGGCTGATGTACCTGCTGCAAAACCCGACACATCAAAAAATCTTTACACCCCGTCGTCAAACATATCATCTGGTGAAATGATTGATGATAGCCTTTTTAATGTCGCTCCCGATTCTGATAATACTGCATTCACTACACCATCGAGCATAAGTAATACAATGGAAATCTCTGCCAGACTCCAGCAGCAGATGATAAGCACCCAGGATATTGACAATTTAGTAAACAACCCAAAAAGACGGATTAAAATTCTTAACGATAAAAACATTAACGATCAGCAGAAACAGATCATTACTTCCGTTACAAATGCTTACAGTTCAATGAAACGCAAATACTTCATCGTTTTTGGCATTATTATCATACTCTTGAGTAGCGGCATTTTGTGGTTCGCCCATGGTTATTTCAACTATAAAGAGCAGCTTTCCAAAGCGCGTAACCTTAAAGACCAGATAGCATCAGTTGATGACCAGATCGAAAAAACGCTGAAGATGGAGGGTGATGAAAGCCACAACCTGGAAATGCTCTACAGTAAACTTCAACAAGTTCAGGCACAATTTGATTCTGTCAAAACAACACTAGAACTGAAAGATCAGCACAAAATTTATTCCGACACCGTCGAAGTCTTTCTTGAAGCGATTATGAGTGAATTAAACGTAAAAAACTATTCCATCCCACAGCACATGCTCGAACGGGTTAAATATTATATCAACATTTTTACTACATCAAATCGCAGATCCACGGAAATTCTTATGCAAAGAAGGAAAAACTATTTCAATGAAATAGAACAGGTGTTTTTACAAAAAAATGTCCCCGCTATCCTTGCATATGTCGCGATGCAGGAAAGCATGCTTGACACTATTATAAAAAGCCCCGCTGGTGCGGTCGGGATGTGGCAATTCATGGAACATACAGGCCGTCGCTTTAACTTGACAATCAACAGCTCGACGGATGAACGTACGAACTGGAGAAAGTCAACAGTCGCCGCAGCAGACTATTTTCGAACACTATTGCTGCTCTTTGGTGATGGACGTGGTGCGCTTCTTGCAATGGCAGCGTACAATGCTGGTGAAGAAAAAATCAAAAAAGCACTGAAGAATGTTGAGAATCCAATTCTTGACCGCGATTTCTGGTATCTGTACAGAACCAGTTCTATACTGGCCGTAGAAACCCGTGAATATGTTCCACAGGTTCTGGCACGCATTATTATCGACAGACATCCGGGTCTTTACGGTTTTTGACTGCACAATATCACAATGGTTTCAATCTGAATGACCGGCCATATTTCTTTTTCTTATCAGCTGCCTTCAAAGAATCGGTAATAGCCTGCTTCTTTTTAAGAGAGTCGGGATCGACACCAAAGATCTTGTCTGTATGATAGAGCTGATTCATTTTGACCAAAGCCTCTCTGTAACGACCGTGGGATTGATCTGTATCATACATTTTCTTTACAGCTTCCCAGGCATAGTATGCTATGCCTCCTTTTTTAGAATCTTTTTTCGTATCATACACTTTTTGTGCCGCTACAGCACGTAAATAAAAAACATTTAATGAGTCATTTCTGGATGCAAAGACCGAGTTCAGACCGACTGCAGAATCAAGTACTGCATACGCATCAGCATAATTCTCCTCCTTGATCAAAAAACGGCCATACATATATGCAACCATCATGTCCTCCATTGTAACTGCAGAGAGAAGCATTTGAACCTTATCATACTTTTCTTTATTCAGGTATTGTTCCACCAGTCGAATAGTCAAAGTATCCTTATAAAAATCTGTCGGTCCAATTTTGTTGAGTGCTTTTTCCACACTGAATAGTCTGCCTTTGCGAAGGGCCTTTGCTGCCTCAGTATGATAATCTCTCTTGTCATTAACAGTAAAGAATCGCGTTAAAGACCAGCTTCCAGTATCTTGTGTACGAACACGCCAGTAAAAGGTTATCAGCGATGTATCATAAAATATCACATTAATAGTAGTATCACGATATTCACTGGTATCATTGTAAACCAGCTGCGTAAAACTGGTGTCAACAGCTACTGCTAAATAGTACCCTTTCTTTTTCGATACCTTTCTCCATTGAAATGTTACTTCCCTGTCTTTACAGGTATCTCCCTGTGCAGGTGCAAGAAGATTTGGCGTATGATAGATTGGAGAAAAGGTGAAAAAACGGGATGTACTCCAGATATATGTCCCGTTCTGTTCAGCAACGCCAATCCGGCAGAAATACTTCCCAGGTTCAATTTCTGTTATCGCTCCGGATGTATCAGCCGATACCGTCTGAAGATATATTGTATCTGTAAACTCCTCACCTGTTGCAATATGGATTATTAATGAATCAACTGTTACTACAGGTTCCCATTGCACTTTCAATGTCTCTGATTTCCAGACTTCGTCAACAACAGGACTGAGAAGTACTGGTGTCTTCACAACACTGGTAGTATCTATCAATACAATAGCTGGAATTTGAGATGCTGCAACGGTATCGGTTGTTACCTGTTCTGATGGAGCGATCTTCTGTTTTCCAGTAAATTGATACAACACAATCATCAAAACCACAACGATCAAAATGATTCCACCAGCAACCGCAGCCCCGATTTTGTATACAGTTGCAGGAATCTGTCTGATCCGGCTTATACTATATGCACCCACCAGTTTCGGAACGGCCAGGAATACCTTTACCAAATGTATAATTGCGGTAATAATACCCTTAAAACCGCGAGTAAACGCGTGTATCCCGTTTATAAATACTTTTGAAGGGAATTGCAGTCGCGGTATTTTCGGGAGTGAGAATTTCGGAAGATGAAATTTCGGTAATCGTACCTGCGGCATCCTGATTTCACGACGAATCTTCGGAACAGATTCTTTTTGAATACGCTGCTTCTTTTTTGACGTTTTTACAACAACAGGAGCATAATCCGGATTCTCCATAAAGTTTTTCAGTGCAACGTCCGGATCCACCCCGGAAAATTGTTTGTAAACTGTAACAAGAGCATCTATGAGCAATTCTGCACTGTGATATCTTTCCTCTTTATCAACACAAAGGCACTTGTCGATAATTTCGATAAATTTCTTTGGAATCGATACCGGGAATTCCCCAAAAGGCTTGTATATACCACTGGCTTTTTTATTTACAAGATCAGTTAACCCCTCATCAGGAAAAGCTTTGATACCACACAGAAGTTCATAAAGGATTGCCCCGACTGCATAGACATCGGTTCGCTGGTCGACACCCTTATGGTTTAACTGCTCCGGCGAAAGATATTGAAGAGTCCCCACAATATTTTCACCCATTGTGTGAAGACCTGTCGATATTGGTCGGGCAATACCAAAATCCATCAGCTTGAGCCTGCCATCACTATGTAACATGATGTTAGCAGGTTTCAGATCTCGATGAATAACGCCCTTATAATGCTGGTCCGAAAGAGTAAACTCCAAAGTATGCGCATATTTCAAGGCTGATGCTATAAAAATGCCAACTGCACACACTGCATAAACCGGAAGTGTCCCGCGTTCCTGAAGAATTGTTTCAAGCGACTTTCCATCTACGAATTCCATTTCAATAAATGGACAACCATGCCACTCATCAACTCTGAAAACCTTTACAATATTTGGATTATCCAGACGAGCGGTAATTCTGGCCTCAGTTAAAAACCGGTCAGATACCTCTTTCTTGCCCGTAGGAAGCAGCACTTTGACAGCACGATCCAGATCAAGCTTGTCATCATGGATTTTGTATACCCGGGCAAAACCACCCTCACCCAGAACCTTTAAAATAGTGCCGGATCCAAGAACTTCACCGATTTTCACCTCAGGGGGCATCTCAGGAACAGCATAGGGAAACTTGATAGTAAATGCTGCCTTTTTCTCAACCTCTCCAACAGGCATATCAGTAATAGTTTTTAACCATGCATCACCTGGCCCAACTTTATCCTCATTTGTTTTTTGATTCATACCGGGTTCCTGGGAATTCCGTCAGTTCTGAGAATTAAACAGATGAGTTCATTGCGATATCGGGAACGTTTCCCAATTTTTATGTAAGTAACAATAATATACATTCATGTGCATGAATCTGGGAAAATCAGTAAAAAATCTAATCAGGGAAAGTCTCAATTACTAAGCGGCTCAATAAAAGTTCAGCCGCAAAGGGCAATACTAATCACAAGTTTTGAATTTTTTCTGTCGCAAGTATGTAACGAGGATGATCTGGCGTGGCAGCATAATATTTCTGAACCTGTTTCCAGAACCGGATTGCCGGTTGACGGTGCTCTGCAAGTTTATTTTTGTTATATATCAACTCATAACAGCATGCCTGGTAAAATAAAATTTCACATTTTAGCGTCCGTGCATTTTTATTTCCTGTAGATGCAAACATTGCACTCTCCAGCTCGTTAAGTGCACGCTCTGGCTCTTTTTTTTTGTAGAAAACTCTACCTCGCAATAAATGAACACGCGCTGCATCAGATGCAATCGAAAACACCAGTTTCCGGGCATGTTCTATATCGCTTTTATCAATATATTTTTCAACGAGGTCCATTAGCAAGTCAATTTTTCTGGGATCGCCTGGCTCAATTTTATTTATTTCAGTATACGCATCAGCAAGGCTCCCATCTTGCAAAACCTTTACAGCAACCTCACATTGATCAATTATGGATGATGCTGAAGGTACGGTTTTGAGAGTATCCACATACGCAGTCTTTTCTGTCACATCGTTTTCAGCTGAATCTCCTAATGATGGTTGTATCTGGCTCTGCAATGATTGATCAGACACATTCTGTCCGATTATCGATGCATTGGTATCCGTACTGTTTTCTGCAGAAAAGCTATCCGCCGGCACGCTTTCACTATCATTACTCAGGACTGAAACATTTGCATTTGCCAAGGAGACTGAACCAATTGAGCATTTTTTTGATACTACCAGAAATGTCAAAATCGTTGAAAACACAATAGCAAGAATAAAAACTGTTATAAAAACAGGGCGTCTAACAAACCTCAGTGTGGATGTAGAATTGACAGATCCTTTTACACTTTTTTGTGAAGACTTCCGCTGTAAAGCATTTTTATCCATCTGCGGTAATGCCGGCACATATTCGGGATCATCCAGAAAATTTTTCAGTGCACTCTCCATTTGCTCACTGGTACATTGTTCATACGCATGAGTCAAAGCATCAAGAAGAGCTGCAGCGTTCAGATATCGATCTTCCGGTCTCACCTGAAGACAGGTATCAACAATCTCTGAGATTTTTGCGGGAACAGCTACTGAGAATTCATCAACCTGTTTGTAAATGCCTTCAGCCTTTTTGTTGACAAGATCTGTCAATCCACCGTCGGGAAAGGCTTTTATTCCGCACAGAAGTTCATAAAGAATCGCTCCAACTGCATATATGTCAGTTCGTTGATCCACTCCTTTATTATTCAATTGTTCAGGGGAAAGGTACTGAAGCGTCCCTACAATATTATCATTCATTGTATGAAAACCTGTTTTAATTGGCCGGGCTATACCAAAATCCATCAGTTTAAGCCTGCCATCTCTGTGAAGCATGACATTTCCAGGTTTCAGATCCCGATGGATAATACCAACATACTCTTTATTATAGAGAGTAAATTTTTGCGAATGAGCATAACACAATGCTCTGGTAATGAGAATACAGATCGCGCATGAAACATATGCTGGAAAATATTTACGCTGTGTAAGAAGCTTATCGAGAGGATAGCCATCAATATATTCCATTTCTATGAAATGGTATCCATTCCACTCTCCAACACCAAAAACCAGAACAATATTGGGATGATTCAGCCGCGCTGTAAGCCGCGCTTCAGTAACAAACCGGTCGGCAACCTCTTTTTTTTCACTGGGCAGCATTATCTTCACTGCCCGTGGCATCTCCAGGTCTTCATTCCAGATTTTGAAAACGCGGGCCATTCCCCCCTCACCAATCAGCTCAACGACCGATCCGGAACCAATTTTTTCACCTGGTACACATTTGGGTTTCAAATCTGCCAGAGACAAATCTGAAATAGTTTTGATCCATTTTTTGTTCTGTTCAGAACCTGAAAAATCTGTCTGATCATCCATTTGGTTAAAATCAGCTTTCGACTAAAATAGTAACGTCAAACCAATACCAGTACATAAGCCAATCGTAATACCAGCTGAAGCATTTACCCGCTGAATACTCTTTTCGCGAAGATCGCGTTCGGTAGTATAATCTGTCTGAGCTTTGAGTTTATTTCCTGGGCTAATAACAGTACTCCTGCTCATATTACTATACTCATCCATCTTTTTAAGATGATTTTCTGTCCTCACATGGTTTACAATCCACGAAGCAGCTCCACCCAGCGCCATGGCTCCCATCAAGGAAAGTCTCACCCGTTTTCTTAATAGTAGTATATCGTTGTCATGATTATTGTAATTAAAAAGTTGCGAAAAGGATGCTCTTGTACGTCTTTGCGTTTTTCCGTATGAAGAATCCACTACGACAGATGCCGCCTCAGAGAAAACAGCAATAGCCATACCTCCGGTAGTGTCTTTCAGTCCAACTGGGGAAACGGTACTGTCCGGAGCCTCTGCAACCGACAATGTTTCTTCTTTAATGGAAGACGGTTCCACCTTCGGGATATTGGAAAAGGGTTCGTTGTCCTTTACCTGAGAATACTGACAATCAACTATATCCATATTTTTTGTGTTTTCAGCGAACCAGCAATTTTCAATAATGACATCTGGTTTTCTTGAGGTAATACCGTAGGTGGAATATTTAATCTTTACGTTACGAAATAGTATATATCCCGCCTGCTGTGTTATAAAAATTCCATTCCAGTCATCGGGACTGGCAAGATGTGGTGCATCGTGTTTATAGTCAATATCGTAGACTGAACTGAATGTGACAGGCTCATCCTCGGTACCTTCAACCGATAACGAGCCCATTACCTTAAAACCTGTAAGATTACTGAACAATAGAACAACCCCCGCAGGAATAACTACACTGCCATTCTCCGGGATATATATATCTTCTATAACAATATAGGGATTACCACTTCTGGTAAATGTGTTTGTCGTAATATTACCCTTAACCATTGTAGCAGCCGAAACTGTAAACGCGAAACTGATTAATACCAAGACAACAACAGCTATAATCAGACTATCAGAATGTAATTTCATATTACCTTTAATATGCTTATAATATGTATTCATATAAAATCACCTTAACATCAGTCTATACCATCTCGATATTTAAAACGTTCTATATCAATTTTGTTTTCAGTGATAGGATAGCCGAAAATCTTAATTTTGTCCAGCTTTCCTATATATTTGCAAGTATCAGAACTACTTTTCGCTCCAAATATCATGTTACTGTTCCTGTTGAATAACCTTGTTGATTCCAATACATCCTTTGTACGTATTGAGGTTGTATCACACACCCATGTTTCAATCTTGAATTTAGTAGAGGTAACAGCAACCAACTTATATACAAAGAAATACCACTGTTGACATTTAATCTTCAGTGCATCTGTATTTTTTGACGCATCTCCATTGAAAATCGATGTAACACGTAATGTATCACCTTTCAAGGAATCCAGCCTGGCTCCCGAATTGCTTACCCAGAAAAGATACTGTCCTTTCATACTCTCTGTCCGGAACCAGAATGAAACAGTAAATTCATTTCCAGGGAAAAAGGGAAATTCAGGTGTTTGAAGATAATGATCACCTCTAAATATTGCTACGGTATCGATACCATTTGGCGTCATGGCTGACGATGAGCAAATAGCAGTACCGGTCAGATCCAGTTGATATCTCGACTTTAATGTACTTTCATTTCTCAAAAGGTAATCCGTTGTAGCAAAGAATGGATAGGATGCAAAAGGATTTATACTATCAACATAAACCGTATCAATGAAAGTTGTATCACATTTCCCATTTCCCATATCATGTGCGTAATATACTGTTGGACTTCGCGGAAATTTGTTGATCGAAGGGGTACTATCAACGTAAGAACTTTTGTAATTATTTTCAAACCACTTCCAATCGTTGGCAGGAACTGCTGGCGAAGGAGATACAAGTCTCAATTTTGCTGTATCGCCTATTATCGTTAAATCTGTTTCGATCAACTTTGCCTGAACAAACGTATAGTTCTTAACTGTATTAGGTATGCAAATAGTTGTAGCACACTGGCCTTCTGCACGCAAATAATATGTTGTTGTTACATTGGGAGTGACAACAATTGACGCGCCGGTTCCCGCGACCGCTGAATTATCTCCACAACTGCCTTTATACCATTTCCATTGCGCCCCCGTACCAAGTATGCCTCCTGCAAAGCTGAGAACGCTTGGTACACCAGGGCATACTGTTGACGGATTCGCAAACATGACACTAGGTGGGATGGAATTTGTATTTACGGAAATAGCTATTGCTGCACACCTGGTAGTATCACCTGGTCCTTCAGCACGAACATAATAGGTGGTTGTAGCCTGAGGCGTAACTGTTATTGTATCACCCTTCCCGACAAATGACCCTTCACAAGCTGCAGAATACCACACCCACGACGTACTGTCCCCATAAAGCACTCCCCCCGAAACCACAAGCGTTGCTGAATCACCCGCACACATTTGAGCGGATCCTGAAATTATAGAGATTCCTGTTGGATGTATAGAATGCTTTTTCATAATTGTTATGACAGCGCACCTTGTTGTATCTCCAGGACCTTCAGCACGGACATAATAGGTCGTTGTCGCCAGTGGTGTAACTGTTATTGTATCACCCTTTCCGACAAATGATCCTCCACAAGCTGCAGAATACCACACCCACGATGTACTGTCCCCATAAAGTGCTCCCCCCGAAACCACAAGCGTTGCTGAATCACCCGCAAACATCTGAGCAGATCCTGAAATTATTGAGATTCCCGTTGGATGTACAGAATGCCTTTTTACACTTAAAACGGCCCCTGTACTTGTGTCACAATTAACTGTATTATAAACAATACATCTGACAGACGCTTTATCATCTGGCAACAAAGCAATCGTAGAGAATTTCGAAGCCACTGCTCCATTCACCGAAGTATCGCCTTTAATCCATTGGTATTTAAGATCAAGACCTGTAGCCATTACCAAAAATGCAACTGAATCTCCCTCAAAAACACTCCTGCTTACCGGTTGCACAGTAATAGCAACAGAATCAGCTTTGAACAATGCAGTA
The DNA here is from genome assembly GCA_016929595.1 of Chitinispirillaceae bacterium. GTDB lineage: Bacteria > Fibrobacterota > Chitinivibrionia > Chitinivibrionales > Chitinispirillaceae > JAFGIN01. The sequence goes on from JAFGIN010000122.1 coordinate 47,255, forward strand.
ATCTTGGCGGAATCATCCATCACGGTAACAGTAGTCCTTACAGACAGCGAATCAGCTGTAATAACCTTTCCAGAAGTGCTCCACCTGACGAAGTGGTACCCATCGTCAGCAACAGCAGCAATTTCAAGCACCGTACCGTGATCAATTTTTGTGGTTATTGGCGGCGTTACCGTTCCATGACCATCACTCACCAGAAAAAAAGAATATTGATCGAGCTCAAACTCTGCCCGGATTTCATGCGATGCCCGAACATCTTTAAAACAATAGGTCGGAATCCTGCCTTTGCTGAGCCCATCAACTATGACATCCGCAATATGATAACCGGTATTCGGGAAAATGTTACAAATCGCTGAATCAGGAAAACTGAGCTCAATAGTATCAGAAGATGTTATTTCAGAAATTGTATGCTTAACATTATGATATAAAGCATCGACATACCCCCCCTTACCTGAAGCAATCACGATGGAATTCAAAATCGAATTTTTACGAACAGTATAACTGAATTTTACCTCTTTAGTCAAGACTCCGTTATCTGTAACAGTAAAAGAAATCGTATCGGTACCAGTATCACCAATTGCAGTATTCAGCGTCAGTGTCGCCTTGCCCCGATGTCCATCAACAAATTGTAACAATAAAGCATTTTGAGGTTTGTCATCACAATGTAATGAAAGACCTGTATCACCATCTATATTTGAAAAATGGATCTCCAGTAATAATGGCTCCCCCTCAACCACAACGGTATCACCTTTAATCGAATCAATTACCGGTTCCAAATCCACATATTCGACATCAGCTCTAAAGAAAAATGTATCACTCCGGATTTTTTGACTATTTGTCACAACAATCGGGATAGTATATGTTCCCGGGTACCCAAGAGGTAAAAAATTGAGTGTCGCGGTGTCTTTACCATTGCGTATCAGGTTAAGTGAAGAACTGCTGAACATTTTTCTATATTCGAATAGACCGGGAATGAAAAAATCAAGTGAATCCTCAGATGGTCCCACCGCTTTAAGCCCGATTAAACATGCAACATCCTCATTAAATGTTGTATCTATTGAAGGGGTGGAAAATAAAATCTTCATCTGTATAGCACATTGCTTTTTGATGGGAAGGAGTCCATTTGCATAGCCGATCACTGTAATAGTTCTCCTCATAGTATCAGTAACAGTATCTGGCTCTGTCCATAGTATGTCAGTCCATGAGAAACGATATGGCAATATCTCCTTAAACGAATCAACTTCAGTTTTAATTACTATTGCAATAGAATCAAACTGTGATAAACCAGCCATAAGTATCTTTAACCGGTATTGCCTGCCAATATCAACTATTTTCAATGTATCTATGGTTTCTGGTGAAAAAGCAATTTCCGAATTGTCCAATGAAGAAACAAGATAAACGTTCATCTCCATACCCTTTGGCGCTATTGGATCCACTGGTTCATAACAGGTCAGTAGAAATAGCGAAGCTGCAATCAAAACGAATATGCACTCTATTCGCATCAGGTTCATAAGGTTTATCATGACCATCCTCCATCGATAAGTACACTTTAGCTTTAAAATCTGATTATGTTAGACAGTAACAGGTCTTTTTTAGAAGTTTTACGATCGTTCATCCGTTGTCATTTTCAGAAAACATCTGATGTAACATATTCTAACCTTGTTGTCGTACTGCTTTGTTCCATATCGGTTTTCTTACAAAGCAAGATACTATATTGACTTCATTTGATGCAAATGTTTGATAATTAATTCTTCGAGCTTTCTGAATTTGTCTATTACTCAGACAGTAATACTTATATCCTCCTCAGCGTATCTCTTGAATAATCCTGATGATAGGCTTGTGTTTTCAGGATTCTGTCTCCTGAATTCTGGTTAACTGTTTCTAAATAGTATTTACTAATATGGACCGCAAAAGCGGGAAGTGGGGGTACGAGAGAGCATCTTTACGACCAAAGATCAGTTTCCCCTCACTTTGAAGCGGTGGTTGTCGTCGATGTTTTTTTCACTCAAATCTCAATGTATTACCGTTTTATATTCAAATTGGAATTACTAACTGCCTGGCTCACGTTTTTGGTTTTTGTCATATTTTATGTAGACAGGCACCCGCGAGCAGGAAGTAGAGGTAGAAACAGGAAATGTGGAGGAATATAAATGAAGTGTTAAAAACGATGCAGTTGTAGATCCTTTGTTATAATTATACTATAATTATGAATAAACTTGCCTTCGAATGGGATGCAAAAAAAGCCGCTTCGAATTTTCTGAAACACTGGATATCATTTGATGAGGCGCTTCAACGATATTCTATGATAAGTTCGCAAGGGAGTTTGATGATCCTGATCACTCCCAGAAAGAGTATCGATTCATCCTTTTAGGTATCAGCAGAAACTTGCGTGTTTTAATCGTTGTATTCTGCCATAGAGACAATGAAAATAAAATTAGAATCATCTCGGCTCGTAAGGCAAATAAAGAAGAATCCCAATATTATTTCCGGAAAGAATCAAAATGAGGAAAAGCTATGATTTTGAAAAAATGAAAAGTCGTAAAGACCCCTATGCCAAAAGATTAAAAAAGCAGATAACTATCAGAGTAGGAATTGATACAATCGATTACTTCAAGGACATGGCGGAACAAACGGGCGTACCTTATCAAAACTTGATTGATTCTTATCTCGCCGATTGCGCGGCTAGCCATCGTAAATTGCATATGAAATGGGTTTGAGCACCATTCTTAGTATTTCTTGATTTACATAAAAATATCATATTTTATATAGAATGTGCTTCTGGTCTTCTTAAAATCTGTAATACATTCACGACCATTTTGGTTTATGTAAACTTCTCCTGTTTTTTCGGTTATTTTGAGCATGATTGTATCTAATTCTCTTCCGTATATAAATATTTCACTTGGTAGCATATGCAAACAGCTAAAGTCCACTGAATATTCTCCATTGTCTGTTCGAAACTTCCCTCCATTGCAAGTCCTTGTGTTATTTTTAACGATTACCACAACTTCTTTTTCGTTAATATTAAAATTGATCTTACCATTTACATGTAAATTATAAATCTTATCACATCTTAATGTTATAAGAAGTAAGAAAAACGCTATTTCCTTCACTTTTTAAACTCCAAAATTTATGTAAGCCGAGCACCCGCAGCGCTGGATTTACTACACGGCCTGAAGGCACATTCCACACGTTTTGAGTTTTGTCACACTTAGTCATATCTCCCGCGCGGATTACTCCTCTGATGCAACCCTGCCCAGCCTCATCTTCCGCACATTCTCAAGACCAACTATTCCATACGGATTACCTGCCTGGTCAGCGATTGTGTACAATCGCTGTGCGACATCGAGCTTTTCATATTTTACTGCGATGTTGCCGCCAAATACTGCAAGATCGCCGAAATCGGGGAAAAGTTCTATGCCCTTTCGGGCTTCTTCAAGTGCAACGAGGTCATTACCTGTTTTTTCAAGAAGAATACAGATACGATAGTAAAGACTCCTGTTTTGAGGCTCTTTTTCCAGTGTTCTTTTTACGTAGTAAAGTGCCCGTTCAAAATTGTTATCCTGTTCATACATGTCCGAAAGCATATAATCAACATATATTTCATTCTCCCCTGCATCCGGATATTTCATAAGCCATGCGATCGCGGTCTCGTTATCGTCAAGGTCACGGTACATTTCAGCAAGCGCAATGTAGGATTCATCCTTATCCGGATACTGTGCAGCCAGCCTTTCAAACGCCACGACAGCATCAGGGATCGCTCCTGCCTTGCGGAAGCATACCGCCTGAATCAACAGCGCCTTGTCATCATCGGGTTTGAGCTCCAGCGCCCTGCTCAGTGATGCGATACACTCTCCGATATCTTCAAGGGTGAAATAGACAATTGCAAGATTGAGATGTCCTCTGAAAAAATCGGGTGCAAAATTCAGCGCCGCTTTGTAGTATACGACGCATTGAGGTAAACTGTCAAGTTGAAAATAAGCGTTTGCACAGTTAAAATAACAGATCGCCCTGTTCTCACCATCGAGCGCAGCTTTTTTATATAACACGACGGCATCTTTATATTTGCCTGCATTATACGCAGCATCAGCCTTAGCCTGTAGAGGCCCGGCCATAACTGCTTTCCCGAGAAAAACCAATAAAATCAGTATCGTTATCTTTTTCATATGTCTTATAAATCCCGACCCGGACATAGTAGTTATCGGGGTCGCTGTCGGTATCGGTATCGGGATCGATCCTCAATTACTGCGTTTCTCGATTCCGATTCCGAAATAAAACCCTGTTCTTTGTATCATCAGGCCGTCCAGACACCCCGTCCACATCTCAAGAATCGAGTTTATACTCAATAACCTGCTTCTTCTTCTGCATTACCGGGACCCCCTGATTACGCGCCGGTTTAAACCGCCACGTTTTTAACACTTTGAGCGCTTCCGTTTTAAATGATGCGTGCGGTGAAGAAACGATGTCAATACTTGTCACCTTGCCATCAGTTCCGATAACGATAATCGCTTCAAGTAATCCCTCTATACCAAGCTCCCGTGCGCGCTGTGGATATTGCGGAACAGGAGTGGAAACCGCAATCGCGTCTTCATCGGTTTCTCCTTCATTAAACACTACCGCATCCATGTTCCCCTGCTGCTCGACCGCAACTCCGTCACCACCGCCGATAGCAAGATCGGGAGTAAATTTAAAATTCATCCTCCCAGACATCCCTTTCTGCCCTGATGGCGACCGGATCTGCCTGGTTCTTCGCTGCACCTCTTTTTTTTCCTCTTTCTTTGGCTGACGTAGTATCTCTGCTACAATTCTCGGTCCGGATACACTTTCTTTTTTATACTCCTCTTTTCCAAGGAGAGAATGGGCCAGCGGAATGATGACAAATAACAGGAAACATACCACGACGGCGATGACCGCCTTGATAATAAACTCCCCAATTCCTGCCAGAAACTTACGCATTCACCTATTCCTTATCTGCGGCGATGGAAACTTTCTGTGCGCCTGAGAGCGCGCATTGATCCATGACCTGAACAGCTTTACCGATAGCTGCCTCCTGATCCGCGATGATCACCACCGTCAGATCCGGTCGTTTTGCTGTCTCCTGTCCTATGAGTGTTTTAAGTCTGTCAATACTGATCTGACGTCCATGCACATGAATTGTCCCTTCACGGGTAATACCAACCAGAAGCGTTTTCTGCCCCTGACTGACCGCAGTCTGAGCTTTTGGCTTCGTAACATCAACACCGGTCTGGCGATTAAAGTTGGTGGTAACCACGAAGAAAATCAGTAGTATGAATACCATATCGATCAGCGGCCCCATATTGATATCTGCGGATGCATTATTATTTTGAACCAAACCGTAATCTTGAAACATACTCTATTCTACACTTTTTAATGGTGACAGTTTTCCTGTAATCTCCTCAAAATCCTTTATAATGAGGTTTAACAGCGCCGTTTTTTTATTAGACAGATGATTCACAAAAATCATTATCGGAAAGGCGACAGTCAGACCGGCTTGAGTAGTCAGTAAAGCAACAGAAATTCCTTCAGCGGTGAGCGCTGGATTCCCGACACCGAAACTCATGATAACCCTGAATGTCTCGACCATCCCCATCACCGTACCTAACAGGCCAAGAAGCGGAGCAATAGAAACAAGCGCATTCATCGATGTGAAATGACGATCCAGATGCGGTACTGTACATATCAGAAACTCCCGGAAATTATTTCTGCATACCGAGCTATTTCCTTTTGTCAATTGCTTCAGCAGCGTATCATACTCCTGAAAACCGACCGGTTTCTCAACAAGTTGTTTTTGAAAGACCATTTCTGCATTTTTCAAAAAGCGTCTCCGGTATCTTCCCATTCTATTGAGAAAGAGAGCTTTATCAACAGCAGTGTACACAGCAACAATTCCGACCGCAAAAATGATCCACATCAGAACGCCACCATCACTCTGGAAACCAAGAAAGAGCCCCAGCAGATCCATATTTGTCCTCTATGCTTCCGGCCACAGACGGTTAAGAATCCTTATGGTATGCTTTTCCATCTGTGCCTGAAGATCATTTGTGCGGTTTCTCAGAAAGTTATGCAGGAGTAATACAGGAATCGCAATTATCAACCCAACTTCGGTAGTGATTAACGCTTCAGAAATTCCACCGGCCAGCAACCTGGGATCACCGGTTCCGTAATTGGTAATTACCTCAAAGAGACGTATCATTCCGGTAACTGTTCCCAGAAGTCCCATAAGAGGCGCAGCACCCGCAATCACCGCAAGAGTGTTAAGATGCTTATTGATTTGAGGAAGTTCCTCCACAAGGATCTCTTTGACCGCTTTTTCTGCGGATGTTCTATTCCATTTTGAGTGCTCCAGACAGGTACTTACAATACGTGCACTCACCCCTCGTTTTTTCTGAGCAAACTTCTTTGCTCCTTCAATGTCATTTTCAGACAGACACTCCATAACCTTCTTTGACAAGCTATTGTCAGCTCCGCTCTTGATGATAATCTGAATTATCTTTAACAACCCAAGCACCACTGCCCAGGCTAAAAGAGCAAACAGCGGAAACATGACCGGACCACCCGATTTTACCCAGCTATAAAACTTCTGCTTATTATCAAATTTTTCCCCGGCAATCAGAGTTTTCGATTGCGCGTTCTGAAGAACATCAACCATGACCGGACCAGTTACCTTCTGCTTCTCGATCCAGCCCGGAAGTGAAGACATTATAAATTCACTTAAAACTGGTGCCCCAACCTTCTCTATACTGTAACGATCCGCTCCAAGCGTTCCAGTCTGTCGCAAAAGATATGGTTCACCGGTCTGGTTCAGTCCGTAAACAAACACATTTCCAAAACGTACCATCCCCAGCTCCTGTGGATCACCGGTGTTGGGAAGAACCGTTTTCTTTGGAAAAGAGACTGTGCTGCCGCGTTCGATATATTTTTTTTTGTATTCTGAAAAAAGCTGCAGCGCAGCAATCGAATTACCTGAGCGTTTAAATTCCCGACGAATATTCTCAAGATCCATCTTCCGCTCTTCCATGTCAAGAGGAAAGGTTTCTAGCAGACCATCCGCCTCTTTCTGCAGTACCTCATCAACTGAAACAGCAACGATTTTCCACTCTTCCTTTGCAGATAGTGCTATTTCATTTTCATCCTCGATATTGTCGGCCTTTGCCAGCCCCTCTTCCTTGAGCCGCGCAAGCTCAGTATGCGCACGTTCAATTTTTTCACGAATATCATCCAGTTCTTCTTTGTCAGTTTCACGCTGCCGTACCTGGTCCTGTCTTACCCGCCACCGTGCAGCAATCTCTTTCTGAAGAATATCACGTGCACTCTGCATCTGCGATTTCAGTAATTCCAGCTCTTTTTCTTTCAGCAATATGGCATTTTTATCGATCTTTGCTGCATGTACAAAACAGGTGAAAACCAGTACTGATAATAAAACTGCATTTTTCATTGCTTTTCCTCCTGACTCCCTATACCCGAAACAGGTATCTGAACAAAATCAGGCAGCGCCCTGGCTTCACGTACATTAACACATTTAAGTAGCTGTCCAGCAAGATCGCGATCATTACCGATGTTCCAGAGTTCTTTTCCTGTGCTGTCATACCCGTTCCAGACAGCGTATAAAGTTCCGTCCATATTGACAACCGCTTCAAAAAGCATCCCTATACGTATACGATATGCAGTACCTCTGATTTCGGGAACGGGTGATACTCCCTGCACAAACTGTATCGCCGTCGTTGCATCATCAATATCCCCGAGGATCTGATTCAACCTTTGTAAAGCCTCACTATTGTCGACACTTTTTGAAATAAGCTCACTGCGCAGAAGTGAAAGTGATGCATCAAAGGGCTTCCGTATCATCGGCGGCAACATTCTGACAGGCTTTAAAAATTCATCGCAAACAACAACACACTTCTCCCGGAACGCTCCCTGCTGAAGATCAGCCTGACGTTTACCGTTCTGAAACGCATCGATCACAGCTCTCAATGAATCGTTGACAATACCCTGTACCTCTATGGCTTTCTTAACAGAATCGACTTCACTTCGCAGCATATTCATCCGCTTCTTTGTTCTTTCAACATAGGAAGCAAACTCCTTTTCATCTCTGAGGACCTCCTCTTTCAACGTTTTACGCTGTGATGCAATAGTCGAGAGTTCTTTCCGAAGCGAAATTATCTCTTTACCGATATCATATTCACCCTGGGCGTGAGCTGGCGAAAAAATGGTTGCCATGACAGTACAGAATAGTACTCCTGCAATTTTACTCATAATTTTACCTGGTGTTAATTATAACGTATATTAATATGGAGTATTCACTTTTATTGGTATGAGAACACTTAGCGATTCGCATACCGCCTCACCCCACTTCGACTCAGCTCAGTGACCGCCTCGGTCCCCCTCTCCATTAGTAAATGGAGAGGGGGAAGAAGAATAAATCTCAGTTTCCTGCTCCCTTTCTCCACCAGTGGAGAGAGAGGCGATTGCGTATTCTATGGTCTTGAGTTGTCTGTCTCAAAAATGCTACTTACACCAACCAAGTGCATACCCGTATATGTTAAATAATTGTAAGTAATCTTCTATTCCAAATGTTTTTTTGCATTGCTGCCTGCTGAGAACAACCTCCGCTTCAGTCTTTTAAAAAGATACATTGAAAATGCGAGCGGTAATCCCGGATTGTGTAGTAATAAAACCGCTCACACCCCTTTTTAATTATGAATAAAGCATGATTTGACTTCTGGATCTCTTGTAAACAGGAACTAATCCTTCCTGTTTACCTGTTGTCTATTTTTCAGAATTGAGAATCAATGGAAGCCCATCCTTACCCCCGACTATCACAATTTTTGTATTTTGCGATCCGGCAAGCTTCTCTGTTGCCTCGATACCCTTCCACTGAAGGAGTTCCTTGTTTATTCCCTGTGAAACAATTTTCTGAAAATCAGCTACTCCCTGTGCTTCAATTCGTTTACGATCCGCCTCAAGCTTCTCTTTTTCAAGGATAAACTGCATTCTCTGACTTTCCTGCTCCGCCTTAAGTTTTTCTTCGATAGCTTCCGCAACTTTCGGCGGCAACTGGATATTCCGTAAAGGAACATTTTCAACAGTTATGCCTCTGGGTTCAATCTGTTTCTTCAATTCTTCTACAATTCCAGCTGCAAGCTTCTCCCTGACCGACGTATACAATGCCTTTGCTTCATATCCGGCAGTGACAGTTCTCAGAACCGATCTGAACTGCGGCACAATAATTATATCCGCATAGTCTACACCAACCGTTTTATAGACCTCACCAGCCTTCTCCGGATTGAGGTGGAAAAGAAGACTCACTTCCAGATTTAATGATAACCCCTCCTGAGTTGGTACAGTAGTAGTCTCTTTAACCTCCTGAGTCTTTACACTCATGATGATTACTCTGGCGAATGGATTGACAAAGTTTATGCCGGGTTTCAATGTTTTTTCTGAGACTTTCCCAAAGAAATCAACCACACCGACATTACCTGCCGGAACAACTTTAACCCATTGAAAAACTACAATCCCTGTCGCTATCAGCAGTGCGATAACCCCAACAGTTTTGGGATTGCCTGAAGTCCTCCCCTGCGGTTTCATAAAAAGTAAAGCGATACCTGCTGCGAATAATCCCAGTGCAACTAAAAAAGTCATAAGGTTCTCCCGATTCTTGTAATATTACAATTACGATCTGAATTAAAAATTAATGTCTTAAAAATAAAATCAATGAATTATCCAGTAAAATATAATATTCCACTACTTGCTTTCTATCCTTTTCAACGTTAAAATTGAGGTATCTTAATTCCTTGAAAGCCAAAAAATTGCATTAAACATGACACCACTGAAAAAAACATTTAAAAAGGGGATGCACCTCTTTCATGAAAATGACCGTTCACGTGAACTGTATATCATTCAGAGCGGCAGTGTGAAAGTATATCGTTTTGTTGCCGGAAAAGAGATTGAACTTGCGGTCCTTAACGATGGTGCTGTCCTTGGGGAAATGGCCCTCATCGACGGGAAACCACGCAGTGCATCAGCACGCACACTCAAGGAAAGTGTCGTCATTATTATCGATGCAGATACTTTTCACGAGAAAATACGTGGCGTTCCATCATGGTTTTTATCAATCATCAGAATGACCAGCATCAAAATCAGACTGGCCAATAAACGTCTGCAAAACATAACCAATGAACATCAGGGTGCAAATATCATCATCGCCATTTCACACCTTAACTCACGGTTTAACCAGAATAATGTGGGACTGAAACTCACTGACCTCCAGCTGCAACTCATACAACTTCTGGGAGTTACTCATCAAAAAGTCTTAAAAATGATTGATTTTCTTCATCACTACAACTTCATCTCGTTATCGTCTACTCACCTTCAAATCAACGACATCGCGAGAATGCTTGAATACTGCCAGTTTTTAAGATTTCTTATACGAAAAAATTACACCAGAATGTTTCCTCCTACTGATGACATATACAAATTGATATTAACGGTAGCAGAGCAATATACGGAAATAAAAGAAAGTGATAACATTTATACAGCAATCAATGGTTCAATCTTCTGGAATTTTTTAGAACAGAACAAGCTCATTGATGAATACGATGAGGTTCTCTGCCTTCTTGAGGCTCTCAATCTTATCTCAGTAAAACGCATTTACAGAGAACAGGGTAACAATCCAATCGCAGGCAGTACTTTTTTGATCCATAATTTTAACTGGAAGAAATTGTATCTTTACGGCAAATACGCAGAAATGACACCATCAGTATGAAAAACAGATTTTTATTTCTTCCGTTATTGTGCGCCATGCTGATCCAGGCCCAGAAGCATGTCGGTGGAGTTATTGACCGTGATCTGCGATGGACGGCTGAAGAAGGTCCATACATTCTTCATTCCGATCTTGTCATTCCGAAATACCGCAGGTTAATTATCGGTCCCGGTACAAAGATTATTATTTCATCACAGCTTCATGAAGATACGACTGAACAGATCGATAATTTTGACAAATCCAGCATCTCGATAAAAGTCCAGGGACTTCTCAGTTGTGTAGGACGCCGATCAGGCAGAATAGTATTTTCCCCCGAAATCAAACCATCAGGAGAAAAGTACGGATGGTACGGAATCGTCTTTGAAAATCCCACAGAAGAAGGTAATGAGATCATCTGTACCGATATCACCGGTGCGTACATCGCTGTTAAAGCAGTATCATGCAGCCCTGTTATTCGCGGCTGTATAATAGAAAATAACCACATCGGTATCCTCTGTCAAAGCCCGGGTAAACCTTCAATTACCAATTGTATCATCGGGTATAACCTCCTTGCAGGAATACGGGTCAGTGATGCCAATCCGGAAATTATCTCCTGTATCATTACCGGGAATAAAAACAACGGTGTCTGGGGCGACGGAAAATCAAAAATCACCTTGAATCATAATTGCATTTGGCAGAATATGGATGGCAACTTTCTTGAATGTGATCCGTATTTTGGACTTCATGTAAAGAAAAACAGCCGCGGTGATTCTATTGATATCCATTCGAATCTGTTCGTCTCACCGGTATTTGCAGGGTCTGCTGACGATTCCATCGCAGCAGAACGCGATCTCAATAATCCCACGGACAGTTCAAAAGTCAAAAGCACCATCATTGCCGACATCATTCAATCTTTCCAGAAAAAAAGCCGATACACACCTGATACTGACAAACCTGCCGAACGATTTACACTTTCGAAATATTCTCCCTGCATCGATGCAGGCAGTCCCGATCGAAAATTCAAGGACAGCGATGGTAGCCGCAACGACATGGGGATTTACGGAGGACCGGAGTATTTGAGAGAATGAAGAATGAGGAATGAAGAATGAAGAGTGAGTGCCTATCATCACTTTGCCGCTATCGTGTCACCGGTCTGTTCAGTAAGCATTATTGGAGCAGCGTTCGTGTTATACTTCCAATAATTTTGCATAATTCATCGCAATCGGAAAGCATCGATTCTGCCAGCTTTGTATCCAGATACGCCGAGTCTCTCAGAAGCCGGAGCCAGTAATGGGTTTCGCGACACTCCTTGTATGCAATGGACATCTTTGCACTGAAATCCTTTTTGGATTGAGCACCAATTGCCTCTTCCACATTTGCACCGATGGAAGTACCTGCCCGCAACAGCTGTTTTGATAATATATACTCCTTTGTGCTTTCGCAAAGCTGCTTGTATATCCCTATAATTCTAAGCGCAAACGCGTAACTTTTATCCCTCGCTGGATTTTCTTTCGTCTCCCCCATTTCTACAATTCCTCATTCCTCATTCTTCATTCTTAATTTTTTAATACTCCTCCGAATACCTGAAAACCCCGTGCATGGCCTTAAACGCAAAACCAATGGGTCGCAGACGTACCCCATATATTTCATCATATACCGCTAACCAGATTGAAAAGTTTTCCATCCTTTTGTCCAGTGGCGGGTAAAGCTTAACCGTATTACTGTCAAATGTCGGCATGCCTATTTTCACAAGATCATCCATCGCAGTGCCTGATACTTCATCTTCATTACGGTAAAACCACTTGTGGACAAAGAGTTCCTTTTGATATGTAGCATTACTATACGTATACCCGTAATCAGCAAGACTATCAGTTTCCACAGCCTTTAAAAAATAGGTATGCCCTTTTTCTATAAAAACAGTATCTGCCAACAGATCGGTCAGATTGTAAACAGAACGAACATATTTACTTTCAGGATCGAGAGCACTGTGATTACCGAAAACTTTATAAAGAAGCACACTGTCAATTACCGGATTGCGGTTCACTTCAACATCGATCCCCACCCGTTTCATTCTCATGGAATACTTTACAGTCAAAAACGTTTTCAAGTTAAAATACCCGTTTACTTTTCCTGATATACGGATTTTTACCGAAAAAGCCTGAAGCAACAGACTTAAATTCTGTTTATTTAACATACCACCATACAGAGTATCTATTAACGAAGAATTTATCGTCCCGAGAGCCGAAATGAGATCAAGCGCGTCGAAAACCTGCCCAATGGTAAGTACGGAAAGTGTACTCCTTACGGAGTCATTAACTCCTGATGGCAGCAGTGATGAAACCGGTTTTGAAAGGTCAAACTGTTTTCTGATAACATCTTCAGGTATTCTTAAATTTATTGCTATAGAATCTGTTTTTCCGCCAGCAAACTCTTTGTACGATCCGGGAATTGTTAACTCATGAATCGGTATAGAGTCGATAAAAGTATCAGCACCGAAATAAATTCCTGACACGAGCTGTGTTGATACCCACCATTGAGCCGACCGGACAGTTTCACCACTGAAATATGCCCGCATGCAAACGGTATCCCCGGGGGCGGCTTCAGCATATCCATTATTATCGAATGTTATTGCAAGGGAACGAAGTTTTTCAACATTTTCGAACTGATCGGGCAGATTCGCCCCGCATCCAGCCAGAAGTAAAACAGAAAAAAGGATAACAATAAAGTAATGGTTCATTTAAAACTCCGCACGCAACCCGAATGATGGAACAAATGGTGCCGACACTGTTGTCTGATCGGTATAATCAAAATCATAAATAGTAAACTCAGGACTTGCGTAAAGAAACATTAAAACATTCTGGAAATCAAGATACGCCGCAAGCATCCACTTATCATAAACAAATTTTTTATCGATACGCAGATCGACCTGAAAAAATGGTTTGTTTCTTTTACTGTTTGTTTTTCCGCGAATTGCTTCATAGAAGAAACCCTCAGCATTATACACACTTCCCAAAACCGGGGTAAATGGGTTTCCACTGACATACCGCACCCGTGTACCCACTTCGATCTGCCTTTCCAAACGGTAGTTGAGAATGAGCTGGAGATTATGGGTCTGATCCCTGCCGTATAATTCCCATTTTTTCGTTTCACGATTATAGCGCTCGCTTCGCGACAATGAATACGCAATCCACCCGAAAAGCCGATCACCCTGATCATGACGAAGGAGCATCTCCAAACCGTACATTCTTGCCTTTCCCTTTGGTAGAAATGATGGCAGTTCATTATTTTCCGTCAACTCTGTACTTGTATAGGTGTCGGGAATATCCCACTGTGAGTTATGGTACACCTGCAGATCGGCGAAAATAAGATCAGTAAATTTAATTTCGTAACCGGCAGTCAAATGACGCGCTTTGGTCGCCGGATGAGCCGGGTTGCCATAAACTTTGTGGGTTACAAACCCGACAGGCTGCGGAGTCTGATTGTATGTACCTATCGCGCATTTCGCTGTCTGATTCTCATTAAACTTATAACGTAAAGAAAAACGCAGCGATGGTTCCCCTGAGTATCCCCTGGCATTGTTAAAATCAGAATACTCCCAGAACTCGGGTAACACCCCGCCATCATAATGTAATTCATTATAATAATCGTAACGTAACCCGGTGAGAATAAAGAGATTCTCAGTCGGCTTAATCTCAAACTGAAGATAGGGCGAAGCAAGTCCCAGTTTCAGATCCATTGTATCATAATTAAAAGTTCCATCATCTCTGGTACTTGGGAATGCCCCCTCCTGATAATGTTTCTTATGCCATAAATCTGCACCAATATCAAACTGAAGTTTATTACTGATTTTATATTGAAGCTCCTCACGAAGAGACAGCTCCCATGAAGAATACTCTACCTTTATAAATCCAAATGCGGAACTAAAACCGCTTCCGGGAATAAAAGCAACTCTTGTGTGATTTTTCAGAGCGGTGGTTATATCAGCATCCCATCCAGTTGTAAACATCGTGAATGACATCCGTTGTTTGAGCCTGTCGGTCAGTTTATCGATATCGGAACTGCCACCTCTCACAAATGGCGCAATCAATTCCATCTGGTCACTGGAACCGAAAACAGTAAAATACAGTTTATTACTTTCGTTTACATTCGCATCAATGCGGGCAAGATAATCATAGTAATAAGGAACGATTGATACGGGCAGATTAAAATAGTCACTTTTTGTTATTGCACCCAGAATGTCTCCAATATAGCTACGGCGCGCACTTACAATAACTCCCGCATTTTTCCCGATCGGTCCTTCAATAAATGCTGTTGCATCGAAAAGATTAACGTCTGCAAAACCGCTTATCCGATCCCGCTTCGCATTGCGTCCTTTAAGTTCTATCACCCCAGCGATCGTTGATCCGTACCGGACACCAAAACCTCCGGGGTAAAGATCCACCGATTCAAGGCCATCAGAATTGTAAGTCGATTTAATACCACCGAAATGATACAACTGCGGAATCATTACCCCGTCAAGATAAAATTTGCTGTCCCAGCTTGGAGCTCCACGGACTACAACCGCTCCCCCTCCAAATGACGGACGCGCAACGCCGGGAAGAGCCTGAACAACCTTGACAGCATCTCCTCCAAATCCCGGTATTTTCTTAACCTCATTGAGTGTCAATGTACGGCGGGATACCTCTTTCTCTTCGGTTTTCCCATAAACGGTAATCTCGTATTCAGCATAAGAAGTACGCTGCATTCGATAAACAACTTCAAGGACCTCACCACTCCTGAGCGTATCCACCGTTTCAAACTGTTCATACCCCACTGCAGGTATAGTTATTCGCAACGGACCTGATGGCAATGACTTGAACTCAAATGTTCCACTTGAATCGGTTAGCGTCATTAAGCTCCCCTGTTCAAGTTTCTGCCCGCTGAAACTTCCGATTTTTTTGAGATATACAGGAAAGGGCAGCGCAATTGCAGTGTCATGAAGTGTATCGATAAAAGAAACATATACTTCAACATCACGCACAACAGCTCTGGTCCCCCGTTCGTAGACAACCCCCCGGAAATTTACATACTCTTCCACCTTGTCCAAAACTTCATCAAGGGTGACCTCGTATTGATACGTAAGAATTACCGGAACAGGCTCACCATCGGCTATAGCTGGAGTGAAAACAAACTGCCGGACAGCAGCAGCAACAGCACTGTCAAGATCCGGATGTATCCCGTTAACGACATGCAGACTGTCCACCCGCCCACTGTCACTTACAAGCAGATCGAGGGTAACCACACCGGTGATTGCATTCTTGAGCAGATGCTGCGGGTACACTGCTTTAATAAAGGTTTTAAGGACCGGTTCTTTTTCAAGCCCATCGATCGTATCTTTATCGATTTCTACTGAAGAAGAATCAACTGCAATAGCAGGAGAAATACCAGTATCCACATAGGCACTGGATTCTATTTCGAGCAGTATTTCCGGTTCCTCTGTTACCTGAGCATACAACAAAGAGCATAGTACTGCCATCAGTAAACCAATTGTACATCTCGCGTATTTCATCTTTTTGCCACAAATTAAATGATCTTAAAATTGAAACGGATGGTAATCCAGGATGCAACGGCATCAGCTCCAACATACGCAGGTTCAAAAAGCAGCTTCAGACATGCTTCATACACCTTTTCTCTGGAACCGAAACCCAGGTCATCCATAACCACCACCTTTTTGACTTTTCCATCTATATCAATAAGTATTTTTGCTTTTACAAACCCTTCGACTTTATTATCAAGCATCTCTTTTGTATATTCGGGTTTGGCATTCACCTTTAATTTAGGCTGTGCCGTAACAGTCGTAATTGAAACCAGAGACCCTTTGAGGTCCTCACTTGTAGCAGTAAATGTATCGATCTCGGTATTCAATGTATTCCCAAGCTTCCCGATTACTGCATCCGTTGCATCTCCTGATGCACCAAAGCCTGTTGAGTATACTCTTTTCAATCCATAAACCCTGCGAACCGGTTTCGGAGTCTCATTTATTGCAGGCTTTACAATATCATCCTGTTTCTGATTCAAAAGCGGTTTTTCTGTCAGATCAACAGGCTCTTTTGGCTTCTCTATTTCCGGTTTCTTTTCTTCAGGCTCGGGAATTCGTTTTGGTTTTACCGGTTCTTTTACAACAGGTTTTTCCTCGATGATAAACTCTGTCTGCACACGCGCCATACGCTCTTCAATCGTTTCCTGTGGTGGATTATTCACTTTTAAATACCAGCCGGCTCCCCCGGAAAGAAGAAGCATCAACAGAAGTATCGGCGTGAAAAAATCTCCGTTTCCCGTCTTGTCGCGTTCCTCCGTGTAAATTTTCAACAGCAGTTCGTTACTCTGACTACTCATTATTCCTCCCGAATGACAAGTACCGAAAAACGATTAAATCCCGCTCTGGAACAGGAGTACATGACCTTTTTGACATTTGAATACGGAAGTTCCCTGTCACACTGGATCATCAGTTCCCTGCCCTTTAATGAATCACCGCACTGAGTACTCTTCAATTTCATCCATTTGAACAGCGGCTCGATCAGCAGAGAATCTGTTGCGGCTACATCGTTGAGTTTTGCGATAATCTCCCCTTCACCGATGATCGCACTGCCGGTTATCTCTATGGTACACTGCTGTCTGGGGCGTTTTTCTGAACTGGAAACAGGAAGTATCAGGTCATCGGATGGCGTTATTAAATTTCCATCCACCGAGAAACTTTTGATCAGAAACACAAG
This sequence comes from Chitinispirillaceae bacterium, assembly GCA_016929595.1. Classification (GTDB taxonomy): domain Bacteria; phylum Fibrobacterota; class Chitinivibrionia; order Chitinivibrionales; family Chitinispirillaceae; genus JAFGIN01. The sequence goes on from JAFGIN010000122.1 coordinate 64,760, forward strand.
TAAAATGGTCATGACATCGATAAGTGATGTCAACTGTGGACGAAATGTGCCATCGATTTCAGAATTCGCCATTCCCTTGACAATACTCATTTCATTTCACCACCCGGACTTACCGTCGCGCTGGAAAGCCCGACATTGACAAACCCGGCACTCCTGCAAACATCCATTACTTTAACCACATGTTTGAACGCAATTTCATCCAGAGATGCAATCACGATATCATCATTGGCCGCAAGAAGCAGCTTTCTGCTACGCAGGCGCTCTTCAAGTTCATCAAAAGGATATATTCCATTATTAACAGACAGTGAATCATACAACGTATCACCCAGTACAACACCGAAATAATCCGTCCCAACTCTCACAGTTAATTTTGGCTTTGGTTTCTCCGGCGAACTGTTCATCGATGCCCCGACATTTGGCGGCAGAGAGAATTCGATTATTGATAAATTAGTAAACACTGCCATAGATACAAGAAACGGGATGAGAATAATGAACATGTTCATCACCGGTGTGACATCCAGTTCAGCAGACTCAAGCTGCTCTGATGGCGGGCGTTGCGATTTATACAATGTAAGTGACATCAGGATTTCTTATTCTTCAGGAAGTTGAGCAGCCGGACCGATGATTCATCAAGGTCCTTCACAAGCCGGTTCTGTTTATTAACAAGCATTGTATAGAGCACCATACAGGGTATCGCAACAATCAACCCGAATGCTGTCGTAATCATAGCCTGCGAGATTCCATCAGCCAGCATTGATGCTTTTTTTGCGGCTTCAACCGTAGCAAGTGAAGAAAATGAGAGCTGTAACCCTGCGATGGTACCAAGAAGCCCCAGCAATGTCGAAATATTAGCAAACAGGGAAAGATAGTTGAGTCGCTCCGAAAGACGTGGCACCTGCTTAATAGCGGCCTCTTCAACTCCATCACGGATCTCCTCGTTTGATAAACCTGTCTCAAAACGCTTAAGAGCCGTTTTCAACAAAACAATCGCTGGAGAAGAACCTTTCTGTACCAGTTTCATTGCATCTGCAGTTCTATTTTCACCGATTAATCGCGCAATAGATTCCACTAAAGGTGTATACGATTTCTTACAAATGACGAAATAAAAAACCAGCCGCTCCAGGGTAACTGCAAGCGCTACAGCTAAAACAGCAAGAATACCCCACATAAATGGTCCACCGTCGTTGAACCAGGCTGCTGTTGACTCAACCATACAAGGCTCCTCCTAAAAAGTGAATGGAAAGAGGTAAAATATACTTCGAAACGCTTAAATTCAATTTCATAATGCATTATTCCTGTTCCACCCCGGTAGACTTGCATTCAATTACCGAATATTCTATAATTCTACAGATACCGATAATCTCAGTTCAGATTGTCTTTTACCATCATGTTAAAAGATTTACGGAGTTGGTGCACATTAACTTGAAAAAACATCTATACATTCGTTCCGGCATAATTGTTATTTAATAGTAATAGAAGTGATCTATAAAGCCCAAGCCAGATTAAGGGAGAGTCAATAATGGGTAAGCAGAAATTTTCGTTGATACTGATTCTATTTCTGATGGTTTTCAGTAGTTCAGCCGCTCAAACAGACACCATTTTCCCGACCCCCGAAATTCTCAAACAAAATGTAGCGTTCTGGAAAAAAATCTATACCGAAATTTCACTGACTGAAGGCCTGATCCATGATCGTGATTACCCGATGGTTATTTATGATCGTTTAAAAGGTGACTACAACTCTTCCTCAGTAAAAAAACGTAAAGATGAAATTGCAGCATCACTGCGCTTGATTATTTCCAAGTCCGGTAAAGGTTTATCCAGGGAAGAAGAAGCACTTTATACTGTTTACAAACAATTTGGAGACATTGCGCTTTTTAAGGATGCTCCCGAACGAATCCGTTTTCAGATGGGGCAGAAAGAGCGATTCAGGAAGGGACTGGAACGTTCCGGATTATATCTGGATACGATCCGCGCTATTTTGAAGTCTTATAAAGTGCCCCTTCGCCTTGCATATCTTCCTCATGTGGAATCATCATTCAATACTGAAGCATATTCAAAAGTTGGAGCAGCCGGATTATGGCAGTTCATGCGGGGAACCGGAAAAATGTTTGGTATGAAAATCGACTACACCATTGACGAGCGACGGGATCCGATTATTGCAACCGTTGGTGCCGCCAGATACCTCTCCTCCAGTTACAACGAGCTCAAATCATGGCCGCTGGCTATCACTTCGTATAACCATGGTGTCGCAGGAATGAGACGGGCTGTCGCACAAACAGGTTCTAAGGACCTTGCTGTAATCATTCAGAAATACTCCAGCCGGTCATTCCGGTTTGCGTCAAGCAATTTCTACGGATGTTTCCTTGCTGCAAGTGAAATCGCCGAAGACCATGCGACCTACTTCCCGACAACAAAGCTGATGCAGCCGCTTCAATTTCATGATGCTAAATTGCCGATTTTCATGTCAACTGATCTTATATGTACCGTTCTTGGAATAACACCTCAGCAATTATCCGATCTGAACCCGGCACTACGCCCGTCAGTCTTCGAGCAGAGAAAACGGCTGCCCAAAGGGCTTGTCATACACCTTCCTGCAACTCTTACTGCCAAAAACGTCCATATGGCCTTTAACAATATACCAGATTCACTGAAACAGCTCGGTCCTGAACGTCCCAACTATTACACGGTAAGCAGAGGGGACAATCTATACGGCATTGCCGGCAGACTTGGCGTTTCTGTCAAGGATATCGCAATTGAAAATAACATCACGAAATATAACAGGATATATGCCGGACAGGTACTGCGCGTACCAGGTACCACTGTTGCATCAGCAAAGACAACAACACTGGCATCCGCAACAAAACAAGGAGCAATCTCCAACAAAAAAGCTGTTGAAGCTGCGATTGAATCCTCATCAGTCGAAGCTGCGGCCGAAATCGCACAAGCCGAGATTGCACAGATCACTCCTCCTGAAGACACAACACAGATTGTCAGTAACGTAGTCGCATCAGTAATTGAACCAAAACCTGTAAAACCACAGCAGGCATCAAAAACCGAACCAGTTCAACAGCAGCCCGTAGAATCAACCAGAACAGCAAAAAAGGAAGAACCAGTTCATTTCCAGGTGGAACAACTTAGTGATTCACTGGAAGATATTGCAATGGCTCCTGCACTACCTGAACCGACAGTCAATTTGCGTGTAAAGCCGGTATTACCAACAGTCTTCGATGTAGGTCTTTACAATCTTGATGTCGTACTATCATCGGGAGGATCACGGGCAACTATATCTGTCAGTATCGATGAAACTATCGGTCATTATGCGGACTGGCTGGGAATACCAACGTGGCAGATCAGAAAATTGAACGATATGGGAAGAGGATCAACGATCCGAGTACACCAGAAACTGCAGATACCGATAGATAAACAGGATGCACTGGACCGTTTCTCGTCTGCACGTCTGGAATACCACATGGCAATCGAAGAAGACTTTTATGCGCAGTATATGGTTTCTGATGTAAAAACTCACATTGTAAAGAGAGGTCAGACACTCTGGGATCTCTGCAATCAAAACGAGGCATCCATACCACTGTGGCTGCTCAATAAATACAACAAACAGGTTGACCTCAACAAACTTACCGCAGGTATGACCGTCTGGATCCCTGAGATCAGCGAATTGACTCAGGAAGAGATCGATCGCCGCGCGAATCTCTCCTCAGTGCCAAAGCCGCAACCAGCTCGCATTCCATTACAGCGGGTACCTCAGAAGAGTGTGATTACCCCTTGAAAAAGTGACATTCCTGCGTTGTGATCCCGGGGAACACCCAGACTATCTGGATGCCCACTACGGTCGGTCCCTTGGACTTTTACGAAAATCCAGCGCGGCTGATCTGTTCAACTATTCCTGCACAGTCCCTGAGCATTAAAATCTAATTAACATTTAAAAGTATACAGAGTACCCATCTGCATGAAATGTGGGCATTTTTCGCCACACTTTTTGATAATACTTCACCTTAAAAACAGCATTTGGGGTACTTAGAGTATAGATTTATTCCAAGTATCTTCTTTTTTTTAAATCCGTTCTCATTTATACCCGGAGGACAAACATGTTAAATTTCGTGAAATCAACTACATACCATACAATATTTCTGGGAATTTTTTCCATTCCTGTTATCGTTATAGCTGAGCCTGTGTATCTTTTTTTACTGGGTGGTCAGTCAAATATGTCGGGAATGACAGGTTCAGGAAATCTTTCATCTGAGCTCAAAAGCAAACAACAAAACACCAGAATCTACCTTAACCCATCTATGGATGGTGCCACATCATTAAAAGGTAAATGGCTTACTCTGGAACCTGGATTCGGGTACTCAAATACACAGTTTGGACCGGAACTCTGTTTCGCCGCCAGCCTTACAAAAAAATACCCTGCGATTAAATTCGCTCTTTACAAGTCATCCGTTGCCGGAACCAACCTGGATAAGCAGTGGCGACCACCGAGTTCCGGGGGCACTGCCGGTAATTTGTATACCAGCTTTGTGAGTGAGCTCCAAAAAGCCATTACATCGCTTAAAAATGCCACTACCGATACGATAATTATTAAAGGTATGTTATGGATGCAGGGTGAATCTGATGCCATGGATAAATCAATGGCAAATAATTACGAGAAAAACCTCAAAAACCTTATCAATGATATCCGTAAGGAAGTTACGGTTGACGATATGCCGTTCATTGCAGCCAATATCGATGAACAAACCATGTGGACAGATTATAAGATTGTCAATACCGCGATGAATAATCTGGCAAAGGAAATGACTAATGTCATCACCTTTCCAACCAAAGGTTTTAAAACTGACAGGATCCATTATCAGAATGAAGGGATGGTTGCACTCGGTAATGCATTCGCCGATGCAACTATCGATGGAAAATTTCTTGAGAATACCGTACGTATCGTTTCTGGAAATTTTTTCAAAGGATATAGTCGGACATTAGAAAACAACAGTCCCTTAATTCCGGAAATTTATGATCTTAGTGGAAGAAAGATAAAAGGTGTAACTATTTACACAAATAGTTTACATGTCCTTATCCGGAAAAATGGAGCCAACGGATCGTATCGAGTTCCATCGGTTGGAAATAATCAGAATCAGTAGTTCGCCACAGCCTGATTTTTTTGTGTCATTCAGGTAAACGGAGTATACAATGGAACATTGTACAATAATCGATACAACAATGGAAAATGTTTGCAAATTCGGTCTATGTGGTTACAAGGATCCCAAAAAAGGTGGTTTTCCAGAAAAATACGAATGGCTTAAAAAACGCTTTCAGGAAGGCCTTACCATAAAAACAGTATACTCACAAAAGGATGGTATGCAGGGGATGATCGAATATATTCCGGGAAGGTATTGCTGGAGACCCGTTGAAGCTACTGACTACATGTTTATTCACTGTATATTCGTCGGCTTTAAAAAAATCTACAAAAATAATGGGTTTGGCTCCTCCCTGATCGCAGAATGTGAGAATGATGCAAAAAAGCTCAAGCTCAAGGGTATTGCAGTCGTAACGCGTAAAGCTTCTTTTATGGCGGGTAACGATCTGTTTATTAAAAATGGTTTTGAAGTCGTTGATTCTGCCAAACCGGATTTTAATCTGCTGGTTAAAAAGTTCACCCAAAGCACTCCTTCTCCATCATTCAAGACCAGAAGCACAACTATAGAGAGTTACGGAAAAGGACTTACAATAATCCGTGCAGATCAATGCCCATACACAGTCAAGAATGTCAAGGAAATAGCTGATTTTGCCAAAAGTGAGTATGGGTTGACCGCAAATGTAATAACTTTGAAGAATTATCAGGAAGCTCAAAACTGCCCCAGTCCTTTTGGTACATTCTGTATTATATACGGTGGAAGTATCATTGCAGATAGTCCCATCAGCAAAGGGCGTTTTGCAAATATCATGAAAAAATTGCACAAGTAGGAGCCTCCTGCACGGGTTTTTTTTTACTTCTGCAAAACAGAAAGAACGAGGGTTTACATTTTATTTGTAACAGAGGTAAAACGTGCCCGAAAATGCTCTCAAAAACACTCTAATCCCCTCTTGTTACGCGTTCTCCATCTGCCTTTCGGCTTACTCCAAAAGCTCGTTCCCCTATCCCCGCCCCTTCCCCCGTTTACGAGGGAAGGGAGACAAATGCGACAAACTCATCTCCCTCCACCGTAATCGGGGGAGGGACAAAGGGTAGGGGTTAATATTTGAGGTGATGGAGAAATTCGCGGATTACCCAAACTGCTCGTTCCCCTACTGCGTCAGAGATTTTTCAGAAAGTCCCCCTGCGGGGGATTTAGAGGGCGTCAAGAAGGACGTGAGTGTAAGGAGTATTTTGGATACGGATGCTGATGCGATGGTACTCAGTGTAACACTTTCTGTTTAGAAAGGTGGGCATTTCCATAGTGAAGGCTATTCAACCCTAATGTGACCTCTTAAGTTCCTTTGCCCACCATCGATAAAAATTACCGCCGCTTCAGAATCCCCAGCAGTTCATCAAACCTCCTGTCAAGATCATAAAAATCTTTCCCGCGCAGTTGCTCGCCGCTTTCCCAGATATCAATAATTTCAAAGGCCCGTTTTCTGATATTGTTGTATGTCTTTTCCGGGTCTCCATCAACAATCAGCTGACTTCGAAGATCGATACCTTTTTTAAGAATCTCTGCAGCCGATTGCTTTTGGGATGTTTTAAGCAGATGACTCTTACCCGCAATACGAACCATTATCTCCAGCTCATCAATTAACTGCTGCTTTTCCTCAATACTCTTGCGAACAATATTTTTTCTGGAATCAAAGTAGGCCCGTCGTCTCCCGAAAAAGGTATCTCCCGCCGCCTGAAGTCTTTTCCAGAGCGCCTGTTCATCACGACGGGATGCTTGCCCGATTGATTTCCACTGATTCCGGATCTCCTGAAATCTCAATGATGTGCCATCCCAGTCTTCTGATAAAGCAATCGACTCAGCTTCTTTTACAAGTAACTCTTTAGGTTCCAGATTCTTTTTGTGCTCCTCATCAATAATCGCAAACACATTTCGCAAAGTACCATTGAAACGTTCCCACAGCTCCTCTGAGCGTTCCTTTGTTCCGGCCCCACCCTCTTTCCACAATTTCTGCAGCTTTATAGCTGCACTCAAAATGCTCCCGTAATTGACACGGGACCATTTGTCAGTTTCATCTGCATCACTCTGCTGTGAAGATTCAACCACTGCACTTTCTGACTGAACTCCGGCAGCAGTGTCATTCTCTACATCAGAAACAGATTCAATAACCACGGTTTCAACCTCTTCTTCCGTCAGCACGGAATCATCTACATGAAGACGGTTAAGTAACTGCTCTGCTTTTTGACAAAGTTCTTCTTTTTGTTTGTCATTTTCGGTCTGAAAAACATGGTATTGTTCAAAGAATTGATCCCTGCTCCTGCAGAACAGGACCCACAACTCCTGACTTCTCTTATGTGGTGCCGGCCATGATTCATCCCATCGCTTTTGTAATTGTGTAAATGCTTCCTTCCCTGTTTTCCAGTCAGTAGAAACTGCAAGTTTCTCCGCTTCAGAACAGATTTCTTCACGAATTTTAATATTCTTATCAACCTCTTCGGCATATTTCTGGTACTGTTCCTTGCGCTGTTCAAAATAGCTGTTACAGAGTCCATAAAAAGTATCTGGTAAATCTTTTTCCAGCTCAGGAGGCAGATACCCTATTTCATTCCATTGCCTCTGAAGCGCCTTCACCTCTTCCGCCTGATTAGTATCATCAGTGCGTGCAAGCAATGCTTTGAGCGTTTCGAGAAGTTCTGTTTTTTTTGCTACCGCTATTGAAAAAATCCTGTCACGACTTGAAGTGAAACGTTCATCCAGCTCTTTTGTTTCCCGCTCACCACCCGATGCCCGCCGCCACTGATTTTCGAAAAGGCTCAATTTACGGGCAATTCTTTTCAATGATTCACCCTGCTGCAGACTCAACTCCAGTGCAGCGATTTCATCAATGATTTTTGTCTTCACATGTTCATTTGCCCACTGATGCCACGAGTTCTGTTCTTTTAACTCATGATAGAGAGTCATAAAGCTCTCAAACGCATGTACAAACGTTTCCTGAAGTTCCATTGTACGTTTACGGGCAAGTGGTCGGGGTTTATCCCACTCCTTCTTGAGGTGTATCGCGTAAAGATAACGTGACCGTATTTGCTGCGGTTCACTCAGAGCAATCGATTCCATCTCCGAAACAATACGCTCAACACTTTCGATTTCATCCTGCAGTTCACTTTTCTTCAACTGTACTTTTGAATCGATCTTTTCCTGATATTTTTTCTCAGCATCAGAAAAACGTTTTTTCAGTGTCTCATCCACTGATTTTTTCGCATCGAGCCTTTTCCAATTAGCAACCATCCGCCGCCACGTTTTCTCATCGGGTTCGGCGCTTCCATTGACAAAGAGTTCAATCTCACTACATGCCAGTTCTAAAGCTTCCTGATATCGCAGTAACTGCTCACGAGCTTCCTTTGATGCCTTAACTGCCGATACTGCTTTTGAGCAAGCTCTTTTAAACCTGTCATCCAGCGATACTGTTAGGATGTCCTGAATCTTTGTTCTGTCAACAGCATTCCATTGTATCTGCACTTGTTCAAAACGTTCCTCAAGTGTATTATCCGGATTATTTCCTAACTCTTCCGCATTATGACAAATGCTCTCAAGTGTTTCCAGTATGACTTTCTGATCATCAGCGATTCTGATCCTTTCAGTCAAGATTTTTTCAGCATCAGCATAGGTTTGAGCCAGTGGATGCTGCCGCTGCGGATCGTATTTATTCCAGACATTCCTGGAAACATCCAGCAGCTCAAGTGCCTGACTATAATTCTGAGGCGAAACTTGAATATCCATACCAGTACAACAAAGTTTCAGTTTTCTGGTAACCTCTCGCTCCATTGCAAGCGGATCGGCAAATAACGTTTTAATTTTCTCCTGCGCAATCGTACGGATTTTTTTATTTGATGCTCTCTGAGCTATTCGTTCAAGGTACTCTTTTTCGCTGATCTGCGACAGGATTGATTCCGCGATTTCAAATGCACACTCATTCTCTGTTATCCTTGCCAGAAGCTGAGGAGATTTTACCTGCTTTATCAGCTTACGTTGCACCGAAATGTCCGGATTGTGATCACAGAGGTATGCTGCAGTTGCTTTTTCGTTACCATACTGTTCAAGCGCTGAAATCACTGCCTGCTGATCGCCTGATGATGCAACAATTTTTTTAAGCATTGATTCCCACTGCTTTCTTGCAACATCCGAAACTTGCTCCTCTTTTTCAGTTTGTATAATCGTCCGAAGTAACTGCTCATCTTCAATCTTTTTAATCGCAGCAATCCGAACCTGCGCAGAGAGGTCTGTTTGCGCAATCTCCTGAAGAATTTTTGGATCATTGCTGATAGTATCAATAGCAGCAAGACGCACTTCAGCCCTGCTATGCTTCCATTTGGGAACGATTAAATCTTTTAACGCCATTATGACCTCAAAAATTTTTTTAAAAAAGGAATTATACGGATAGATACTTCTAAAAGCAGAAGACCGTAACCACGATGTTGAGTTTTTATCAAAATAACACAATTTTAAGGCAATAGCATAAAATATTTTGTTTTAAACGTTTCGAAAACACCTGTTAACGCTCCCTTTTTTACCTTTACAATTCTCACCATGGATGGATGGCATCAGGCTTGATCATCTTATTGCAGATGATATCCATACATCTGAAAACAGTTTTGGTTCTACCGATCCGTTCATCCAAACTGTTTTATCCATAATTGAAAACTAACTGCAAGCTAACGAAAAACTAACAAAATGCATCTATTTTGTGTTCTATCAAGAAAGGCTTGTTGTGACGTTGTTTCCCGAAATTAAATCCAGACGATTACTTCTAAGAAACTTTGTAAGTACCGACATCAATTCGGTATTTACTATTATTTCCAAAGGACTGATTACCGAACTTCATGATTCCACAACTATCTCCAACGTTGCACAGGTGGAAGCCATGCTGAAAAAACGAATATTCAGGAATAATCAGGAGTTGGATTATAGTGGGAAATGGGCAATCGTACCTGAATCTGATCCAACACAGCTTATTGGCTCCTGTGGTTACCATAATAGCAACAGAAACTGTTGTTCTGTAGAAATTTGTTACAGACTTTACCCCGAATACCGGAACAAGGGTTATGCATATGAGGCAGTTTCATCCATGATTAATTATTGTTTTACTTATAATTTTCCATTCTACCTGAATAGAATTTCAGCCATAACCGATACTGACAGCTCGAGATCGATCTCACTTCTTAAAAAAGTTGGTTTTTGGGAAGAAGGTATTTTATCACAAAATGACTCCGGAATAAACAACATTCATAACTATCGTTGGTTTTCTTTACTCCGCAGTGCATATTTATCTAAAAAAGCTGACCCTTTCTTGATCTGAATCAACCACCTTTTTCACTTCAATTACTCAACCATCCCTCTGATCCAACTTTCGTCAACTTTAGCGGGAGGTGAGTTATTTTGCGTTGGCTCCCTTTCTCCATAAGTGGAGAGAGGCGAATGCCTGCGTTGATTGCAGTGGCGCTCAGAACTGGGCTGTAAACAGTTTTTGATTCACTTAGTCACTTAGATCGATTCAGCAGAAATAAAAAGCGTCCTGTAAATCACTACAGGACGCGCAACGTTATATTACAGAGTAAAAAAAAGTTACTTAACAACAGAGATCATCTGTTCACATCTTTCACCTGCACCATCAAATCTGACAACGTAAGCACCTGTACTGAGATTTGATGGGAGCGAAATAGTTGTCGACCTTATCGCATCCTGTTTTGACAATTTCGTACGAAACATTACTCTTCCACCCAGGTCTGTTACCATGAAAATGCCAGCAGCGCTTCTTTGTAAAACTATCTGCTGCTGTTTTGCAAAATACTGAATGCCGGCATTTTTGACTAAGTTGATTGCGCTGAAATTGCTTTGATCACTATCAAAATTAATGGCATTTGGTACAGGTCCATTCTTGATTAATTCTTCAATATTCTTCTCTTCAATCGTTTCCCATTTCAAGCGTTTATCAAGCAACTTCATATACTGAGTTGAATCTGCAGCTTTCATGTAATCGGTATAGAAACCCGAATGGGGGCAGCACAGATCGATCCAGCATGCAATAATCTCTTTCTCTTTTTTTGTAAGTTTAACATCATTATGTTTGGCATTAATAACTTTTGTCATTAAAGGGCTCTTTGATGAACCAAAAGCATAGGCTGACTGCTGTTCAGACATGGAGAAAATAGATAAACAATTGATATATGTTCCTGAACCAAAAGACGCTGCTTTTTCGGTCAGATTAACATAAGATCTTGTCCAGTACCGTTTGGAATCTTTGTAATCTGCATCAGAGAGGTCTGCACCCCATATAAGATCACCCCGCAGGTCCAGCCCTGACTCGTGACCAGCCTTATGACAAGTTATACAATGCTGATCCAGAATGGGCTGTATCATATCTCCATATTTAAAGTGCCGGCCCTCGATACCTAGAGGTTTATCAAGTTCTTTTGGTTCCCCTGCTAATGCTACCTGCCCAGGGTTTGGCGATTCGGTCTTTGGTTCATGACAGCCAACGCAGGGAAATTGCTCACCCGGCATAAGCGTTGACCAGCTTCGCATCGTTGCAATACAGTATCCATTGGAATCGAGTACCTGAAAATAGACAGGTGTGAGAGCAGGAACTTTAAAAGCTGCTGAACCATCATCATAAATTTTCGCTTCACCCAGAACAGTTTTCGATTCCCATGATGCACCAAATTTTGCAACAGGGCAGGATACAAATCCGGATTGTCCACCAGTCTGCCCTATCGTTGCACCCTGAACACGGTAATCGATCTTTACAACGCGAAGTCTTTTCGCAGTACCTTTGGCAACTGTACCGGATCTGGTTTTCAACCCTGCACCCACGTATACATTCTGCATCGTGAATATTGCATCATTCTTTGAATAATCTACTGATGATGCAAGTCTTGGAGGTATTTTGGCCCGTGCTTTTAACAAAACCGGCTGACTTACCGACTGATTATCCCAGGCAAGAAGTTCTCTATTTCCATCGACATCCATAAAATACAGTTTGTAAAGTTTTTCTTTTTCAGTCTTACGCCATGAAACAAGAAATTCGTTCTCATTTAAAGGCAGTGGATTCTGAAACAGAAATTCAACATCTCCGGCAGACATATCATCTTTCTTGACAACAGCTTTTGTTGGACGTTTAGGAGCAATCATCTGAATTCCTGCAGTTCCGTTAGTAGCTTTAATCGGATCAATGATCATTAACTCACCCGAATAAGGCGCATGATGTCCCCCTGCAACCGCCATTAATTTTTCGGAATTCGGTATCGGCCGAGCATGAATCATAGTCATGGGCCAGGTAGTCTGGTTTCCATAAAGTTCAGTCTGATGGGTGCCATCGGGATGCATATAGAACAGCCCCATACATGAAGTAAGAATTCGGTCATTATATTCCCATCGTGTATAAACAACTGTTCCATTATCCGTCACTACCGGATAAAACGTATGCACCTGATCATATCCTACCCGGCGAAGAAACTTCCCTTCTCCATTCATCAGATACATGTTTGATACAGGATTCCAGGCACAATCGACCATACCAAAACAACGGGTCGAACTGAACATGATATCACCATTTGGCAGATAACATGGTTCATAATCAGCTACAACGATATCTGTTGCCGGATCTGTAGTCAGTTGTTTTGGTTTGGATGGATTATCAACCTCCAGCTCATAAAGCTTATAACCCTTACCTTTTTTACCCGAGATAGCAAATACTACTTTTTTCCCATCAAAAGAAACACAGGGATCTCTGGGAACACCGTCACTCTTTTCAAAAAGATAATCGTGTTTTGAATAGTAATTTGTCATTTTAAGATCACAAAGAGCACCACCATTTTGCCAGTTGTCATCAAGAGTTGGCATCCCGATCGTATTTGAGCTGACGTTTTCATGATATCCTACCAGGAAACCACCGAAATTGTGATGCTTGGCAAATAGGATACGCCCCAGATCAGCTTCATGTTTTTGCATTTTTGAAACACGCCGCCAGTGGCATGCCAGCAGATACAGTTTTTCTCCGGAAAGGCTGCCTTTTTCAGCTTCATATTTTGCTTTATAATCAGCCGGCAGTTCTCCAACAATTTTTTCGATTGCAGCATCGTAGCTGGAACCACTGACACCATCCTGATCCTTCCAGTCAGCAATAACTTCCGCCGGTATTGTTGATGGCATTTTTTCATCAATAGCAGCCAGCAAACCCCGGCCAGGACCAAAAAGTGGACACACCATTAAAACAGCTGCAGCAACAATAAACAAGAACACCTTTTTGTTTAGACATTCCGCTTTTAAACTGCCCATACATAATTCATACATAAATCCTCCTTCCAGGGAGCTCATATTTGAAGGTACTATTTTATTGTTCCAAAGAATTAATCGCTGTTCCTGTTATATATGTTATTACATTATTACAGTAGGTTTAAAAAAAGAGCAATTTTTTTCCTTTTTTTACGAACAAACGATTTAACAGGATCTACCAATCAAACGATTAGGATTTAACGTAACCCAATTTAAGGTAACCCAATTTAACGTACTACAACATTTGAATTTGAAGAAAACTCTTGTCATAATATAAGGAATAAAGTCAAAGAATTCCTGTTTTTATTATAGTGGGGATGAAAGCATCCAACTGCACCTGTTTAAATGATTAAATGCTTAGACATGTACAACCGGCAAAGTTTTGTTTTTCTTTCGTAAAAACATCCAGGTAACTGCTAAAAAGATGAACTCTATAATAAGATAGGTGACAAAAACCTCACCCCCGCCGGAAGCCTTTCCGTACGAGTGAAGACCAATACCCATTAAATTTACACCAATCCAGGTACACATAACCATTACGACACCCACTACAGCACCTGTTGCGAGCCCATTATTTTTGATTACCCCGGCAACACGTGCATGAAATACAATAAGTCCCCATAATATGATCAGCAGTGCTCCATTCTCTTTTGGATCCCATCCCCAGAATCTTCCCCATGCCTGATCAGCCCACAAACCGCCTAAGACAGTTCCGGTAACGGTAAACAGTAGTCCGAAAGCAAACAGCCCATAAATCGCCCGAATACTCTGCAACAGTTGATCGTTTTCCTCTTTTCTTACAACTTTCTGTATCAGATAAAGATGTGCAACCAGCCCCGCTCCTACAAATCCTGCATAACCCAGTGAAATAGTAACAATATGCGTTGTCAGCCAGAATGATGAATCCAAAACTGCGATCAGCATTCCCATCGTATCGCCATCACGGGAATAACGGGAAGCAATGTGAAGGAAAATGAAACCTGTCACCGAAGATATCAGCACACCTATATTTCTCATCCTGATGATTTCAAGCACGATCCCGATAATTACCAGAACCCATGCAGTGAATACAAACGTCTCGAATAGATTAGACACGGGAGGATGCCCCATAATCACAAATCGCATTATCAGCCCGATAGTCTGAAAAACCAGTCCGGCCAGTATCAATGTTAAACTTATATGATATGAATATCTCCACAAATATGATATCGCAAGCAGAGAAAACAACGCTGCTATTCCGTACAATACTTTGGAGAAGAAAAACGGGTTCAATCTATTATAGAGTATCTCGACACCCGGATCGTTTATTTTTGCCCTGTTGCTTTCGAATGTTTTAACAGTGTATTCCCGATACTGCGTAACAGCAGCATCAAAATCAACCTGGCTTTTCCTCAGATAGCATTCTCGTATGGTAAGCATCAGATTCATCAGTACATGCGGCATCGCATCTGTATGGTAACGGTTTAACAAACCCCAGAGACTGTACCACTGCTCTCCCTCAAAAGAAAACTCCGGAATAATATGCGGTTGAGGATTTCCGATCATTCTTTCCATTTCCCGCATTCTTCTTAAAATGTTAATTGCTTCCTGCTCAGAAGCAGTCAGAGAATCGGCGCTTTTTGTTTGAATTTCCTCTATTTTTCGGGTAATTCTCTGAACTCTATAAAGTAACTGCAGATGCGACACTGGCCGAAGTACCGAAATTCCTAACATTGCTGATACTATTGAATCTGTAATCTGAAACTGTTCTTTAGGCTCGCCAAAACTGAATACCGAACGCAACGACATATACTCTCTGACATTTCTGTTAACTCTCGCCATCTCTTTATCGAA
Organism: Chitinispirillaceae bacterium; assembly: GCA_016929595.1. GTDB lineage: Bacteria > Fibrobacterota > Chitinivibrionia > Chitinivibrionales > Chitinispirillaceae > JAFGIN01. The sequence goes on from JAFGIN010000122.1 coordinate 80,056, forward strand.
AGCCGTCCACTCTCCCGGATCTTTTTTGACAATATCAGCAACCAATTTATCCATCTGACTAATGGATTTGTATAATTCTGAATAATTGTAGCGCCTTCTTATCCGAGGTGTAATACCTAAAGCATCAGGAATTTCAGGATTATTTATAATGAAAATCAGATCATCTTCTGCATTTTGAGGCTCAAGCAGTACCCTGCACATCCACTTGAGTGCAGACTCTCCTTTGACGGTCTGTTTACCGGAAAATTGTACAAGTTTATTACGGGCGTACGTGTCCATGGGTTTCTTACGTCCGGATTCGAGCACCATTATCTTTCCAAACTGCTCTATTGAAAAGGTGTCCACTGAAGAACTGAACGATTCTGTCCACGGAAGTAAGTGTGCCAGACAGGTGATAATCAGTATCCTGTAATTGTAGCTTTTTATATTTTTCATATGATAAATTCTTTTTGGAATCCGGTTCACTATCATTCGAATCTGGTTTATTTTTTATCTGAGTTGTTGTTTTTCAGTCTTATTACACTCCCTGCAAATTTCCCTGTGAAAGTTATAAACAAACCGACTATTATTATAAGCCCTGAAATATAAGGAACAAATCTGAATGGATTATCAACTACAAATAACGTCGTCGCATTAAAACTGTTCTGAGTCATAAATCCATTTTGATAAAACGTCAGGGATTTGTACCTGAACGGCCGGTTCATCGTTATTACAACATCCCTGTTAATCCCATCGCCCCTTACCGTTAAATGACTCTCATAGCTTTTAGCATCTGTAGTACCCGGATGATTAATATTTACAAACCTGTTCAACGAAATTTCAAAGGGCAGCCTTATTTCGTGTGGCTTCAGCATAAAATACAAGGTATCATCTGCCATTGTGAACAGAACAGGATCAATTTTTCCACCATACAGTAACAATCTGTTTTCAGAGTTTTCTATGTTATTTTTACTGATAACAACAGCTTCAATACCTGGAAAATTTCCAGCCTGATCAGCTGATATTTTCTGGGGTTGTAAAGAATCAATTGACGGTGCAGTACAATTCTGATACAATTTTTTAAACGCCAGAGAAATTGATGTATTCGGGAATGTTATTTTAGTGTCGTTTTTTAATTTATTAAAATGAACTGTATCTGAAACGAAATAGCCATGATTGGCACTATTATGTTGTTTTTTAAGTACGATTAATTCCCACAAACTGAAATCACGTGAAAATGTAGTCTTCTGTCGTTCGTATATTGTCAACACTGATTCTTTTATGTAGATTGAAGCTAAGGCTGTACCGGCAAACAGCACAATAATTCCAATATGCATCAGAAGGACGCCCGACTTTTTAAATGAAAGAGAAAATGATTTCAAACCATTGAGAATGAGATTTAAACTCAAAATAATAGCAATAGTTTTCATACCCGGGAAAAGAATAAACCCGAAGAGAAACAACCCCCAGGATGAAAAAAATCTATCCTGTGCTGCCAGTAAACCATTATCAATCTGGTAAACAGTTCCGCCGGCAACAAGTATAAAAGTTATTATCAGACAAATGATGGTAAGTTTGATTGAACCTGACAACCTGATACAATTTTGAATAAAGCGCATCAAAAACTCCAAGAAATAGCTTTTTGTGGCCAGGCAGAAAAAGTATTCTAAAGTCCACTCAGGAACTCAAAACCACGATTATAACCTTCCCAAATAGAATAACATTATTGTTATTCACCTTTCTCTATCTATAAAAACAACCGGACACACCTGTGCAGTGTATCCGGTTAATCTCTCTGACTCAAACCAATTAGAATGCGTAGGAAACTCGTGTCATCCAATACCAGTCGGTACTTCTCTGACAAAGCTCAGTATACCTATAACTTGTTGGAGGACCGAGCATGTAGGGTGCACGTATATGATGGTCGCTTGCAATTTGTCCGCTGATTCGAAATTTCCCAAACTTTCTTGAAGCATAAACAGACCATTTGAAATCGTCATTAGTAATTGCGCCAGGCTTTCCATCGGGCCACTGGTCATCTTTACTCAGATTGTAATACGTTTTTCCCGGTATATATGGCAGAGGTGAACGCTGCTTCCATACCCGTTCTGCAGTATTTGTATATGGTGATGGATTATGCTCGATTTCAATAGCAAGAACATCAAGCAGTTTGAATGTAGGAAAATTAAAACCTGCCATTACAGGCATTCTCTCGAGCCTGTTTTCATACCATACCGGATAGTTTTTAAATCCAAGAATTGCTGATTCAAAATATAATTTCAAATCTTCTTTACCTAATATACCATCACCTCCCCCAAAAATCACTTTAGGATCTATAGTAAATCTTCCCATTAGTTTAGTGCCTCTAAATGTAAACTTCGTTGTATCACCGGTATTTGTATCTGGAAGACAGACATCATACATTTTATCTCCTCCGTCAAAGATCTCTTTGTCATAAAACGGAGTAGACTTTCTTCTGTCAACTTCAATAAGGTGCGCATGCATTGCTCCAGCCGAAACCTCTAAGAACCGGGCTAAATTCAGAGAGAATATATACGATAATGAAAAACCATGTATAGGGTAGTCTCTCATATCATTCGTAAAATAAAGGTCTGCTTTAAAATCACTTTTCTCACTGAAATATTTGGTGAACCTTCCATGCAGCCCGACAAGTTTCTCCTTATCTGCCAGTTCAAAACCTGAAACCAGATACGGATAATATGTACCACTTCTAAACAGGTATTCTCCAAGATTTCTTGATTGAGAATTGTATTTTACCGGAAAATAACCAAATTCACCAAAGAACTCATGTGAGTCTGAAACATACTTCTTCTCAACCGCAGCATCGATGATATAAGGAACAAAACGTTTTCTGAGATACTCTGCAGAATTTGCATAGGAATGATCAGCCACCATAAACGCAGTTGTAAGCCCTATATGGAATCTTCCTTTAGTGTTTTCTCCCAATAAAAATTCGGCCTTTATACCAGCATCAAAATCAGCCAGGGCCTCCCCGTCAAACTTATAATCTTTTACTGCGTTACCCTTAGCGCTTTCTTCGTGAGACTTTCTGATACTTCCAAATGTCAAATACCCCCAACTTGACAATTTCACCTTCTCCGAACATTGTTCATCTGCAAAGCAGATAGCAGATAATGCCAGACTGCACAGTAACAACTTACAAACTTTCATAATATTTTTTCCTTTACCGCCTTAAAGAAACATTAAAATTAAATTAAAGTGACAATGAGTACTCCATAAGATCCCTGAATTCATCATCTGTTAAACTTGTTTTACAATTAGAATGAAGTGAATTCTTGAGCAATGTTTCATAATCAGTTGTCGTTCCAATGTGATCCCATGGTCCTGTGCGCCATGATTCAATCACTGTCGGTGTATCAAAAGCAGGTGAACCATCCCACTGATCTTTAACTATCGACTGTTCAAGTTCAAGATTAGTAAACAACGGCGCGGGATGACATTTTTTGCAATCTGTTTTGTCACCATAATAAATGACTCTTCCTTTTTTGGCAGATTCACTTAAACGTCCTTTTACAAGAAAAGGGCTTGGTAATGGTTTGAGTCTATTAAAAAATGCTTCTATGGGAGTCGCTACGGAGTCAATAGCTTCCATACCTAACTCCTGGATAATTCCATACTCGATTGACTCTCTAACACTATTGCGTTTGGAAGCCCAGTTCATAGGTGGTGTATATGAAGCGAGTAACATTGTTTTGGCATTTTTCTGCATTGTCACGCCTGCTGCAAGCATCCAGTCCAGTGCATCAGGACGGGTAAAAGGATGACACGAGTGACACGATTGCCATGCTCCCTGACAGTGATACTCATCACCGTTGTAAAAGTGGTATTCCCCTTTACGCTCAACGGTAAACGTTTGTTCGGGAGCGAGTGAAATAGTTGCAGATGATTTTGATGTTTGCAAATTGATTTCGAATTCTTCAATAGTATTAGTAAAATATCCTGCAGTATACGCTTTATTGTCAACAATTGCAATCACACGCGGGTTTAAGCCCTCAACTGGAACCCGTTTTCGTATTGTTGTCGGGTATAAAAGGTTAATCTTATGAGCGAGCCATTCTTTAACATCCGCTAATTCGATCATCTGATCTTTATCAATAATTGACAACATATTAGCTCCGGCATGAGCAATCACAACATATTTCCCGTCTTCAGTACACTCAATACCCCAGGGATTTGACATTCCAATCTTGTCGTAGTGATCAACGGAAATGTCATTAATCAATTTTTTGTTCTCAATATCAACAATACACAAATTGTTTGTATGAACCCATCCGCCCGTTATCTGTGTGGCCGGAAGATTGAACATTGCGACCAGATGTGTAATGAGAGCATATTTTCCATCAGGAGTAATTGTCATTCCAAAAACAGAGTGACTTCCCTGTGTCAGACCAAGGTGAACCGTTTTTGAATTATCATTTAAATCAACCAGAGAAATTTTACAATGCGCTTCAGCCGTATCAGTGGAATTACACAAGGGAAGTGAATTCGCTACAACAAGTATCTTTTCATCAGGAGTAACGCGCGCACTGTAGGGTTCCCGAACTACTTTAATTTTTTTGTCTTCTTTTCCTGAAGCAATATTAACAACGGAAATATCATCATTGTACTGGTTACATACATATAATCTCTCACCATTGGGACTCAGAACCGGACATCGTGGGCTGTGACCGACTTTAATTTTTCTGTCGATTTTTCCTGAAGACTCATCAACTACACACACATACCCTTCAGGCCATCGCTCCGAAGTAATGGTTACATATAATTTAGATCCATCCTTTGAAACTGCAATACCCGATGGTTCATTTGGCAGTTGAATCCTTTTGACTACCGATCTGTCTTTTATGTTTACTACTGCAATTGTCTTGGATGTCTGCTCTGCCACATACAGCTTTGTCTTATCAGGTGATGGCACAATATCTGTTGGCGAAAGATATTTCGGTTTTGCAGGAGTTGGAAGGTCCTTGTTAAGAGCGAGTGTTTCAAATATAACCCCTGGTGACAGCAACGATTTAATGTTGTCCTGGGACAAAGCCAGGGCACAAAACGATACTATCGCGGCAAGCGCCATATGCATGTTTTTATTTACTGTTTTCATTAGAAACCCCCTTTAATACCCTGGATGAGAACTTTCTCACTTAACACCTTTTTGCCATTAACGGCAAGACTTAAAAGATAAACACCATTGGCGACCTCGCCATTGGCAACCCTTACCACCTCTTTACTGCTACCCGCAGAGATATCTTTGCTGAAAAGTTTCGCTACGTTACGTCCTGAGAGCGAATAGATGTTACAACTTACATGTGCAGATTCCTGAAGTCTGAGTTTGAGCTCAAAACAGTTACGTCCTTTAGAATGTAATACTGCAGGATTATCATTTTTCAGAACAGGCTTTAAACGTCCTACCCCGGTTGAACCTAATTTGACATAATATTGCAATGTACCGCTATTATCAGTCACGTTGATCCGGTTATAATCTCCAGATCCATTTTTTTCATAATTTATCTTATTAAAGACATTTCCATTCTGAGAAACCTCATAGCTATCCCCGGACTCTTTAAAATCCACCTTTCCACCTAACTCGTCAATGGCTTGTTGCGGAGTTTTACAATACCGATCCTTCACAGACATTGAACTGTTACCCCCATCATAGCTGAATGTTGTTACATATGAAGTATCCTGATTGAAGTTTAAAGATACCGTTTTCTCAGCTTTTCCATCTTTTTTCGAAAGAAAAACAGTCCTTACATAGGTTGAATCACTCATAAACACTTCATATGAGTTACCATCTTCAGCGAAGGTAATAAACATCAGATGATTATCTGATGCATCAAAAAAATCAGCACGCTTAACTTCTCCTGCACTGACCAGACTAAAGAAGGAAAACAGTATACCGAATACAATTTTCCTTTTTCTGCAAGTATTGATTAGTATTGACATAACACCATTCCTTTTTGAAAAATACTGGATGAGTTCCTCACTATTTCCTTGTTACACTATAATATAACTCCATTACCTGAAAACTGGAAATTGATTTTGATCTGCCATAATACCTACTCCTTCCATTTCTACTAACCACCCTGGCCTGCAAACCGGCCCCTCTACAACTATGATAGGAACGCTTTCCGGAATTCGCTCATTAAGAATACTCTCAATAAGAGGATAGCACTTTGGATCTCTCATATATAATATCAGATACTGCATATCTGATATCAGGGCTCCCTGAGAAGCAAGAAGAGCCTCAACATTATCGATTGTCCTTATTAACTGGTTACAGACATCGCCAACATAAAGGATGTTTCCCGCAGGATCGATGCTGGCGGTACCTGAGATATGAAGATGCGACCTGTCACCGAAACGAATGCGCGTACCACGTTCAAATGTCACCCCATACATATGCGTACTGCGAAGATTCTCAGGTGCTTCAATCCGGACAAGCTGCTCTTCACCGATATTTCCCATCGACAATCCATCCATACTGACCAGACAACTGGTATCAACGGTGAGACCCTGGATCCCGGTTGATGCGATGTACCGGGTTTCATGAGTCAGTCCGATTGCTTCAAACAGCTCACGTCTTGCCTTTACCATTCCGGCATAATTGTTATCGACATCGCGCATATACAACCAGGTTCTGACTGTATTGTTTCGAACAGTCATAGTATACTTTTCCAGTACATCACGGGTTTTATCAAAAATTCTCTGCGTTTGAATCTCAGAATCAGGGGCAGAATTATCGGTGAAACAGGTTGTCCAGACCATTGTATAATTTTTCCCGGTCGAACAAACTTCCTGACATTTGTAATCATCGGGTTTCCTGAATGTTTTAAGCGCAAATGATCCATCAGTGCTTTTAATATGATGCGCTATAATTCCCAATGAACCACCATTTACGGGCGGCTGCCCGACAAGTGAAATTGCCCCGTTGGTCACTGATTTATATAATTCAGACTCAACAAGTTTCGGATAATCGTTGGCAATATCACTCAAATAAAAACGAATAAACTGCAATGTGGACCTGTTGAGTGCGTTTTCCTGCAAGGAGGCACTGTACAACTCAGCGATCTCCTGAAGAGCATCATTAAAAGAAATTCCAGCTGAGGATGTAGCAACAATGTAGTGCTCATCTACCCCTGAAGGAGAAGAAAATTTGCTGCTTTTGATACGTTGCGCTCTTTGTAACGAGACTTGCATGTACTTCCTCCGTTAATTTTAATTGTCTTCAGTAATTTTTTTTCGAGCCTGACAACTCCTGTTTATCAGCTCAGAACATCCCCAGAGAGAACCAAGGAGAGGGCAACTTAACACCAGCAACGAGAAGATCTACTTTAATCGATTAAATACTTCTCTTTTAGCCTGATATTCGTAACTCCACATTCTGAACCCATTGCTAAGGAACGTTGCCCGGAACCGAATCCCCGAATCTAACAGGTTTCAGTGTACAAATATCTGTCTCTATACAATACTGTCGATATTGTATAAAGCCCGGTTTAAAAAAATATTTAAAACAAACATTTTTTTTGAACCTTTCTATCAGGTCATTTAACGCATTTATAATATAAGGGCTTCAAATGAATTTTTCTAAAAATTTATTTTCTAAAAAAATTCTAACAGAAAATGTACTACCACGTTTTTTTTATTCGATGACAGACAGCACTAATCTCTATGAACTAGTTCCTGCTAAACCTGCAAAATCATTACCTGGTTTAAGGCACAATTTTTAATCATTGAACTTTTCTTTGCCCGTTCTCTACAATAGTTATCAGGATTATTTATGTAATTCTAAAATAGACTTGTTACTGAAGATTTTTTTGAATGAGAAACTATACAATTTACACGCTTAAGTCGATTTGTTTCTTATAGTTATTTTTCACCTGATAAAACGGATTAAAAAAAATTGCTTTGGCTATACATTCTTAGGTATTTTATTTAATCTTTGGAATAATGACTGTTTATCATAAAAGTGAGGTCATATGAAACTGGTTCTCAGTAAAAAATACAGCTTAATAATTACTTGTGTATTCATGCTTTTTGGTGCATCAATTTTTGCCAGTGATGCAGAGAAGGTTGTAACAATCACTGCAAAAACGGCTACCTACGGTGGAGAATGGGCAGAAAAGTCCGGAAATTATAGTATGATCTGGATACAGAAACCGGACAGTACTTATATCAAGACTATTTATTGTGGCTTTCTTACCCTCAAGCACGCAAGCTACTTTGACAATTGGTTAAAAAACACAAAAGGCACAAAACCACCTGATAAGCTTTCAGATCTCGAAGTTGATGGTGTAAGTAGCGCAACCCGAACATCACATGATAAAGTAATCACGGTGAATTGGAACCTTACTGACAGAGAAAATAAACCTGTTCCGGAGGGAGATTATCAGTTCTGGATACAGATGACCGAAAACGACGATGCAGGATTTGCTACATTTGGAACTATTACTATTGACGGTACAAGTAAAATAGCTAAGGGAACAACCACAGATGTATTTCCAGAACTTAAAGCCTGTATAGGTGACCTATGTGCCAGTAAAGTAATTGTCAGAAATAACAATGGTCATTCAGTCTCAATCGCACGAAGTGGTAACATTTTCAAAATCAATTTACCATCGAGCAGTCCCTACTCAGCATCACTTATTTCCCCATCTGGAAAAATTATTACCGACAATAGAGGAAATGGTAAAACCACAACTCTTAATCTAAATAACAACCGTCTGAAAAGTGGTGTATATCTTATTAAAGTTGTTCAATCGGGAAAGGTGTATACCCAGAAAAACATTTTCGGTTTTTAGTGTTCTTAGTAACACCCAAAACCTGAAGCTCTTATTTAACTGCCTCATAATAAACGCACAGATTTTCATTTCGCAGTCTGGGTCGGAATCGCTATCGAAAAATACAGCAATTGAGGATCGATTCCGATTCCGATTCCGATGCCGACAACGACCCCGATAATACTTTCAGAAAATTGTCGATAGTTATGAGACTGCTAATAAGCGTAATCGGTTTAATTTTTCGGGTGCCACCTTTTCTACTAAACACAACAATTAACTTTCATGGTATCATACTTTGTATTCCGCAATACAGCCCATACCGTGTTGGAAAATCTTTGGCGACATCCTCATTGAAATAGGTATAATATCCACCAAGAAGTATCTGGAACTGCCTTTTTATTGCATATGCAAACTCAAGAGAACTTACCATCTTCATAAATGACACCTCCATTACATGCTTCTCGTAATTTTCCTGTGCTTCCCATGAGAATTTTACTGCAGGGTCAATACTGAACGATTTTGTCGCCTGAACCCGACTTTTAACATATGCAGATTGTATTGGAAAAAGGCCACCCAGAGATGTGCAATACCCCGGTTCTACATAGGATAAATTTCTCCATGCTTTCCGTAATGATACTTCGTACCGACGCTTAAGGAGATTGTTTCCCGTTTCAAGAAAAGCGGTACCCTTGAGGTATAAACCACGACTGATAGTAAAAACATCCCGCATATAGAGATAAAAAAGCAATCTTGTTGCCATAGGATAACTTCTTTTCAAATATTCTTCATACATGTCTTCATCACTTGCCCGCTGATATTGCTCCAACCCCCCGTACCAGCTGAGCTGGTTGTCAGCCGGTAGTCTGGCAGTTCCATTTAACTCAACCTGATATCGGTAGAGATTCAAAAACCTGCTGTCGCTGAAATTTTGTTTCATTCTGGTATTACATTGAATGTAAACATCATCAAACATACGAAACGAGAAAGCATAGTCAGACCATAGATCGGTGCTGAAAAACATATTAGAATCCACAGGAACTAATTCGAATTCTGAATTGTAATCTAAGAGTCTTTTTCTGTAATTCAAAAAAATCAGATTAAGATCTGCTGTTACTGTTGCCCTGCCCAGAGGTAACGACCAGTAAGCGTTAGCATACGTTCTGGCTTTTCTACACATGTCACTGAAAGAAAATTCATGCGTTGAAGTATAGGTTGTATCCATATAGTCGTGATAAAACGGGTCTATAGCCAGAGGCTTAAAATAAAGAATATTCCTTATAATCAACTGAGCATCTCCCAGCCCCGTCCAGCGTAATCCTGCGGAAGCAATATTTGATGACGGCAGAAGTTTTTCTTTTAATGGATAGTTTTGCATTGCCACTTCGTCATCTTTATCAGAGTACAACGACTTCACACCATCGAATCTCTCTTCCAGCATTAGTTGCAGTTTGGGAGAAAGAGCATATAAACCGTTATAAATTACATGGCCTGTCAACCCTGCTGCGTAAATGCCGCTATCAGGTTTTATTTCTCCGCTTACAACTCCGGCTCTAATCTCCAGTTGTGTTGATGCTGTAGCAGCTTCGAAGAAAACCACCGAGAAACAAATGACCGTTTTAATAATCCTGCTGAGACCATCTGAAATCTTAATGAATTGCATCATTTGGACACACCTTTACACATTTACCACATTGTTTGCATTTTGATGGGTCTATTACGGCTTTGCCCCCTATTAAAATGATTGCATCAGCTTCACAAACCTTGACACACTCACCACACCCCATGCAAGATGACTCATCTACAGTTAAAAAGGCATTTTTCCCCGGTAGGTTCTGACATCCTATCAACACAGTAAATAGTATTATAAAAGTTCCTGCTATCAGTAATTTAGATTGCATTTTCATTGTGGAGCTCCGTACGAACAGGTCATTATACACAATTTGCAGCCGACACACTTATCAATGTCTATTACTGCTTTTCCACGAACTATTGTTATTGCCTTAACAGGACATGCCCGGACACAATCACCACAGCCGACACACTTCGCACTGTTTATTACAGCTTTTTCATTTGCCCCGGCAGCAACCAGTACTGTCGCTGCTATCACGAATAGTATACTCAAGGTACACAACGTTTTTTTCATATCACAATCCCCCCTATGAAATGGTATTTTTAAAAAAAAGTTACTGTTCAGCAGGTGTTCATCCCGAGTTCGGGAAGTAGTCAGAAGTAAGAATAAATGAAAAAAAGAAAAATGTCATTATTAATTACTCAGTTACGCAGTAACATTTTCAAATCTTGAAGTTTATCATTATTGAGAGAATGATTACTTTTTATGTAACAATTTAGAACGGATATAATCAGTGTCAACCGGATAAAACACAGAAAAATCAAAGTCAAGAGTATCATCCCACCTGTTTTCTGCCAGCCTTCCTATTGACACCCCTACAGTATCAACTGTGGCAAGCTTCCAGTAAGGGAAATGAATCGTAAGTGATCTATCAAAATTCCATATTACTTCTACCCCTGCAGAATCAGGATAAATAGTTAATACCTTATTCACTAATGCCGTTTTCATTACTTCATTGAAAGTAATATCGGCCTGAAATCCGCTATCGGTAACTTGTGGTTCATGTAAATCAAAATACTCAGAATCAAGATTCTGACTGTTTGCCGGATACAAATATGCTATTTGTGAAGGAACACGGGCAAGAACAATATCATTACAAATATAAGCAGGTTTATCAAGAACTATCTTTGCTTCAAAAAACCGGTACCCGTCAGCCTCTACCTGAAGAAGCAATTGGCCATACTTTATACCATCAATAAAAAACTTCTGTGACCCGGGATCCCAAAAAAGTGTATCAATTTTCTCCTCTGATAAAACACGTATGATCAGATTGTTATCCGGATGTACTACTTTACCGGATATTGATCCATAGTGTAAACCATCAGGTTGTGAAATTTCTGAATCATTGATGCAGAAGAAAAAAATAGGCAATGATACTACAGTAAGAAGCTTAAAATAGATAGTTTGTTTCATAATATTTCATTGAGTCTTCTGTTACAGGCCTTTTTATTATTGATCTAAATATACGTTATTTTACAAGATTTTTCTGGAATTCCCATCCTAAATTTTAACGGTGTAGTTCTTATCAAATTCTATAATATACACTGAATGTTTAAAATAATTGAACTAATAGATCACAATATTTACCATAATATATTGAGGAGTTGTTGGTTTCCGATATTTCAGAAAGATAAACTTATAAAAACTCTAACTGTTGGTATATAAAAATCAAAAGTATAAGTTATTACTCTAGTATCCAGAATACAGTAATCAGCAGGTTTTTGACTATTTTTGAAAAAAGGTTGATGATACTGTCAAATCATTACTGAAATAAAACAATTTTCGACAAAGTTACCCGGGAAGCTATCCGGGAAGCTATCATAGCTAACAATACCTACTTTGTTTTTACCTGGTAGGTCGGATTTTAGAGGTGCATTATGAAATTAAAGATTTTATTTGTGTTATTGACAATTTGGTGTTTCACAGGATGCAATAATAGCGAAACCCCCGTTTCCAATGCTGACAATTCTGATCCTGTAATTATTGCAGTTTCATTCTCCCCAAACCCAGTCACAGCTGGCCGTTCATGTCTTATTACCTGCAAAGCTTCAGACCAGGATAATGATAACCTCAGTTATAAGTGGGTAACTGTCGGAAATGTTTCCGGAAGTGGTTCGAGTATTTTTTACACTCCGAGCGCCTGCTGCGGCCAACCAGTTATAGAAATTACCATTGAAGACGGTAAGGGTGGAAGTGTTGATACTATAGTAAATGTACCATTTGTATATTAGATATGAATAAATCCGGATTATTTTCAGTAGCATTCATTTTTTTGTCAATACACCTGCTCGTCATCAACACATATTCCCAGGGGTGTTGCGGTATTGGGGGTTCTCTGGTTTCGGGAGGGCATCCAGTACTCAACAAGCACACGTTTTTAGTAAATACATCTGGTAACTATGCGGTCGCTGATAATCCGTCTCGACGTCGTCGGGGCAGCACTGGAATTCTATTGGCATATGGTTTAATCGACAGGCTATCTCTGTCTATAAAAACCTCGTATATCTGGGCGTCATACACAGAAAACATGCCACCCTGGATATCAGCGGATGGCAACGATACGCTATATCTGAAAGATCAGGAAGAAAACAGTGGATTCGGTGATGGTTATGCAGCCCTTCAATTTGTAATTATCAGGTTAACGCCAATCAACAAACAAGAACTCATTGCAGGATTAGACCTGGGAATTCCCTGGGGGCCTGATTCAAAAATGATCAACGGTGTAACATTACAAGATAATGTACAAACCGGGACCGGCGGGTTTTCATTAAATGGCTATGTAACCTACCTGAAAGCATTTCCCAGAATTTATTACTCGATTACCACTACAATCGCCGGACGACTCAATTTTAAAACAAGGCGGGGTAAAGATCCTGGTGATGAATTCTCTGTGCTGTTGACATCACTGTTAGGACCGTTGTTTAATACCAGAGGATCTGTTACGTTCAACTACTCCAGGAACGGTAAGGACTATTCTGATGAATTTACTAACGTTATGACCATCTCACCAAAGACATCCGGCCAGCGATTAAGTTTCATTCCAGCACTTGAGTATTCGTTCACGTCAAATTTTAAATTTTTAATTAACGCTGACCTACCTCTGTGGCGTGACAAATATGCCACCCTCAATGATAATGACAAAGCTTTCAGCGCACAGATCTACTGGTTTATTCCCATAACGAAAGATAACCCAGAACCGATCAAGTCCATCTCCTTTTAAAAGATTCATTTTTGTAACTATTCAGGTAGTATACCTTTTACCGGTTTTTCGCCCTCCGCAGGAGGACTTGGAGGACAAAAATCCCATGCAGCACGTCTTTAAGTCCCCCCTGCGGGAGATTTAGGGGGCGTACCTGAATAGTTACCATTTTTTAATAGATTTCAGAATATTCCGCAGTGCTCTCCCTCATTGTTCATTCCCGCCTTTTCTCCTGCCTGCACTCCAAAGCTTCATACAAAGAAGTGCCGAAGAAGGGAGAACTCGGGAAAACAGTACATTTAAATTCTCCACATTCAGAATCAGAAATACATTCTTTCCGTTGAACCCCAAATTAACTTCGATCATTACCATCTTAAAAATCGCCTGTCATAGCTCAAAGAGAAACATTACTGAATTACTATTGAAGTGGCAACCATCAAAGTGCTCACGTTTTCCTTCTTCAGAATAGAGGAATTAATGAATTTTTGACTCATCATAATAAAACAAAATTGAAGTCGTACCGGGTAAGCAATATTCTGAAAAAAAACGGCCAAACCATCATCAGATAGTTTGGCCATGGATATCGAAAGGTCATTACAAAACTAACTATTTAGTAAATGTAACCTTTGCCTGCTGGATTCCACTGGAACCTTCAAATTTAGCGAGGTAACAACCAGTGCTTAAAGATGCAGGTAGTGAAATCGATACAGTCCCACCGCTGATCTGATTTGATATTTTCATACGAGACACTACATTTCCCATAAGATCAACTAAAAGGAAATTACCCTGACCAGGGTTATTTAAAACCAGCGTACGTTGTTTTGGAATATACCCTATCGTTAACTGTTTAACAGAGTTAACTACGGGTTTAATGGCATTATTATTATCAGGTATAACTGCAGTGGCTAAATCTTTAAGACCTTCCTTTTCAATTTTCTGCCATTGAGTTCTTTTCGCTACGAAACCCATATACTTGGTTGAATCTGAAGACGAACGATAATAACTCTCGTATTTTCCGGAGTGAGGAGCACACAAATCAATCCAACATGCAATAATTCGTTTTTCTTTATCAGAAATTTCTGTTTTGAACTTATCAGCATGACTGGTACCATTAAGGACTTTTGTCATTATATTGCTTTTGCATGCGCCAAAAGAATAAGGTGCTTTCTGTTCCGGTGTTGAAAATATGGTATTGATATTTACGGCATTATTGCTTGTCCTGGAGCCAATACCTTTGAGCAATGACTTGTATGATGTTGCCCATTTTTTTGAGGCATCGCTAGCTGAAAGGCTGCCGGTTAAATCAAACCCTGACGCATGATTCCCTTTATGACAGCTTGTACAATGTTTATCAAGTATCGGCTGAACCATCTTTGGATAATCAAACGGTTTATCTTCTATACCCAGCGGCTTTTCAAGCGGCTTGGGATCTCCTGCTTTTGGAATCTGTCCTGTTCCTGGCGTAGCCTCAAGTGTGTTTTCATGACACCCAAAACAGGGAAATTTTTCACCTGGCATGAGCGTTGACCAGCTGCGCATTGTTGCGATACAATACCCCATGGAATCAAGAACCTGGAAATAGACCGGCGCTCTGGCTGGAACTTTAAATGATGCAGAACCATCTTCATATATTGGTGTTTCGCCTAAAACTTCCTTTGCTTCCCATGAACAACCATATTGCGATATCGGGCAGGATATAGCAGGTTGAAAAGCACCTGAAGGCACAGATCCGATCTGCATACCAATAGCACCTGTTTGAACCCGGTAATGGAGTTTAATAACACGAAGCGACTTCGCTTTACCTTTTTCCACACCAACCATACCTGGACCATAATAAACATTCTGCAGTGTAAACTCACCCAAGCTGTCACTATAATTTGCGTTCGTTGCTATCTTTGGAGGCACCTTACGCGTTTTAACTATGACTGGCTGACTTATCGACTGATCACCCCATGCAAGAAGTTCTCTGCTTCCGGTAGTATCCATGAGATAGAGGTTAAATTTGTTACCATTGGACATAACATTTCCCTCATTTTTGCGCCATGAAACAAGAATACTATTATCGTCAAGTCCATACGGAGTCTGAAAAGTGAAATAAATACCACCATAGCCGATATCACTCTTATTTGCATCAGGTTTCGTTGGACGCACCGGGCAGATCATCTTGATAGCCGCTTTATCATTAGGATTTTCACCAGCCATACGATCGATGATCAACAATTCACCCTGATAAGGGCCATGATGCCCACCAGCAATCGCAACCACTTTTTCCGAATTCTGGATAGGTCGTGCGTGTATTATTGTCATAGGAAAACTGATCTGATTTCCAAACCATTCACGCTGATGACAACCATCAGGATTCATCGTAAATATGCCCATACTGTTGGTCAGATCACGATCATTATATTCCCAGCGTGTATACATGACTTCACCTAGATCCGTCACAACAGGATAAAATGTATTTACCTGGTCGAATCCAACCTGACGGATATGTTTTCCGTCGCCGCTCATAAGAAACATGTTCGTTACAGGATGCGTTGCGCAGTCAACAAAACCAAAACAACGTGTAGAAGTAAATGCGATATCACCATTTGGCAGATAACATGGTTCAAAATCGGCAACGACCTTACCAACACCAGGATCTTTAGTAAGCTGCTTTATATTTGCCGGGTTATCGATTTCCATTTCATAAATTTTATAGCCGGTCCCCTTACCACCATCGGACATCGCAAAAAGAACTTTTTTACCATCAAAAGATATGCAGGGATCCCGAACAACACGATCTTTTTTCAAAATTTCTTTTAACGTAGGGTAATATGTTTTCATTTCCAGTAAACACATGGATCCTTTGGATGCCCAGTTAAAATCGCTATTACCTGATTCAGTGTTATCATGATAGCCGACCACCATACCACCAAAATTATGGTGCTTCATACACATGACATTTTCGAGATCTGATTCGTGAGGCTTCATTTTTGAAACACGTTTTAAATGGTGAGCAAAAAGATATAGCTTTTCTCCGGAATAGCTACCTTTTCCAGCTTCATATTTTTCTTTATATTCGTCTGGCAACTTGCCGACAATTTTAGTAATTGCAGCATCATAGCTGGAGCCGCTTACTTTATCCTGATCCTTCCAGTCATCAACGACTTCTTTAGGAAATGATGCAGGCATGGCATCATCGATTGCAGCTTGCGCATTTTGAAGAGGATTGACCGCAGGGGCCGTTAACATCAGCAGGGTTAGAATGACAAAGCATAACCCGATTCTCACTTCGGCGTTACATTTTGCATGTAACAGGCTCTTAAAGGTACTCATAAAACTTCCTTTCGGAGAGAATTGTGGAGGGTTGAATCGTATTGAACCAATTTAGTGACCAAGAGTTTTTTTTAATTTCATGTTAATGTATGAAAAAAAAAGAATATTTGCCAAGCTATTTCAAAAATAAAAGTACCTTTGAAAAACAGGATGTTTGATTCAAATTAATTTGATCAAAAAAAACCCATGCCGATTTAGCTCGACAGCATTCCGGCTTAAAGTTCCTGTGATGTTGCTCACTAATAATAGTTGTAATGGCTTTGAGAATTGTTCACTAATAGATTTTTTTTGTGGGAATAAGATTGTTTTATTGTACACAAAGTATGTTCATGCTCAATATTTTGACATCAGCATTACTGGTGAAGATAATGGTTTCCTGATTCCAGCAACCAGGAGAACCTGGATACGTACTCTATTTATATGATAAGAAACATCTATTTAATGGTTTTTATCAGGTTCTTATATTGACTAATAAGAGTATCTGACACAACAGGCTTTTCCCCAAGGTTTTTCAGGGCAAACGCAATCGCCTCAATGGTGGAAAGTCCTTCCTCCTTTGACTGGTTTCTGATAGATTTAAAATCAGGATTGAGTACGATCCGGTGCAGTTTCAGAAACCAGCTGTTTCTCCACCATAATGCCTTTGCCTGCTTCCATGATCCATCAATAGCAATGATCCCCTTCAACTGGAATGATGTTTCCATTAAAGATCCGTTACGCCCGAATATTTCGACTGGTGTTTCGCTATTTCTACCCCCTTTGAGGTGAAGGATACCCCATTGGGAGGGAATTTCTTTTTCTCCGGCTACAGCTTTAAAACTTTTCCAGGAAAGGCCGGTGAGCAGAGAACTGTTCCTTAGCATCAGATGTGCCAGTGCAGCACTGTTGCTTACTTTAAACTGTTCCTGAGGGTGCTGAAGAATTATTATCCTGATTCGATTGGAAAATGCAGTGACTTTTCCACAGATACAACTTCTGCGCTGCCGTCTGCATTCCGGACAGGCGTATTCTTTTGGAACTTTCATATGTACACGAGTATCATTTCTCAGTAACAGCGGTTCTTGCATATTTTTAATCCTGTTGAGCTGCTTTTTGCATTACAATATTTATTATCGGCACGGTAAACCGTTCGACCAGAAAGGGAATATGTTTTTCAAATTGTTTTTTTCAATGGAATAACATATTTTAGCAAGTTTACTGGCATAATGGTCAATATTTCATAAAATATACATTTTTGCGAGGATGGCGGAACTGGTAGACGCGCCAGACTTAGGATCTGGTAGGGAGACCTGTGGGGGTTCGAGTCCCCCTCTTCGTATTTTTCATTAGATTAACATACCTGTTTTACTGTATATATTAATGAGGAGAAAGATCCATTGAAAGCGATCGTATCTGAACCTGAATCATGGAAAAGGGTTATCGACATCGAGATTCCCACTGAAGAAGTAAATGCCGCATTTGATGAAAAACTCAATAAATATCGTAAGGATATGAAACTTCCCGGTTTCCGTCCGGGAAAAGTACCCACGACACTGATCAAACAGCGTTTTGGTGAATCTATAAAAGCAGAGATCCTCGATGAACTCGTTCAAAAATCGTTTAAGGATGCCTGCGAACAAAACAATATCAATCCGGTGGCACCTGCTAAAGTAAGTGATTTAAAAAACCCTGGTGATGCACCGCTGACAATTTCCATTGAGACTGAAGTCGATCCGGAAATTGATATCACCGATTATAACTCCCTCAAAATTAAAATGTCACCAAAAAAGGTGAAAGACTCTGATGTCGATGATGCGCTGAAAAATATTCGTGATCGTATGGCAGAATACAAAGATATCGACCGCCCGTCACAAAAAGGCGATTTTGTCAAAATTGAATACCTCAGCGTTATTGTTGAAGGTGAACGGAAAAACGATGTCCGTAACCCTCAATACCCAGTGGAACTTGGCGCCGAAAAGCAGTTAAAAGATTTTGATAAGGGATTAATCGGTCACGCTGCGGGTGAAATCGTCGATGTCTCTGTAAAATTTCCCAAGGATTACGCACAGGAAGACGTTGCTGGAAAAACAGTTGAATTCCAGGTTAAGATTGTTGCTGTTCAGGAAAAAATTCTTCCTGAAATTGATGAAGAATTCCTTAAAAAAATGGGCAACTTCGCTGATGAAGCTACTTTCATGACGCATCTGAAAACAAGTCTTGAAAATGAAGCTGTTAAACGTGCAAAAGAAGAAGCACATGAACAGGCAATCTCCACACTCGTTGATAACAACCCCTTTGATGTGCCGCCTGCCCGAATCGAGCAATTTATCGACTATGTATATCAGGATGCTCTACAGCAGACACCAAAGGGCACGCCGGAACCGGTGCGTGAGGAATTCTCCGAAAAATACCATGAACTCGCGATTGGCGCGATCAGACGCCGCAGAATAATCGATTTCATCGCAAAAAAAGAAAACATTAAAGCAACTCAGGCCGAAGTTGATGAAGAGATTCAAAGACTGGCTGAGTATTACAATTCACCGTTCGAGCAGATGAAACAGGTATTTCGTCAGAATGGGACCACAAACCGGTTCCGTGATGAAATTAAAGAACGAAAAACTCTCGATTTTTTAATTGGTGAATACACACCTGACTCTAAAGAGTAGTATTTTCCTTATCAGGAACACCACTTCTGTGGTCTTTCTGTTTTATTATCTCACATTTTTCAAAACAAACAGCAAATTCATATTGAATTGCAGTTGACAAGCACACTATAATTAAGCTTATGTACTGAGAAAGGGGAAAGTATGCCGCTTGTACCAATGGTAATTGAGCAGACCGGACGTGGAGAACGCTCATATGACATATACTCAAGACTTTTAAAAGAACGTATCATTTTTCTTGGTGGTGAAATCGAAGATGTAACCGCAGATCTTGTGATGTCTCAACTGATTTTTCTGGAATATGAAGATCCGGAAAAGGATATCACGATCTACATAAATTCTCCCGGTGGTGTTGTTTCATCAGGGCTCGCAATCTACGATACGATTCAATACATCAAACCAGATGTGTCAACGATCTGTATCGGTCAGGCCGCAAGTATGGGGGCAATACTTCTTTCTGCAGGAACAAAAGGCAAAAGGTTCGCTCTGCCACACTCACGTGTTATGCTGCACCAGCCGCTTGGTGGTGCAGGCGGTCAGGCAGCTGATATTGCAATTCACGCTAAAGAGATTGTCAGGGTTAAACAGACGCTCAATGAAATTATTAAAAAACATTCAGGCCAGAACATCGAAGTAATAGCTCGTGATACCGACCGGAATTTTTATATGTCGGCAGAAGAAGCGAAGGCTTATGGCCTTATTGATGAAATTTTGACTGCAAGGGAATAGAATGACAGCCAGAACCCGCTACCCGGGAATTAAGTGTTCGTTTTGCGGAAAAGGTCCTGATGAAGTCGGGAAACTGATCACCGGCCCATCTGTACATATCTGTAATGAGTGTGTTGAGATGTGCAATGAGATACTGCGTGAAGAACGCAGTACCGTGCCAGGAGACCTCAGTATCGAAACGTTACCGACACCGCGTGAAATGAAAGAGTTTATTGATCAGTATGTCATTGGACAGGATGAAGTTAAAACTGGTGTATGTGTTGCGGCATATAACCATTTCAAACGGATTCTTTCCAGAGGGCAAAATGACACTGATAATGTTGAGATTGACAAATCAAACATCCTCATGCTTGGTCCGACCGGTACCGGTAAGACCCTGATTGCGCAGACTCTCGCAAAACTACTGAAAGTACCCTTCTCTATCGTTGATGCAACGATTTTTACTGAAGCGGGGTATGTCGGTGAAGATGTTGAAAACATGCTGGTACGGTTGCTTCAAGCCGCAAATTACGACCTTGCCAAGGCTGAAAAAGGGATCATCTATGTCGATGAGTTTGACAAAATTACCCGTAAATCAGCCAATCCGTCAATTACCCGTGATGTTTCCGGTGAAGGAGTCCAGCAGGCGATGCTTAAAATCCTTGAAGGGACGGTGTCAAGTATACCACCTAAAGGCGGACGCAAACATCCGGAACAGAACCTCATACAGATTAACACCCGCGACATTCTCTTTGTCTGTGGCGGAGCTTTCGAAGGTATCGATAAGATAATCGAGGCACGCATCGGTGAAAGCAGGATGGGATTTAACGCAGAAGTCAAGCGTAAGCACCAGTATTCAACGGGTGATGTGCTCCGTAAGGTAGAACCTGATGATCTCATACGTTTCGGGCTGATTCCCGAAATCGTCGGTCGTCTTCCTACCGTACTTGGACTTGACGAACTTAACGAAGATGCACTGTTGGCGATTTTGACAGAACCAAAGAACGCAGTCACCCGTCAATATCAGAAACTTTTTCAAATGGAAGGTGTCAGGTTGACATTTACACGCGATGCGCTCCGGGAAGTCGTGAAAATAGCCCACATCAAAAAGACCGGTGCCCGGGGTCTTCGAAGCGTACTGGAATCGGCACTCATCCCTATCATGTTCGAGGTCCCCTCACGTAACGATATCCGTGAAGTAATGGTCAATCGCAATGTGATCCTTAAAAAGGAACAACCTGTTTACAACTTAAAAAAAGATAAAAAAATCGCCTGATTCCCTACGTACTACTCAGTAATATTGAAACGGCCTTGCATTAGTATGCAGGGCCATTTCTGTTTTAAATGGTGATCCCGTTACAGGAGAAACACAAGCCCTTTTAACACGCCTCCCACCCTTTAATACTAACCTTCAGATAACGGTCCATTTTTTAAAAACTCTGTAGTAACCGTTTCCAGGTGAATTTGACATACATTACAGTTGTCAACTCTTCATCAGATACCGAAAACTTAAGGCTATCAACAAGGTTAAGTGTACCGATCGGCAGAATTGACGATTTTAACTTTGATGTATCAGGTATTATTGCTACTCTACCTGTAAAAAAGCGTTTCGGATTCTTAATCACGGCAGCAGACTTTTTTGTCACGCGTTCAAACGTATCAAATGTACTGTAAATTGAATCAGGTTTAAAATATGTACCAGCCTCAATCTTCCAACTGATACGATCATTAAGATCAGGATCATACCCGCATTTTTCCAAAATCAAAGTATCAAAAGCACTATTAAATGGTTTGACCTGATCTTTTATTTTTATTACAGGTGGATCGTTCTTTTCTTTAACCCAGAACGAAACCCGCGGCAGTACTGCTGACTCGCCCTTTGGATCGGAAACCTTAATGGTTAGCGCAATATACCTGTCAATCCCAATCTCAACATCAGGAACATTCACATACAATGTCCTTTTTACAGGATCAAATTCGTGTTTTATAATAGAATCCGGAGAGTCAACTGATATTGTCCAGTCAAGAGAATCTTTGGAATAATGAGCGGACGAGTCGGTGATCACAACAAAAGAATCCAGGTATAACGTATCAAACTTCTCGCGTTCGAATATTGGGGCAACATCTATCGGTTTTAATAGCGGTGGATATTTTACAGGTCCGTGGTATTCATAATTAAAGAGGAGAACGGTCCGGTTCCCTCCTTTATCCCATGCCAGTACAGAATCTTTTGTTAACCCAGTATCCAGAAATGCTTTTATAATCCAGAGAGTATCCCGCTCCGGAAGATTCCAGTGCACGCCGGAAACCTTTACCGAATCAATACCCCAGTCATCTGAAATAATCACTTTCGCTGTGCATGGTAGAACAGCTGCAATAATTTTCGAATCGATTAATGGTTGAGCATGTAAAACTATCGGAAAAACAGTGTCAACGACGACCAGCGTGCATAGCGCACTCCTGCTGTATTGTGAATCGACATCAAAAGCCTCTATTGAAAAGTAATTAATCCGCTGTAGATTTCTGGTCGAATCCGCAAAGACTGTACCCTCCAGAAAAGCCCTGTTTGCAACTTTCACATCGACTGTATCAACCCGAATTCCGTTATGGCTTATGTAATAGGCAAGCAGATTGCTGTCCGGATCGGAAAGCACAAAATCCAGACTGGTATTCTGCCCGTAATTCATGGTAACTTTTGTTTTAGAAAAATGGCTTACCGGAACTGTTGAATAGACTGCAATCTTCTTTTGTAATGTATCACGATAGTGAGCTTTGTATAAAACTATATCAATCGTGTAATCATCGGGCTGTAAAAACTCAACTGAAAAAAACAATGTATCTCCAACACTATCCCCTGAAGCAACAAGAGTGGTCTGGGTGCTGGTACTTTTTTTTACAGTAAAACTATCAACGAGTGCTGAGATGTACACAGTGAGCGTACAATTATAAAAGGTGCCCATTGGAGCCCTGGATGGCAGGGTAGAAATATTTTCATCATCAATTCCAGCATACTCAGGATTTTTAAAAGGGTCAGATGGCAGGTTACACATTCCGGCAAACACCAGAATCGCCGACAAAATAAGATACATAATACTATTTTTGCGGTTCATTGGACACCTCTTTTCCATGTAAAGGATACACGTCAATGATTGCTCATTGAAATTAGCTTTAAAAGGTATACATAGCGAATATAATTGGTGACATGAAGGAAAACCTAAACGCTTGAAAGGAAAACAAAATTCATAATAGTCTATTGAAAAATACTCATGAGGCAACCAACGGAACCTGAACTGCATCACTTCGAAAATTTCAAGCTGGATTACATTGCGCTTGTTATGGTAAAACCCGCAAGATCAATCATTTCGGTATTTTTGAACTTAAGCGAAGCTCAAGACTGGAAGGTTGGAAGGCAAGGATGATCTGTTGCGCCGAACCACTAACGTGTTATCGGCCATCCTCAAGTCGTGTAATCAAAAACTCCGGCATCTTAATCTTTTTCATCTTTGCCTGAGTTTTATCGATATTGTAACTGACTCTGCGGTAAAAATACTCTCCGGTATCTGAATCGAAAATACCGTAACACGATTTGGAATTGCGATCTCTTGGTTGACCTACACTGCCAATATTGATCAAAAGACGCGACTCTTGAACGGTACTCAATCTGATAGAAGTGTCCTGGTGAACGTACAGCTCTTTTTCTTTATCCAGGACTATAATTATGGGTATATGCGTATGTCCAACCAGACATAGTTGAGTATCAAAAAACTGGAAATTAAAAGCAGCCTCTTCAAGAGAGGTTATATAATACCACATATTCGGTTCATACGGAGTCGCATGAACCAGAGTCATTGGTGGTTTGACATTTTTTAAAGGAAGCGCTTCCAGATAGCTGCGCGTCTCTTTTTTGAGATTTTCGGATGTCCACTCGATAGCAATTTTTGCATGAATATTAAAATGCTGAGTGGAAAGGATATCGACAGCAGCAGCATCATGATTTCCCAGAAGCGAGATGGCACACCGTTTTGAGATCAACTCGACACATTCGTTGGGGTTGGCCCCATATCCGACAATATCCCCCAGACAAATCACTTCATTAACATTCTGAGTTTCAATATCCGCAAATACAGCCTCAAGGGCTTCAAGATTAGCATGGATATCAGAAATAAAGGCATATCGCATGAACTTATCCGTTCTCCATGAAGCGGAAAGTACTTGCACCAACCTCTATCCTGTCTTTGTGCTGAAGCAGATGTGAGCGACAAGCTTTCCCATTAACTTTAATTTTACCCATCAATTTATTTGCAACTATATAGATTCCTTCATCCCTTTTTTCAAGAGTGATCTGCCCGGCTCCAATCATAAAACCTGTAATAAAAATATCATCCTCATCTCCACTACCAATAGTTAGAAATGATTTATCTATTTTGTAGACGACATGTTTGTTGGTTTCGATAAAAACCGGAACGATCAGATTATCTCTGTTATCCTGAACCTGGTAGCCCCCGGTTGGTGGCTTTACTGCAGAATTTTCAACCTGAACTTCTGCCTGAAGTTTTTTACGCGAATGCACATCAGTTTTCATTGAGGGTACATCGGGAACAGCACTGACTGGAATGTCTACAGAAACCTGAGGAGATATACCCTGGCCGTAATTTGAAGAGACCTTTTCTCCCAGCCGACTCTCCTCATAAACAATGGTGTACTTGCCAATGGTAATTTTATCACCACTGTTTATCGCAATTTTTTTAACACGCTTACCATTAACAAAAGTACCATTGAGTGAATTGAGATCTGCAAGAACATATTTGCGATCCGCATCCTCCTCAATTTTTGCATGTCTTCGCGATACACCCATATTCGCGATAGAAATGGTATTCTCGGGCAACCTGCCAATTGAAATTACGGGTTCATCGAACTCATATGTTTTAAGCGGTTCGCCATTGAAGTACACTACAAATTTCGCCATATTTTACTCTTTTAAACGCAGAATACAAAAAATATACAATCTACTTCTGATTTTGGCAATAATACACTCTTAGGAAAATAATCAATTCATCAGGGTTTATCTATCAAATTATACATTTGCCTGCCAAAATATGTATAGTGTATTGAAGTATTTACCGTGCATGAGGTATCTTCTTATAGAGTGATGCTTATGAAAAGATTTTTTATATCCCGGATTTGTCTGTTACTGTTCTGTGTGGCGTTCTCATTACATGCCATGCCCAACGGCCGTGACAGCTCTATTATCAAAAAAAGAATTGATCTCATCACGCAAAGCGACTCAATTGATCTGTTGAAACAATCCTTTAAGCGTAAAGGAATAGCTCTGACAGAACTGGAAGAAAAACAAAAGGCCATTCATGATACCCTGAAATATCTAAATAATCAGATTCAAAATTTTAAGTTTTCTCCAACCCGTACATCAATACCCGATCTTATCCGTTCAATGTCACTAAAACCTGATACCATTTTTGACTGGATCATTATCGTTGTCGGCATAATTGCAATTATTTCAGGGGTGTTCCTTGTTTTTGGCGTTTTCTCAATTGCCAGATCAAAAAAGAGACGTTCTAAGAAAAAAAAACCGGTACAGAATAATATTCCGCCCCCGCAAAAGGCACCCGCACCATCAACTCACCCGATTGATGAACTTCGGGCTCTCGCTACAAACACATCAGGCACTGTTACTCAATTGAGAAGACAACTCAAAAACAGTGAACATGGGAATAATGCTCCGGACCGGGAGCGCATGAAACAGTATCAGGAACCGGAAGAAGAGATGGCTCCACTCCCTGTTTCAGACAATGACTACACGCGTGATACTCAAACCGAGAAGAAAATTATTGAAGCAGCCCGTAATGGTGCTAACCCGCAGGAGATTTCAAAAAAATTTCATACCAGTATAGACCAGGTCTCATTAATCCTTAAAGTTGCAGGAGTAAAGCCAAAGAAGACCGGAAGATAAAAATAATCCGAGTGACTATCTCTTGCGACATCGCAGAAGGAATACAGGAAAAACCTTTTTTGAACCATCACTGCGCTCACGTACAATTGTTGTTATCGTCATAAAATCCATCTCTGAGAATCCTGCAGATTTACACCAGTTGAGCAGCTCGAGGCGATCGAATCCTTTGTGCCCGGTAAAATCCCCCGCGTGGAAGGAACCATCTTCCCTGTCCAGATCGGCAATAAAACAATACCCTCCAGTCTCAAGCATTGCATTAAATGTTACGAGCAGGCTTTTAACATCTGCAATATGATGTACTGTGAGCAACGTATAGATCAGACCATACTTTCTGTCATCTTTTACACCTGCAGTCAAATCAACCTCAAGAACCGACATATTGGTATAACCGGCCCGTTCAACTTTTTCAGATGCGATCTTCAGCATCCCCTTTGAGCTGTCGGCCATAACAATCCGAGGTAAAAATGGCTGAAGATTAAAGCTCACAAGACCGGTCCCACACCCGAACTCAAAACCGCTTCGTGTTGAAGATGTACCGATAACTTTAATTATCTCATCAGCAACCTTTTTTGCATTTAACACCTTTACAGGATCTTTTTCCCAGGTTCGGGCTTTTTTATCAAATTCATTTTCAGATAAATCCATATATCTCTCCTTACATTCGTAAAAATAGATCGTACAGAGAAATGAATTTAAATATTTCATCAGATGATATCAATAAAAATGAAGGATGAAGGATGAAGGAGGAAGGATGAAAATTGAGAACAACTTTGGTCTTTCTTCATTTCACACTTCTCCCTTCTCACTTCAAACTTCAAAAATGAAGAGTGAAGGATGATGGATGGAGGACCTGCGATATCCAATTCTGTATGGTTTGCAGGTTATACGAAAATGGGCTGGGGCTCTTTAATTATTGTATTAAAAAGTGCTTACCAAAATCCTCATGGAGCCAGCGTTTTAAGCTGTTATGTTTACCTATATCTCTAACATTGCTGCGAACTTAAAGACATGGAGGAGAAGGACAAATTGCAGTACCAGCTCCCTTTCTCCACGAGTGAAGAGAGGGCTGGAGAGAGAGGCGATTGCCAAAGACTTCGGAATTTGCATTAAATGACAAAACTATTTATCAGAAACTAACGTCTGCAATCTTCGAAGATGATCGCGTGCTATCCGGGCCCACCAGGTTTGGGGATTACGGTTTGCATACTCACTGAAATATTGAAGTGCTTCACTCTTTCGCATTAATTTCAATGCAATCATCCCGGCGTTATACCAGCACATTCCTGAGTCCGGATGCCTGGAGATGAGTTCTTTCAGAAAATCGAGAGATTTTTCAAAGATACCTTTCTGGTACAGCAGCACACTTCCCATCCAGAGTATCCGATCCTCTACAGTGGCGAGTTCCTGCTGAAGAAAGGGTTCAAGGTTCTTAATTTCTTCTTCAAATTCAGCCGGAGACAGTGCAAACGTCTGGTATTGCGGGGGTGTATAAATTTCATTCCTTGGTGGCGCTACAGAATGTTCAAACCAGTCTTTCACTCCCTTTGACAAAACACGAAATCCGCTATATTCGGATGTCATCCATGCGATATAATCTTTAGTTAGAGTGGAGCGCAGCTCCACAGTCGAACGTATAGTCTTTCGCTCTGCGATCTGATTATATGATGTTATAAATACCCGATCTTCATCAACATCCAGACGATAATCGACAATTCCGGTTGAAAGCGCAGCCATTGGATTATTCCCGGGTATCACTAACGGTACAATCAGCATATTGTTTTTCCAGTCAAAGACCGCAGCGCCCGTGCCGGGTATCAGTAAGATTCCAGGCTTCCCGAATGATGAAACCCGGTCATTATGAAATACGTGGGGATCGAACTCCTGGATCCGATCAAGGCACTCTTTAATCTTCTGAAAACTAAACACTTTCTGCTCAGATGTAATAATCGGACAAGGAGCAAGCTTCAGCCGCATGGCAGCCAGTTTAGAGAGATCACGCATATATTCAATCTCTTTTCGTAAGCGTGCTTCAATCTCTGCAGGTGAAACATCCTGCTTCATTCTTTCGATTGCATTGATATCAGCTTTTATCTTGTCAATCGCAAGCTCAATTTCGATTATCGATGAAAGCGTTTCTGATATTTTATCGTGAACTTTATGAACCTCTGAAATACCTTCCTTACTCTGCTGCGTATCAATGAAATTTTTAAACCAGTTTATCTCTTTCTGCAGTTGTTTCTCGCGATCAAAATGTTCACGTTTCTGCGAAACTGAGAAAAACGTCCCTAGAGAAATCGCCTTTTTCGTACGCAAACTCGTATACATAAGATCATCCATATTTACAAGATCATCAACAAGCCGCGCTTTTGCTTTTCTGGTCGGTTCGTCAAGCAAATCAGATATCTTTTCTTTTCTGTCCAGTTGGAGATTCTCAAGATCGTGCGTACGGCTCTTTCGCTGACTTTCACAACGGCGCAACTCTTTTTCGAGTACCTCTTTGCGGTCACCCTGCATAATTTTGGTAAACAGATGGGTAAGCCAGTCTGAAAACATCATTACAGAAAGTGCATAATCCGAAAGCTCCCTATCATGCACATGTGCACGTATCTGATCCGTAGAATCCGGAACCTCACTGCAGATCCCATAATCAATCAGATCTTTAACTTCTCCCAGACGCAGTGCAAACTTGTCCGGTTCCCTTACAAAACTACCTGTCCAGTCACCAATCATTGACCAGAACGGACCGTTGATTCCCCCCGGATCCTCCTGATATCGGTGAACTGCCTGTAAAAAATGCTCTGAATAATGTAATGCTGCGTTTTTTTCATTATCGCAGGGTTGTGATCTCATAATACCCGCCTGCAGATTTTAGAGGTGTATATACAATGATGTATGCCATACCTTTGGCATTGTCAGGAATTGCAACGATCTCAGTATCCCTGAGAGCACTTTCAATAACAGGAGCTCCAGGCATTCTGGCTACTCTGAGATTCGCTGTGCCCCCATAATTGCGGAGCACACATCTTTTCAAAAACGCAGAATCTGCCACATACCAGTCAACATCGTCAACTATTGATAGAGAACCAAAAATTTTTGAGAAAATCGAATCGGCCGTTTCAATATTGTTATTTGGCTCATTCTCTTTTGGCCAGGTGTGAAAAAACAGTGTATCGCGATACCTGTTTATCAGAGAAGTATTCTCTGCCTGTGGGATCAACATGTAGATGCTGTTACCAGAAATTGATAATGGAAGTGAGAAAGACGCTGTATCCCTGGTCTTATTCATCTGCGCAGTCAGCACAATATTATCTGGAAATAATTTCATTATTAATGTTGACTCCCCTACTGCGTTGCTCAACATCACTGCAATACGACCAAACGGAGCAACGGTATCATTTATACTCATCTGAAATGCCTCAGGCTCTGATCCGGATGGAATTACACATGAAAAAGTCATGCTGAAAAACAGAACAGCCGCAATTCCACAAATATCCAATGCCTTCCCGCCGCAATTCACCCCTTGTACCTCATCCGTGCGCAAGTTATATCTTCAAGAATAGAAAAACGCACGATATGTGCTTTTAATCAGATTACATAATCAGATTCGATGCGCAAAACCACATTGAAATCTGTTTTTTTAGATGATACAACTATTACTATGAAGAATCGATATAAAAAGAATTGTGTAGTCATCTGCGGCCCGACAGCATCCGGTAAAACCCGTCTTGCCGTAGAGCTCGCACTTCAATTTCATGGGGAGATTATCTCTGCAGATTCACGCCAGGTATACCGGAGAATGGATATTGGAACCGGAAAAGATCGGGATGAATACGCGACCGTAAACGGCATGGTAACTGCGCATCTCATTGATATTAAAGACCCCGGTGAGGTGTACACGCTGTATCAATTCAAACAGGATTTCTTTATAACCTTCGATGAAATTGTTAAACGTGACAATGTACCATTTCTCACTGGTGGAACCGGATTATATATCGAATCCGTCCTGAGAAATTATGATATCCCTCATGTCCCTGAAGATATTGAGTTTCGAAAACTGTTTATGACAAAAAATAAAGAGGAGCTTATCAATGAACTTAAAGAAAAATCACCACACTTATACGCAAGAACAGATCTGAGCAGCAAAAAAAGAGTTGTCCGGTCACTGGAAATAGCATCGTTTGGTCCGGGTGCTGCTATGCCACAGATTTCTCGTGAAGATACCCCTGCGCTCTGCCCGGTAGTACTCTGCACCCGATGGGAAAGAGCTGTTCTTCGCGAGCGAATCGACAGAAGACTTGATATAAGGATAAAATCAGGGATGATCGATGAAGTTAAAGACCTTATGGACTCGGGAGTTCCCATCGAACGACTTATACAAATGGGAATGGAATACAAACACATTACGTGGTATTTACAAAGCAAGACATCATATGAGCAGATGATCGACTCACTGAAAAAAGATATTCATCAACTCGCCAAACGCCAGGAAACATGGTTCAGAGGTATGGAACGAAGAGGCACCCGGGTCCATTGGATTGACAACAGCGACTTCAAAACTGCAGAACAAATACTCTCTGATGAACTGGCACGGAAAATGTAAGCATCATCCATAGGCTTGTCCAGAGAGGAATCTGGTAGATGAGACCGCAGAGATTACCTTATTTTCGGAAAACCTCTGAGCAGTAACATCGCGCAGAGCTATTGCCTCAAGTTGAAGGGAAATAAACTATCTCACGGAAAATCAATACCAGAGTGATTTTTCGGGACAGGCCTTTTACGTATTACTTAATCTCATCAAGATATTTTTTTGCACGCGTAACGTACTCACTGCCGGGATACCGATCAACCAGTTTTTTCAGTTCCTCAACCGCAGGCCCCTGCTGTCCCATTTTTAAAAATGAGAGTCCGATTTTCAATTGTGCATCATCAGCCTTGGGACTGTTTTTAAACTCAGAAACCTTCCTGAATGAAACAATAGCAGATGCAAAGTCACCCAAAGCGTAGAAACACTCCCCTTTCCAGTAACATGCATTATCAGCGTACTGCCCCGAGGGATATTGATTAAGCATATCATCAAAAAGTTTAATCGCCTGATCATACTGCCGGTTATTGAATGTCCGTAACGCCGTCTGGTAAACCTCATACTCGGAAGATGTGACCAGATCGGCTGCACTCGATGGAGAAAAGGTGGGGTCACTTTTCCGGGCAGTTCTGGAAACGGATTTCGGAGGTGTATACCCCGGCATTGCCTGAAGAACTTTTATCTGAGCCTGAAGATCCTTGAAGGCTTCAACAAGATACGAGAGGCGATTTTCAATCTCTTCTATCTTCGCAGCTGATACAGAAGAAATCTCTTCAGATAGAACTATCTGTTTATTATCAAGTTCAGTTGTTTTGTTTGACAACACCTCAACATCAAGTTTCGCTTCCTGCGCCAGCTTGAGAGCTTCATCAGAGTTCTCTTTGACCTGGATAACATCGATTTCAGGAAGTAACGCCTCATTTTGAATCTGTTTCATTGATCCGGCACAACCAATCAACAGTGACAAATAAGCAATCAGGGCTACATTTTTACAAATCATTTCAGAAAATGCCTTTTTAAAAGGAGTTCCAGATATCTCACTGATACTATATAATATAAACCTTTGCAGGATATGGTCAAGCTTGATATAAAAATTAATGGAGGACAACTCCACTCACCTAAGAAACCTCTTTAATTATTCCTGTTTTCCAGATATACTTTATCGCAGGATGTAACCATTTATGCTACTGTATATACATGTGAAACTGCATCTTAAGCGAGGATTGAGTGGTTCGATACAACATCGATGATATTCACGAAGAGATGGTTCTTGGAGAATCGATTTTTCTCCCTACAGGCGAATTACTGCTGGCAGCAGGATATCACATCAAGGAGCGTTACAGGGAACGACTGAAACAATTGGGATACAGAAACATCCTTATTGAGATGGAAGGAACAGAATCGATTGTCCCGGAATCCACTGTATCTGACACTGCCCAGAGAGAGATGCACACCTCTCTTGAAATGAGCGGAAAAGATCTCGGCAATGCTTTGCAGCAATTCAGGAACCGCAGTGTTGAAAAAGTCAGAGATATTTTTAAAGACAACAAAAAGGTTCTTAATAAATTCCTGATGACCTCCGGGACCGGAAAAGCACTTGAACAATTTATTGATGAGATCATGAATCAACCTTCCATTTTGCTCAATCTCAGCGCATTGAAACAAGCAGAACCGGGACTTTTTACACATGCAATAAATGTAACCATTACGTCTCTCTGTATTGGTAAAAAATTCAGGTTTTCTTACGAAGAGATGAAACAACTGGGGATTGGGGCGATCAACTGTGATATAGGACTGGTAGCGCTTCCAAAAGAGATGTTTGAAAAATCATTTGCAACGTTCAATGATGAAGAGCTGAAACAGTACCGCCAGCACACAGTCTTCGGTTTTCTTATGCTCTCACAAAATCCCTCAATCCCATCGACAAGCTCCGCAGTAGCACTGCAGCACCATGAGCGCGAGGATGGAAGCGGCTATCCGCAAGGTTTGCGGGGAGATAATCGTCCTCCGTCGAAAGATATTTCAAGAAAAAATGTTATCCATCGTTTTGCAGAGATCGTTGCAGTTGCTGATGTTTATGACTCTCTGATTTCCGGACGTCACATCGAAGATATTAAACCATGCGAACCCCGTGTTGCAATCAGGCAGATCATTCAAATGAGTGGTACTACCCTGAATTCAGAAATTGTCAAAACCCTGGTTTCAATAATACCACTTTTCCCTGTAGGTGCAAGGATCAAAGTTACCAATGCACCCTCACCGCAATTAAACGGCTACTGCGGAGTTGTTGCGAAAGATAATCATGACAACCTCGAATGCCCTCAGATCATCCTTTACGAAACAAAAAACCATGTAAAAATCAAACCGATACTTGTTGACACATCAAAATACAGCGGATTTACTCTGGAACTGATTCTTTAACCCGCATTGTCCATTAGATAATAACAGGTAGAATACAGAAGTACATTTTTTAATCCTGTCCTAAAGAACAGGCACACGTAAGTTTGAATGGCTAATATTTAATTACCTCTGTAATAATTTCCTGAAATAATGATCTTTTCATTTAAAATTGTTGCTTTATCGGAACCAATAACCGCAGTTACCTTCTCACTGAAAGACTCAGGAGCAGGTACTACGCCATTTAGAGATGATGCCAGAAGCGCAGCCTGCACCGTGTATGATCCCGGTGGTATCGAATTAAACTTAAAAGAGCCCTGTTGATCAAGCAGAATGTAATATCCTGTTCCGGCTATGAAGACAAGGATGCGCCCGGAACGGGTGCACTCAACTGTACCTTGAAGAGATCCCGAAGATCTCATTTCAGATTTATATTCAACTCCCTGTCTGTTAACCGACAAGTGAGCGCTGACTTTATTTACATTGTCAACAACTTGCACATTAAGAACATTTTTTCCTATGCCATCGAGTTGAAACTTTCCTTCGTCATCAGAAGACAGCACGATTCCAAGTCCACGATCAATATACGGGATATAGCCAGTATCAAACATGTAAATTGACGAGAATGGCGGAGTAGAACCCTCAATACTGTTATCACGCATAACCACAGTTGCTCCGTTGGTAGTCTCAACACCGGCGATCTGAATGCAACTGTACATCATCACTGAAAGTATCACAAGAAGAGATACACTACTATTCCTGATCAGGTTCATGATTACCCCGCAGCGGTTTTCTTGAAAGTGGAAACACCTGAAAATTTACCTGATACACCTTTTCGGGTAAAGTCTCGCTATTCTCTATCTGCCGGATTTTCTCCCGGGCCTCACGGATTATTTCTGTTACACGGTTAAAATTTTCTTCACCAAGACTCACCGAAAGAGTCGAGATATCCCTCTCCTTTTTGGGAAATCTTACCAGTGCATCTGCACCAAGAGTGGCCATCATCTTTTGAAACGACTGAATCGCAGCACTCTCCCATCTGTCACCGGTAGACAAAAAAGTACCGGTTGCCATATACCCCTGGTCCTTTTTTCGTAAAAAACCGGCTTTTTCAAGAACCTCAAGCGCAACCTCTACTTTTGCACCGCTCACCGTCGGTTCGAGAAACGAACCAAGCTGTCCCGGATCAGAAACATCCGGGACTATTTTGATAAGTTCAAAAAGAGCAACATAGTACCACTGCTCAAAAAAATGAAATTTATCATCCGGAATACAGTGACGCATCTGTTTGCGAAACGCCATGAGTTCATTGTATAAATTCTCTTTTTCAACACTGTCACTGCATTGCTGAAATTTTAACAAAAGACGAAAATACGCTTCCTCACGATGCCGCAGCCCCAGCCATTCGATAATTTTTGGCAGCACAGATCCACCGATACCCCGTGTACCATTGAGAATCCTTGTAAAAGTACCGGATGGCACTCCACATTTTTCAGCCGCACAGCGGGATGAATAACCGGAATTTTTCTTTTTTTTCTCTAAAAGAAAATCCCGTATATACTCCCGGTAATCTGTGTAAGCATAGAGAGAGTTCATGGCACTACTTTCTCTTTATGATACGAAGAGATACATCTCCATGTTTCATCTCATTTCGTAACTTTTGCACTCTTGATTGCGATATCGATCTTCCATTGAGTAAAAAACTCCTGTCAACTGATGTTTTCCGTATTCCATTTGCCATTTGGCGCCCTGGCAACGTATACACCGATGCGATTTCCGCATTCCGGACAGTACCCTGAAGATCAGTAAATTCTGCACTCAGCACACCAAAAACAGAATTTTCTTCCAGACCGGCAATTTTAAATTCGATACATAGTAACTCGGAATTATCAATAGTCACTTTCCCCATTGCAGACAAGGTAATTTTCACCTGGTAATTTGCTCTGTTTATTGATGCACCGATTGCAATCGATGTCAATGGTGAATATACAGATGCATTATCAATATCCACCTGTGCCTTATACCCGCAGGTGATCAGACCGCTTTTAATTGTTCCAAGTGAACTTCCTGTAATACGAACCTTATACTCTGAACCTGTTTTTTCAACCGAGTAACTGATCTTCGGAGCCGCAAACACACTGCCGACAGTTACCATTATAAAAACACAAAAAACCTGCCGTATCCGGCAGGTAAGACAATCCATTAACAGTTGTATCATGCGTCACTCACTTTGTTATAGTTGGATCAAGTACACGTCCCATAAATAGAATCGACTTTGTTTGAGTATCACGTATCAGATAGATAAACGGACGATCTGCAATGAAAATCTTCGGTGCAGATACTGATGTTGTCGCGAATACAACACCCGTTGCAGCTGCAGCTTCTGTTCCATTTTCATTAACCTTTATAAAAGCCTTATGAACAACATCGCTTACATAAAGAAATGTTTCACTCATTCCCGAAAAGTCAGCATCTGTTTCACTGAAAGCATCTTCCATCCCCATAGCCACAAGCGCATTTTTAAGAGAGATCGATGAGGTTGAAAATTCAAACCGTGGAATTTTGACAGGTGGTAATGGTATAAGATTAAGACTATTGATTAATGTATCGATCATCTGCCTTGAAAGCTTACGTTCAAAATAATCAAACGCCCCTAAATCCGGAAGTAAAATATCCATTACCAGCCGATCTCCGGAATACGGAAGCTCAAGAATTCTCGTACTGTCTACTCTTCCATAAAGATGCTTGGGTACTTTTTCATCTGTGACAATGGAGTCACCAAGCGTCATCATAGGTACACTGACTGCACTGCCATCTTTACGGGTAAAAGTCTCGGTTTTAGTCCTGGACACATCAAATTTTACCTTCCAGTCGGCAAGAAAGTAGATCGCATTGGTGAGCACCACCCGGGTCAGCCCATTAATGCTGCCATCGGGAAGAAGATCATTTATCCGATTGTTTGTCTGCTCACTCACCCAGTCATTTATAATTATCCTTGAAGAATCGGTTTTTTCGGAGAAATTCAACAGATTTACACCTGCGCCATAGTTAAGTTCCATCTTGTCCAGATACCCCATTTTCAGGGCAAACCCCTGTCCGTTATGAGACCAGATACTGTTAACATTTTTAAACTCAAGGTTATCCACCGTTGCAGCATGCGATTCAATACTCTGGTCAAGACCATTGAGAGCAGCATGAAAATCGTCAGCAGGTAACTGTATTGAAAGCGCCTTTCTGATCTGCAGATCCGTTCCCCCCCTGGCACCTGCATCAGCCATTCCCAGCGCACTTACAATACTGAACGGTGAGAAAAACAGGTTTCCGTTCTGACTTTCAGCGAGCTGAGAATACATTTTTGATGCAAACTCATTGTTGGATGCGGCCTGTACACTTATACGATTATCGTCCGAAGCAACAGCTTCCCTGACCGCTGATTGCGATCTGTGTACAATAAATTTTGGTGAACCGGTATCGTCATTATTTTCGGAAACAGGGTTTTCTGAACATCCGACTATAGCAATAGCCGCCGCAAGACCGAGTAATTTTTTATACGACATGTATATCCTCCTTTTAAAAATATGGTAAATCATGTTAACAATCATCAAGTTCTATTATCAATATACCATCATGGCACCAAAAAAGATATAGCGTTAACAACATACTGCTTCCTAATTATGGAAGCACCATATTTTTTATATATTATTTATTTTCAACTCTTTATATAGACTTAAATATATTTTAAACAGATTATTTTCATTGTTTTTGGAAGCACAATGCAGCTTAAATTGTATTACCGGTATTAAGTGTTGCATGCAAGGATCTGTTGATCCTCAGCTCCCTGACACTTTTTTATGAAACACTTCCGGGAACAGTGAAGTCGCATCACATTTGCGCTTATTTATCTACCCGACAGGAATATTGAAAACACCTCCGTTAATGTATTTTTAAGAAAAAGGTATACCTCTAAAAAAAAACTTTCAGATAAGCAGATGAGCGGTCTTCAGCAGAAAAAGCATTCCGGCAAGCATTCCGTTTTTTATGCCCTGATTGCTAAAGAGTGTAAAGACACCAGATTTTACAAAGAAATCATAAAAGAGTGCGGCTATTTCAGAAGATTTATCGATAAGAAACAGGTTACTGCTAAGCAGGTATTCAGTAGTCAGAATATGAGGGAAATAAAAACACTTAAAAAAGTGTATCAAACCATTACATTAGAAGAAATATTCCCTTTTTTGTCATTTGACTGGATTCTGTATTCTGACTCCTGTGCAGTTCCATTGTTTTTTTCCTTTTAGTGTATTTCGTGTTTTTCGTGGTTAGAATCTTCATTTTTCTGATTTATTTTTTTATGTCAGGAAATCGAAGGGGTAGTCGAATCCTCATCTGCATCATTTACCCTGATGACTATAAAACCATCAACTATTCCAAATCGTCTGAACCCACTGGGGAATCCATAGAATCCTGACGCATCAAACGGTAGTCCCGGTACTTTTCCTTTCAGAGTACCGCTTTCAATCTTACTGAGCCTGATATAATCATTCACAGACCAGGCTGTCTCGGGATCATGAACGATAATGACTGATGAATCAGCTTCTTTACCGTTGTGTCCATACCCTGCGAATGTAACCCAGTGACCACCTTTACGTGTATACGTATTCGTTTTTTTGCTGTATTCATACCAGCCGAAATTAATAAGCACTGCATCATTGTTGAAGAGAGACAAACGCGCTGTGTCCAGAGAGGGAACTTCACGCTCATTCTGGAATTTTTTCCCGGCCAGTCTCCATCCAAAATGTTGAATCGAAACATCTTTACATCCACTTTCATCCAGTAGTTTCTTCAGTCCCCTGCAGATCTGTGAAGGTCCGGAACCATCCTTGTCGGTATTAATATATAATTGTGAGCCCAGCTTCTTGATCAACTCATATTGTTGACGTTTTCCAGTTACCATACTGTCGAGAATATTGAGCTTTGAATATGTTTTCTCCAGCTGTTCAAGAGCATTTGCAGCAGCTGTTGGCCCGCAATACATCGAACCACCAAGCGGAAATCCACCGAAGGCTTTATCACGCTGATAATAATCCGGAATTGAATTGATACGATCAATGTAAAATTGTGGAAATGTGTCAACTCTGGCAACCACTGAAGATTGGGCGATGCCCAACATAAGAAACAAAATAACAAGCATTCTGGTAAATGAAATCATGATATTTTACCCCCACATTAGATAAACATTACATCAGGAACATCGGGTATCAGATCAATACTATCAAAGTACTGAAAAACAGCTTTTTTGCTATTACTGATCTCCCGAATGTCCGTGGAAATGAATTTCGAAATCAATGTGGAAAAATTGCAGGGCGGGAATGCATATTTTTGGGCCATTGAAGATCCCAGGGAGCTGAGTACTGTTCCAGAACAGCCCTTGTTGACTTTTCAGTAAACCAGTTCCCGTTGTCCGGCAAACAGCAGTAACTGAAAACTCTATCATTATAAGTGAATCGCATCGCATAGGAGTGAAGATATGGACGATCTGGCTGAACCCCATACATATTATCTTTTCCGTAAATCTTATCCCCCAAAACCGGAACCCCTATGGATTTAAGGGCAACCCGGATCTGATGCGTTCTTCCAGTCCGGATCCT
Organism: Chitinispirillaceae bacterium; assembly: GCA_016929595.1. Taxonomy (GTDB): domain Bacteria; phylum Fibrobacterota; class Chitinivibrionia; order Chitinivibrionales; family Chitinispirillaceae; genus JAFGIN01. Next base: position 118,937 of record JAFGIN010000122.1, read on the forward strand.
AATAACATACATACGGAATCCATTCCCCAGTCCGCAGCTGAAAAAGTGCGTGATGGCAGGATTTACTTTTGAATGTGTCAGCTTCCACATACCACTCCTGAGCGGTACCATATCTCCGGAAATTGTTCCCTGCTTTTTTTTAGGCTTATTTCCAGCAATTGCGCAATAGTATTTCTCAATCGAATGGGTTGTAAAAAGTGACGACAATACTGATGCTGCAGCACGATTCCGGGCAAAAAGCAAAAGTCCTGAAGTCATACTGTCAAGACGATGGACAGGATACAATCCGGTAATATCCAGATCCTGTCTGACAAGGTCACACAAACCCGAATCGTTTGTGCCTTTATGAAAATCAACATTGCAATTTTTGTTGATAACTATAAAATCTGACTGGGTATCGACCAACGTGAATTTGTCACTATTTTGCATTATATTTCTTATCAAAAATGAGGTGTAACAATCTTATTACTACTCAGGTACGAAAAACCGCGTTTATGTCAATGTACCTGAACAGTAACCAATTTTTTACTAACAACCTGAAAAATAAAAAAAGACAGGATGCTTCACCACTGGCATCCTGTCTTTCATAAAACCCCTGCTGAGAATTAAACTACGCCGTAAGATCTACATTTTCACTGCGATCTGATCCTTGAGGTTGTTGGCGTACCTCGTTTGAGCGCTGATCCGCCTGAGTTTTCTTTTTCTGCTCTTCTGCACGGTTATTCTCTTCGGTACGTTTTTCATTCCGTACCTGCTCGGTACGTATAACGCCTGAATTTCCTACACCATTTACCTGCATTGTGCGCCTCCCTGTTACTGTCACTTTATACGAAGACCTGTTATTTTTATCGGCATAAATTTTAGAAACTTTAGAGGAAATTTTTAAAAATTCTTAACAGTCCTATAATTATTGGCTCTTTTTTCGATTATAGTCATCGGTCGGTTAAAATATCATACATTAGTGCTAATG
>JAFGIN010000123.1 GCA_016929595.1 Chitinispirillaceae bacterium
CTCCATTTTCCAATGGAGAGGGGGATCGAGGCGGTCACTGAGCTGAGTCGAAGTGGGGTGAGGCGATATGCGAATCGATGAGTATTCAAATAATTCTTATAGCATCCCTGAAAAAATATTTTATCTCGTACAGGGATTACTTCCGGAATTTATATTCCATTGTTCATTTATAAATTTGTGACCCGGGGCAATTTCCCTGACTTATGCACCTCTGCAACATCTTCAGCACTTCTCGAAAACTAATATCTGAATTTTGGATACTGAACAACAGTACTTTTTGAGTGAGGAGTATTCATTTGATCGATCAAATTTCGCCAATATACGTATTGGGCCATGTTAATCCCGATATTGATTCAATTGCATCAGCCATGGGATATGCCTGGCTCCTGCGTGAGAAGGATGAAAAGAATGCAATTGCAGCCCGCCCTGGACCGATAACGCCTCAAACTGCCTGGATTCTGCAACAACTTCATCTTGAACCACCACTTTTTCTTGCAGATGCATCTCCGCGTTTCAACCGGATTGCCCGTCCGCTTCCACCGGTGACACCAAACCGGTCGCTTCGTGAAGCGTGGTCAATTGCAGCATCAAATTCGATTGGTGTGCCGGTTATTGATGCGGATAACCGCCCTCTTGGTATGGTAACCGGAGCAAGTGTATTCAAATTCATTTCGCGCCAGATCGATTCATTAATCGACCTTAACAATGTCTCAGTTGCAAAGCTACTGTCTGTTCCATGCTGCGAGGCGATGGATCCTGATGTGCCTCGTTTTAAGAACACAATGCGAATTTGTGAGGGACATCGTCGGGTCATGCGTGAAGAACGAAATGATTTTCTGGTGACACATGATGATGGAACCTACTGGGGAGTCTGTCGATCACCAGATGTTATAAATCCACCAAAAATGAAAATAATTCTTGTAGACCATAATGAGATATCTCAATCCATTCGTGCCATGGATGAAGCAGAGCTTGTCGAAGTGCTTGATCATCACAGACTTGGTACTCAGTCGACAAGAATTCCCGTTCCTTTCTATATAGATATCGTAGGAAGTACATCAACGCTGGTCAGTGAACGTATCTTTTTGTTCGCCATGACCCCTCCTCCGGAGATCGCAGCATTACTTCTTGCCGGAGTGATCTCCGATACCCTTATTTTAAACTCCCCTACGACTACATCACGGGATCGTATCGTCGTTGACAATTTAATGTCTATCGTCAAGAGTAGTGGTGTTCTGCCATTCAAAAATTACCTGGATTTCGGAAAAGAGCTTTTAACTGCAGGATCAGGTATGGTAGTTGCATCAGTTGATACCATTATTCAAACAGATTTGAAAATATACGAAACGGCGGGATTCAAATTTGGTCTTGCCCAGGTTGAGGTCGGTAATCTTAATGAATTGATTGCACGCGTCGGAGAAATTTCTACGGGACTCGATACGTTATGTCAATCAAAAGGGTTATCATTTGCGTTACTGATGGTAACTGATATCGTACGTTCTGTAAGCAGACTTTTGATTGAGGGTGAAAAAGACAAACTCAATGATCTTCCATACGCAAAACTGCCTGATGGAACGTATGATGCACCTGGACTGGTTAGCCGTAAAAAGCAGCTTTTACCTGCCATTCTGGCTCTGTTTGAATAGCGTTCTATAAAATATGACTGATATTAATTATATATTTCTGAAAGTGTTGGCAATTGTTGCTATCGGTTACGTACTCAAACAAACAAAAGTTCTTACTATTGAACATGGTAAATTTCTCTCCCGCATCGTGTTGAATATTACTCTTCCGGCAGTGATATTAAAAACAATCAGCACAATCAAACTGGATTACTCTCTTTTCCTTGCACCCCTTATCAGTCTGTTTCATTCTGTAGTAGTAGCAGTTGCCGCAATATTTCTTTTCAAAAAGGAGTCAGCACAGAACAAAGGGGTTGCACTGATGTCCTCTGTTGGATTTAATATCGGTCTGTTTGCATACCCTGTTATTCTTGACCTTTTTGGTTCATCCGGATTGTCAATAATCGCAATGGTTGACTTCGGAAATGCTTTTATCGTGTTTGGATTATCATATTTTCTTGGATATATTTATTCAAAAAAGCGCTCCGGAGAGAAACTGAGCATAGCTGGAATAATTAAATTATTCGCCACTTCAGTTCCCTTCATGTGCTATCTTGTCGCAGCAGCAATGAACGTTTGTAATGTACGTTTTTCAGGGCTTCCACTGGAAATCATTGACAGCATCGCTCAGGCAAACACCGCAATGGCATTCATTGTCCTTGGATTGACACTTGATTTTCGTTTCGAGTCATCACACTGGAAACTTATTGGGAAAGTTCTCGGGTTACGATATATCGCAGGATTGACATCAGGCATAATCCTCTTTATGATACTCCCCTTCCCTTACGTTTACAGAATCGTTACCCTCATCGGATTGATACTTCCCGTCGCAATGGCAATAATCCCCTATTCGGTCGAGTTTGAATACGACACGCGTATTACAGCAACGATAGCTAACTGTATGATGATAATAAGCTTTTTACTGATGTGGTTGCTAATGATGATAATCAAGCCCGGGTAATATCATTTATTTTGTCACTCACCCGAACTCCAGAAAAAACGATTATATAACGGTCTCATAATTTTCGGGATCACTGTCATAATCGTAATCGTGACCGGGATCGATCCTCAATTATTGTATTTTTCGATACCGATATCTGAGTGAAAACATGTGCATTGTATTATGAGACTGTTAATAACTACTCAATAAATGTATCAGGTTGAAAATAATCAGTATAGATCCCATATGCCCCATCACTGCGATACTTGCTATACAGACCAATTTCATTAATGGTATGTACATAAACTGGTATATCAAGTAACGAACATCTCTTTAAAAATTCACTTGTAGCTCTTACACTTGACATTGTTAATCCGAACAGTTTGTTTTTATAACAAAAAGAGATCACTTCATCATCAGAAGCCTTCATTCTGTAAAGTGTAAGAATAATCGAACTGTACCCCATACTTCGTACCTGTTCATACTCATCAAATTTATATATCTGCGGAATGATCTGGCGAGATAGCCGGGGATATTTTTTTTGTATGAGTCTGAGAATTTCCAGGTTATTATCCTTTATATCGGTAATTATATATGCATCCTTGTGTTTGCGAAGCCATTTTGCCAGTTTTTTAAGATCGAGCAATTCGGGAAAGGATTTTACACGTTTGATATCTTTGAGTGCCGGCGGATGCGGTAGATTGTGTTTTTTAATCAGAGTTTTACCATAATCCCAGTCGTGTACCAGAAACGGAACTCCATCAGATGTTTTTGAAATATCCACTTCAAAATAACGAAAACCTTCACTATACGATTGATCAAGAGCCTGACGTGAATTACTCAATTTTAAACCATTGATATCTCCGCCGGCATGGGCAATGAGTCGTGGCAAACTATTTTCAGAAAAATCCGATGTTTGTACATTTGAAATTACAATTACAAAACTTGCCAGCAGCACAAGAGTGGAAAGAGCCATCAATCGAACTCCCGGGCAAAGAGTTTTCAAAAAATGTACAGTATTTTTTATCTTTCGCATCTTTAACCATGTTTTTTTTCAAAAAAGGTTTATTTTCAATAGGCCGACGATGACTGAGATAACATCTCAATAACAGGCAACCATGTTGTAATTCATACTACAATGGGTGAAAAAAACATTTCAATCCAAAAACTGAAAGAACAATTAAAAATTATTTAAACATCATTGAGATTTCACTAAGTTCATCAGTTTTATTAAAATTAATTATTATTTTAGGTATATGAAAAGGAGTATAAAATGAATAAATATAGTATATATACATTTAATCGCAGCATATTCATCCAATTAACACTATTTCTTCTCACAGTGATCTCGTTTGCGGATAACCCACTGGTGCGCCACATTTTTACTGCTGATCCAGCCCCGCTCATCTACAAGGATCGGTTCTACATTTTTACTGGCCACGATGAAGGCGGTAATAATAGTTGGACGCTCAATGGCTGGCACGTTCTATCATCCTCTGACATGGTAAACTGGACTGACCATGGAGAGGTGTTAGGGGTTAAAGATGTTGCCTGGCTTAACAAAAGCCAGGCCTGGGCAGCACAGTGTGTTTACCATGATGGGAAATTTTACTTTTACATTTGTGATTCAGGAGAAATAGGCGTCGCTGTTTCAGACAGTATTCTTGGCCCCTATCGTGATGCATTGGGTAAACCGCTTATATCCAATAAAACAACTGGCGCCTGTCCCGGTGATGACAATATCGATCCATCAGTATTTATCGATAATGATGGTCAGGCCTACATTTACTGGGGAACAGATCGTGTTGTCAGACAGGCAAGACTGAAAAAAAATATGATAGAAATTGATGGTTCAATCACTGTTCCCCAGGGGCTAAATCGTTTTTTTGAAGCATCCTGGGTACACAAAAAAGGTAGTATCTATTATTACTCGTATGCAGCATCAAACAACGATGGCAAAAACTGGCCTTCAAACATTGATTACGCAACAAGTTCCAACCCTCTTGGCCCCTGGACATATAAAGGAACGTTAAATGGGTTTGCCGGCACTGGAACAAACCATGCCGGAATTGTCGAGTTTAAAAATCAATGGTATTTTGTTTACCATACAGATTATTTATCTGCAGGAGAGCCATGGAAACGCTCAGTCCATATCGATTATCTTTATTACAATAATGACGGAACCCTCAAAAAGATTGTTCAGGACAGTACTGGAGTCCAGAATGTCGGATCCTCCCCGTTGTTTTCAGAAAAGGCTCTATACAAAATCAAGGCTCGCCACAGCGGGAAAGTGATGGAAGTTGCAGATGGATTGACATCAAACAATGCAAACATTCAACAGAATACTGATAATGGAAAATCTCATCAACGCTGGAAAATAGTTGAGGAGGAAAGAGGCGTTTATCAAATTATAAATGAAAACAGTGGTCTTGCTCTCGATGCGGAAAAGAATGAAAATAATGTAATACAGTATGCATACTGGGGTGGTGCCAATCAACGATGGAAAATTACCGGCTGTGGAAACGGTGCTTATTACATTGTTAACAAAGGTAATAACCGGATGCTTGAAGTATATTACGCAGAAACAAATGATGGCTCAAACATACAGCACTGGGGATTCAATGGAGAGACCTGTCAGATGTGGGACATTATCCGGGTCGACTCGATTACAGTTTCGATACTGCCACAACCGACATCAGAAAAAATAAACATGACAGGATATTATACTGGTACTCTCTTTCTGAATGAAAAAGCTCATCCGGTTCAGAATGCAACACCATTTTTTAATCTCGCAGGAAGAAGACATAAACGATTGCATCTATCGAACAGGAATAGTTGTGGATACTATATCCGATACCAATTTCCTCAGACATCCCCTGATGTCATACTAAAATAATAATGATTCGAATGCCTGCAGCCCAATGAATTAAAACATTAAAATAACTCACTCAATAAACTAAACTCTGTTTTTTTAGAAATCCGTGTGTATCAGCTGGCATGATGTTAGTTTAACTGTATAGAGCAGCGTACTTTTTTATTTTCTGCAATATATTATTATAACAATCAAGAGTTGACCTTATGCTCATTATAAAAAAAATTATATTCAGGCAATTTATTAACATCGCAACGATGTTGCTTACGGGAACACTTTTTTTTCCTGTTTGGGCTCAGGACTCATCACTTACATCATCACATACAATACAAAGCACATTATGCTTGCCGGAAGTTCTATTTACCAAAGGAAAGGAAACAATCAGGTTCTGTTTTGACGATTTCACACCTCAGGATGATTCCTGTTGTATGGTTAGTATAAAGTTTTCGAAGTATGGAATCAACACGAGGTTCAATTATACTACAGATGGAAACTGGATCTGCACCGGTACATCTCTTGACAGTAACGCAAACAGTAAAGCTAAGCTTACTGCATCCTCGTCCTATAACGATAAGGGTATTCTGACCAGAGTTATCTTTACTGTTGATGCTCCGTTTGATTCAGCTAGAATGGAACTGGAACAATCGACTGATATCATTTCACAAAAAGATACAATGCAATTGTCAGATTATGAGATATCAAGAGGAACATTTATTTGTGATGAAAAAATCATTTACGGAAAACTGGTTATTCGGGACTATGTATACCCTGCCGGTTATGGAGAAAAAGGTCAGATTCTTAATTATCCGGAGCGTTCAGCATTCCATCATGGGGGATCAGTCAGATTACCCACCGGTGGAGGATTATTAGAGATCCGCGCCTATATGATGAATTACTGGCACATTCAACAGCCATTACCTATTGTATTTGATGACCCCGAGAAGATCAGAAAATATGAGGCCTACCTTGCAAAGTGGCGTTCGCGGAATCCCCCGCGCGAGAAAAAGGTGCGGCAGCGAAAACCTTTTTTTAAGATTAAATCGTTGTAATAAAATTTCTATTTACATTTCTGCCACAACGGAATTGCATCTCCCCGCAGGGTCGGGTTTCCTACCCGATCCCTGCTTGAAAAAAAATCAAGAAATGTGACGTAGATCACATCTTCCAACTTATGTATTAAGTATATTGTTTCCTGAATGTTAGTTAGTAGCTGAATAGTTGTAGCGGTTAAACCTGGAAGCCTTGCTGCACGACTATCATTTAATTTAACAATACATGTAGAAGGAAAATGTGATGATTCGTCCGATTATTTCGAGAAGGGTTCTGCTGCTGGCGGTTACAATAATATGTACAATGTTCTGCAATCTTCCGCCGGATCTTTCAGACCCATCCAATACAAGTATCACCCCATTCATTACATCAACGGATGGTAAGACATATAAGGAGAGTCTCTGGGATACTGCAGGAAAACCAGTGAACATCGGAGCCGCACTGTTCCTTCCGGTAAATATCAATTCAATCAATCTGAAAATTACACGCGACACTCAACTGATATTCGACACATTATTCCAGGATTACATTCGGGATTCTTTCAAAGACACACTCCTGAAAACGTTTACTTTTTTCATTCCTGGAAAATATCAGGCGACGTTCACCCCAAAGACAGCTCTTTCGCTCGAACCGGTTTCAATCAGTTTTGTGATGCTTGCATCAGAGAATCATAAACCCGAAATAGAAATAAAGGGTACTACAACAGTAAAGCCAGGTGAAACCTGTGCGCTGGCAGTAATCAGCAGCGATCCGGACTCCGGACAGGTACTTACAATGACGGTTAAAGGTCAGCCTTATGGTTCCACATTTCTTAACGGTTCTTTTTTCTGGGCGGTGCCATTAAACTTTACAGGTTACGATACGCTTGTTTTTGCAGTCACCGATAACGGTAATCCCCCGCTCAGTGCAGAGAAACAGGTAATTCTGACTGTCACTGCCCCGCCCGAAAACAATGCGCCAAAATGGAGTGATGACACCCTTATGGTCTTGCTGAATGACACATCAGCATACTCTTTAAATCTTGCCGCAAAATGCACTGACAGCGATGGTGACTCTCTGAGCTGGCTGCTTTTACAACAGGATTCTCTGAACGATTCGATCAAAAACGGGGCGTACCTATTCAGGGCCACCCCTGCTTCTGCGGGTACCCACTACCCTGCTATCATTGCAACAGACCCCAGTGGAGCATCAGATACATTATTTATCAAATTGACAATTCAACTATTGCCCTCATCCAGGGTTGAACTTGCATCGATCGGTTTTTCATCAGGTACACTCCCCGGGAAATCTGCACCGGTACCCGATACCCTTTACGACACGGTATCTTTTAACGATAGTCTCATCTCGATATCATTTACTTTATGGGACACAACTACAGCTATAAGTGTCAATGGAATGAATCTTCCTGATGATTCAACTGCAACAACTGTTCTTTTATCTGCCGGCAGCAATGTTGCAGAGGTTACATTGAATGCAGCAGATAATTCCATCAGCAAGACCTATCATATCACTATAGTTAGAAAACAAAACAGTGTAGAACCACTGACTACGCCGCCGACGGGTCTCATAATAGACAGTATTTTTACGACGTATGTTACACTGCGATGGAGTGACATCACAAATGCGACCTCATATACTGTTGAGCGAAGTAAAGGAACTGCCGCAGCCTTCTCTGTTGCAGGCAGCGTAAACAGTAACTGTCTTTCGGACACCGGACTCGAGCAGGGAACAATCTATTTTTATCGTGTCAGTGCATCAAATGCAGCTGGTTCGACCAGTTTCAGCACACCACTCGAGGTTAAAACCTGGAAAGAACCAGTTATTACAAAAGACCTTGAACCAGTACTGGTAATTACTGAAGGGCAGCCATTAACATTGTCGGTTACAGCGACCGGAACTCCGGAGTGCACGTACCAATGGAAGAAAAATGATACAGAGATTGAAGGTGCGACATCAAATGTTTTTGAGATCAACCCGGCATATCAGAGTAATTCCGGAGTATATATGGTAGTTGTCAGGAATGGTGTACGAACGATAACCAGTAAACAGAGTAAGGTTGAGGTAGTACCATCATATACATTGAGCACAATTTCATCCCCGGCACCAGGCGGCAGCGTCTCACGATCAAAAGATACCACGGTTTACAGTTCAGGAAGCATTGTTACACTTACCACAGCAGCTGCAGTGGGATATCGTTTCAACGGCTGGACAGGTGATACGACTGGCACCTCCAACCCGCTTGTTATTACTATGACTAAAAACAAAACTCTGTTTGCCAATTTTGTCAGACAATACACATTGACATTGACAGCATCGTCACCAGCCAGAGGTACGGTCGATCCCGCATCCGCTGTAATGGTTGATTCGGGTGCGACATTTACGATTAAAGCTGCTCCATCTAATGGATACACATTCAAAAAATGGAGTACATCCAGTGCAGGTGTAACAATTGTGGATACACTGGCGCTAACTACCAATGTGAGGTTAGCCGGAGGTAATGCGACGATCCAGGCTGTGTTTGGTTGTGTGACATTTGCAAAACAGTTGAAATTGAGTCAATATCCGGACTTAAACCTGGTTGATGTAGTTCAGACTGAGGACGGCGGGTATATGGCAATCAGTTCTGATCAGACTTTGATAAAATTGGATTATAAAGGGGATACAGTTTTTGTAAAGAAAGTTTATATTTCTATTCCAAGTTCTATTTATCCGACAAAAAATGGATATATCATCTCCGGTGTTGATTCAGACCAAGGTAGTGTTGCTGTACATGCTCAGAACGGTAACTTGTTGTGGTCGAATTATCTGGGTAATGATACACAATCAACTTCTTTTAACATTACCATGATAGCCAATAATGATGGCTACATTTGTGGTGGAAGGGTTCTTGGAGATTTTTATTTTGTTAAAACTGATGGAAACGGAAATAAAATCTGGGAAAATACCTCTACAGCATGGGGTGGTTTAGTGACTGATTGCAGGCCAACACGTGACGGTGGATACATTGTTGCAGGTCCTGCAGGCCAGGGATTTGGAGGGTTATTAGTTAAACAAGCAGTGATGGAGTTATTGAATGGCAAGATGACTTTCGATCTACTATATTTTCAAAATATTCGCAGTATTCCATTTCTTCAGTAGATACTACCACTGATGGAAAATGTGTTGTCGTTGGCAGTTGTAACTTAGATAGGGGATTTTTATTTAAAATTCTATTGGACAAAAAGCTCGAAAAGTTTATAGAGATTAATAGCGCAATCCAAATCTGTAATGTAAAAACAACAAAGACTGGTGATATGTTCTTGGTTGGTTCAACAATTTCACTAGGAAGTGGTGGTGATGATATATACATTATGAAAGCCAACAGCTCTGGGGATATTATTTCTCAATCTACTTATGGTACTGCAAATGGTGAAATGGGTATCTCTCTTAAAATAACAAATGATGGCGGCTGCATAGTGGTCGGTAGTTACAACTGGATTATTAAAACTGATGAAAATTGTAAAGTAGAATAAACTTTAGTTTAGGATATATTTGATCGCAGGACACCAAAATTGCGAAATAAATCTCGTAAAGAGATTGTTTGGGCCTAGTGTTATTTAATATTTGTACTAATTTTAAAACCATGAGTTTTAATTTTGGGGGGTTCCATTTCTCCATGTACACAAACTTTGTACTTGTTTTTTAAAAAAAATATTAGAAAAGAGCCGTTTTTTTCATTTATTTCAGCTATATTAATGGTTGTTTTCGGGAGTGTTTTGAAGGAAAGGATTAAAAATGAAAATCGGTTCTAAATTTATGTTACTTTCAGGTACCGTCATCACATTGTTTAACTCTTCTGTTTTTGCAGAACCAAGTAACAATTTTAAGGTTTTTCTTTGTTTTGGGCAGTCGAATATTGCAGGGGGACTTGGAGTTACACCACAGGGCGATGTAACCCAAACCAAACCACGAGTCATGGCTTTAGCTTTTAATAGTTGTTCGAACCCAGAATGGCAGAAAGATAAATGGGTTTTAGCCAAGGAGCCCTTGCACTGCGGCGATGGCGGTGCTGGCGACAATACAATGGGACCGGTTGTTGTGTTTGGAAAAGCTATGGCTGATTCCCTTCCAAACGATACGATTGGACTTATTCCTTGCGGACAATCCGGGGTAAATATAGAACATTTTATGCGAGGTGGAAAATGTACCGCAGGTTATTGCGTTAAATATCCTGGCAGTGATGCATATAACTGGATGGTGAAAAAATGTAAACTTGCAATGGAAAGAGGTGTTCTTGCCGGTATTATGCTACATCAAGGTGAAGCTAACAGGGGTGACACTGCCTGGCTTGGCAAAGTGAAAACTATCTATGAAGATTTGAAAAAAGATTTAGGTATAACAAAAGATATTCCATTAGTAGCAGGAGAATTGCTCTATGCCGGTGAAAATGGTAGCAGTAAACATAACCCAATAATTGCCAAAATACCTCAGACTCTTCCACTCGGCTATGTTGCTTCCGCGCAAGGTTTATCAGGCGGCGGCACATACGCGGATCTTCATTTTAATCAGGATGGATATAGAAAAATGGGACAACGTATGGCAGCTGAAATGATGAAAGGGCTGTATGCTTCCGGTATTCTTACAGATGTAGCCCCTCGCCCATCACCAAAACGCGTTCAGACAATCAGCAACCTCCAGGAGACATCAACAACAGCACTCTATACAATTAATGGTAAAAAACTACCCTCAAGCGTAATTCAGAACATTGCGTCAGGGAAAAAACATTGTATCTATGTCATGCAGAAGCCGGGAACGCAGGCATCTCTGGTGGTTAGTCCCCGATAATCTCTGGAAAACTGATAGCTATTTAGAACCAAAAAAACCGCTCAACACTTTTCCTCATATTCATTGAGAAAAGAAGTAGTGCGGTTTTTCAGCAAAATTCCCCATTCAGCCCTCCCCTATCATTCTACACCCCAAAATTTACATCTAAAAAATCCTGCCCGTTCCGATCTCAATTATTTGACCGCCTGCGCTGTAGGGGCACGTTGCAACGTGCCCCTACAGCCACCCGTTAACCCTGTACAATTTGTTGAGAAATCCGGGATACAGGTTTTAACATACGCACAACCACACGCGGGTCCCCCCTGAATAAGTTTTCGACCTTTGCACAAGACCGCCCGGGGGGTACCCAACACCAAGCCTTTAGCACCATAATACCTTTATATTAAAACAATTTCTTTTCAAAATAGAAGAAGATATAAGATAAAAGATATACGTTTATTCAGTAAGCTTCGATACCGATAGCGATAGCAATACCGACCCCGACATCGATAATCCCGCTCAGTCACTCAGTCACTCAGTCACTTAAAAAATTCCCCTTGCCTAAACGAATTTACCTTTTCTATATTATAGATTGTAACACTGCTTACAGCTCAAATTTGTATTTTATTTTGTACATGAATATTAGTTAAACCCTGTCCACCCAAGCCAATGAGTGTATTAAGATGAATCCTTTAAATTGTCCCTTTTCTAAACCTGATTTTGATGCAGTTTACTACTATCTTCTTGATCTGCCAATGTATAAACTGATCATGCTTACAATGGACATAATGTCGCAGTTAACGCCCGTTGAAGCAATGAACTATAATATCAACAAATTCTGTCAGCGCTACGATGATCGTCGGGGACGAATCGCATTTATTAAGAAACTTGTAGATGATGCTATCATTGTACCGCTCCAGTTCCCCCATGATGCACTGCGGTATCCTCAAATGACAAAGATGCTTTCGACCGCGCATTATACCATGCATTTTCCTTTTGGAGAGGATGAAGAGGCTCCGAAAGAGGAGTGTCTTACCGACGATCTGGAAGTGGTAAGTGGCCCGGTAAATGTTACCAACCCGCGATGGGAGCACAAGAAAAGCGAAAAGAATAAGGCTGAGGTTGAGGAAGATAGAGATATGGCATCTTTTGGTCAAACAATAATTCTCATGGCAGATGTCACCGGGATCCCTGAGGGTGCCGGAATTACTTTCGATATCTATGACACCTCCGAAGATCCACCGATGTGTGTCGATTCTGCTAAAGGCAGGATACAAAGTGGGGTTGGAAAAGGTGAATGGGTCGTTACGGACAAAAGTGGTAAAGGTGAAGACGCCATACTCGAGTTTGAGGGAATTGTAAAAAGCAAAGCGAGTGAAAGGTGTGAGATACCGGTGATAACCATATTGACTTACCGTTTTTCGGGATAAAGTCCCCCTTGCAATGTTGCGGATTAAACTATGTAAATCATTAGAAATTACTATGGAGGTTCATACCATTGAAAACACTACTCTTTACTGTTACAAAATGCAAAAAAATATGTCTGTTGTTTTTAGCCGCTCTTACTCTTTTTTCTTGTAAACAGAACAAAAAGAGTGACAATGAACCTGCAGGTACAACGATACTGAAAGACAGCGTATCCTCCGCAATTTCGCAGGATAAACCAACTGAAAAGGTGTCTGTGAAAAAAGAGCAGACGCTGCATGATCTTTACCGTGATCAACCTGAAGAGGTGCGGCTGTCCAGAGCTTTTGTCGAGAGCACCTTTGTCGATTTTCTGGGAAAAGAGCTGCCTCGTCTTGAAAAGATACAAAAGAGTGCGGATAGTAAGGAGTGGAGCAGTTTTTTAAATGAGCGAATCAAACGGTCGCAGGAAAAAACGGTGACACCGCCTGAATCAATCAGGGAACTCCACTTGTTGTATCAGACAAGCTGCGATGAGGTGGTTCTGGATTCTGTATCGCGGCAGTTGAAACAATATGCAATCAGTGATTCAGCCGTAGCAGAATTCCTTGACAACTACTCAGCCGTTGTCGATAAGAAAGGTATCCTGCAGCGGGGAATTCTCCGTGATGAGAAAGGGGTTTGTAAACCGATTGTCCGTGATAGCGGCTCGATTTTACTTGTTGCGCCACAACTGGTATACCGGTGGCCCGGTAAAGAAAGCAGTGTCATGGGAGTACTCGATCCCAGAAATGCTCCATATACAGTAAGCAGACTCTGGACCGGTAAAGACAGCCTGAGGACGCATGAGAAGCAGGATCTGGTTTCGAGAATGACCATTGAAGAGTACGAAAGTAAAACGCGGGGTGGATACGGACTTCTCCAGGATGCAAACGGCAACACGGCCGGGTGGCTGAATCTCGACAGCTGTGCCTACTGGCATAACGAATGGAAATTGAATATGGAAGATTCAAAGGAAGCGTTTCAAAAGGGGTATGCTTTTTATGTGCATGGAGTGTGGTTTTCTGATCTCGGAATTAATCTTTTTGGGGACGAAACCACAGAATACGAAGACAGCATTGGCATAGTTGAATTTGACGGTAGATTAGTTTTTGATTTCAACAAATTAATAAGCCTCGTACTGTCCCCTCTTGATTGCTATGAGCCACTTAAAGATTCTGGCATATTGTGCAGACCTGCATATCAACAAGTATATAGTAATTACCTGCACCATCACAGTTTTGAATATTTTTTAAAAAATAATTGTTCTAACTGGGAAAAAATACCTGATAATATCTTTTTCTATTATGAATCCAATATAGTAAGGAATTTCATCTCTATAAGTATTATGGAAAGAAATACTGAATATAAACCCAATGTTAATGATAAATGTAAACATGTGATCATCAAGACCAAAGAATTCTATAATGATTATGAACAAAGAGGAAGACTTATCAGACACTTTGTTTTGTTTTACCTTAAACCAATTGACAATTTGGAAATACCAATAATTGAAAACGCAACAATGCATACACGATCATTATCAAACCTACAAAAATTATATCAGTAAGAGGTTACAATATTACTATGAAGTATATGAGGAATATATGTAGTGTCGGGGACAATCCGCCTCCTTTACCAAAAATTGGTCACTCAGACAGAGAAAGTAGGGTACCGACATCAGTAGCTACATACTACTACCCAATTGACAACCACGACGCTCAATTCTTTGGGCGCACACTATTAAACAACTTCCTTGGCAATAAGCTGAGCCGGCTGAGAGAATACCATGTCATTTTCATCCCCTCTCTCGGGCAATTTTCATATGAATCAGGTATATATACAAAAAAGATTGGAGACACAACGCTCAGCTTCTTCTGCGGCCGTACATGTGGATCGATGCTATATAATTACAGAACTCTTATCCAGGGTGGGGATCCCCTGAAAGAATATATACGCCATTCCACTGGCGATAACAGCGACTGGTGCATGGACCTGAGGTTTCCCAATGGTGATCTGGCATTCTGTTCCAATGGTTCAAAAGAGAAACACTATTACCGTGCCGCTGGCGCAGGTCACAGGTGTCAGACACTGGGAACAGACAACGGAAACCTTCATGGGAAAGGTAACGACTATAAGGGCACTACGCTGTTTGGTAAATCATCCTGTCAGCTTACGAAACAACGGTTTGATGATGCTCAAAAGATTAGAGCGAAGCTTGAGAACGATCCTCATACTGCGGAAGAGGAGTTTGCAACGATACTCCTGAGTCTCAGGAACAATAACCCGGTACTTCTGTATTCAGGGTTTTCAACCTCGAATTTCAGAGGGCATAAAGTAATTATTTCTGGCTATCTTTATATCGATGGACACCTGTGGTTTCACATTACCAACCCATCTCCTTATAAAGGATTAGTCGGTACTGTTTTTTCTGCTTCACCTGCAAACGCTACCAATAAAGAGCAGGATATAAATCTCGACAAGTACAATTTCATTCCACTGGAGCGCGGTGACTGGAACTGGGCACGTGCATCGTATCACCTTGTACGAGCCAGTTATCTTCTGGCATCTAACCCTCAGAAAGATAAGCTGGTTACAATAAAACGTGGCATCCAGAGATTTCAGATCAAAGCTGAATATCAACTTGTCCTTGATGATCTTGCATCTCTGGAAACTCAGGATACTGCAACACTTCAGGAAAATCTCACTGATGGCGTTGTTTCCGCAGATAAACTCACTGTCAATAGTGTCGGCGGTTTCTGCTACTATTCACATAAACGACTGGAAGTTTTACCGGAAATTCTTTTCAGTAATATAGGCGAACAGACCAGTTTTCCCATACTTATCGGCAAAGATATTCAGCCTGGACCTGCAAGGTATTACCACGCAAATGAGTTTAAAAATGATAGCGGTTTTTTCCCTGTTGGGATAAACAGGAATGTACATGGGGGTATTCATGTCGCTCCATTCGAAAAGAGTAATGAGCCCACACCAGTACATGCTGTTGCTGACGGGTATATCATAGCTGCGCGGCTTCCGGGACACAATAATAAAGTAAACAACAAACACAGTGCAGCATTTATGAAGGCAGAACCGGGTTTTGTTCTTATCAGGCACGAGATAAAAAACAAAAACAATAAAAATGCAGCTCCGATACCATTATATAGCCTTTATATGCATCTTGTTTCGCCTGACTGGGATGGAATCAGCGCAAATCCATATCGTGTGGTTCCCTGGTTTAACCGCTTGAGACTTGAGAGATTTGGTGCTGTTGCCTGTCTGAACCCTGATGACAAGGAAAAATTTTGTAAATTTTACCGGGCTTCTGAAAAATTTGATCCCACGAGCCTTCCAGCCTCACTGAAAATTTTTCTGTCTCCGCAGGATATGAAGGAGACAACTATGACAACCAGAATTAACGGTAAAGTAGTAGCTTATGGTAAAAAAGCCCCGCAAATGTGTGAAAAAGCACTAGCTGCACTTGAGAATGGAAACATTGTTACCTTTAATAAAGGCTTACTACCTGTTTCCCGTAAAGAAGTGCTTGGATTTATAGAATCATCCGGTTCTTCCATACACTGGGAACTGTTTTCCACACAAGTGGAGCATGGCATTTCCGACCTTCTTGATCTTGACAGCAACATCAAATCCCTCTTTATTACAATAGAAGAGAAAGGCGAGCATGCAAATTTCTTCGAACCGGATGAATTTTTGGCATTTGTAAAAAATGCTTTTGGTAATGATAAAAAATCAGAAAAAATCACTGCTTTTAAGAATAAACTGGAGGTACTTCTCCAATCCCCGGACTATCATAAAAAACTGGTAGAAGCCCTGTCAGACCCTGTAACATTCGTAAAAGAATCTGCCGTCAAAACACCATCATCATCAGCCAATAGCGAGCCTGCAGAGCCTGCTGACAGTACAAAAAATGAAGAACCTGTAATTCCAGTTACAGTTCTTATTGAAAACCCTTTCAACCAGATCTCATCATCGGAGACTGCTTTGAAACTTACTGCTGAATATTACGATGTAACTGACACAAAAGAAACACTCATCGGAAAAGAGGATGTCGGGATCCTGAGCAGTCAAAAGTTTACTGTAACACTTCTGGTGCCCGCTTCTACAGACAGGATCCGCTTTAAAAGCGAAAATTTTGTCATGTCCGAAATTTCCATGGAAAACCAGGAGATCATGACAAATCTCTTCAGTAACCTCGTTCCTTCACGGTTAAGGAATGTTCATCTTAAAAGTAAGAGTGAATGGACAAAAGATGGGTTATCCAGTCTGATAGATGCATTGTGGATGGATGAGCGTATTAAAAAAACACTTATCAGAATGTTTCCTGAAAAACTTACAAAAGCGACCGATTTTCCAAAGGACCTTAAAGATGATCTCATGCAGGTTTGCTGGTGGGACAGGATAAAAACGGAGGAAGATCCATTTGGAGAGATGTATATAAAAAGTGACAGTGCAGCAACACAAAATGAAACAAGCATATTTTCATCGTTACTACCGGGAAATGGCATGGTTGAATCGTTACACCCTGTTACGCTGCTGTGGCTTCTTAAAATTTACAATAAAAGAAACTGGATCGAATTCAGTTCTTTTCACGAATCGAGAACTGATAGTGCCACAGCGCCGGTATTCTGGAATCTTTTGTACAAAGATACATTTTCTTATGGAAGTCAAATTACTGCAGTTGTTATTTCCGACAGTTTCAAAAACGGTGAACCGGCTGAACCTCTTCAGGTTGCATTACTTAACAATAAGATAAATCTTTCTATTCCACTTGTAAAACGTGTATCATACAAAGATGGACTCTGGTATATTCAATTTCCAGCGTACATCTGGGGACCATGGAAAATCTGTCTGACTACATTTCCTGATGCAGAGAGTAACCAGGGTACTACGCTCAGTAATCCATCCGGTACTGGATACGAAACGCCTGACATACCAAAACCGCTACCTTCATCTGATGCACTATCATTATCTACAGCATCAGGAAATGGTGATTTTACATTTCTCCTTGCATTTTCCAAAAACTGTCCGGATCTTCTTAGTGGGTTTGTTCAGTTTTCATACGCTTTGGATAACGGAAGTAACGACATTAAAAAGCTTTCATTAAAACAACATGATACATTGCTCCCATTCATGGGAAAAAAAATCAGCGCCTATATTAACAACCGTACAGAAGCTGTTTCTGTATTTACAAAAGGGTGTGGATTTTCTTCAAAAGAATTTTTTCCGGATAAAAAAACCGTCAAACTCAACAGAAACCTCGCTAATGCAGTGATCCGGATAAGAAAAGAGATCCTCGATGAAAGTATCCGTACAATACTACCCGCTACACGATTCCCAATCAAAGGGCTTACCCCAGTATCAATCTCTGCCGATGGTAATGAAATTGAACTCTCCTTCTATTATGGGAAAAAAATCGTGCAAAATGCTGAATTTATTGATGATGATATTGTCCTGGCACAAAAAGTTGTCAATAGCTTTAAAGACAGTCTGGGTATTGAGCAATGCACAAAGAGCAATAATAACATTAAGCTCTCTGCAACGGCATCACCAGATGAACAGATACAGGTATCCATCTCCGGCTCTTCAATTACCGCAGAGATTGTGAAAAGCTCCAATATGAGCCTCGACCAGAAAATGCTTATATTTCCCAACTTTTTAATCCCAAACGGAGGCTACAGCATACTGGGTCCGGATTATAATTCAACAAACAGTTACTCTTCTGTGAGATCAATAATTGAGAAGGATTTCATACATATTAAAGCTTCAGGCTGGAAACATTGTTTAGCATCACTGCAGCGACCGGGATTCGAGCCGAAGTTCAACTATTCCGTTTATAATATCGGGAAAAAATACTATCTTCGTATTACGGCAAAAAAAAGAAATCCTGACACCTGGGGAAACGAGGGTGGAAAAATTGAATGTCCGGGTATTACACTATATAAATCAAAACACAAAGATCCATCAAATATTTCTTACCTAATGCAATTAACAAACAATTCTAAACTGGGGACCGAAGTTACGCTTACAGCTTCCGGAGTAAGTCATAACACAGCAGTTCTACCTTTTTCTGAAACTATATTTCTTAAACCTCAGATAACCAGTTTTACAATCACTCCGTTATTTTCTCTGTTAAGAGAGGGTTTTCCTTTACTGCTAAGTGCGCAGACCCACCTTTTCCCACAAGGTAAATCGCTCTCCATTAAATGTATCGATGAAACGGGAAATCCTGCCATGAGTGCTTCAAAACCTGGAAAAACAATTGACGGTTTAATAGAGTACCGTACCGTCGCGGTCACAAACCGCAAAGAGTTTACTATTGACAATAACGGAGTCGTGGAAGCTGCGCTTTTTTCTTCTCATTTAGACAAATCAAAAACATATATTTTCCAGCTTTTTCGTCCATATGATCCTGTATATGGAATAGCAAGTGCAAAATTAACCCCTTTCGAGCTTCGTTGTACCGGCAGTGAACTTCTCAATATAGAAGATGGGGCTACTGATATCTGGGAACCAGGATCGATGCAATTTAAAGGAATTTTAAAATAATGAATATTCTTAATGTCGAATTCAAAAGCTTTGTTGATGGTGACCTTGGTGTAAGGCTGGTACCAGATATTTCAATACAATCTGTATCTATTAATACAAAAGATAGTAACGGGAAAATTGTTCCTTTAAAAAATATTGATACGGAAACTACGGAACTGATTATTTATATTGATGCTAAAAACATTCCGGAAAATTTAGATGTCGTTCTTAATATTCATAACGAGACCGCCGATAAAAAAGTAGCCTGCACCAGCAAAATTGTTAAAGAGAATGGAAAATTAGCAATTAAATCAGGTACATCATTTCCTGTACTTCACTCATCAGAGCTACACCTGATTGGCAATGGTAAACTATCATTTTTTATTCAGTTGCAGGAACCATTTGGTAATGTCTTCCCTATTCCGGTGGATATAACATTTGATAACCCTTTAACATTCCAGGTTAACTGCAGGCTAAAGGATGGTACCTTTAAAAAACTTGGCGAAATAGATTGTTCCAAACCCGCTGATAAACCCCTAAAAGGTCTTAAAATCGGCAGTATTCTTCAGATAAAACCAGATAAAACAGGTAAATGTTTTGAAAATTCAACGATCCGCTTATCGTTGTTTGAATATGAAGAAGCATCAAGCGGTGAAGGGCAAGGTTCTGAGGGTCCTCAGGAGTATATTCAAACAAGTGAACCTGCTGTTTTAGAATGGAAGTCTGGCTGCCGGGAGCCGCAGCTCTGGTACGTTGGCTCTTCATGTTATGCCGTAAATCAAAGCGACAGTGAATCTGTTCTGAAACATGATACCCCGCATTTCAACTATGAAGCAGTTGATGAAGATGACAATCTTTTTGAGTTTGCACGATCTGTGACAATTAATGGAACTGATGATACACACTATACCCAGGTTTGTAATGATACTCAATTCTGTATAGAAGTTCCACTTCCAGAAATCACCTCATTTATCGTTAAACATGAACGTGCGCAAAATGGCAGGATTGCAGTTACTGCAAGTGGAAAAATTAACAACATAGATCCCGATTTCAACCTTCCGCTTATTCTCGAACTATACAGAAAGAATGGAGCTGAGGTATCAAAATGTTCATCTACAGATCAAACAGTTGTATTGGGAGGTACATTCAACTGTAATTTTACGATCGACGAAACTTCGGATCCTTTATTCGGAGTTGTATACTTACCGGAATGTATCAACCCTGGAAAAAAACCATTTTGTCATCTCATCAATTTTGATGAGAATACATTTGCCGGTTTTCTTAATTCAAAAATTATCGACGCAAAAAATCTCGCCCCGGCAATCTGTTCAGAAGAAGTTATGGGGGGAATTTTAAAAATTCACACGATTAAAGACCTCTTTGATGATGTTCGTGTGAAAAAGGTTATTTATGCAAAAAGCGGTGCTGTTCCTACAAAGACAAGAATCAGGCTGCTTACATTTTTTGATGAGCCTGGAGGTTGGAAGGTATCGGGGAAAAATCTCTCTTCGCCATGGTATATTGATCGATTTCAACGCGGCCTTGTCTTCCTGAATTACCTGACAGCAGAATCTGGTCAAAAAATTATTGACCACACCTTTGGTGCAGGAACCAATAGTGGGTGGGGAAAATTCATCCATGAAAAAAACCCATCGTTACTTCTGGATGAAAAAGGTCAAAAGGTTGCTAATCCATCAGAGAATGAATTTAAAAGTAAATGGTTTTTAATTTACAAAGAAGTATTTGAGCTTTTTATTTCTGAAATATACAAAAAAGCCTGGCAAATGACAGAAACAGATTTCGAAAAACAACTTTCAATGCTTGATTCTGTCACAAAATCCTGATACTTATCCGCTGGTTCACAGGAGAAGGTTAGGCGGAGTACGTGAATATACTGTAAATTCATACAACGTTACTCGTTTTTACAACTGACAATGTTTTCCTTATACAATGTATAGATTTTCATTCGGTGTCGGGGCCAGAATCGTTATCGGCATCGAAAAGCACAGTAATTGAGGATCGATACCGATACCGATACCGATACCGATACCGACAGCGACCCCGATAATTACTTATCATAAAAGTGCCGATAAGACCATTCACCATTCACCATTCACCATTCACCATTCACCATCCTGGTGCCAGAAGAACACCCCATTCGAACCCCTCTCCAGGCCTTTGAAACGGGTAAGCTGAATAAAACTGAAAAACAAGCACGCTCAGAATACTGAACCTGATCGCTGCACCTGCACTGAACACCGGGATACGTTGATCAGACCTCCTCTCAAGCCTCCAGACAATCGGTTCTGAGGCAGTCCAGGCTACTCCCCCATCAAAAAATCCAATTATATCAAGCGGCAGGTAAGGAAAGTTGAGTATGCCAAACTGGTCATTTCCAAGCAGAGGGACCCTCACTTCTGCATTTGCAACCGCAACCCTTGTCCCCAGTAGTCTTTGAAATTCCGGGCAGGAGCCATCTTCTGATGAACAACCTGAGAACTCAGTACTACCGATTCCGTACCCCCTCACCCAGTCTTCATACCCCAGATATGCCTGTGGAAGTCTATTTTCATCTGACTGTCCAAAGTATCTCCCCCAACTAAAAAACCGTAATCCGAGGGTAACTGGTCTAAGAAACTTGTAGTAACGAAAATCAGCAGTAATATCAGTGAAAAACAGTGACCCGATCGATGGTTGTATCTCAAACCTGTAACGGTATCCTTTAATCGGACCGGTAAAACCATTATAAGAGTAATCCACTACAAGCGCACCGCTAAACTGCATCTGATTCAATGCGGACGGCGGTTCGATAGTAATCTGCTCAAAATTATTGAGTGTATCATTAATAGACTTTACTATAAACGCATCTTCAGAATATCCTAACCGAAGATATCCTCCGCGAAGTTCTATTCGCCGGTTAATAGACAATGGATAGCTTGCAAAACCATGTATCTGATCTTCATACACTCTTTCACCAATAATTGTTGTATTCCTGACCGGAGTGATCGTACCGTTTACATTAATAGAATCGGATTGATCGAGAACACGCGATGTCACGTATGGAGAATGGTTTATCATAAATCCCCAGTTTAATCGGCGTTTCTGATTCAGATAGGCCAGGGAGCCGCCTAAATTCTGCCATCCTCCAGTACTTTGCAGACCGATACCAAGGATATGATTTGCAAGCAAATCACTAAACAGCAGGCTCGCCTGTCCACCAGCAGAAACCCCAAACGGACTTGCTGTAATTCCTCCGAATATCTGCCCGACATACCATAATCGTAGCTTAGGCTTATACTGATGTACTCCCTGATATATCTCCGGACAGAAGCCGGTATCAGACGTTAGAAGATAATTGTCCACAAAGTCGCCGGTTTTACCTTTAGGCGGAAGTGATACATTTGCAAGGTACGTTTTATAATCGCAGGAAAATGTGTCTCCCCTTGTCTGAGTAGAATCAAGTACCTGTATGAGATAATTCATTTTGTCAAACACATTAAAAACAATTTTTCCCTTTTTTGATGAAACACTCATGGCGGGAGAAAGTTCTGTCAATCCACAAACTCCTGTAGTCACATCGGTAACTTTGTAAAAGTTCGAATCTTTAAAAGAATATCGGTAAATATTTTTTATTCCATCAGGATCGGAGATGAAATAGAGATCATCTCCATCCGGTGAAAAATGTGGATTAATGTGATTTGCCCATTGCGCAACAGAAAGATATGATACCGTGCTGTTTTCAATATTCATCAGGCCGATACTCATTGTCCCAACAGGGATCGTGTCGTTTACTTCTTTTAACGGGTAGTCAGTTGCAAATGCGATTATCTTTCCGTCCGGTGACCAGTCAGGATGAATTTCAGCATACTGATTATCAGTTATTCTTTTTGTGCTTTTGTCTGCAAGATCATAAAGATAAAGATTACACACAGCACCCTCAGTAGCCGACACCGCGAGTTTCCTGCCATCTGGTGACCAGGCGATGTGATGAATTTCATCTGCTCCGTTTAAATGAAACAATCTCTTTTCAACACTGGTAGTTACCTCTTCAATTACAATTGCATTTTTTCCATTCGAAAAAACTACAAATGCAAAATGTTTACTGTCAGGTGACCAGTTACCTGAAAAATTGATAAACCTGAGTGATTCATAACGGTCGCCACTTTCATTGCTGACAAGTTTTTTAATGATCTTTCCGTTTGATGCATCAGCGATGTACAAATCGATTGTAAATAGATCCCGTGCAGATAAAAAAGTTATAAATTTTCCATCAGGACTTATCGAAGGGGAAAGATTTATATCCTTGCTGCTTTGAAGAGTCCTGCCTGTTAATGCTGAATGATTACGGTTTGAAGGCACATTGTTATAAGATGCAATCGTCTCTTTACGCCATGCTTCTGATACAGAATCGGCACTCATCCCAAGCGTATATATGAAACCGGCTTCCCACCCTTTTTTTATTACAGATGAGAAAAGTGTTCCAAGAGTTTTATCACCCCACGTCGCAGCAATATATGCACAGATTGCATGACCATATCTGTATGGAAAGTAATGCATATCTTTTTCAATTTCTGAAAATGTCGGTATATCATTTCTGACTACCGCATCACGCATCCACATGGATGTCAATGGAGAAAGTGTACCAGATGAAAGATATTCCGCCATTCCTTCAATGAACCATAGTGGTACTCTGAAATTGTTAAAATAGTTTCTTACGCTCTGTATTACTGCAAACTGAAACGCGTGTACCAGTTCATGACCGATTACATGATCGTTCTCACTGGCTACACCGGTAAGCGGAATCACAATACGGTTCATTGTCCCTTCAGTGACTCCTCCGGTTGCCTGTGATATCAAACCGGGGATCACACTTGTCTGTTGGAAATCTGCCTGGCTGGCGTAGAATATTACCGGCTGACTTTCAGGGTGATTTATACCGAACATTGTCGAATATCGTGTATACCATTTTTCAAGCATACACGCCGATAGATGCACTGCAGTCGATTCAGACGGATAGAAAAAAATTGTGAAATGAGGAGTTTTTAACTGCTTAAATTCAAATTTCTGATACTGAACTTTATTCCTTCCGAAAGCCTGAGCGAACGATGAGTTGACATTGATGAGCTGAATCAAAATTATGACAGTTAACAATCTAATAACATTCAATAATAATGATTTCATAACATTCTATCTTTCATGTCGAACACATTTAAAATACAACGACAACATGCATGGTACCATAACCAACGTCATTATTGTAGCAAATGTTAACCCATAAATCATTGCCCATGCAAACGCGGTCCAGAATTCTGTCATCTCTGATCCTGTCTGAATACCAAACGATGATGGATGAATATCGATACTGATTCCCAGTGCCATTGGAAGAAGTCCCAACACTGTTGTAGTGGCAGTTAAAAGTACCGGCCGTAACCTGGTCTTTCCGGCAGTGACTATCGCATCACAGGCACTCAAGCCCCCAGCAACCATTTTATTGGTGTAATCGACAAGAACGATACAGTTATTGACTGCTACACCAGCAAGAGAAATACAGCCTATCCCTGACATTATCACAACAAACACCTGTCTGGAAAGGAAATAGCCCCAGAAAACACCGCCAAGAGATAAAAACACCGAAATCAAAATGATTAATGGCTGAATAACCGAATTAAATTGCGCTACTAAAACTATAGCTATCAGAAATATAGCTATCAGAAATGCCTGTAGCAGAAACCCGGTCGCTTCTTCACGCATTTCCGCTCCCTGACCCGATTCAATTCTGTAACCATACGGCACATTCAACCCATATACTAACGTGTCAATCTGCTTCTGTATGGTACGTTTATTCTGAATATCTGGCAAAAAGTCCGCCCACACACCGACAGAACGCTGAAAATCTCTTCTTTTGATCGTACCCACCGATGAACCCGATGAAATGCATGATACTGATGTCAATGGAATCCTGACCTTATCGTTATCGACAATATGTAATCTCTCAACATCTGAAACTGAATTCCGGAACGGTGAAGTATAACGGACAATTATGTCGTACTCGTCTTCACCAGTACGAAATTCCCCGATTATCGAACCGTTTATCGCGCTTCTAACAGTCGATGCAATCTGCCCAACGCCGAGATTGTAAAATGAAGCTCGTTTTCTGTCAATATCGATATTCAATTCCGGTTTAGCTGCTTCGTAGTCTGTATCGATCGATCGTAATTCAGGATAATTGCGCAGTATCGTGAGAATAGAATCAGCAAATACTCCCAGTATCGCATAATCATCACCGACAACTTCAAACGATACATCGTTCCCTGATGGAGGACCATTTTCCTGCTTAAGGATTTCAATTGATGCATCATTGAAATCCCTGAGATGTGATTTTAACGTCTGTTCAGTCGTTACACCTTTTATTTCCCGCTCCTTGAAAGGTTTCAGCGACATGCGAACAAACCCCTCATTGTACTCTTCACCAATACCGGCAAAAACATCATCACTTCCCGACCTGCCCGATGTCGCCTGAATATTTTTTAGCGATGCAGGAATTTTTTTAACCAGTTGTTCGACTTTTCTCACAATGGTATCGGTCTTTTCAAGCGGTGTTCCCTGTGGCATTTTAATAGTTACAATCAGTTCTGATGGATCCTGTGATGGAAAAAATATCATCTCTTTGCCAAACATCCCATATAGCACAAAACCGAGTATCACTATTCCTGAAGCTACAGCCAATACCTTTATATTGTGATTTAATGATATTTTCAACCATCGTTCATATTTTATAACCAACCAGTTGTAAAATCTTCCACCCTCGTTCATTTTTGATGAGTTCTTTTTGTCTGATACTTTTAAAAATCTTGAACAGTAAACTGGATTAATTGTTAATGCAACAAGCAGTGAAGCCAGTAGTACAACAATTACCGTTATTGGTATATAAGCCATGAAATCGCCCATGACATCGGGCATAAAGATTATCGGGGAAAAAGCCAGACATGTTGTAATAGTAGAAGTGATTATCGGCCAGGCAACCTCTGATGAGCCTTCAACTGCAGCATCAATCTGCGATTTTCCCATCGAGGCATGTCTGAAAATGTTTTCAACAATGACAATCCCATTATCAACCAGCATTCCCAGAGCGAGAATAAGGCTGAACAGGACAACCATATTCAGTGTTACATTCATGAACTGAAGTATTGTGAAAGAGAGAAGCATGGAAAAAGGTATCGCAAGAGAAACAAACAATGAGTTCACAAACCCCAGAAAGATGACTGTCACCAGCATAACGAGCAGAAATCCTGAAAACATATTATTCTCAAGATCTGCAACAATTATTCGTATGTCATCTGAACCATCATAAACATAATTGATCTGCGTGCCTTGTGGAAAATTACCTTTCGTACTATCGACAAAAGCTTTTACCCGATCAACTATATCGATGATATTTTCCCCGCTTCTTTTAGTCAACGATAGTGTTATCGCGGGTTTTTCATTATACCGAGAATATGTTTCAGGTTCTGCAAAAGCAAACGATACGCTTCCCAGTTTATTAAGAGGAACGCTTACACCATCAGAGGAAACCATAATATTTTCAAACTGATCTGCATTTCTGATCTCTGAGTTGACATTAATTGAGTATGTCCGAACCGGATTTTTCAGAACGCCCCCGGGTATCGCAGTATTTGCACCCTGTATCGCTCCGGTAACATCATCGATAGAGAAGTTATAATGCGCCATCAGTACCGGATCGAGTTCAATTATAACCTGTTTTTCGAGATTCCCGGCAATTTCTACATCGAGGATACCGGGTATTTTTTTGAGGTCATCTTCCAGATCCTCTGCAGCCTTGTCAATTACTCCCAGCCCGCTCTGGTGCGACATGGATATAATCAGGATGGGAAAGCTTGATGAACTGAGCTCCTGCACTGATGGCTCTTCTGCGTCAGTTGGTAATTCTGATCGCGCACGATCTACTCTCTGCTGAACTCTACGCAGCGCGGTTTCAACGGTAATTTCAGATGCAAACTTGGTAAAAATAAAGGAAAGTCCCTGCTGTGATGATGATGTAATCTCAAGCAACCCATCTATCCCGTTGATCTCATCCTCAATGACTCGTGTGACAAGGTTTTCCATATCACGCGCAGAAACACCTGCATAAACCGTTGTAATAAAGATGTATGGTTGTTTAATCTCAGGAGCAGACTCTCTGGGCAAACGCAGATACGAAATAATACCTGAAAGTATTATCAAGAAAGAAAAAGTAAATATGACTGATGCTTTATTGACAAGAAAGCGAATCATTAACCGTCACCGCGTTGTCTATTTTTACCTGCGATCCTTCACGTACCATCTGAAACCCTTCGCTTATGACCCGTTCTCCAAAAGTAAGGCCGTCTGTAATCATTGTACTGGTTAGCGATTGAGGCCCCGTCTCAATAAATCGACGACGAGCGATACTGCTTGAATCCACAACCATCACTGTTCGTTCGATTCCCTCTGAAATTATTATATCTGAAGGTAATACGACTGCACATTCATAGGCTGCCAGAACCAGTGCCACTCTTCCAGAAATGCCCGGCTTCAATAGATAATCCCTGTTTTCAAATTGTAATTCAGCTGAAAAAACCCGATCCATCTCTCCTGCTGCCCTTGCAAGACTTTTCACACTGCCACGCCATTGACGATCTGGTAACATTGGGATCGTGAGAATCGCATCACTGCCAATTTTCACATTATAAATATCATTTTCAGTCACCCCGACCTCTATTTTGACACTGTCCAGCCGTGCTACCGAAAACGTTGTAGTGCCGGGTTGAATCTCCTGAAAAAGTTCAACATATTTTTTTGTAACCATTCCACTAACTGGCGTGATGGCAAAACATCCCCTGTAATTCTTTTGAGCATCAACATAGGCATCATACGCATTGAGATACGCCAGGTGCTGCTGATCAATTGCCAGTTGAGAAGCATTTCCCATAGCAAAATGCCGTCTTGTCTGCTCAAGAGTAGAATATGTCAATGTTTTCTGAGCTTTTGCAGAAAGGAGCAATGACTGTGCTTTTGCGCTGTCAATTTTAGCGAGGGATGCTCCTTTTCTTACATACTGCCCCTGTTCAACACTGATGTCCTCCACTCTTCCACCGCTGTAACATACCAGATTTGCTGTTTCTACAGCTTCAATCATTCCAAAGTAAATGCCGTTTTCCAGAAATTTCCTGGGCGCGACTTCCATTACCTTTACTGTAACGGTTTCATCATCACTCTGCCCATCTAAGCCTGTTTTTTTTGAGCACAGTAAACACACCAGCAATACAAATGGAAGAATGTATTTTATCACAACACTAATTCCTGTCGTATTTTCAACCTTCACTCGTTTTTATAAACCGGCAATCCAAGTGTAACCTGCAGTTGCGCCTGAAGAAGCAGCTTCTGTAGTTTTGCTTCATCGAGCTGCCGTGCAGCCGTATTGTACTCCCGGTCAATTTCAAGATAGGTTGCAGCATCGATAAACCCATCTTTAATATCCATCTCTGCCTGCTCGAGAGCCTTCTGAGAAGCCTGATACTGTAAACGGTATGCTTCAATTGCACCAATCAATGAGTTGATCTGTCCTTGAATTTCCATTATTCTGTTGCTGTTTTCAAGTTTCATTTGTTCAAGCTCGAGTTTTGATTGCCCCTCTTTTAATTTCGCCTGGCGGTGTGCTGCCCACGAGCGGGTTCCATCAAAAATATTCCAAGTCAAAAGAACCCCTGCGGTATAGTTGAAAAAATCGGGATTGAAATACTCTACCGGTCCGGGATTCTCCGGAAAAAGAACTTCAGGAGCATTCGGGGGCAATCCACCATTCTGTTCCATATAAGCAAGATACAAACCGGTCATACCTGTTGTATCTATTGAGAAAATTTCATTGTAAATTGATGCAGTAAGACTTAACGATGGCCAAAGTGAGGCCCAGGCATTTCGACGTAAACGGTCATTGACTCTTGTCTCGAGTAATTTTAATGTTAACTCTATGTTGCCGGATTTTCTCATATCAGGTTTTTCTGAATAACGCTCTGTAGTATCCAGAACAAGTTCATATTCACAAGTATCAGGCAAACCTATCATAACATTTAATTTTTGTCGTGATACTAATTTAGCGGTTGCAGCCCGCATGGAATCTGCCACATTTCCTGCGAAAGCCGATTTCGTCCTCAAAAGATCCATCCTTGATGAATGTGCAAATTCATAATCCAGTTGTATTTTTTCCAGAAGTTTCTGAGATCTTGCCAGGGACTGTTTTGCAATGTTCAATTCAAACTGATCGATATACGTTATAGTATACTGTTCGATCACCTGTAAAAAGAAAATATCACGCTGCAGCAATCGGTTCTGTTCAAGAACATCTTTACCCAATGATGCTAACTTCAGTGAATTGAATGTTTTACCAAATGCAAAAAGTGGTTGTTTCAGAGAAAGAGACCAGTTAACCATAAGCCCGTCAAGCCTGTCAAATATGGCAACCATATCTGCGTTTGAAGAAACCTGACTTCCTCTCAATGTCTGGTTTGCATAAGAAAGACCGCTTGAAAGTTCAATGTTTGGAAGCGCTTCAGCAAAGTACATTTGAGCCTGCTCTTTATTGGCCAGAGCATTATTCTCAATAATTTTAATCCTCGTCCCGTTTTTATCGGCTATGGAGAGTATCTGTTGCAAAGTATAGCACGATTGAGCGCAGATATTGCAAATGCCAGTCCATAACAGTATAGCTAGGAAAATAAGTACTTTTTGAGAAAATTCTGTCATGTTCAACTCTCACTAAAAAACATAGAATTTTGAGACCCGGACACACAGTAAAATTTTTATGGTAAATGTAAATAAAAGAGACTTAATTTTTTTGTTACAATGTAAGAAAATGAATCAAGGTTTTCCGAAAGTTCTCATCCTCAACCTTTTTTCACAATAGGATCGATGTGATCATATTTAATCGTAAATCCCAGGCACAACCCAAACTCGACGAATTCTTAACTGCCCCTGGCATCGATCTATTTGCTTATCGGTTCAGAGCATACCGGCTACAGTACACGTTTAATATGCCCTTCGAATCTTTAAGGTCACCAGTACTTAAGGCGATATCTGTTCCGATATAAACCGGAATGCGATTCATTATCGATAAATACAGAAATTGTTATTCCGGTAATAAACATTTCTCACTGTAACCTCACTAAAGCTTATAATTTTGAATTCTGTCCCAAAGAACAGGCCACCCTTAAATCTTTAATGGATATTAATTAATTGCTGATACAATAGTATTAAGATTTCTGTTCTTTTGGAGCAAAAATAGTACCAGCACTATCAGACCGGGAAGAGTAAACAGGACGACACTACCAGGGAGAAGAGCTTAATCTTCATATTGTAAAATTACATATGAGATTTAAAAAGGGACATGTAATTTTGTATTTTGAGATCTTCAACAATTCCGGTCTTACATATTCTGTATTGTCTCATCTTGTGCGTATAGCTGATCTGGTAGTACCCTCTTCCCTTTACAGCCGGTTTTTGGTACTGTATTGTTAAGTGATCCCGATCGTATTTCTTCGATTTGTAGTGCTTAGTACCTTTTCATAAATAGAGTCGCAGGAGAACTCAGCTATTTTTCTCTCTATCGCGAAACGAGAAAGGCGAATACTAACAGGTAGTATTTATCTGACGAGTGACAAAGATTGAGAGAAAAAAAGCAAGTTATATGTGATTAATATTAATAAAATGGGGTACTCAGGATTGTTTAGTCAAAATACCCGGTTATTACATAATCCATATAACCTGAAAGATACGTTATTAGACGAAGAACCTTAAATTTTACAGAAATGGCTCTGTTTGTATTTACAATACTCAGGGTCTATCAAAGGTGGTGATTATTAAGAACTATAATTCTTAAATTCATTGTCTCGCTCCTGTTCTTATAACATCCGAAGACCGGTAAGATATTCAGCACCCGCGACAATTATTTAAGAATATAATCAGCATTCGTCTGATTTTATTATTTTGTTTAAATGTTATTTCCATGTGAGTAGCATAATTGAAAAACTGAAGAGAATCAATCTGATTACTACTAATAAACCATTCGAACCAGTTATTATTTCGTGAAAAATATTGTTGAGAAGAGTCTTTAAACCATTGTCTTGCTTTTTTATATAAAGAGCTATCAGTTAAAGAGGTTTGAACATTGAATTTTTCAATCTTAACCTTATAATTGCCTTCAACTAATGATATTTGATCCCATTTGCTGCAAATTGAACAGTTATCACAAAGTAAATTGTTACCTTTGTAAAAAAATATCCAATCTCCACCATGCCACCCGTATCTATACTCATTTCTTATGCGCAGCTGTTCTATTGGAACCTCTGACCAGGAAAAATTAAAAGAGAGAAAGGGTGTACCTACACTGAGAAGAAAATCTTCATCAAAATAATATACGGAATCATTTATTTTGTATAAATTTGCTTTATCACACCCCCAGACTTTTGAATTAAAGAGAATTGACACCGGATTTAGAAAAATACAATTTTTTATCCAAATTGTATCATAGACGCCATCATTAATTTTTATAAGTTCATAGTCCGAGAATTGATAATTCTTGTCAAAAATCGGAAAAACTTCAGAAATACATGCATCAGAATATTTATCCCCTTTAATGATAGTATCTATTGAAATTTTTACAAAGGATGTTTTCTTTCCAATCTTGAAGTACTGAATAATATTATTATCTGGTTGCTCAAATGTTCTCTCAATAATGCTGCTGTCTGAAAAATGGATGGTCACAGATTGTATGCGATTATTCTGGAACCACAGGTCTTCACCTGTCACGCTTGTTTTCTTATAACCATTAACTATTCCTAAATATTGTAGATCAACAGGTGCACCAAAATCTAGTTTAATCCATTCTCCAATACCATCACCAGAATCACCTTCCACCCATGCTGTGGATAATTTACCATCTACAGCATTTTTATGAGAATATTGCGAATGGTTATTGAGAAAAGAACTTGCAGAAGTTTTAATATCGGGAAATCCGGAAATAAAAAAGAAAAGGCAATAGAGAACTATATATTTCGGGTAAATAATTTTACGTTTATATTTTTGTTCTGTTAAAATCATATTTTTTTCAATTTATTTTTTTACAAAATAATATTTTCTTTTACGACTCTTATATCTTTTCATTTCGATTTGAGCTTAACATTACCCTGGAAGCACGAAGAAAAACATTATTTCACTAATAGCGGTATCATTAAATTTTGAACCCTTAAAAACACTATTTATTAAAACTCTTATTTTTTTGACATATTTTGGGTTCGGCATATGTGTATCAGTAAATGATGAAATCATAGCAATTGAATTGATTTCATAACTTAGCTGAATTTATCAGATTTACCCGAGCAGGCAGTTCGGGGCAATATGCATTATCCTTAAAAACAAGTTCTCCTATAATTGAATCACCTTCCGAATAATAAGCTACAACGGTAGCTTTTTAATGCGGTTATTTTCCTGGTAGGTATTTTTTGATTTGGTATATCCTGGTACCATTGTCATATAGGTGAATGTTACAGGTTTAATAAAAGTAATCTCTATATAATCTTCACTTCCAAATCCCGATGAACCTTCTACCCATGCAGTCGACATATCATTATCAAACAGTTTTTCGGAACTGTATTTCGAATTCAAATGTGATGAAGTAATTACTTTTACAGCATTCCTTACATCAACTTTTTTGCTCATCATGCCATGGTTTCGTAAGAACGTTGTATATTCATACGTTATGGTAAGTTTATTTTTTAGATCAAATGAATTTTTCGAAAAATCATATAAACCATTGTTGTTAACAAATTCCATTCCTTCAAGTTCAACCGAACCACCTTTCATTTTTATTGAGTGTACATCAACTGTAATATTCATAGTATCAGTAATGCCATTTCCCCAATAAGATGCGGGTGAAAAGTCCCATACCATACTCCTTTCGCCGTATTCAGGAACATAACTGGTATTATCTAAATCATCGGCAAAACCAGATTGAATTGTGTAAGATATTGTCAGTTCTTCAGTAGAGCTACCACTTATCGTAAAAGATGAAATAAGCCATCGCCGGATGGTATATTCTTCATTTACAGAGTCTATGTCAATTTTTTCCTGAATTAAATGGTATTTAAGTAACAATTTGTCATAGTTAATGTTTATATCAGATGGAAGTTCAGGTTCCCTGTTAAAGAGATTAATTCTTGCATCAATCGGAAATGCATAGGTAATTTCTTTTTTTTCTGTGGAGGTATTTTTCAATCTATACCTGACATTAATTTTAATTGAATCATCTATCACAATGAAATTTAGATCTTCTCTTACTAAATTTATTTCAGAAGCATTTTCCAGCTTAACATCTCCACCCTTCATAAGTGCAGATGATTTAGAAGGACCACCGTTTGCATAGACACTGGCAAAAAGTACTATCACAGTTTTAAAAATCAAATGAAGACGGATAATCATTGTTTAGCCTTATTTTTTATTATCTCAACCATATTGTTTTTTAACAATTTCATTTTCTAATTAACACTGCAGGGCGTTTAACATTCTATCTTGACTTAGATTGAGGCGAAACAGACTTGGAATTATTTTTGCTCTTTACATTAGCATGTTTTTTATTTATCGCATCAATTTTGATTTTAAGTTTCTGTATTTCAAGACGTTCTTTCCTTATCTCAGTTAAGAATGCAGCTTCTTTTGAACGGTATTGTTCGATCTGTAAAAGAACATCTTTTTGTTTCAAATTCGTGTTTTTATCATCAGAAGAAACAGTTTTAGCTTCTTTGCTTGAAACAGTTGTATCGTTACTTCTGCTATCCTGTTTACCGCTGGCGACTTTAATCTTTTTGACTTCTGGAAATTTTACAGTAGATTGATATTTTTGAGTTGTATCGATTAGCGCTGTAAAGAGCATTGCAAATGCCCGCTGAGCCCTGTTTTCAGACTTTACCGCTATTGAAAAGATATTATCACCACCTTTTAACAATGATGTAATTCCGGTTGCGCTATCGATTTGAACAAGGTTATTGTTTCCAATTGTATCACTTAAGATCAGAACATTGTTTACATACAATTTATATTTTCCCGATTTTTTAAGATAGATTGAGCCATCTCTTGGTATTCCATCGAGAAAAATATTTTTTAATGCATAAAGATCAGACCATGAAGTATCACCCCATATCGGAATAGCATCCTTATTGATCCTATATACGTTCATTGACGGCATCTTAGAAGCATATGTCCACCCACCCTGCGGGATTCTCTGTCCATTCCAGTTTGCAACAGAATCAGACCGTACAATCCAGCTGTCATCACTGAAACTGCTTCTTCTGGCATAAAATGATGCACCATATTTATCAGGGTTGAGTTTCGCCAAATGCTCAATAATATTTTTGTAAACTACTCCGGTCTCCATGCCAATTGATTTAACGGTTCTCAGCGCATCCTCGAAAAGAAGTATTGCTTTGTCCTGGAGCTCAAATACAATATCCTCAAGCTGGAAAATCAGATCCTCTTTTTCATCCGGATCCATATTTGAAGGTAGATTCTGATTTCCTTTTAGTATTTGTGTTGCAAGATTGTCATAATCACGTCCCTTCTGGTAGGCAACCCTGGCGACCTGTTCCTTGCATGACGTAGTAATTGAATCACCCAGCTTTAAAGAATCTATGCGATGTAGAGTTTGCATGTAATAATTCAGAATCTCCAATTTCAAAGGATCAAGTGTTTCCAGAATCTGCTTCTGATATTGAAAATAGTGAAGCGGCTTTTCTTTTATCTCTTTCGGGATCGGCGCATTTTGTACTGACATTACAGCATTTATCAGATATTTTCCGGCAGATATGAGATTCTTTTCAAGTGCGACTTTTGATTTAGTTACCCAGGAGCGCTGAGCCTCTGCCAGAGAATCAAAGCCACTGGCGATTTCTATCGTTTTTGAGTATGGAACAAAGGTATTCTGAATAATTTTAAAACATAAAATCATTATCTCTTTCTCATTAACAGCATTTTGAATAGGATCAAGTTTTGGCCGTTCCTGATTCTGAAGTGCAACAGTAAGATCTTCGTATAATTCTCCAACTCTGTAAGCAGCTTCAAACATCCTTTCACTCTGATATTGAATCACCCTTTGAAATGACTTTGAAGCCTCATTGAGAAGGTCTGATTTCTCTTTAATACTGTTCTTTAACACTTCAGGTGGCTGGGATAGTTTAACAGCTGCAAAACGATCTCTTTTTATGAGTCCTGAGTAGTAAGCCGCCTCGCCTGCATAATAGTTATTGGGTTCAAGCTTTTCGAGAATAAAGTTGCTGTTTTGCTGCTCAGCATTATTAAATGACAGTAACGCATTTTCGAAATCGTTCTGATCGTACTGACATTTCGCTATCATAAACAAAGCTTCTATGGCTTTTGGTGATTTTGGATACCTGCGGATAAAATTTTTATAAACGACAACAGCCTTTTCATACATCCCGGTTCTTGCATAAAAAGAAGCAGACCGAAGAAGCATGGCTTCTACATCTTTTTCTCCCGGATACAATGATGAATACCGCTCATTGACTTCAGCCATTTTATCCATTTTGCCCATTTTTTCATAACAGAAACCAAGGTTAAACAGTGCATCTTTGGCTTTATCAGAAGTTGAATAATTATAGACAATCGTCTCATACGACTCAGCTGCTTTAGTAATCCTGTCACATTTTTCAAAATCAAGTGCAGCATTAAATAGCGCATCGGGTGCGTATTTTGAAGCCGGGTACCTCTTTACAAGTTCCAAATATGCATCACCGGCCTGACTCCATTTTTCTAGTTTCTCGTATGATTCTGCAGCATTAAAAAGAACAATATCTCCATATTCACTATTAGGGAACTGATCATCTATACTCTTGAATAATGTAGCAGCTTTTTCATATTCTCCACTACTCATTACATTCCGGGCAGACTGAAATTTTGATTGGAGAAGTAATTTGTATGAAGTTCCTCTTTGAGCTTCATCTGTTGATTGTCTGTAAACATTCTCAAACATCTCTGCCGCATCACTCCACTTTTCCTCACCAAAACGACATTGCCCTAAAAAGAGCATGGCTTCACAAAGTATATCTTTATTGTTCGCACTCGATTTAATAATCTCTGAATATATTTCTGCAGCTTTGTCGTATATCTGACGGTTGTAATAAACCGCAGCCTGGCTCATCATCACCTTAAGAGAAGCATTACCGGAAGGAAAAAGCTTTCGATAATTATCAACAGCTTCAACCACTTTTTTTGCTGCAAAATCAAGACTACCCGTTTGTCCCGCTGTATCCAAGGGCATTATAGATTGGGCCAGTGCAACTGCATTAAGTGCAGCCTGTTCCCGCTTTATACTATCCAGAGATGTAAGGCGGCTGAATTTGAGATAATTGGTATATGCCGCTGGCTTATCCCCCATTTTGAGTTCCTGTATCGCGGCCATATTCCATAGTGCTTCGGAGGCCAGCGGACTTTTAGAATATTTTTCTGTTACTTTACCGTACTTATTTACAGAAGAAACATAGTCCTCACTGTTTCCACTGGCTTCAGCTTTACGGAATTGAGCATCGGCGACATACAGACCCATTACAATTGATAAAGAATCTATATATTGAATCAGTGAAGAATCCTTTGCCATTTCCAGATTCCATGGACTACCCGTGGAATACATATTGTAGAATAATTCCCGTTGATACATCGCAGAATCTGCCTGATTTCTTGCTTCGTATAATTTTATCAGATTCATTGATGCTTCGGGTGCAACGGTACTCATACCGTATTCAGTAAGAAGACGCTTATACACTGATGCAGCCACATCATAATCGAGATCTTCTTCACGCAACTCAGCCATTCGCTTCAGTACCATGGCACCGTAATCCTGATTTCCAATGAGCTGAAGAAATTTTATTGCATCATCCATTCTATCACCTTCATCGAAACTTATCGCAATATAATCGATTGCTTCACCTCTGAGAAGTGGATTTACGACTTGCTGTTCATCCATTTTTGAGGGATCAAAATCAAGTTTGTTTTCTTCAATAAGAAATTTAAATGCTGCAATTGCTTCTTCATAACGATCCTGCATATAATAACACCATCCAAGATGATACAACGCCTGAACGTATTGCGGATGATCTCTGAAAAATAACACCTTTCTATATGCATCTTCCGCCAGTTTATACCCCTGACCATTTTCAATTTTTGGATGATCGAAATAATATCTCCCGATATTCATATTGGCTTCGGTATAATATTCGCTTTCAGAATATTTCTCAGTCAATTCCAGAAATGCATCGTTAGCATCATCATTGAGGCCCTGTTTCTGAAGCGCCATAGCTTTATAAAAACATGCATCATCCGAGAGATCATCAAGAGGATAATTTTGAAGTATATCATCATAGATCATAACCACCGTATCAAGATTATATTCAGGAAATTGAAGACCAGCACTATCTTTTCCTGACACGATTGCCTTTTCATACTCTCTGAGTGCGACCTGAAACCTTTCCCCGACAAAATCGAATTTAAGCTCTGCAAGCCGGAAAAGGATATCTGCATTATATTTACTTCGCGGGTATACTTCGAGCATCGTATGAATGTGGTTAATCAATCGAATACGATCATCTGAAATGCCTCTGGCAGTTTTATCATATTCCATTCTCTCTTTTTTGAGCTCAGTGTCAATCGAATCTGCATGCAATGTATCAGTTTTTGCAGCCCTGGAAAGATCAGATATCTTTTGAGCTTGAGAAATAAGCAGTTTGTTCCTATCCTGATATTTTATAAAAGACCAGTCAACAAATCGAACCTGCATATCTTCTTCATCTGACCCTTTCTTTTCCTCAGGACCAAAGCATTCTTTCTCCACAAGCAGGAATTCATGTTCGAGTTGATCAAATTTTTCTGTATACATACGATGAATCTGTTCAAGACTATCTACCCTGGCATGCGAAGTCTCATCTGCAGTTTTTGTAGTCGCAGAGAGCATCTCGATTTCATTTTTCATTGACGAAATCGAATCTTCATAAAGCGACATTTCCTTCTTCAGTATTGAAAAATAACGCCGCTCTGCCCAATGAGGTATCTCTTCTGAATCTTCATCCTTTGAGATATTGAGCTGACTGAGTATTGAGGAACTCTTCTTTAACAACGCGTCCGTTCTTTTCTTTTTTTCCTCAGCAAAAGATTTGAGTTTTCGATTATCATTACGAATAGCTTCATATTCTATATTTTGAATAGTTTTAGCAATATCTGTCAGTTTGTCTCTTTCTTCATATAATTCAAATATTATTCTTGAATCGATTAACTGTTTGTGAATCAGATTTTCGACCCGCGCAGCATCCTTATCTTTTTTTTGTGCTGTGTAAACCTGTTCAAGAATGGATGCCATTTCAAAGAATGAATCACCTTTTTTTTCTTTACGAAGAAATTTCCTGGCAAGTTTTTCTGCTTCTTTATATCTTTTCAGATCCAGGAAGACT
The DNA here is from genome assembly GCA_016929595.1 of Chitinispirillaceae bacterium. Lineage (GTDB taxonomy): Bacteria > Fibrobacterota > Chitinivibrionia > Chitinivibrionales > Chitinispirillaceae > JAFGIN01. Next base: position 38,815 of record JAFGIN010000123.1, read on the forward strand.
TTTGCTGTCTTGATCATACTGTATGTATATCTGGATGATTTATCAGATATTCCTGAGTAATACCCCTGGGCTGCGGTATAATTTTTTGTAATGCAGTTTATATCACCTGCAATAACCTTTGCTTCCGATACCATTTCCTTTTTTTTACTGCTGTTTATAACAATATCAAGTAACCCGATAGCTTTGTCATACTCCTTCATCCCGATCAGACATAATGCGGTCAAAAAGCGCGCCTGAGAAGAGTGCACTGAATTTGAAGATATACCTGTTAATAATGGTAGTGCACTTTCATATTTCTTTTGAACAAAAAACGCCCTTGCAGCAGTATACTCTACGGCAGGCATCAATGGATGACTGGAAAAAGATTTTGCAAAGGTGTGATACAGGCTGTCAGCAACTTCCAAATCATCGTCATTAACGGCTAACTCCAGAAGACGGTAGATTGAAGGTGGACATTTATCACTTTGCGGATATCTTGTAGCTATGTAAGAATATTCCTGGCGTGCTATATCTTTCAGTTTGAGCATTCTGTTGCATTCAGCAATTATAAAAATAAAGAAATCGAGTCTCCCATCAGGTAAACTGAGATTTCTTATCTTTTTGAGAAAACCCATTGCTTCCTTATAATTTCCATTTTTATACAGATGATATGCAGCCTGTACATCTTCAGGGGCAATTACGTCAATATCGAAGGGTTGTATATACTCATCATCAAAAGCATCTTCCATCATCCAGGTAGGCAACCGTTCCGCCTGACCCCTTGAGGTAACTACAAGGCATGACAAAAGTAATACTATAATTAATCTTATTTGCAACATCTGAATCCCGTTTCGTTTGATTGTGTTGCAACAGTGCCTTGTGACTGGAGGTTGCAGCGTGCAACTTTTCCATACCTGAAGGAGCCACCTATTGAAAGTGGATAATCACCACTTTTATTTTCGGTCCATTCCCATACATTACCAAGCATATCAAATGTGCCGTTTTTTTCGCATCTTGAAAACTGCCCTGATTTCCACACACTCTTACCCTCAACCGGACAGCGTTCCTTTTCAAACGTGTTCCCGTATGGATAAAGCAATTGTGAACCTCCGTTACACGCACTCTCCCATTCGCTTACAGTGCATAAACGCTTACCCGCATCAACACAGTACATCTTCGCCTGTACCCATGATACACTGGTGAGTGGCACTTCACCATCTTTATTAGGCCATTCATATTTATCGATACAAAACGGCTTCCGGTTTTCAAGTGTTATCGAAACCATATCATCGGGACATCGTTCTTTTACAACACAATTGTTAGTAATCCTCGATGATCGCATCATTCCATCAATTACTTCGAGGGTAACGTTATAAAATCCCGGATCTTTGAACTGATGTGATACATGATTGACTCTTAATGTATCAGTTTCAAATACTCCATCACTATCGAAATCCCACCGGAATCTTAAGGCAGACTGCGGATCTTCCTTATCAAATGATTCAGAAGCATTAAAAACGACTGTATCACCGGAATAGATCTCTTTTTTTGTAATATTGAATAATGGAGTTGGTGGAAGATCTATTTTATAAACAAACGTGTCAATGTTTCCATGAAATCCAGAGGCATCTACAACTAATGTCTGTATCGTATCAGAAGAGAGCAATGTAATCGGCTTTGAAAATAAAGGCGAAGATTGTGTCGGTACAGATCCATCTAATGTATAGTAAATTGATGATTCATCGAAAGTATTAAACGTTATTGAAATCGCTTTGTTATAAACAGTAGCCGAAGCAGGTATATCAGGTATGGCCCGGGGGCTGAATATGTCCAGAATTGATAACGTACTCAGATTTCCGGCTGCATCTTCAGCATAAATTGACAGTTTCATGGTAGTATTCTTTTTGTATAACACAATACGGTCATGATTTCTGAGATATTTATTTCCGGCGGTATTGACGGTCGAACTCGTTAATGGATTTGACCCGTCTATTGTATAGTAAAACGTAGCTCGTTCATTACTTCTTAAAAAAACAATCGCGGAATCGTTAATCCCTTTTCTTGTCTTCACCTCAACGACAGGCGCAGTCCAGTCAATGCGATACTCCTGCCGGTATAGCGAGCTTCTCAATCCGCCCTCAGTCTCGAGATAATATTCTAAGGTATGTGTAAATTCATTCTCTATACGAATTGCTTCACTGTCAGCTCTAAATAGCGTATCAGGGAGGATTCTCCAGTAGACAGTTCCTTTAACATTGGTTGAAAACTTGATCGAAATTTTTCGATTATAAACACCGGCCCTCGGAACTGGTTCGATCATTGGTTTGTAAAGTTCATCCATCACATATGTTCTGGATCGGTTTCCCGATTTATCTACAGCAAAATATTTCAAAACCTGATTAGATACCATGTTCAATGGTTGATGATACATTGAGGACGCAGTGGATGGCTCCTTATCACCAATTTCGTAATAGATCTGAGATGGTTCATCGGAGAACAATGAGACGTTAAAAACGCCATCACTGAGAGAACCATCAATACGTGCTTTAACAACAGGTAATTTACTATCCAGATAATAACGTTTTACAAGTTCATTCGACCTGTTGCCGGCAGAGTCGATTGCAATAACTCTTATAATAGTCGTATCATCTCTGGTAACAGTTATTCCATCTGACTGGTAAAGTAATGCATTATTTCCGGGAACTGAATTATCTAATGAGTAAAGAACACGCGAAGGCTCGTTTGTTTGAATCTTTACTGTAAAAGGTTCACGGAAGCTGCCGCATTCCGGATGTATCACAAGCTCCGGAGGAATATGATCATATTTGTACTCCCATTCAAAAATTTCAGATGCGTTCCCAGCAATATCCCATGCACGCGCTTTGATTCTTTTTACACCGCTACGTCTTAATATCAATGGTTTTTCATAATTTTGACTCTCCTTTACCGGCAATGTCCCATCACTTGTATAACGTATCTCTGCCTTCTCACGAGTAGTCAGTTGTATCGTATCAAAATTTATTCCCTGCGAAATATTCTTTATGAGTTTTGGAGCAATAGTATCTACAATATAACGCGCATTGTAAATATCCGAAGAAAATCCCGATTGTGTCTTTGCAAAATAACGAATGCTACTGAGACCATACGGCAATTGAACAGGTTCTGTGTATTGAGTGAACCATCGTTGTGAAGCGAAAGGATCAAATGTATACCAGATCGAAATATTTCTGGAATATCTGAATGTAATAAAAATCGGATGATTGTAAATTCCACCTTCAGGATCTATTGAAAAACTCATCGATGCTGTGTCTATATTGTAATGAACTGGTTTTGAGATGCTTACATTTCCTGCCAGATCTACCGCTTTGATTCTGAACTCCAGTGATGAACTCAGAAGTAGCGAATCATTTACTTTTTTTCCAGAATCAGTACCACCAGCCTGTAAGATAAAGTAGTGACATTTTTCATCTGCATGAATGTGCAGTTTAACGGGCTCGCGGAAAGAGCCTGGTAAAGGATCAAATTTAATTGATGGGGGTTTTGAATCGATTATATAAACTATTGAATCAACATTTGATCTATTTCCGAAATCATCATCGGCATAGTAGATTATTTTATATGTCCCGTCACGTGTCAGCGAAAATGGTTTTTTGTATTCTTTCACGGATTTTAACGATCCGTTACCATACCAGATCGTTCCAGCTTCAGAACTGCTCAGAGATACAGATATCACCTTATTATGGAATTTTTCACGGGGAGTTATTGTTATCCCTGGAGGTATGGTATCAAGCCATGCAGGCTTCACATTTGAATCATGAGGTGCGGAATAAAGATTAATCTGGAAGCAGATAAGGAGCAGAAAAAGAGCATGAATCCATATATACATTACTTTAGATCTCATTGTGTTCTATTTAATGGAGTTGATTTTTTTAAAAATTTTTTTTCGTTCGTTTTCATTTTTCGTCTTTTTTAAAGCACTATTCCAGTGCTCCAGAGCCATCTTTTTATTTCCCTCATAATGTAAATAAAGATCACCGGTAAGAATTTCGACAAGTGGCTCAGAGGGAGCTTTATCTATAGCGAATTTCAGTGCAGTCAATGTGTTGGCTACATCACTTCTCTTCCCGCTTTTCACCAGTTCCGCCATGCATATACCAAGTCCGACATAGCCATCCGGAAGCTCTGGAAAACTGCTGATTATTTCCTGGTACTTTTGTAATGCGACTTCAGACCATCCTTTACTTCTGTATATGTCAGCCAGCTGAACATTGAGATCACTGGATGATGGTGAATAAGCAAGAAACTCTTCCAGAATTTTCACAGCTTCATCCATTTTATCCAGCTGCAGATAGATATCACTTAGTTTTTTAACGACTGTTTTATCCTGTGGAGTGATCTCTAAAATCCGCTTTAAATAAGCGATTGCATCATCATACCGTTTTAACTCCATCGAGATATCCGAACATCTGAATAGAATATCCTTCTTATCATCCGAAAGAGCAAGATATTGATCATAATGGTAAAGAGCCTTTGATAACTTTCCAAGCTTCTGGTAACTGATGGCAATATTGAATTCCAGTGGCGGATTCTGTTTTTCGATTGCGTAGGCTTTTTTATAGAATTTTAGAGCTTTACGATAATCATTATCGTAAAAATATATATTTCCGATGTTGATAAGAGCCGTTTGCTTAACAGAAGAATACTTCAATGTTGAGTTCAGTAACTTTTTCGATTCAGCAATATCCCCTTTGTGCCACAACGCAATTGCTTTGTTGATATAAATGTCAGGAATTTCCGGGTTGATTTCCATAGCTTTATCAAGAATATGCAGGGCATTTTGAAAATCTTTCATTTCGATCCATATTTGAGACAGATCGATCATAACAGAAACGTCACTGTTATTTTTTACAAGTGAAGTCTGCATCGCAATAGACGCCTGCATCAGCTGGCCGGATTTTTTATAAACAGCACCAAGAGACGCGTAGTATCTGGGATTTTCAGGACAATATCTTACAAGCTGGTTAAAAACATCTATTGCTCTTTCATAATCCCCTGATTGAAGCAGTGCCTGACCAAGATAAAAATCTACATCAAGATTTTCAGGGCCGGCAGCTTTAGCCTGAGACAACAGTGCGAGTGCCCGGTGAAATTCACCCTGACGTAAATGAATATATCCGCTGGCACAGAGTCCTTTTGACGATCTTGACAACGTTTTTTTTAACCGACGGGCCATCTGGGACGCCTCCTGAAGATCTTCAGAATTCCCCATAGCTTCGACCATGAATGCGCTAAGCATCGGATCGTCCGGGTATCTGTTTAAAAATCGTCCGTATAATTTTTCAGCCTCATCGAATTTTCGTTGTAAATACAACATCCGTCCGAGTCGACATCCGGCATAGATCATATCGGGTTCAATTTCCAACGCTCTGGAGTAGGCGGTAGACGCAGCTGCAATGTTACCTTTCATTTCAAAGAGGTAACCGGCAGTATAGGTTCCATAAGCGGCAAAAGAATTGCCCGATTTTGCTTCACGGTCGTATCCGTTTTTTTGCGGAAATGGTACATTCAGGTGAAGAAACGCTTTTTTTAATAATTCAAAACCAAGTTCACGGCAATTTTTAACATTATCTGCACCGTTAAACTCTATTTTTTCGGGTTCACGGTCATCCGATGACCAGGAGATTTTTACATTGAAAAAAACGGAATCATTTGAGATCGCATAGTTACCTCCAATAGCCGCATTCCATTGCCATCTTTTTTTGTGTTGAACAACAAGACTGTCAGGATTCATCTCCCATCCTGTTGAATCAGTCTGAAAGATAAATACCGGATCAATGAGTCTTACATCTCCAACAGTGAACAGACATCTGTAAGCAGTTTCCGGAACCACTGCGCTGATCCAGGAAAAAACAGCATCATTTGAAAGATTTTTCAACGGAAATACCACAAGGTTCAGACGTGCAAAACTGTCAGTTCCCAAATAGAGGATAAGGATAAACGCGATTGTTATCAGATTTTTCATTTGTCTGAATTTTCCTGACAGTATCTTTGAACCTCTTTGTAATTCTCAGGGGTTTTCACATTACTGCAAAATAATTTTTTGTAAAACGTTAGTACTATATAAAAACGATCCATTTTGACAAAACATCCAAAACATTATGCGCTAAAGTATAATATAATGATTTGGAAGAAGTTACAACACATAATACTGAATTTGAGCGGACGCGATCACTTTCATTGTTAAAAATTTGACTTTTTTTGTGTATTTATATATATTCATGAACTTATTGTAATAATTTTCAATCCTGAACTTAAAAATTCTTTAAGGAGAACAGTTGATGCAGAGGCACAAATCTGTTGAAAAACGCGCAAAAACAAGTAAAATAGCTAATACTGTTAATCGTGCCGGGCGTTCACGAATCAATACAGCTGAAAAAGCTGTGTTAAATGCTAAAGATAAAGAAACCGCAACGGCTGCATTAAAAACAGCAGTTTCAGTTCTAGACAAAAGCGTAAAAACCGGTTTAATTCATCAGAATAAAGCATCAAACAAGAAATCAAGTCTTTCAAAAGCAGTTAATAAGCTGGCGAAATAAGTTTTGCAGGACAATCATTAATCGATTGTCCAATCCTCCTTTGTCCCCTGTCTGCCCTATTTCATATTTTCTTCCCGTATCCCATTGCTGTAAAAAGTTTTGAACGTATTTTTAATTAATTTTTATAAAATCGATATGGTTTTCTTGTTAACCTGTTAATATAATTGTAATTTATGACTGATGTACATTTTGGAGATCGGTTCATATTAGTTTGTTTGTATTCTCTCAATGTTTAGCGAACATATATTGCATACAAGGGTATAGGGAATTTTGGCAAAATTCACCAGGTTGTATTTTATTGAGGTATTGGTGGTATTTTTCAGTTTACAGGTGTATGCTGAAACACCGGAACACCTTTTTTTATCAGACCATGTGGAAAAAGCGCTCCACGAGCAACATCACTTTATTAAATTACTCCAGCCACCTCAAAACCGAATAAAACCATCAGAACTTGTACAGGAAGAGGTTTCTCTCTTAATGAATCGTCTGGAGGCTCTTGACGATTCGTATCATGAAAGCTGCTGGTATTATTACTACATGGGGCTTCTTGCTTCGGAAATAAATCGGGAAAACAATTTTAAACTTAGCCTTTCCAAAGCCGAGCATAAGCCGGGAAACTTATGGCTTTTATATATTGCATTCTCATCAGATGGTTTTACCGGGTGGGATGAACAGGCATTAAATTCTCTGGAAAAAGAGTTATTGATTCTTGGAGCTGAGCAATCAACGATTATTTCACGGCTAATGGTTCACTACGCAGTACTTGAGGCCTCAAATGGTCGTACTCAAAACGCAGAAGATATTTTTACACGTGCCCGCAGATTTGGATCTGATGATAACTTTTCGTTTTACCTTGCATCCTGGAAGTTTTTTCCGCAGATACTCCTTAAAATGCCTCATGTATTTCAAACATATGGTTATTCATTTTTTACATCACTGCAGACACACCTTAAAACGCTTTCATTTACACACGGAATCATACGGTCATTTCTTTTCCTGACACTACTGTCGCTGGCAATTACATTCCTCATTAAATACCTGCCATTTGTTCTTCACAAGCTAATTGACTCTTTTCCATTCAGTATTCCCTACACGGTCAAAGTCTTTTTTGTCATTATTGCGTACATGTCACTGATTTCATTCGGTATTCTTCCTTTTTTCTGGCTTTCTTCTGTACTTATTTATAAGCACCTTTCAAAAAACGAAAAAGCTCTTTACACTGTAGCGTTTATCATAATGTGTCTTATTCCGCTGGATGTTCATATTCAGTCATTTCTGTTACGAGCAACTAATCCCGAAGGTATTCTGAATGTGTATTCAAGAAGTGTCCATGAGGGGTATTCAGAGAGAGCATACGCTTCAACAGTTTTATCAATTTCAAAAGATCCGGATAATCACCTGCTTCATCTTTCTGCAGCCAATTACTCACTCAAATCCGGTAATTTTTCTGCTGCAGTAAGCCATGTTGAAAAAGCTCTGTCCCTGCGGTCTGATGACCCGGTGGTATTGACAACAGCCGGAAATATCTTTTTTTTGAAAAATGACATTGAACGGGCATTAAAAATTTATAAAAAAGCACTGGAGGCAAATCCGGATTATCCGGAAGCACTATACAACGCAGGACAATGCCTTCTCAGAAAGCTCCAAACGGTTGATGCCATGGAGATGATTAACAAAGCTGTTAAAAAATCTTCCGATCGACTTAACGCGTTTATAAAAACCAATGATATGTTCTTCTCCGATTCAGTGCCACTACTCAGACGGATTATCTTTGCAGATTACACACCGGAAGTATTCTGGTCATCCACCGCTTTCAAGTCGATTTACAATCCAGCATCTGTGTCATCATACTGGGGTATGGCCTTTCTGGGAATTCCTCCCTGGTGGTCCTTCGTAATTTCCTTATGTGTTCTTGTTTTAATCATTTTCAGGCAGATCCAATCAAGTTCCAAAAGGCCCTTAAGAGAATTTTTTGAATGCCGGTATTGTGGTCAGATTCTATGTCGTTCATGTAAAGATGGTTCCTTGTGTAGCCGCTGCTCTGATGCAGTCAAATTTGTTCACAATGAATATGCGCTGGATAAACTTCACACAAGAATTGCAGCAAAAAGTCATTTAACCAGGAATATCAGCTGTTATTTTGCAGACATTGTCTTTCCTGGTACTGGTTACATATTAAGAGGTGAACTGTTTAATCTTAAAACAGGTAATCTGTTGATAATTACAAGTTTTTTTTACATAATGTACTATATGTTCTTTTTTTCTGAAAAAGCATACGTCCATTTTCATTTCTTACATTTGACAGTTCTTATTCCCAGCGTAGGTTATTCCCTGTATTTTCTTTTTAAATATGCTCGTCTCATTTTTAAAGAAATTAGCAGTTATACGCATTCTCTGGAGGTATGACAGGTGGTACTAAGCGGAACTCTTCGGGAATTTATACTTGCTGATGTTTTCCAACTGTTAGCACAGCAAAAGATCACTGGTAAACTTCTTTTAAATAACAACGCGGACGAAGGGGTTATACTTTTTAAAGATGGTACTATTGTCTGTGCATATAAAGACACTGAGAAATTTGAAACCAAGCTTGAAAACTATTTACAACACACTAATAAAGTCAGAAATTCCGACTGTAAATCGCTTTTTAGTTCATACAAAGACGACCTCGCTGGTTTGACAAAAGAAATTTTGTCACTATCATTGATTTCTGAAGCAGATCTTTCCACATTCGCTGAAATAACCATCGAGGATATAACCTGCAGTCTGTTCCTATGGAACAAAGGATCTTATCGTTTTTCATCTATCAGAAGTGTAGACCGGTTTATTCCGCTAAAAACATCCATCCCCGTCGAAAACATTGTAATGGAAGCAATGCGTCGCGTTGATGAGTGGAACAGAATGCAGGGAACTATCAATGATGATACTATTTTTGTAAAAATTGGAAATGAATTGTCCTCTGATAACATTGCTGATGCGGATCCGATAAACAATCCTGAGGGTTACCTTTCTCAGAAAATCAATGGAACATCACCAGTAAAAGAACTCGTATTATCGTCTGCACTTTCACAGTATAAAGTTTATGAGACACTTAACCTTCTTTTAACAACAAACAGGATAGCCCCCCTTTCAGATAAGATTTCAAAATCTGTTCAGGCCGCTCTTGAAAAAAAACACCGGAAAATCGATGCTGGTCTATTTTCCATCATCCTCTCATCTGTGATTACAGTAGCGGTCATATTGGTAGTACTTCTCTTATCATCGGGTATTTTTAAAGGAATAATTTTCCAGGGAGTAACCGTACAGGAGTTTCTCTCCCGAACAGAATCACCCCGGGCTGTTTTAAATGAAAAACTTCATATATCAAAACTTTTTCTTAGATCCTATCACAGAAATGAAGAAATAACTAGCATCGATACTCTTTTAAAATTTAATCTGATCAGCAAAAAAGAGGCGATACTGCACAGTTTGGAAGAAAAAAGACAGTCTAAATAAGATATTGATATTTCAAACGATTTAACCAGTTGAGGTCACTAAATGTAAGTTATTTTAAAATTTATGTAAAAAAGTAAGGTGAATTAAATATCCTGATGAATTTTTTTCAATGTTATGTTATTTTTAATAGTATGAAAATGGGCAGTCTTGCATTTTTGGAAGTTACCATACTATATTAAATCCGAACTAGTGGAACTAATAACCTGCACTGGAAGCGGTAAACTCCGCAACGAAAGAGAAGGACGAGTTCATGGCATCAATTAATTATGCGGATCGTGAAATCAGCGTAAAAATCGTTTATTACGGGCCGGGGTTGAGCGGAAAAACAACTAACCTGCAGGTAATTCATAAAAAAGTTCCACCTGAATATAAAAGCGATATGGTTTCGCTTGCGACCGAAACAGACCGTACGCTCTTTTTTGATTTTCTACCTCTCGATCTCGGAAAGATAAAAGGGTTCTCCACTAAATTTCAGCTTTATACGGTCCCAGGTCAGGTTTATTATAATGCAACCAGAAAACTAGTGCTTCGTGGAGTTGATGGTGTAGTTTTCGTAGCGGATTCAGCTCCTGATAAAATGCAGGAAAATATTGAAAGTTTCCAGAACCTTGAAGAAAACCTGGCAGAGTATGGTTATAAGAGGGAAACGATTCCAATCATTCTGCAATACAATAAAAGAGACCTTCCTAATGCACTGCCTGTTGAAGAGATTGATAGGCAATTCAACAAATACAATTTGCCATGGACAGAAGCTGTTGCGAATAAAGGGAAAGGTGTTTTTGATTCCTTAAAGCTTATCGGTAAGATTGTTATTGATTATTTAAACAAAAAATATTCACGCCCCGGCAGAACCAGTCCTGCAGAGCAACAGGCCGGTGGTATGCCTCAGCGCTCTCAGTATCCGACGATGCAGCAGCCTCCACAACAACGTCAGCAACAATATCCTCAACAACAACCACCTCAGCCGCAAATGTTTCAAGGATATCAATATAATAATCCTCAAGGAGCTCCGCGTCCACAGATGAATCAACCTGGTAGATTCAATACGCCTCAGTATCAACAACCACCTCAGCAGATGAATGGGTTTCAGCAGCCGATGAGTCCTCAGATGCCTCCTGGCCGACAGGGTCCATTCAGAGGTCCACAGGCATCTCCTCCACCAATGGTCAATCCTCAACAGATGATACCAAATCCATCTCAATTGCAGGCGAGACAATTCACACCACCACCGCAAAATCAGAATTTTCAAAGGCAGCAACCTAGTGGTTTTCCACAACCGGGTGGCGTACGACCTTCTGCAGCTCCTCAGCAGCAGATGTTTCAACAACCTCCTGCACAACCTCGAATTCCAAATCAGGGAGTACCGGTTCCTCCACAGCAACCAATTCCGCCAAGAACTACAGGCCAATTTCAAAGAGGTTATTTCAATCAGGATGCTCAGAATCAAACAGATCCTTTTTCTGAGGAAGTTTCCTTTGAACCACCTCCACAACAGTCATTCCAACAAAAGCCTCCGCAGAAACCCTCTTTTCAGGATGAGGAGTTCTACAGCTATGGAAACGTTAATCTTAATCAGCCACAACAACAGTTCAATCAGCAGAATCAAATTGACCCTAACTTACAAACGGAAGAACACTTCGAACTTCAGGAAATGCCTACAGTGCAGATGAACCCAATGGGTGGAGCTGGCAATAAGACAGATCTGGATCTTGAAATTGAAAAATATCAGCGGGAGATTGAAGAAAAACAGCGCAGGATGCGTATGCAGGGTCAACCGCAACAACCAAATATGCCACCGTCATCACAGCAACGTATTCAAATGCCTGGTCAAAGCCCTGCACAATTCGGGCAGGAACAGGAAAGCGATTACGATGTTTATAATATGGAGTTACCTGACTACCAGGGGCAGAATCAACCCCCTACTCAACGACAACCATCTTTGCCAGTATCAGAAAATGATGATAATATGTATTTCACTTCCATTGATACTGACAAGCAAAGAAAACCTTTAAGAAAGCCTTTGAACCCACGTACCCAGCAGCAGCAACAGCAACAACAACAACAACAGCCGCAGCAGCAGAAAGGGTTCTTATCTAAGTTTTTTAACGGCAACAATCGGGAAACACCCTGATGAAAGACATGATACTATTCCCTGAAGACATTGAACGGCTCAACGCAGTTCTGTCTCAGTTAGCTACAAAAGCGAATCTTCTTCTTGCTGTTCTCATAAACAAAGACGGCAGGCTTCTTTCCAGTCAAGGTAGTCTGGATAACATTGATATTGTATCGATGGCTGCGCTTGTTGCAGGAAATTCAGCGTCCACACTTGCGATTGCAAATCTTATGGGTGAACGCGAGTTTTCTACAATGTACCATCAGGGTAAAGACAAACATATCTATATTGCAGCTGTTGATGATAATACCTTTCTGGCACTTGTTTTTGACGACAGAACAAACATAGATCGTGTTAAAGTTTTTGCACGCCAGTTTGATCGTCAACTGAAACATTGTCTATTTCAGGTTTACAATAAGACTGAAGATATGGTTGATCTTGATCTTGACATGGGCTTTGGGAATCGAATGTTTCAACAGAACACACCTTTACAAGTACCACACACCGAGTACCTTCAGGCACAACAACAGTACGTACCGGATATTTCAATCAATCCTCCGATCGATGACCAGGGAACTCCATCAGGTATGCATGTAGATAACAGCATGTATACTCAACAACCATCAGAGGCAAACAGGAATGATGACGAAGAAATTTTCTTTATTGAAAATCCTAAAAACAACGGAAAACCACCAGAACCCAGTGATACAAACTATCTCTTTCTCAAAAACAAAATCCGGGAATCTGTAAAACGAAAAACTGAAGAATCCTAAAACAGACCGTTTAAAACCAGGACGATTATCACCAGCAATAAAAGTAAACCGGTAGTAACAATCCAGCTTTTGTTGCTTCTTTTATTCTCCGCAAACTCATTGTGCAATATATCAAGATACTCATTTTCATCCGGTGTTGAAATGGTATCCATATAGGTAAATTCAGACCATCCGGTCTGGTCGTCTGCTCCACATTCAGGACAGGCTTTTGAACCTGCTGTAACTTCAGCACCACAATTTGGACAATTAAAAAAATTTGACACGGAACCTCCCTCTATGGTACAGATAATATACCATTGCATTGTGATTATTACTGAAAGTTTTAAATAATACTCATAGAAATAGACAAATTCTTATTTTCAAAAAATTATTTTAATTAAATGAACCCACTTATTTTCGTAGCAGCCCCTTTCATTTCTGGTATTTTTGGAACGGTGATCTTCGGGAAGCATTCATCAAAAACAAGAATTCCCGGTTTATTATTTCACACAGTACTCGCTGATCCAGAATTAAACCTTTCACATTTTTCCTCCAGCACTTTTTGTAAATTCGTTAATCTGGTACATGAATTACAATTAACTCCTGTTACGATCAGTCATGCGGCAGAGCAGAATGAATACGGCAGTAATCAGAAGAGATTACTGATTACATTTGATGATGGATTAGAAAATATCAATTCTAATGCGATTGAATGCCTTAATAAATTTAATTTTAAATCGACAATTTTTTGTGTTTCCGGATTTACCGGAAAAAAATCGGCCTGGGATGTATACAATCAAACAATGCATTTGAACGCATCAGAAATTCGATCAATAAGCGATAACGGCCATGAAATAGGTAGTCATACCCACACACACGCAAACCTCACCAACCTCGCAGTAAAAGACCTTATTGAAGAGTTACGTACATCCAAAAGAGTTCTTGAAGATATAACAGGAAAAGAGGTCAAAAGTATCTCTTTTCCTCATGGGAGCTGGAATCAACGCGTCTGGAACACAGCCCGTAATGAAGGATACAAGTACGCATCATTGTACAGGGGACATTACCGCTCTAATGATCCCGGCCATTTTCCTGTTTTAAGTGCCGGCAGGTTTGACTCGGAAAAAATGCTGCTTGAAAAAATGCGTTTATCCACACAATTTTCTCCATCGATTGCCTTTTCAAAAATAGCATCACAATTTGCCAAAGGAACTCCGCTATGGAGATTCAGAAAGAATTACGATCTTCTACAAGATTTGAATAAAGACAATAAAAAAAAGTGACTCTCCAGGATCTTTTGCAGACTTTCAACAGCGGTATCAATAGTTACGATATTCAATGAATTGTTTTGTTAAAACTGTGGGACTTGTATAGTTACTGTTTACTGTGATTTTTATAAGATTGGGCAAGGTTGTCAAAATTGTTTTCAGAATCAGGAATTCCCTGGGCCCATTTTCTAAAAATTTGCTGCGATTTAGCATCAGCATCGATTCTAAAATTCGGCTCATTTTGTTTGTTTTCGTTGAACCAGAAAAAAACCTCAAAACATCTGTTTGAATCAAAAAACTCAAGAAAGTCCTGAAGCCATTGTGTACGTCGTGGATCTGAGGGGCAGCCAATTTCTGCAATCCACATCGGTTTTCCAAAACTCATCAATCCAGGAATCGAACGCTCAAAGACCTTGTAAAAAGATTCCCACTGGTGAAAATTATCGTGATAATCACCAAAGTTATACCCGTCAAGGGCAACAATATCAACGTACTCATCTCCGGGATAGTAAGGAAGGACATCTTTTTCAAATGTGAGTTGTCCATAGATCACACTTGGACTGAAAACCCAGTGGATACTGTCAGCATGTTCCTTGTTAAAAATTTTCCAGACATGTTTCCATGCAGACACAAATAACTTACTTTTTTCTCCCCATGGGAACCAGTCACCATTCATTTCATACCCAAATCGGTAATATATTTTTGAATTGTAATCCCTCGCCTGTCTCGCAAATCTTCTGAAAAAATCATCCCATTTTCCACTCACAATTTCTCGTAATATTAGTTCATTTCGTTCGGGAGAAAACTGATCGGAACGTAAATCCTGATTGATAACCGTATTAATTCCAAGACTTGAGTTATGTTCGGCAATTCTTACAGGAAAGTCATCACCAATCTGCTGATACCATAAAAGGTATCCTGGAATGACACCAAATACATTAATTTCATTACGGAGATTTGTTTCGTAATCCTGCCATAAACGACTTGAGAAAAAACCAAATCTTTGAGCGTTGGGAATAGTATCTTCAATACCTTTCAGTGAACATAGAAGGAAGGGATTTTCCTTATAAGGAGAGCGACCGAACAGTATTTTACTGCACGACAGCTGAGTTATCAGAAGCAATGAAATTAATACCACGTATCGCAAAAACACTCCTCCTACTGAACTGTTTTCTGTAACATTCAGTGTAACTACCTATATTAGTTCGATTTACTTAACCGTTTAGTATTCTCAAAAAAAGCAGTTCTTTAATCTAATCTATTTCTAAAAAAATTATACCCTCCGAACAATTGTAAAAGCAAGCCTTTCATTTGCAAAGTAACGACTGGTCTGTTTTTTTGTGTTACACAATACAACCTGTAAGAGTCTGCGTTTAATCACTATGCGATCGTTACCAATTAATCATTGAAGCCAGATTTCCAAGTTTTAAATATAGGCAAAAAACAAAAAACCCTCAGTATCTTGATACTGAGGGTTTAGCAAAATATCAGGTATTTTCTGAATATTAACTACCAGTAATGAGCCCCTGAACGACGAGCTCTTTCATATCGGGATTATTAGTTTTTATGGTGAAATCGCCGTAATATGCACCTTTAAGCTCCGGAGAAAACATCTGAAGTTTATACCGGAATATTGTACCGTCTGCAGAAGTTGAGTCGAATGGAAGGAGTTTGTATTTAATATCGAGCGGTAGATCAGACTGCCATGTATCATTAGAATTCTGCTGATGCATCTTGAAGGTAACTCCAGAAATTATTAGATCTTTTTTCAATGAAACTACATCAACAACGTGAGGGCTTTTTGTTGGAATACTTTCGAGCCTGATAAATCTTTCGGAAACTTTAACAGGAGCGACAATCTCTGCCTGAATCACAAGTCTAACGGTCGGATCAACCTCTGAATTGGAAGTAAAAGATATTGATTTTGAAAGTGGCCCACTATGATACCCTTTAATATTAACATCAGATTTAATAGTCATTGATTTGCCTGGGGCCACAGTAGAATCGAATTTTACATTGGTACATCCGCACCCTGGACGAACATTGATAATTTTCAGAGGCTTATCCCCCGTATTTGAAAGAACAAATTCGGCATGAATCAAATTGATTTTACCTTCAATCACTTTTCCACAATCGAAGGTTGTAGATTTGAAGGTTGCTTTGGGACCAGCAAATACCGCTGATGCGCACAGTGTTGAAGCAAAAAGAAAACCATTAAAAACTTTCATTTCGGACCTCCTGAAGATCAGAACACAAGCAATATCTATATAAAAGGTTTTCACTAATATTAGGAAAACCACGAAACCGCATTTCATTAACGCGTTTTCGTAATTGAAAATACATTTTTACAACGATTATTTCAGTATCAAAATAAAAAATTTTCGGTTAAAAAATTGTATCATGGATTTCATATTACATTTTATCGTTTTTATGACAAAAAACATATAAAGATTATTCAATCGTAATTTATCTTATTTCGGATTCAAAAGGAATTTATTATCTAACTCATGACTACAACTAAACAAGCAGTATTTTTTCTATTAAAATATTTCAAAAAACATCGTTTTTATCTGATATGTGGTATTCTGGTCCTTCTGGGTGTAGACATTCTGCAGCTCTTTATTCCAGGAATAATCCAGTCTATTCTTGACACATTGAGCACAGACAACGCCAATGAAAATTATATTTTTAAGAGTGTCCTGATTATATTGGGTTCCGCGCTTTTTATGTTTCTCCTTCGATTTCTTTGGCGATTCTTCATCATAATGCCATCAAGAAGTATCGAGCGTGATATCCG
The DNA here is from genome assembly GCA_016929595.1 of Chitinispirillaceae bacterium. Lineage (GTDB taxonomy): Bacteria > Fibrobacterota > Chitinivibrionia > Chitinivibrionales > Chitinispirillaceae > JAFGIN01. Next base: position 55,812 of record JAFGIN010000123.1, read on the forward strand.
CAACGATATGTTCGCCCATCTCCTTACTTTGTCATCAAGTTATTTCAACACCACAAAAACCGGTAACCTGATGTCACTATTTACGAACGATCTTTCATCGATCAGGATGGCCTGCGGAATGGCTATTGTAGGATTGATTGATGCAATATTTCTCAGTTCAATGTCATTTGTATTCATGTTGTTTATTGACGTCAGATTAACATTACTGACAATCAGTCCTCTTCCGTTTATAGTGTTTATTCTGATCTATTCGGGTAAACGTATACAGAAGGCGCATCTGGCTGTACAGGAATCCTACGATTCGATTTCTTCACATGTACAAGAGTCCTTTTCGGGAATACGAGTTTTAAAGGGTTTCTGCAGGGAATCAGCTGAACACTCCCGATTTCTTTCACTTTGTACATCATATATGCAAAAAAATATTACAATGGTAAGAATCTGGGGTCTTTTATTTCCTGCTGTTGGTTTTCTGGCATCAATTTCCATGAGTATGCTTCTTTACTTTGGTGGAAGAATGGTACTCTCGGATCAACTTACGTTTGGTCAGTTTGTTTCATTCTCCTTCTACATAAATTTATTTGCCTGGCCAATGGTGGCAGTTGGCTGGGTATATAATATATTCCAGAGGGGAATTGCATCTGCCAAAAGAGTTATAGCTCTTTTTAATGTTGCACCTGATATTATCATAAAATCATCTATCAAACCGACTCCTCAATATTTTTCCGGTGAGGTTCAATTCACCAATTTGACATTCAGGTACAATGAACCGGGACCAGACATTATACATAGTTTTAATCTAACCATTCGATCAAAAAGTTCTCTGGGCATAATAGGTAAGCCCGGTTCCGGAAAAACTACTTTGATTTCGCTGCTTTTCCACCTTTATCCGCTACCGGAAGGAACATTATTTATTGACGGAATTGATATTAATGAGATACCATTGGAGAAACTGCGATCATCAATTAGTTATGTACCACAGGACTCCTTTCTTTTTTCCGATACAATACGGGAAAACATTGCATTCGGATCCAGGAACTCTATTGGCCTTACGGAGATCGAACGTGTTGCAAAAGTTGCATCAGTACATAACGATATACTTAAATTTAAAGATGGATATGATTCCATAGTCGGCGAACGCGGGATAACACTCTCCGGCGGTCAAAAACAGCGAATTGCACTTGCACGTGCACTTCTGAGCGATACTCCGATACTTATTCTCGATGATGCATTGTCTGCGGTTGATGCATCAACCGAACGTAGTATCCAGAACAATCTGAGTTGTCATTTTACAGACCGTACTGTTATTATTATTGCACACCGGATATCAACCATTCAGCATTGCGATTCAATCATAGTTGTTTCTGATGGATCAATTTCCGAACACGGCACACACAATCAACTGATCGCAAACAATGGATTTTATAGAAAAGTTTTCGGAATGCAACACGGAAAGATACATTGATGAATAATCAACACAATGATAATGAGACTCCAGGTAGTAGCCGGACTTTTGATCGTGATGTTTTTAAACTTCTTTTTAAATACGTATTCCGTTATAAAAAACTGGTTGCAATTTCATTTCTGTTCTTGAGCATACTTACCGTTGCCAAACTTTCATCCCCGCTTCTTACCCGTTATGCCATAGATCGTGCGATTATTAAAACTGGTGTTGCAGTATATAATTCATCAGAACCAGATCCCCTGTTTTTTTCAAACATAATCAAAAAGAAAATCAGTATCAACGATTCCATCGGGTTTCTTTTTCAGTTTCAATTATCAAATATCTCTGCAAAAGAGATCGATTCTCTTGCCAGAAAAGGTATCATTTCAAGACTTAAGTATACACTTGTAAACATTCCGGATCATCTCTCTGAATCTCTTTCAAACAAACTACAAGTGGTTCAAGGAAAATATTCGCTTCCATCCGGAAAAAATTATTTCTTATTGAGTGATGATGCAAAAGAGGAATTTTCTGTTCAGGAGATGATGCGATTAAGAGCGGTTGATCTGAATCAGATCTTTATTATATTAATAATATTGATAAGCCTCTTTATACTTGAATTTTATGTTTCATACTCGCAGGTTATTTATCTCATGAAATTATCACAGAATTCCATGAGGGACCTGCGTACAGACCTCTATAATCACATACTATCGCTTGAAAATTCTTTTTTTGACAAAACACCTGTAGGAAAACTGGTCAGCAGAGTAATTCATGATATCGAATCGCTCAATGAACTTTTTTCGTCAGTGCTTGTTGCACTGACACAGGACATCCTGATTCTATCGGGAATCAGCATAGTTTTATTTGTAATGGATGTCCGGCTTGCGCTTGCTGTATTCATAACATTTCCGCCACTTGTTATCGTCACACTTATTTTCAGATCTCAGGCACGGACTGCATATCGAAAAATCAGGTCAGCAATAGCAGATCTCAATACCTTTCTCAATGAGAACATAACAGGGATACGAATTGTGCAGATCTTCACTCAGGAGATTCGCCAGTTTTCACGTTACAAAATTATAAATCATTCTGTTTTCGCTGCAAATATACAACAATTGAAAATTTTCGCAGTATTCAGACCATTTATTGATTTCCTCAGGTGGTTTGCAATAGGAAGTGTTATCTATTTCGGTGCACACGAATTTCTTCAGGGCAGAGTTTCCTATGGACTTATTGTAATGTTTCTTGCGTACGTTTCAAACTTTTTTGAACCGATAGCAGATCTTTCTGAGAAATTTGATATTCTCCAAAGTGCAACTGCAGCCGGAGAAAAAATAAATACGGTGTTCAATACACCATCACGTAAGGAAATGTATTCAGATCCACATTCACCATCAGATCCTGTATCCCCTTTCTCCGGTGAGATTTCATTTAACAATGTCTGGTTTTCGTACAAACCGGAGGAATATGTGCTTAAAGATATTACATTTACGATCAAACCCAGATCCACTATCGCAATAGTTGGAGAAACCGGTTCAGGAAAAAGTACTATCATCAACCTTATTACCGGTTTATATCCTGTAACCAGAGGTGAATTACTTATCAACAACAAAAATATCAGTACCTACCCCGTCAATATTCTTCGTAAAAAAAGTGCTATTGTCATGCAGGACATATTCCTGTTCTCACGTTCTGTGGAAGAAAACATAACACTGGGGGAACCAGTTGATAAACAGTGGCTTGATCATATTTTGAAAATGACACACTGTGATCATTTTATCAAAAAATTGCCAAAAGGACTCGATGAGATGGTAATGGAAAGAGGTATGACGTTTTCTACAGGTGAACGTCAGCTGGTTTCGTTTGCACGGGCACTTTACACAAATCCGGACATTCTTATTCTTGACGAAGCAACCTCCGGCATCGATACGGAAACTGAGTTACTGATACAGGATGCGATCGCCCACATCGTTAAAGACCGCACATCAATAGTAATTGCACACCGTCTCTCAACAGTGCGAAATGCTGACTGTATCCTGATTCTGGACAATGGAACGATACGGGAATCGGGAACCCATGATGAGTTGATTGCACTTGACGGATACTATAAAGATCTATGCACGTTACAATTTGGTCAGATTTAAAAATCGTAGACTGGAACATTTTGATTTCTAAACTGTAGACAACTATACAATCAATATAAAGAAAGATGGAAACAAGTGAATATACTAATGCTTACCTATCAGGGTGATATGGCTGGTTCGACAAATTCCATTGCATTTCTCTCCAGAGGTCTTGCAGAAAAAGGCCACACTGTTGTTGTCGGGTGTCGAAAAGAGAGTCTTTTGTATACAATGCTTCAGGACAGCGGCGTCATTGTCGAACCAATGGTTTTTCATGGACGATTTGATTTGAAAAACATTCGCCATGTCAGGGATACAGTTAAAAAATATTCGATAGAGCTTATCAACGCACAGTCAAGTTACGACCGGTACTCATCAATTCTCGCAAGATTTTTTTATCGTTTAAACACAAAAGTTGTTCATACCAGAAGACAACCGCCGCGAAGTGATGGTGGTTTGATTCAAAGATTATTTTATCTCGCTGGTACCCACAAAATTGTCGTCATCAGTGATATGATGAAAAAAATATTCGTAAAAAAGGGATACCCGGCAAGCCATCTTGAAGTCATATACAATGGCGCCCCAACAGAGAGATATTCTGTCATTAATGAGAAAAAAACAGCAGATTTACGAATGCATTTCGGTATTTCCGAAAACGAAATTGTTATCGGATGTATATCTCGTTTCAAAAAACAGGAGCAATTGATTCAAGCTCTTAAAATTATCAATAAACCCTGGAAAGTTCTTTTCGCGGGTATTGAAAAAAATTCACTTGATCCGCTTGCAGCACAACTTGGAATTCCAAATCAAATTCTTTACGCCGGCTATGTTGACCCTCAGGAAATCCTGAATTACTACAAACTATTGTCTGTTAATGTACTTCCATCGACTACTGATGGTTTTGGTTTGGTACTCATCGAAGCAATGGCTTGCGGTATCCCAGTCATTGGAACAGATTTTGGCGGTATCAGTGATGTCATTCAACATGAGATAAGCGGTCTGCTTTTTAAAGATGGCGATTTCAAAGGTCTGGCAGATAGTATTGAGCGATGTATAAATGACAGCCACCTTCGTGAGCGTCTTATCAGAAATGGAAGGAAGCGTGCGCTTGAGGATTTTGCTATTGAAAAAACGATTGAAAACTATGAAAAATTTTACCATCGGCTGATTTCTGATGGACGATAAAATTGATTGCCTGTAGATTGATTTTTTTTATCCTCAGCCATGCAAAGATAGAGACAGTGGTAATGGTATGACAGTTGTTGTCGGGTGACTACGATCCTGTAATGTCTTTGAGTATCGTTTTGTCGGACTGCATCACAATACGATTCGTGGTGCTGCAGGTAGAGGTATACTTTCAGCAGAACTACTTAAAGCGAAAGGTTTCATAGAATAATTTTTTATGAAACGTATTGTTTATTCACACAGTCAGCTCTGACCACATCTCTGACTGTGTACATAGGTCTTTTATTAATCGAAAGAAAAATTCTGCCCAGATATTCCCCCATAACTCCGATACTCATAAGAATGAGCCCCCCAAGTATCAGAGTTGTCAAAATAAGTGTAGTCCACCCTTCAACCGTTTGCTGGAGAACGAAATAACTTACAAGATAAACGAATGCAAGGGCAAACCCAAGAATTGCAGTGCAGAAACCAACCACTGAAGAAAACCGCAACGGCAGAACCGAAAAATTAGTAACGTGGGTAAGCATTACCCGCATTGAGCGAATAACGTTATAATTGCTTGAGCCACAATTGCGGGAATGATGCTCCACCTCAATCTGACTGGTATTATCGGTTATTTGAAGAATCAACCCCTGAATGTAAGGGTAAGGTCCCTGATAACGAAGAATTTCATCGACAACAGGACGCGAAATCATCTGAAATGGCGAGAGATAAATATCCCTTGGCTTATTCAGGAGTATTGTTGCGATTTCCCCATTGAGCCAGCTTCCGATGTTTTTCCACCATGCCTGTTTTTTCTGAGTAAATTTTGCGTAACACACATCGAAACCTTCTTCACATTTATGATACAGTCTCATTATATCAAATGGACTGTGCTGCAGATCGTCATCCATGATTACCACATACTTACCAGTTGAATAGGAAAGCCCTGCCATTATTGCATTATCCTGTCCGGAATTTTTTCTTAGATTAACTCCGATGATATTACCTGACAATGCAGCCATCTTGCGAATAATATCCCAGCTCTGGTCAACACTGGCATCATTAACAAGGACAACTTCGTATGTAATACCCTGCATAGCCAGATCGATCTGACTGCAGAGATTAATCAGACTTTCTTCACTGTTATATACAGGTATCACAATGCTAACTTCCATTGCGGGTAATTCTAACAAGGATATCTCTCCCTTCACTAATAATATCGCTGGTAAACTTTAACTGCTCTGAAGCAGTCTCAAGCATTTCTGTAAAGGTTTTTTTTGTATACCGGAACGATTCGGCACCATTTCCGGCATTTGATGCCTTCGATGCAATATTTCCGATCACCCCCTTGATTGATGTAATATTAGTAACCGGTTCAGAAATAATAATTTTTGGAGCCGAGGCAAGCATGAGTGATAAGATATGCATCGTTGAGGCATGGAAATGATACAATGATCCCCCCATGATGCACACATCCGCTTCGGGAAGCTTTGAAAGTTTCATTATATCACCATACTCGGCATCAAATCCCCTCTTCTTTGCGAAAGAAATAAAACTGGCATTAATATCAATCCCTTTCCATCTCTTTTTTGTTCGAGAGCAATGATCGGCAATACAAATGTCGCCAAAACAAAGCTCAACAATGGAGCGATCAGAAGCTGATAGTATAGCAATTATTCTGTTAAACCGTTTTGTGTACAGTTCGCGGTACAGAACTGTCATCACAGCACGATAGATCCAGATGTTTCTGTAAATAACATTCATTAGCATACCCTGAAGTTACTGAGCATATAGTGCTCAAAATCTCCCATTTCTGATTAAATTGAACAACAATCCCTTACACCATTTGTACTTTTTCAGCCCTTTATCTATTTTTAATTTACGCTTTTTTTTGAGTTTTTTTTAAAAAAAATTTTTAAACTGAAAACTGTACACAGATTTCAGGCACAAGACTGAGATTACACATATATTACAGATATCTGTTCTAACACATATTATTAAGCATAAAAAACAACTATAGTAAGCAGTTTATCTGAATGAAAAAGCAGCACATCTTTTATGCAATACTCCTTTTTGCAGGTGCATTGATTGTCCGGATGCCTGGTATCAGTCACCATTCAATCTGGTTTGATGAAGCCAGTACCGCATTCAACATTACACAGACAGATCTTTTTAAAGCAATCAACACAACGGAATCGACTCCACCACTATTTTTTTACCTTGAGAAATTTGTTATTCAATGGTTCCATCTTCCACTAAGCGAATGGTCATTACGGCTGCTCCCAATGTTATTTGAATCAGTCAGCTGCGTTCTTTTCTTTTTTATTTTTAGCAGTATATCTAATAGAAAACTTGGATTTTTATCATATGTTTTGCTATTAATAGCCAGCTCTTCAATCAATACATCACATGATGCACGCACGTATTCACTCTTTACGCTGACAGCACTTTCCTCGTTATGGTTCACACTCAGATGGTGGCAATCTCAGGGGAGTAAAAACACCATTGGACTGGCTGTTTTCACCGTGCTCCTTATCCAGACTCATTATTACGCAGTTTTCTGGGTTGCAGCGCTTCTTTTATCTGTGTTACTTGTTAAATTTAACGATAAACAGCTCAAACGCTACTTCGTCATTGTAATTTCAGCAGCATTGGTTTCATCTCTTAGCCTCCTCCATCTTCTGTCTATTCAAAGTGCTTATCAATTTGACTCATCAAAGAGCTATTTACTGTTAAAATGGATTCCGGGAATTGTATACACTCCTGTAAAAATTCTTATCGGTGCATACCTTTCCAAAATTCTCAATCTTCGTGAAATCAGCTGGATCGACCTTACAGGAATTATTTCAACAATTGCGATAGTCATCGTTTCCATAGTACTGTTTTTTCGACGCCTGTATTATCATCAGATATCCGACAGGGAAAAAATTCTTTCATTTTCATTGTTTATTGGATACAGTATTCACATTGGAATCGGATGGGTCATACCCTGCGTACATCCGCGATATATGGCTTATCACCTTATTCTGCTGTTCGGATTTATTGTAATAAACACAGCTTTAAAAAAATGGACGCTCACAACTGCAATGACACTGCTTATTACATTCAATGTAATTGCCAATTTTAAGTATTACAAATCACACAAACCTTACATAGTTCCCTGGCGGATAGTTGGTGCAACAATTGATAACCATGTAAATAAAAATGGTGGACAGCCACTGCCTGTGCTGGCACATTATTCTATATGTCTGCCCGTAGGTTTTTACGTTCAAAACAGATCTGTCCCCTTTTATCATATCGATTCACCAGCAAACAAGGACCAACGTTTTACTTTTGCAAAAATGAATCTTTTCGGAAAAAATTTTTATACAACGCTCTATCACTATACCTATTTTGAACAGAAAGGTTCTACCTCATTCATAGATCTGGTTACAGAATTGAAACATGGTTATATAGTTGACAGAATTGAACACTCAATCGACAGATACATCCCTCAACTCAAAGAACGATATAAAGAAATTGTCGATTTTAAAGTTATATCGAGTATGGAAACTAATCAGGGCACCGTTTTTCTTATTGACTGGAAGTATATTGGAAGTCCCCCTTCAGATACAGACGTAAGCTTATATAAATGACACCATTTTTCTTTTTTTTCTACATGCTCTGATAAGGAATCTGGAATGGATTTCAGTCCCATCGCCCATCAATAGATTATTGGTTATCTATCGGCTTAAGCGTTTAATTTTTATAATAGCTTCATTTTCAATCGGTTACAAAAAATAAATACAGAATCATTGCACTTTACCTCTAATATCTGTATAATAAGAATAAAGAACATTTTGATGGTGCAGCAATGAAAAACATACGCGGATTCACACTTATTGAAGTTTCGATGATTATGGTGATTCTGGGAATCCTGTCGTTAATTACTTTTTTTCAGTATAAAAAATCAATGGCTCATAATCAGCTTGAAAAAGCGGCAAACAACCTCTACTGCGAGCTGCGCAGCATGAAATCACTCTCGTTCAAATACGATGGTCAGGTAAAAGCGACATTCAATACATCATTAATGCAGTGTTCGATATGGGTCGATACTTCCCAGGGTGGAAGTTTTAAATACCAGAGTATTATGGTGTATCAAATTCCATCACCAATAGTAATTGGTCGACCCGATGCGGATCTTGCTCAGCCATATACCGATGGCTGGTGGACGTACCACAACCCCTATCCTTCCATTGTAAACGGTGTTCAGGGTGAATGGAAAGATTCAATCAAGATTGTTCCTGACTCCCTGGGTGAGTACAACCATGGTGGCATCTACCTTCATAACCCCCAACTTGAAAAAACGTATTATTTCATCGGAATTAACAGTGGTATGCAATTCATCGAACTGAAAAAATGCACTGGGGACGCTAAATCATGGAACACCTTATAAAAAACCAGACAGGTTCATCCATAATCGAAATCTGTATAACCCTCGTGATCATTACACTTACCACCGGGGTAATCATGAGTTTTTCACGCAGTTCCTTCAATATGTCAGCTGACTCAAGGGCCAGAGATGTCGCTTGCCTTGCTGCAGAAGAAAAACTTACAGACCTTACGACAAAGGCATTCCCGGTCTCATCAACATCACCCGAAAATGTCATTGTTGATAACATATCCATGAACCGATCCTGGACAATTGACAACATCAACACCATCAAACGAGCAACGGTAACCGTAACCTATTCAATTAATGGTAAATCTCGTTTTATCACTATGTCAGGAGCCGTGAATTGAATAAGAAAGGCACAACTTTTATTGAGCTTGCCATATACATGGCACTGTTTGCTATTGTAGCACTTATACTGGGAAAGCAATTTAAATTGCTCATGAACAGTTACAATGAAGGAAGGCAAGTGGTACGACTGCAAACTGACGCACGTGATATTCTCGGTTTAATGGTTAGAGAGATACGAAACACTGGGTTGAAAATCTATTTCCGTAAAAGTGGAAGTTCTTTGATTAAAGATACTGTATCAGGAACGTTTACAAGTTCTTCAGACCTCTCATCATTCAAACACTCAGAATCCGGCAATAACACCTTTGGGGATACCCTTACTATATATATGGCACGCCTTAAGATCAATGGTAACTCTGCAGGAATTGATACCATTATGTACTATCTGGACAGCACCAACCTCATACGCAATATTAAAAGAAACGGCTCCAGCGCCAGCAGTATTGTTGCAAAAAATGTCATTGCGCTGCAATTTCAATATGGTATTTATGGTATAGGTACATCACTTTTCAAAGACAGTTTGACTAATAAGGACAACTGGATACTAACCAACCAAAGCGGAACTGCACCTGTAAAATCAACCGCATCACCACTAAAACTGACCTTCACCGGAGCAGCCCGGGGATACATAAGATACTGTGATAAGAAATCAGTCGTTAAAAACCGCAAATATTCGATACTCCTTCAAATCGAAACATCCAATGGCTTTCCTGATGCTCTGGACTCTCTACGTTTTGAGTTCGCAAACGGTGCATCTATTTATGGATTCGAAAAGTTTAAGCCAACCAGCGGGAACCATATGATTACCGTCCGGGATTCCGTTTCTGGTACAGCGGGTATACATTTACGCTACTGGGTAAGTGGCGCAGGAATCCTGAACATCAAATCTGTCGTTGCAACCACCGCAGAGGATTCGGCTTTTACCTGGGTCAATAGATTCACTGGAGGTAATCCGGATTCAACAGTATATAAGCAACATGTCCGTGCGATTAAAATTCATTTGCTGACAAAAACAAGTGGTAATGCAGGTACCAGAATGAACTCCAGTATCCAGGTCGCGAATGTATCAGTCCAGAGGTCAGGCGACTACACCTGGAGGTATTACACAGAAGTTGTTGAAATTCCAAATAATGGCAGATTCTGACTGAAACTCTTTACAGGAAAAACACTTATGATACAACCTAAGAAAGACGAACGGGGATTTGCAGTGGTTTACGCACTGGTTGCACTTCTAGTTGTTTCTATCGGCGGCACAGCTTTACTCTTTATGGTACGTAAAGACAAAGTCGGCACTTCAGACTATTCAAGTATTCGTATGACTGCGAAAGCGGCTGAAGCGGCGCTCAAGGCCTGTGAAGGGCAGTTTATGAACAACCCGGACACGGCGCTAGCCATCCTGAAAGCATTTACAAAAAACAATAATTGTAAATGGATTTGCAACCCCTCGGTGATAGCCGCCTCATCTGAGGTCAGGTTTGATCTTAACAGCGGATCCAGTACTGCCAGATACAGTGCAAAAATCGTAAACTTCGACAGTACCGCCGCACTGGTGACTATTGAGGGTACTGGATACGGTGATAACGGTGCAAAGAAAAAAGCCCTCGCTCTGTATAAACTCGAAGGAATAGAGGTCGTTACTCCACCGGCAGCAGCAGTTCCCGGTGGGAGATATGCATTATTTATTGCAAAGGATGGTGAAAGTTTCAACTGGCCTGCGATTATTACGGGCAATGTCTATTTTGGCGGTAATTTTATCATGCAAGCCGCCACCCGTACTGTTACAATTAATGGAAACCTGAAAACCGGCAGCTCTACATCAACAGCATCCCCTGTTCAGAGTAAACTTGTTGTAAATGGTAATGCTTACTTTCAGTCTCCGGTAGCATTCCAGAATGCAGCGAGCAGCATTTCCGGAAAAGCAGGATTTGAAAAAACAGTAACATTGAATACAAATATTTCGATTGGCGGAGACAGTATATTTTCAAACAGCTCCTCCAGCGGGTCATACAAAATCGTTATGCAATCGGGAAAAACACTGCTACACTCCGGTTCATTCAAATCGGCTAATCTTACAGGTGGTACGCTTAAATCCAATGGCGCCACGATCAGTAATATGGCAGAACGAATTGGTATCTGCCCTGGAAACGAAACTGCGATAACCATTGACATCAGTAAGATTCCTATCTCATCCAGAGTCAAATATGCAACTGTTTTCGGAGCTAACTGGAAGGAACTGACAGCCGGTCCTATGAATACCTACTACCAGAATAACTCATCAAAATTATGGAAAGGCTATCTTGTCATTGATGCCACCGGTGCATCTCCTCAGTGGAACGCAAATCCCGGAACATTCAATTATAAAGTGATCTGGATCATGAATGGCTCGATGTATTGGAACCCGATTTTCAACTCAGCAACTGACAACAAAATACTATACAACAGCGGACCTGCATCATCATCCATTTTCTACATATCCGGAGGAGCACAGATTGCTCCATGTGTATGGAAAGGAACGTTGCGCGGCTATTTTTATGTTGCAGGAAGCGGAAATGAGCTTGTTAAATTCTACAATTTTAATCAGACACTTATCGGTGGTATAAATATAGCCTCCACCGGCAGCGATCCCTTTGAATTCACTGGTCCGACATCAGGTACAGACATCATGAAAATCACCTACGAAGAAAGTGTGATCCAGGATCTGGTTGATGCAGGACTTGCCTCCTGGCCGGGGAGCTGCATAGTAAACGGTAGCGGAGGTGGCAGCGGCTCTCCGGCACTGAAACTACTCGACCTGAAAATCAGGCCGCGGCTGCTCAGTTTGCAACTGTAATGGTTTAGCAGACTTAATTTGATTATTATACTACAACTTCAGGTATGATATCTGATCGTTATAATCTGATATAACAAACGATGACACCTCTGGCATTACTTCTGATAAGATATCTCTTAAAAACTGCCGCCAACAGCGATATATTTTCATCCAAAATGCACTTTATGATACTTTTTTCCCGTGTCAGAAAAGAGAGATGATAAAAGCAGTAACGATTGTGCATGATTATATCAGATACTATTTTATTCTCATAAAGAAAATATTCCGGCACTTTTCAACAAAAGGCTTTTACATTGATAAGTACATTTATTAAAAACTGTTTTTCAACAGAGTTCTCAATGCTCACAGCAATTAAGCTTGTATGTTCAGTTTTTTTGATCATACCCGTTTCAAATTTTGCAGCAGGTTCTCTACCTGTGAAGGTTGAAGCAGAATCCTGCGCTCTTAGTAATGGTGCAACGGTAACTGCCAGAGTTTATGAAACTGAGTATCCAGGGTTTTCAGGCGATGGATTTGTATGGGTATCCAACGCAGGTACTATAACGCTTGAAGTTACTATCCCCCAAAATGCCATGTACGAACTTTCAACAAAATGCTGGATGTACCTGGGTGAAAAGAGTGAAACCAGACTTCAGACCGTCAGCATCAACGGTGTTTCACAAGGGAATTTCTACATTCCAAACAATGGCGGATGGATCGATTTCAGTTTTGGATTTACCTACCTTGAAGCCGGCAAAGCCAAAATTGAAATCGGGACGTCAGGAAGCTGGGGCTTTATCCTGTATGATGCTATTACATTTGATTATGCTGATATGCCCGAACTTAAAATTTCTGCAGTTCCCTGTGATGCACATGCAACGTCCGAAACAAAATCACTTAAACAATATCTTACCGGCGTTTATGGTAAACATGTCATTTCAGGCCAACAAGAAGTATACGGCGGTGGAAACAATGGTAATATGGAACTTGAATTTGAATACATCTTCGAAAAGACAGGTAAATATCCTGCGATCAGAGGCTTTGATCTGATGAACTACAATCCTCTTTACGGGTGGGAAGACAGTTCGACTCACCGTATGATCAATTGGGTGCAGCAACGCAACGGTATCGTAACAGCATCCTGGCATATCAATGTACCATCGGATTTTGAAAGTTACAAAATCGGTGACAAATTAGACTGGAAACTGTGTACCTATAAACCAACTGCCAGTTTCAAGACTGCCAACTGCCTTGTAACAACTACCAAAGAACATGCGTATCTGATGCTTGCAATTGATTCTCTCGCAAAGCAACTCCTCATTCTTCAGGATGCAAAAGTCCCGGTTCTTTTTCGCCCCTTCCATGAAGCTGAAGGTAATAACAACACTGATGGCTCAGGTGCATGGTTCTGGTGGGGATCTGGCGGTGCTGAAGTATACAAAAAACTTTGGAAACTTCTTTATACTACCCTCACAGAAAAATATGGCATCCATAACGCTATCTGGGAAGTAAATCTTTATACGTATGCGAATTCATATCGATGGTATCCTGGGGATGATTGTGTAGATATGGTTGCCTACGATAAGTATGAAGGATCCCCCTATACATGGAAGACAAGTGCCGCAACAACTGTGTTTCTTACACTGGTAAATTACACTAATGATACAAAAATGGTAGCATTAACTGAAAACGACGTTATCCCGGACATCAAAAACATAACCAATGAAGGAGCCTGGTGGCTCTATTTCTGTCCATGGTATGGTGATTTCATTACCAGCCCGACACATAATGACCCGTCACTTCTCAAAACAATCTACAATAGTGAAAGTGTGATCACACTTGATGAACTACCTGAAAACATCTACACAATGACACAAACATCTGTAAATAATCGATCTGCGATTGCTATACAGCAGAATTCCCGTACCCATCTGATAATAAATACTACTTCATCGAAACAACTATCAAGTTTAAATGATATTTACTCTCTGTCCGGGAGGAAAATAGATGAGATCAACAAAGCAAAAAATTTTCGAAGTGGGATTTTTATAAACAGAAAATAAGGATGTAAGACTTCTTAGTCCTGCAGCTTATGTGTTATTTTTCATTTAATTTAAAATTTTGGCCTTTTGCCCGTGATGTAGAAATGAGCAGTAAAAGGTTTTGGACAGATATAAAAGAGCGGGACAGATTGCCCCGCCATCTCTGATCCTGACTACTTCATTTTACCTATGAATAACCTGCCTAATTAATGCTGACTGGAACACAGCCAATAGTTTTGTTATCCAGTGACAAACGGACAACCATAACTCCATTTACTAATTTACGCAGATGATTATCTTTTATTGACTTTGTATAAGTGTGAGTGCCATTATGTGTTTTGCCTATATCAAAAGCTGTAATTTCTTTTCCATTCAGTGAATATAATGCACAATGTAATCTGCCCCCGCCTGGTGCTGTAACTTTACATGTGAATACCCCTGAGAGAATATGTACAGAAGCAGGTGCAGTACTTTTTTTCTTTACTGAAAATGCTACCGCCGATAACCAATGAACCCATGTTCCACCGATGAACGGACCCACCCGATCGGAAAACGCCGATAATTTTTAGTCGAAAA
>JAFGIN010000124.1 GCA_016929595.1 Chitinispirillaceae bacterium
AAACTCATCATATACGTTAAAAAAGACATTATCAGCTGTACATCTTTTTCATTATCCAGATAATCCTTCAACTGAAACATTATATCGTACAGCTTTTCAAAAAGCAAGCTTTCATTCCCAATATACTTAAAAATCAGAGCCAAAGCACGGTTAAATTCCCGTTTATAGAGCTTATTTTTAATTGTCTCATCATCATAACGGGCTACATCAGTTAATAAGTATCTGAAATCCGGAACAAATTGCCCCCAATTTTCATTACAGCTATCAAGTAAATCCTGAAACGGAACGATCTTCCACCTCTGTTTGCCATGATAGAATATTATTGGAACAATCAATGTGAGATTTTCACGATTTTTTTCCTGATACGACCAGAGATTAATCATGTACCGCAAAAGCTGAAGATACTCATTTTTTGGTTTAAAACTCTTATGCTCAAACAAAAGTGTAACTGTTACACATCGGTTATCTTTTCTTTTACAATTGTAAACCAGATCAGTGTAGTGCTCTTTAAGATTATTATCCACATAACTGTTGTTATCGAGCTGTAATGAATCAAGATCAACTTCATTTATTATCTCTTTTGGAAATACGGATCGAATCAGATCAGCGGCATTCTCCTTAACACTCTCGATCTCTTTGAAAAGCTTATCGTGTTCATTCATTCTTCACCTCCTTTCCCTTACAAATAACAACTGATTTTTAGGAAAAAAGGGCGAAGAAAATGCAGAAATAGCAAAAATTACTGATATTTATCAGTTTATAATGCTGACGATAATGGGTTCTGATCGCTTAACGTCAATCATTCGCTTGATATTATTTTGAGTATATCATCTTTCCCTTGTGACAGAACAACCACTAGAGTTCCACCCGCAAACATCTATTTACTTTTAAAAAAGTGAACATTATTCAGAAAAAATTTAACAAAACAGCCTCTAATTACGTTTACATATGTAGATAAATCTTTGGAGGCAAAAAATGGAATCTACCGATTTTATTTTTTTATTATAAAAAGAATACAAAACTACCAAATCTGGTCTGAATTGTATGTTCAGCTTGATGGCTACGACGCAGAGTTCCTGATCATGTATGACCAGGAACCGCATAATATTTTAGTCACCAACATATTCAAATGCACCGCGGGTCCAGATACCGTCTTCTCCACGCATATTGCCGTCCATATCAATATTGTACGGGAATGGAAGCTCAATTCCCGTCTTGGTTTCGAACAGTGGTCTAAAATTAGAATCTATGGGATTTGAAGTAAATATCTGAAGGTGTTCTTCGGTATGGTTGCCGTTATCATCACTTTTAAACAGACCATTGTAATCAGTCTTAGTTTCCGGCTCACCGGTAGCATCGGAAAATCGAATACGACTGCAATTAACCCAGAGATTATTATAAACTTCGTTTCCATCTCCCGTATTGTAATACCCCGCATTGTAACCGTATTGAATATCTACTGTTGTGTTGTTATAAAATCGAAGATTACCGGTCCCGCTAACAGCGCCCTGACTTACACCAGAACCGTTTTGCCCGTAAGAAGGATAGTTGGAACTGTTATAAATGATGTTTCCATACACATCCCAGTCATTTTTTAAACGTAAAACCGACGAGCCTTCTATATCCTCCCAGTAACTGTATCGTACTATATTAAATTCGGCACCGGTATGGGTCTGTATGGCCTCGGCATGCGACACGGAATCACTATGGTTCCGGGCGACATGCGAATACTCTATAATATTGTCAAAAGAATTATTAACATAATAAATGGGTATACCCGGCAAATCATGGATGTACACATGCGAGAGAATGGAGTGACTCAAAACCCCGCGAACCTGAAACCCTCTGCCAGAACCGGTAACATCAGGTATCCGTTCACATCCCGCGAGCTGCATTTCCGTGCGATACACGTTTATGTAACTATTTATTTCATCATCATCCTTATAGGTACTGTCCGCAAGAATACTGTATGTCAAGGCATCTGATAAAGCTTTTGTTTTGAACCCGTGCCCTGCAATACCGGAACCGGTCTGGCCGTCAAAATCGTAAAAACCGTTTCTAAAAGTCAGGATCATTCCGTCTTCTGCCTGAAAAACGGCCTGACCGTCGCCATAACTGTTATCCCAACCGGCATCTGAACCATGATTTTCGGGTGTAGCCTTTTTAAGAAAAATAAATTTAGAATCTTCTTCATCGACGTCAAAAATAACTTTCTGATAATTCCCATCTGCAATAAAATAGGTGTGCCCTCTTTCCAGCGAATCGGGAACTTCAGTCCACGCGTTTTCCCAGCTGCTTCCATTATTTGCGCCTGTGGCGTCGCTGCGTATATAGTGTGCGTTTTCAGGTACTGATTCCGGAATTGCAGATGCTTCACCAATAAAAATTGGCTCATCATCTACATAGGCATACAGTGTATATGTATATTCAACCCCCGGAGTCAGGTCGCGGTCGTGAAAAATGGTATATGTTGGCTGAAGTGCAGTTACATATTCTGGCTCATTACCCTCAGAACTTCTGAAGATTCCAAAAATTCTGTGACCGCCGTTTTCATAGTAAAAGTCAAGACGTATCATTCCAGCAGAAACAGCTTTCGCGCTCAGTTCACCATACGCTTCCGGAGATTTTCCGGAACCAGAACCCTGGGAACATGAAACAGCACCAAAAACAAAAGCAGCCGTCAGAATAATGCAAAGACAGTTTTTCAGCTGTCTGGTTACTTTTTTTATCAACAAGCATGAGAGTGTAAAACCAAGCTCAGAAGGTGAGTATGCAGTGTTATTATTCGAAATGTTATAAAATTTCATTATGATCCTCCAGGTTGAATTTGAGAATTGGTTCTAATAAAATGCTGTCAATTTCCCGATGTACACGGAAAAAATTTGACCCAGTCTATAAAATAGTGAGCTGTCTGAGCGGGAGGCCCTTTTACCCATTCACTGGTTGAAGACCAGCCATTGAGCAGCGCCATGCATTCGGTATCGATCTTTACAACATCATCATACTCATACTCATCAAGCAGATCCCCGTCTACCCGCCATACAACTCTGTCGGTATACACTTCGATAGTATAGACATGAAAATCATCTGAAGGATTAAAATCTACTTTTACATCACTTACAAAATGGTTTGAACGGCCTTCAGCATGTATTGCCAGATGGACTTCTCCGGTATTCTTTCCAAAGGTATACGGTGTAAACTCAATATCTACTTCCTGATAGTTAACATCATTCCAGAGAAAAAAGGCGTTAACGACACCGCTCTCAGAAGAAGGCTTAAGCCTTGCTTCCCATTTTCCATACAGATACCTATTCTTTGTCTGAACTGAACCTCCCAGGGCCGTCAAATCGCCTGCATAATCCGGTTCGGCCTGAAGATAATCAGTTGTCATAATGTGCAGCTTTCCATCTTCAGGCATGGCCCTGTCGACTGTCATCTGTGTATGATTCTGGGTCCAGGTAGCCCGTGCCCATTCATCGTGCCAGCCATACCCCTTACCGTTGTCCTCAAAATCGAACTCCTGATAAAGTGACGGTTCTTTCTCAAAACTGCTGCTGTCTGAACCGGAACCCTCATCCTCACATGACGCCATAACAAGGATTGTTAACAAAATTACCGCTATACTTTTCATTTATATTCTCCTGTTCTTCTGTAATTCCTTTCAAAAAGAACCGACAGTGTGTTTTCCCGTTTACACGCCTTAAAGCACAAATTTCGAACACTTTTGAGACTTCGCAAAAAAATATACTTATTTACGGTCTTAAACCGCATAGCCGTTCAATGAATTATAATTTTTGCAAGCTCCCTTCAAAAAATAGCACTTCCAGGCACTCATTTGACTATTGTCCCGCTCATTAAAAGACCAGGAGCGCCAGATATATTGATGCGAAAAAACCTGTTATTATCATCACAGTCCAGATAATGACTTTGTAAATCGGCATTTTTTTCTGCTCAGATGAATATACAACCTTTCCTTCTGTTAAAAGTATGTCTGCCACCGTTTTTTTTGTCATTGTGCAGAAAACGAACGTTAGCCCGTAAAGTATAAGCATAGGGAACATCAGCACTATAATCGTAACAGTGTCACTGCTTAAGAATTCAATAACAAATATTGCAAATGTCAATATACCGGTGAGAAGCAGAACCGTACCAAGTAACCGGCTGTAATTCCACTTATGAAATCTTTTGGGGGCTTTTTCCAAAATATCCATTGCTAATGATCGTTTCATTTCGTTCACTCCTGTTGTTAATATATACCTTATGTAATCCCGAATTCACAGAAAATTTTAACATGTCTAAAGGGTACCCCTCAGATTGTTTATGCCACGCCGGTATTTTTACGTATTTTGATATATTTACGGAATTTTACCATATTTTGGCTCGTCTGTCTTGTTGATATGTAATTCAACAAGTGAAAACGGATATTTTTTGAGAAAATGAATAATCATTCCTCTTAAATATGAATTTTACAAAAAGTAAATTAGTGATCTTCGTAAAACGGGGACAAAGGTCATTCGGAACACAATTTAACAACACTAATATAACTCATCGATATATTCGCTGATACATGAACTGATTCGTTCTTTTTTAATGCAATCAATCCTGTTAAAGATATGCCTCATATCCGGATACCGTTCTTTTAGAAATTTCCTTGTATCAGTTTTGGAAATACAGTATTCATACAGTAAAAATTCTTTAAAAGTCATTCAATATAAGCCTCTCATGTTGCTTATGGAACTGCAATGATTGCTTTTGGAGTTAAGTTCACAAAGATCCAGATCGTTAAAAATTTCCCGCATAAAAACAAATTCTTCATACAATTCCAATCTTTCTTCTTTAGTGGCTTTTTTATACGCATAAATTAAATCTTCTTTATAACATATAGTCATATTTTTTATCTCCTGATAATAAAACTCTGTTACAGCCTTCCGGAAGTCGTAACTTTAAATTTAATATCCAATGATCTTTTAAGTTTTGTAACACATTATAAAATGTCTGTCTTGTTGATATGTAATTCAACAAGTGAAAACAGGGATTTTTTAATAAAAGAGGTGCATTCCCCTGCCCCGGTATGATCTTCAGTTTTCATGCTATCCATTACTAGCTTAAACATACCTTTTAAGACTTCATATTAGTAGCAAGACGTATCTTTTAGAAAATATTGACAAAAGAGATGAAGAAATCAGCCGCCCCGCATACATCCGGTGCGGCTGATTAGTTTGTGAGGTAGATTGTATCTGTATTGCCCAGCGGCTTTCAGTTGCTAAAGGAAGACCCAAAAGCAACTGATGTTAACTGACGATTCTATTCAGATAACTCTACAAAACTGTCTATGTAATTTGTCCAGCTTTCAGAATTCTGGTAATCAGCGAGGCTGCCTGCCGGCACGTAAAATGTACGGTCCGGCGCGTTATCATCGAAAGCCTTATTATCCACTCTAATCTCACCAAAATATAAAATATCAGGAGCGGATGCTGGCAAATAGACTTTACTCAGGCTGGTACACCCTTGAAATGAGCTAACATTAATTTCTTTGACAGAGTCCGGAATAGTAACTGATGTCAGACCTGTACACTTGTAAAATGCATATAATCCGATAGCTGTGACTGTATCCGGAATGGTGAAAGAATCCGATACTGTGATTGAATCTGAAGTAGTAAGCGACGTCAGGCTGCTGCAATTTGTAAAAGCACCAAGAGGAATGACGTCAAGGGAAGCCGGAAGAGTGACAGATGTTAAACTTGTGCACTTTTCAAATGCACCCTCACCAATTGCAGTAACCGAATCAGGAAGAATAACCGATTCAAGATTGGTACAGTTATAAAACACATTATTACCCATAGTAGTGATTGATTGAGGAATAGAGATAGATGTCAGGCTATTGTATTGAGAAAATGTATAGTCTTGTATCGTAGTGATCGAATCAGGAAGATCTGACAAATCTTTTTTCCCTAGTGGAAATACTTCAAGTGTGTCACCCGCCTTGTTACACAGATATCCGTTTTTAGTGCTATAATTTGGATGATTTTTGCTGACAAGTATTGAGGTAAGGCTGCTGCAATTACGAAATGCACCAGCATATGCTGAAAGAAATGTATCAGGAAGTATAACTGATATCACAGTGTTTGCATCTATTCCCCCTCCATCATCATTAAATTTAATGACTTTTTTATTGTCAATTTCTTCAGGTATTGCTATGACCTTATCACTTCCGGATATGCTAAATATTATGATATTATCGTCCGTACCTGTTCTCCATGTAAAAGTATCCACAATAATACCCCATTTTGCGTACAGTGTTACATCAGCAGTTACTTTTTCGTATGCAAAGTCCCACAGCTGGTCATCGCTACATTCAGCATCTTTGTACCAGCCGGCAAAGTATTTGCCCTCTTCAGGATCGGGTACTATATCATAACTCAACGTTAAAAGTGACCCTTCTTCAAGTGTCAGCGCGTCTACACTACCGCCGCCGTTTGACTCAAAAGTTACCGTAAAAGTAGCAATCTCTTCTTCATCATCTGTAATCCCCGGATCTTTAGTACCCGGATCCTTATCGTCGGTACCACCGCCT
>JAFGIN010000125.1 GCA_016929595.1 Chitinispirillaceae bacterium
ATCCCTGAGTATTATATTCGAGGATTACAATATAACTATCCCTGGGTAACGATTTCTTTTACCCTTGCAAATCCGGACGGCTCCGTATACAAGGAGTTCGATGAAAATGGAAATGAGAGAGCAGAATTTTCCAAAAAGAAGAGCTACGAAATCAAGGACGCAGATACCGGGAAGGTACTGCTGACCGGCGAGATATCAAAATCGGAAGAAATCAGTGTACTGGTTCCTGATGTAAAAAAGAAACTGCTGGTCGTTGATGGAATCGAATATCAACTCTGGAAAGAGGAGAATAAATAATGTCACCAGGTATAGCAGCCCGGGTGGTTCCGGTAAAATACAAACCAAAATTCACTGCGGATTTTGTAATAGATGCCCATTCACATATTCAGAGTGGAGTGACTGCTCCCCTGCCACTGTTATGGGATCAGGTGCCAGGAAATGTTAAAATGCCACGTGAACTTATTGCGGACCTCCTTGGTATAAAAAACCAGAATGATGCAGGGGAGATTTCGAAAAACACGATAGAAACAATTGCAGAAAGACTTGTAAAAGAGCAGAATGAAACCTATAAAGGCTCCAAACTTCTTGAGGAAAAACCCTATAAAGAGGGAATGACCGATCTGCAAAAAGCTGAAGAATTGTTTACTGGAAAAGCGCATATATTCTCGCCGACTATTATTATGCCGATGGATATGGATTTTGCACATATAGCAGGTTTCCCACCGGAGAGTTCTACCATTTACCATGAGGATTCCAAAGATACCGTTGAGATGGTTGCAGTTAAGCAGGGTGAAAGTCTCGATGGAGCCGTTTATCTTGACGGAACATACTACAAAAATAAAACAAAAGGATCCGTAGAACGTGTGATCTATTATGAGCGCAGTGATGCTTTTGCTGCAGAAAACAGAGGTGATGTTGTTGATGTATCTGATGAAAAACCTAATCACGTCTGGAAATACCAGGCATATTATTTACAACACGAAGCAACTGTTGCTGCAGTTAAAAAAAATCCCTGGTCACTAATCCCAATGTTTCATTATGATCCCCGCCGATGGTGCAAATTAGACCCTTCTGAAATGGATAAGAAGCGTTGGACCTATGGTCCTTGGGATTTCCCATTTAAATATATCGCTACTTTGAAAAATGCCGGAATGTTTATCGGTTTCAAGATGTACCCGCCATTGGGGTACAAACCTCTTGACCCCCGTCTTCCCAACCTTGAAAAATTCTACGCCCGCTGTGAAGCTGAGGGTATTCCGATCCTAACCCATTGCTCACCAGGTGGAGTGGGTACTCATGAGGCAACATTCTATCATAAGCTTGATAAAGCTGATTTGACAAAACAGCCTGATCGCATTGTTTCCTGTATGTACGACCCGAGCACACCCTTGGGGTATTTTTATGATGAATACGTACATCCGAAAAACTGGCGACCGGTTTTAATGAAATATCCAAAACTGAAACTCTGCCTTGCACATTTTGGGGGTGCTGAATGGAAAGAAGTTGGGATTGCATCGGATTGGGTGGAGGAGATCACCAATTTAACTGACTCTAACATCGTTCAAGGGCAAAACGCAGGTGGCGAAATACATTTTGAGAATGTATACACAGATGTGTCTTGCTACAATCTAAAAGATGGCAGAACAAGAAGGAATGTCGCAGAACTTTTCAGGGAAATGGATTCAAGCAGGCGTTACAGCCATTTACAGGACAAATTACTTTTTGGTGTTGACTGGTATTTATCACTGGTGACTGGTGCTCCCGCATATCAGGAATTTGTTGAAAGGTTTTTCGATACCATGTCTGAATCCGATCAGTGGCAGTGGTACAGGAGTGCTGTTGTCAACCCTGCGGTGTTTTATCGGTTAGATAATTCTATATTGCTGAAAAATATGAATAGTGCACTTGCTGATGCGACTGAAAAAAGTTCGAAGCAGCAGGAAGGATTTGAACGTATTAAAACTTTACCAACGCGAGTAGAAACGATCCGCAATGAATTTGCTAAACTAAAACAAGCGTCTAAAAAATGAATTGGAAAAGAATAATTATACCTGCATTATTTTTTTTCTTGCTGGGGCTTTCTGGAATCGGTTGTTCTGGTACGGACAAAGCAGGCTGCAAACAAATAATAGAGGAGTTACGAACAATGTCTGATACAACTATAATGGATTATGGCGATTATGATATCATGTTGCCGCCATCCATGTACGCCCAATGGTCTGAGATGAATAATATTTTTGCTGTTCCCAAAGATAATATGGTCGGCACCAATGATCTTGACAATGCAATAAAACTACTTGAATTTAAAACCGATGAAGACCTTAAGCAGCATATTGTTAGAAAAGATTTCATAGAAGAGGTTACAGGCGCTTACTATTTCAGGTTCATGCCGATCTGGTCGAAAAATGAGATTGCTTATGCTCAATCAAAAGGGTTTTTGATAGTAAATATTCCAGAGCAAAAAGTAGAAATTCATACAATAAGCCCGGGAATATATACTGGGAATATTGAAAATCTTGCAATACTTGATCCTGAAAAAAGAGTTTTTGTACTTGAAATAGATGAGCCAAATGCTGAAGTTGATGGATTTGATAAAATCCTGAAAGTAATCCGGTTCGAAAACAACACATTCACGGTTCTTGCTGAACATCCTGCAGGAGTAAAAACAGGTGTTTATACAGAGCCTTGGTTTTTCTACCAGAAGAAAATATTCATTTACAATGACAGCACAACTAAAATTGAGGTTTATGATGAAAATTTCAAACCAACTAACCACCAATTAGCTGAGGTATTTAACCGGAATCAAGTTGGATTCAGATGTATGAAAGAAATTGCAATACATCCTACATTGCCATTTGCACTAATAGTCGAACGAGGTAAGCCAGCAACAAAAGAGCAATTGGCTGCAGCACGTGCTTTACCTGCACCAGCAGACGAAAAGGCTGTTGATGTTATTTATGCTGAAGTAAAAAGACGTACTCTCTATCTCTTCCGTTGGAATGAACCTGACGAGAAGAAACAAATGGTTCCACTTATCTCTATCGCGGGTTCATTCTGGAAAAGTTATAATCCTGCAGACAGGTATTCGCATTTAACCTTCTCACCTGATGGTAAATGGCTTGTTTTTAGAGATGGTACAATGCGGGGAACTAATGCAGACAGCGAAAGAAACCCTGTTTTTGTCGCTGTTTCTATCGATGCGAAAAACCCCTTGTTACTTGGAAAACCTGTCAAACTTGGCTATGCAATGCGGGATGGTGCACTTGAACCAAAGAGTACAGCATGGACAACCAATCCAACAGCATTTATTATGTGTGATGGGTTGGTGCTCTATCGGTGGAATCTCGAAAGATACAGGCAGCCAAATGCACAGAAAGTGAAGATGCCGCCTGGAGCAACTGACCCATTCATGAAGTAGCCTAATGTAAAGTTTAACTATTCATATATATATAACGAAAAGTAGTTTTGCTGGTAGATTAAAAAATAAGCGGAGTAAAAATTACATTTAAAGAATTGAAACAATAAGCAATCAGTACCAGCTAATTTTATATTTTTTATTCGCTAAATATTGCAGTATATACAATTTTACAAAAATCATTATAAAAATGTTGATTCAAATAATTTTAACTTTCAATAATATAATACAAAAACAATTCCTTGTATTTAATTAAGTTAAACATTTTGAGTTTACACATGCTACTCTATTTTCAAAAAATAAAATCGCTCAATTCATGAGAAGAAATTAACAATACAGAAGAACGGTGCCCAAATACGTCTCACAACACACCAATACTGCTGCGCTCGCAAAGCCTCGCTTGGCCTTCGGCAAATATTTTGTCCTCGCTACGCC
>JAFGIN010000126.1 GCA_016929595.1 Chitinispirillaceae bacterium
ATGTAATCGCTGTTTTATCATTTTTTAAAGTATATTTAAAAATCTAAAATTGTCTGTTCAAAATCTAAAATTGTCTGTTCGGTTATAGCAACAAAACAAGCGCTCTGTTTAAAATAAACATTCAAATTATTTCCCTAAGGAGCATCATCATGCGACAAAACGTTCTCTTCTCGACTCATAACGAAACGATTCAAATCAGTCAGATTGTTTATGCAGGGCCTGTGGGTGAGATCCCTGAAGAAAACAGAAAGTATGATTCCACTCATGCCTTTAAAATTATTACTCATACCGGTGCCGTCTGGTGCAATTTTAAAGACATCGAAACAGCCAATAAATCCCGCGGTATTCTGGCCGTGATGATGGATCAGGTTAAGAAGGTTCTTTTCAAATCTCATGGCGAAGTCGTTGATCCAAAAGACATAATCTCATTCAGTAATGTCTGCGAAATAAAGTCAGCCACCGATAAAAACAGGTTTGGTTTTGTCATTTCCATCGACTGCATCGATGAAACCCATCGGAAGCTCTGGTTTCTTTACTCGTCAACGGAAAATGCTGAAAAAGGAAGAAAAGCATTGTTTGCATGTCTCATGGAGTTCAACGGACTTCGAAGAGTAGAACCGCCGGCAGCAACTCAAAATGCAGAATCTGTTATTGAAAAAAGCTTGTCACTAAATTAATCCTGACTTCCGTTTTGCACCCACAGCATTATCTTCACTGAAGATAATGCTTTTTTTTTGGGGCGATGAAAAGTTATATATGATTAGTATCTGTTCAAAATGTCTCTTTGCACTATTCTTGGTACTGAGCAGGGGATTCCCGCCTTTTGCAGATGATTGTAATTTGCATATTTCGCAAAAAAACTGCTCTTACTTCCTGATAAAATGAACGGATAAGTATGGGAGGGCATGAATTTTTGAATGGTTACAATTAAAACAGACCTGAATTCAGCGCTGTAGGATGAAGGTAAAGAAACTACCGAGGATTTTAACTTCATAAAAAAAGCCAGATTCAAATGCAGTTCTGTTCGAAAAAAACCATAAATCCAACCAGACATTATCGGTTACTGAGGGGGGTTCAACAACGTTATTTATGGAAAATTTTCCCATGCCAATGATATAATACTTAGGAGTTTAATTGCAGAAAGTATGCACGCGAAAGAACGGAAGGAAGGAAATGGAGAAATGCAAAAAAAGCGATCACTAAAATCAAAAATTAATATAATAGTATTTCTGGCCATACTATTATTGGCATTAGCAAATAATACAGGTTTCACCGTTTGTGCAAAAAAACAGATGGCCGAATTATCAACGACATGCTTATTAATGAAGCTCTCCGGAGACCTCCGTTGTGCGCGGGCGTTTTTAGCAACAAATTACGGGATACTGCAATATAATGGCAAGACTTTATTTGATAAAGATACTGTGCCACTCGAAAATCGGTACGATTTTGTGGATAGTATTTCCTCAATGCTTGGGGTTGTGGCTACAATATTTGCAAAAGATGGAGACGATTATAAGCGGTTGATAACGAGTATTCGTAACGATAAGGGAGAAAGGATTGTTGGGACAAAGTTAGGTAAAAATAGCGCTGCTTATGAACCTGTTATGCGGAAAGAAACATTCTATGGGAAAGCAAATATCCTTGGTCTACCATACCTTACGGTTTATGATCCAATCCATGATGATAAAAACAACACTGTTGGAATTCTCTTTTTGGGAATTTCTGTCGAAAATATCAATAAAATTGTGAATAGAAATATTTCAAAACTTATATTGACATCCGTTTCAATTTTAATTGTTATGGTACTGATAATTTCATTTATTGTTTATTTCATTATGAATAGGACATTGAATCCTCTCAAATCAATTTCGGAACACCTGAAAATCATGGCAAATGGGGATTTCAGTACTAATGTTTCTGCTGACTTCATGGAACTCGGAGATGAAATTGGTGAGATATCCCGCGCAGCAGAGAATCTTGATAATAGATTACGTACAATATTGATAGATATATCTTCAAGTGCAGAGACCGTTACCTCCTCCGCAACAGATCTTTCTTCAGTGTCAACGTGTATTGCTGCAAATGTTGAAGAAATGAGTATGCAAACTTCTACTGCAGCTTCAGCAACGGAACAGGCAACCGCAAATGTTAATTCCATTTCTTCAACGGCTGAAGAAATGTCATCTTCAGCAAATAGCGTCGCCACCGCAATTGAGCAGATGAGCGCATCACTCAATGAAGTCTCCAGAAGTTGCCAGAAAGAACTTCTGATTGCAGCGGAGGCAAATAATTATGCAAGAAGCGGTAAAGATGTAATGGATAAACTTGGGGCTGCCGCAAGATCGATCGGAAAAGTAGTTGAAGTAATTGACGACATCGCAGGCCAGACCAATCTTCTTGCACTAAACGCTACAATCGAGGCAGCTACTGCAGGTGATGCAGGAAAGGGGTTTGCAGTGGTAGCCAATGAAGTCAAGGTGCTTGCAAAGCAAACCGCACAGGCAACAAAGGAAATTCAGAAACAGGTTGAAGAGATGCAAGCCAATACAGAATCGGCTGTTATAGCGATAACTGAAGTTTCAAAAGTAATAGAAGAAGTGAATGTTATATCGCAGACCATCGTAAGCGCTGTAGAAGAACAAAGCGCAACGGTAAATGAAATATCCAAAAACGTCAGCGGGGTAAGCACAGGTGCTCAGGAAGTATCAAAAAATGTTGCCGAATCTGCGACAGGTCTTTCCGAGGTTTCATCAGTAATTGCAGGCGTAAATAGTGGTGTTGCAGACACCTTAAAGGGAGTAGTTCAGGTAAAAACAAGTGCAGAAGAGTTGTCAGAACTTTCCGATGGCCTTAAAAAACTTTTAGGACAATTTAAAATCTAAGAAGGTAAAGACGTGACAGCAGACGAGAAGATCTTTATTTCTAAAACGGTAGATCTATGACTGCCATCACTTCAGGCTGGCTTTCTTTTGCCGAATTTTTTCGATAACAGAAAACACGCACTCAAATGCTTTGTATTTCCTTACAATTTTTTTCAAACCACTGAAGGCCAATTATTGTTTTCGCATCCTGGAATTGTCCGTCTTTAAGCATTTTCATAGATTTCTGGACTGGTATTTGAACCACCTGGATGTCTTCACCTTCATTTGCCAGACCACCTCCAGCAGATGTTGCATCGGTATCTGAAGTAAAGGCATAAAATAGATAAATTCTTTCCGAAGTCCCGCCTGGCGAAACGAAAAATTGAGTGATAAAGGTCAAATCCGGTACCTGGTAACCTGTTTCTTCGTCGATTTCACGGATGGCACATTGTTTTGGCGTCTGATTATCTTCAATCATACCGGCAATGAGTTCGAGAATCCATGCTTGCTCTGGATCACTTGAATAAGCCGGATAACGAAACTGTTTAGTAAAGATAAGGCTGTTATTTTTTCTATTATACAATCTATTATCGCCATTTACAATCGTTCAAAAATGAGGCAAAATCTATACCTTTCTATCTATGAAGTAACCTGGATGCTATGCTGAATAATAACTGGAAATTGAACCACTGGATGGTTCGCTAGTATTTGTGCCAATTGTTCACTGGTAAAACTGTTATAACAATCCGTTGTATCAACATTTTCCAACCTGTTAATCAAAGTACTATTGATAGCTAAAAACAGAGTTCCTGTTTTTTCAACTTAACCATACACGTTCTCGAAAGAAGTTCCTTACAGTATAACGATCCCATTTCTGAAATACATTATGTAGGTTCAGTATTTGCTTTTATTTCATGCTTTAAGCGATCAAAATCCATTGTATCCTTGCGCTGGAGGTGCTTTATCGAGAGGCATTCCCGATAATCCTGCAAAAAAATGCGCCCTGGCGGCTTAAAAAAGTTTGCCGACGATGTGGAAAAACGGCGCTGCTACTTGCAAAGACCCAGAGGTTCAATAAGAAAAGGAGGTATCTAATGTGTAAGTTCTCCATTTCAAGAACAGAGGGAAAAAATATTCTTGAAAACCAAACTAAGATACTTAATAACTTAAATATCGTTCTCTATGAGTTTGGAAGGGTAGATAATCTATTTTGTTCTTGCCAAACAATGCTGAATTCAATTAAACCCAGGCTAAAAGATGTTAAAAAGATTTTAGATTTAATTGAATCTTCAATTAATAACATTACAGTGGATATTCAAGAAAAATTGAATGTAATTGTAAGTAAAGCGGATGATATCAGTAAAAAATTAATTGCAATAAAAATTATTAATGTTACTCTAACAGAAATTACTGACAAGGTCGAGTCGATTAACAAAAAAGTAAATACTACAACGCTCAACCCAAAATACATTATTCAAAAATTAAAGGACATTATATGCAAGTTAGATAGCATTGAAACTACGATAGACTGTTTTGTATCTGCACAAAAAGATATTGTACCTGCGCTAAACAAGGTTGAATGCAGTCTAAACAATATTGGCAAGATCGACATAAAAGGCAATTTGATTCATATGAAAAGTAATTTTTCATATGGAACAATGGTAATAACAATAGTGCTCATTATTATCATTGCGATTTTAACAGCCCTTCCGTTCTTGCTCAAACCTGAACAAATGGTGATCGTTTACGGAAATAAATGTTATACCTACGTTCCCCTTGGCTCCATCCTGATAACTCTGTCCCTGGCTGGCATCTGGGTACTGGCTTTCGTGTACATTAAATCAAGGATAAAAATTGACGAGCAGGATAACATGGCTCTTCGCAAGTCCTTAGATGACTGCTAGAGGTATTCAAGGTGGTGCATAGCTGGTACTTTTCGTTGCTATCTCGTAATAACCTGCAAAACACACTGAATTGGATATTTCAAGATATCTCAAGAACATTTGAGTCGTAACAATACAATACATTCCCCTCAATTTTTCCACCAATAAGACGGAGTTAAGTGTGTCCTATGATCAGCCTAACCTGGGAGCCTCTAAAAAAAACACTACTTTTCAAATGCAGAACTTACCAGCTCAAATATCGCACCAGTAGCATGGCCTGCATCTTCCGCATGTTATTTCCGGACATTCATCAGGAGCCTGCATGAAAAGCTCATGAATATGTTGGTGGAAATTTCCCTTGAGTCTATAGCGTTCGCATCTGTCCTCGTTATCGAAGTCAGCGCAGAGGTTGAATGATTTGATAAAGATAGCTCTCTGAACCTTGTCGATCTCTTTATGGTGATCGGCGTATAAATTGGACAGTTTGGCAGTAGCTTTGAGGCGGTAGGCTTTATACTCTTCTTTGGTAAATGTCTCAAGGCAAAAGCGATATGCAATGATTGCAGATCCCCAATTACATCTATCAATCGCATACAGATCGGCAAGAGCGAGGTGTGCCTCAGCCCGACAGATGAAGTTTTCTGTTTTGGTACTTATTTTAAGAGCTTGCCGAAGGATACATCGCGTCGTTAGAAAGTCTTTCCTATTCTTTTGCGACAAATTCATGCAATTATCTATATCGTCACGTTTTTTTTCGCATCGCAGTTGATACAAATGCTGATGTGTCCGGCCCAGATCGATGAGGTTCCTGAGATACAAGAGATTGTCAACCTTATTGTACCATTCGCTTTCCGAACCGTTGTCGTGCTTTTTCGCAATATCTGCAACATCGTCGGATCCCTCAATGAGATGTGACTGTATCATTTCATGGATGCGCAATGCTGTTGTGTAGAGTTTCTCAGCATGGTCTGTATTGCACAGTCTTTTCTCGTAATGTCCCTTCTCGGTCAGGTAAACACCAAGATTGTTGTAGAACATGACACTGTGTTTCCAGGAGAGTTCCATTTCGATCAGCGACCGTGCGCGTCCAAGCGCCCGATTAATGAGCATGTCCGAATTTTCATACTCGTCATCAGGGAGAAACGCGTTCCTCTCGTTTGCCTCGGCTATATATCTGATACTGTTTTGGGCTGCCTTCAGGTAGATCTTGGTGGTCTCAATTTGAAGAGCATCCAAAAATCCATCCATGTTGGGTTTTCGGGCACCTATCGGTTTGATGCTCGACTTTTCGACAAGGCCAAGGATCTTTCGGATTTTGGTCTCTCTGGTTTTACACCGCTCGATATCGCTCCACAAGTAATAAGGGGAAACACCCTTTTTTATGGCCAATTTTACACCTTTGTGCAGTCTGTTCATAAGAGAATCGACAGAATGCGCGGTGTTTAAGCTATCCGGGACCTTTTTCCAATCGCACAACTGTGGAGGACAAGCCGATAACGAGGGGTTCGGCTGGTAGTCCAACAACGCAGGCAGTGTATCCAACTTACCCCCACGACCGGTTGAAAAGGCCAGTGATGAGACCCAACTCAAAGCCAGCCGGTACTCATGCTCAACGTCTTCAAAACCTTCTTCGTTCGGAAGTCCACGCTTATATGAAGTTAAATTCTGATGTTCGGCAATATGGTTTTTTTCATGAAACAGATCGCCGCGTAGCCGATGGTATTTTATCCGTTCAAGGATAAATTCGAGACAATTATGGATCTCGCCATCCCTGTCCTCGTTCTCCGCAACCTCAAAAACGACACGTGCCCATCCGAGCACGACTTCTGCTTGAGCCAGGTAGCGCGCTCTTTCCGCATGATGAGAAAGCCGGATGAGGACGTCTGCCCAGCAATTCAAAAAGCGCTCGTGCCAGAGAAATGTATGCACAGTGTACTTCTCATCGTTTTTCTTTCCGAGAATATAATAGATGACGAATACCCGGGTGCGCTCTTTCCATTCAGCGGATGAGATACTCTCTTTGGGCCAGATGGTACTCTGGTAGAGAGTCTGGACGAGTTCCTCGTAGATATTATTGACTGCAATCAGGTTCTTAAGTTCATTTTCAATTCCGCCGTGTTCGAGCCGACACTGAGCGTATACCTCCAGATTGCTGAGATAGGCAGTACATATCGGATCGGACAGCTTGAGACTTTTGTTTTGATTGAATTCCTTAAAGATGTCCTCAAAGAGGTTTTTAGAGATATCGAAAGATTCATTGTAGAGTTTGCTTTGTGTGAGCCTCTCGACGCACCTGGCCGAATTGTTCAGTTTTTCCTCACGGTTGCGTTCCTCGTTCTTTGCCTTAAGCGCATCGAAGGTTCCGATAGCAACCATTGATAAAAGTAGTGCGCTGATAACACCGATGATGAATTTGCCGCCCGTTCCATAATCAAAAGATTTACCATTACGTTCATTCACCTGGGTAGGGTTCGGATTAGCATCCCCAAGAGACTTGATCTCTAAAGCCTCGAGTAATACAGCGCCAATGAGAACTGTAGTCAGCAACAGAAGGCCAATGATTTTTTCTATCCCGAACCATCCGCTCCTCAGGTTGAACATCATAAGCCATACGATGCTTGCAATGATTAACAGTAACGGAACTATAAACGTGGCGAATTCAAAGAACTTCATCTCCTATCATCCTCCATTGACTTTGTAGCACAGCCAGACACACCTGCGCGCTCTTACTCTTTTCGATGTCACACCATATTTCCCTACGAGATGAATCAGGCTTGACTACGCCACAATATTGTTCTGCTGATCGATATCATTCGCGACTGTTTGTGAGGAAAGAAGCAATGAACGTGCCCCGCAGCGAAAAAGCAGATACTGCTGTGCACCATCATTTGAAGATGAAAATCATATATTCGACACCAACTCTTTTTATTCCGATAGTATCAGGATTTACAGAATTTAAACAAAATTACATTCCGAAACGGGTTTGCAGGAACGCTCATCCCGTATCAGGTGGGAATCTTTGACACGTGTTCTGATGATGGATAAGATTTCAGCTGGCAAAGAGGTTTAGTTTTCACTTCGCGTCAGAATTTTCCGTGGTGCACCATTGACAAGTACAGGTGATTCAGGGGCCGTTTTCCGTCATACATCCTTTTTTGTTTAGTCATACGCGTCAGAGATGAAAATTTTGCGAATATATTTTCATCTATAATTTAGCACCGCAAAATTTACAAAAGGCTGCATCAGAATCATGATTTTCCCTCCCGCATGAAGCGCAAACACGGTTGGATAGTGATTTTCTGGATACCTTTGATAACTCCACCGTTACAATACCGGTTGGCACAGCAATCAACCCGTACCCAAGAAGCATGACAATCGCTGCAAGCATTTTTCCGAGTACAGTGCCGGGTGCAATATCTCCATATCCGACAGTAGTAAGAGTAACAATAGCCCAATAAATCGATATCAGAATATCAGTAAAGCCATTTTTTCCTTCCTCGACAACATACATAACAGCTCCAATAATTACTACAAGCGTCAGTATAGCCAGCAGAAATACAGAGATTCGTTTTAAACTTGCTTTAATCGCCCGTTGCATAACCATGGCTTCAAAAAGGTATTCAGAAAGTTTGAAAATTCTGAAAACCCTCATAAGGCGGAATATTCGAACCGCCAGAAAATAGCTGATACCAAGATTAAAAAATTCAAGGTAGGCTGGTACAATCGCGATAAAATCGATAAGCCCGTAAAAACTGAAAGCGTATTTGGCTGGACGTCTGATACAGGCAAGTCTCAGAATATATTCAACGGTAAAGAGTAGAGTGAAAAACCATTCACCGTAAAGAAATAATTCTTTGTACTGGCTCCTGATATGTGCAACGCTTTCCAGAATCACCATAACCACACTGAGAAGTATGGCGATAAGAAGAACTATATCGAATGTCTTTCCTGCAAAAGTGTCTGATTCGAATATGATATCGTAAAGTTTTTGCCGCCAGTGAGAAATGAACTCAGAATGTTTCTTTTCCATGGAATTGTTAGGATTTGTATGCATTTTATGAATTTGATGTACCCATATGTTAAATCTGATTCTGTCGGGTATCTGTTCGATTGAAGAACATTAAATAATTAAATATGTTTCAACATGACACAAATGTTACTTAATAAGATATATTAAGGTGATTTAAAAGTGAAGCCCCTTGAGGCTCATGTTGTTAGTCGTTACTTTTTTTCTGGTCAGCAAGAATCGGGACATTTACGTTTTGAGAGGACACTGTTAGTCACACCGGGCAGGCAAGGGATGAGGACTTGTGCTGTGTTATCAGTTGATGAATTTATAATGACCTGCATACAAGTCATTTATCTGAGGCGTTCTTCAGAGATCTTGTATACCTGTCCTTCGGGGACGAGTTCCGGTTTCTCAATAATTATCGAACTTTAAATGATTTTTTTTGACTATTATAGGAGTCTTCTTATTACCGTAATTCTGGCTGTCGGCTTACCCACCGCGGGTACTTTCAGACACCAGTCCGATCGGATCACAACATGATGAGTTACACCATTTAAACTGAATCATATCTTTCATGGATATTCTAATATTTCATCAGGGGGGGAACATGGTACGTTTTTTTGTAATAATTACAGTGCTCTGCAGTCTGCTGCATGCGTCGCAACCGGTGGCTGTGGCGTTATCCGGTACGGTGAAAGATAATGCTGGTGCTCCTGTCAAAGGAGTGAATGTAACACTTGTCAGAATGAAAGATCTGTCAACGAAATCCGGTGATGACGGTACGTTTACACTCTCCAACAAAACCAGCATACTCTCATCCGGAAATATGAAGAGTTCTTTCGGGATTACCTTCCAGAACAATGCAATTATTTTCTCAGGCATTTCTGATGATGTTAGGGGAACTATGTCACTCCATGCGGGTGATGGCAGACTGATTATCAATGCCAGCCTGGATGGTTTTCATGCCGGACAGCAGCGTATTACACTTCCTGAGTTGAGTACCGGCATGTATCTGCTTAAAGTAACCGTGGGTGGGGAACCGTTTACACGGTCACTGGTATGCATGGGAAATGCACATTATCTTGGAAATGGAATGGCGACGGAAAATAGCGCCGGATCGATCGCATTGAGTAAATCAGCCGCGGCTGCGGTCGCTGATACAATTATCGCTTCGATTGACGGATATGATACGACAAGAGTTGCTTTGACCAGTTATTCGAAGACAGGTATTGAAATAGTGATGAATAAGAAGGGCGTTTTTACTATTACCAGTACTAAATTTGTTGATGGTGACGAAATGCCCGATGAGTATACCTGCGAAGGAAAAGCTATGGGTGATGGAATTGCCCCTCCGCTCGAATGGTCAGGTGTTCCGGCAGGAGCCAAAAGTCTGGCACTTTTCTTCAAGGATCTAACAATGGCTGCCTCATCTACACCGAGCTATGGATACCACTGGGGAATGTGGAACATTCCGGTCACTGTTACTAAAATGCCTGAAGGGCTCAGTGGTGATGCAAAACCTGCAGCAATGAATGGAGCTGAACAGAAGGGTGCACTGGGTAACAAATTTTTCGGTCCCTGTCCCGATTACAATAAAAAAGGAGGGATAAAAGATACCTATGCTTTTATTCTGTATGCTTTTGAAAAAGAAAAGATCACACCTCCTACCAACCTCCAACAGATGGATCAATATTTTGATGATAATGATATAGCGAAAACTCAAATTTCGGTATGGTCTAGTGCCCAACCAAAATGAAAAGCAGGATTTTCGGTGATTTCCATTCGAGCTACTGTATTGGTTCTGAGGGGTTGTGCATAATATTCCAGTGGGTCACACAAAGAGACCTCTCAGTCCCGTTTAAGAATCGGGCCGGCTACCCTGCCATGGGAGCCTTTTTTTATGAAATCAATTTACTGGAAGTTCTTACCTCGTATATGGTTGCTATTTGCAGCATCTGGCAGGAAACCCGATGCTGCGGGTGAGATGTAACCCCATTGGGGTAGTTGTAACCAGGAATAAATTTCCAATAGCACTGGTCCCCTGTTTATATTCCCACAGAATCTGTAAATTCTTTTCACACATCAAATCGTACGCATATTATATTGATTATGAACTTTGCCAAATTGTACTGCATTGCATGTGTTTCAGCGATTCGACACCTGCAATATACCCAGAAATTTCATCACGTGGAGGAAAAACTCTATGAAAATGAGTGCATTAAAACTGGCCTTTGTTTCTGCATTACCGGTAGGTGTTGCTTTACATCTTTTTTGTATTGGTTTTGATTCCAGGTGAACTCATTTGCACTTGTCATACTGGCAACAAACGGGACAGTCAAAAAGACCCCCGATCTCCCGCAGTATGATTCCGGATATACAGTCGGCCTTAAGGCAACCCCGGCGGCCGGATTCACCTTTGCAAACTGGAGCGGGGATGCGGCCGGGACAGCTGATTCAACAACCATTGTCATGTCTGCGGTAAAAAACATAACTGCCAATTTCGTACCTCTTACCTACCAGTTGACAGCTTCTGCGGGTATCGGCGGGACAATCACCGCGCCGGCATCTTCTCCGGTAGCAGTTAACCATGCAGCTGCAACAACAATAACTGCAACACCAAACTCCGGATACAGATTCAGCGGATGGACAGTAACATCAGGGACGGCAACGTTTGGTGATACAAGTTCAGCGTCAACATTGGTGACACTCTCTTCCGGTAATGCCACTGTTACAGCAAATTTTACAAGGATTACTTACCAGTTTACTGTGACTTCAGAAACCGGAGGGACAATTTCTACACCATCTTCACCGGCGACAGTCAATCACGGAGTTGCAACAACGATCACTGCCACACCAGGGGCAGGATACAGTTTTAACGGGTGGGTTGTGGTATCTGGAAGTGCTACCATTCCAGACCTTACTTCCGCGACCACCATTGCAACTCTGACAAGTGGCAATGCCGAAATCAAGGCACAGTGGACAACGATTCCATATTCCATAATCTATACTTTGAATGGTGGAGAGCAGAACGGAGGAAGTTATCCTGCAATATATTCGGTCAATACATCAACGATTACCCTTGCAAACCCGACCAAAACTGCCTATGTATTTGACGGCTGGTATGATAACAGCGGATTGAGTGGAAACAGGATGGCGACTATTCCCCAGGGATCTACCGGCAACAAGACGCTGTATGCGAAATGGTCGATAAAAGACATTGATGGTAATTATTATACTGAGGTGAAGATTGGGAATCAGTACTGGATGGTGGAGAATCTGAAGACATCAAAATACAACGATGGTGAACTCATCCCTCATCTTCGCGCTTACGATTGGAAAAATGCCGATTTAGAAGCACCCAAGTGGTGCTGGCATGCCGATAATTCTGGCTATAAGAAGTATGGTGGACTATATACTTATAATGTTGCTGGAAACGAAAAAATAGCACCCGATGGGTGGCGTGTGGCAGACTCTGCGGATTTCGAAAATGCAAGATCTTTCATTGAAGAAAATTACAGTACGTTTACACCATTTTTGGCTGGTCTTCGTGGAGCGGATGGAGTAGATACATTTTTTAACGAAAAGCAATACTGGTGGATAGGAAAAGAAATGATGGGACCATCCGGTTCGCAATTATGCTTTATGTGGGGTCCTGCATTTGATTCTGATGAAATTATACTTAGTCTTTTTTCTTTGCACAGATTTACTGGAGCGTCAATTAGATGTGTACGTGATGAGTAACTATGATAAATCATTAAAAAAACAACCTTTAAGCGTTACGTTTTACTAATAGCGAACTACAGGAAATACTTGATTACTGCCTTGGGAAAGTGAAGGAGATTGCCGAATTGCGGAGGCGGTAGGGGTGTGTCCTCTGTTTTGCGGGTTTTGCTTGCGTTAAGACCTCACCCCCGGCCCCTCTCCAACGTGGAGAGGGGAGACAAACGCGAATTCCGCAATTGACTCATTCCCCCTCGC
>JAFGIN010000013.1 GCA_016929595.1 Chitinispirillaceae bacterium
CGCAATGGAGCTTTTTTTCACCATGCAAATTGTTATTTATCCACCGAAAACAGTAACTTGTGAACATTCAATGTTGATGAATTCGTTCTTTACCCCCGTCTTCCATACATCTAATACGCAGGTATGCCCGAATCTATCTTAGCGACTCAAGCCAGAAACGTTTCACCAAAACACCAGAAAAGCGCTTCACTGGAATATCAGGTCTGGACATCCTGCCTTGAAAAAATACGTGATAAAATTAATCCACTTGCCTTTAAAACATGGTTTATACCAATAAAACCCGTCAGTTTTTCCGGAAATGAACTTACCATCGAAGTACCAAGTCAGTTTTTTTACGAATGGATAGAGGAAAACTATTCCTCATACCTGAAACAGACTCTCAAGGATGTAATTGGTCCTGAGGCAAAACTTATGTACTCGATCGTGATGGATAAGTCCCAAGGACAACCTGTCACCATCGAACTCCCTCACCAGAACCTGTCTCCCGGACAATGCCTGTCTGATAAACAGGCGACAATTGCAACCGCAGCAAGCCGACAGGATTTCGAAAGAAACCTCTCACGTTTCGAAACGCATCTGAATACAAAGTACACGTTTGAATCGCTGATCAGAGGTGATTGCAACTCGCTTGCTTTTGCTGCATCGAAATCTGTAGCGCAAAACCCTGGAGAAAACGCATTCAATCCCCTGGTTATATACGGCGGAGTCGGCCTTGGCAAAACCCACATGATCCAGGCAATCGGCAACAGTGTTCGCGCCAATTGCCTTTCAGAAAAAGTCCTATATGTATCGAGTGAAAAATTCGCAATTGATTTCGTTAATGCTATTCAGAACGGTAAAATTCAAGAATTCTCCTCATTCTACCGTAATATAGATGTACTGATCATTGACGATATCCAGTTTTTTGCGGGAAAAGAAAAAACACAGGAAGAAATTTTCCACATTTTCAATACCCTTCACCAATCCAACAAGCAAATCATTCTTTCTTCAGACCGACCGATCAAGGACATCAAAGGAATAGAGGACCGGTTGATTTCACGTTTTAACTGGGGGCTTTCCGCGGATATTCAACCCCCTGATTATGAAACACGAAAAGCGATTATTCTCAGCAAACTACATCAGAGCGGAGTAAATCTCGATGACGCAGTTATCGAATTTATTGCAACCAATGTAACGGAAAACGTCCGCGAACTTGAAGGCTGCATAGTAAAACTTCTGGCAGCGCAGTCACTTGACAATCAGGAAATAGACCTGCAGTTCACGAAATCGACTTTAAAAGATATCATCCGTCATACGACGAAACAACTGACCCTCGATACCATAGAAAAAGCTGTATGCTCTTTCTGTAATATTACGCCTAACGATCTTAAGGGTAAGTCCAAGAAAAAAGAAATAGCTGCCGGAAGGCAGATGGCGATGTATCTGGCAAAATTACTTACAGACTCCTCCCTGAAAACGATCGGTCTGCACTTCGGCGGTCGTGATCACTCGACAGTCATTCATGCCCTTAATACCATCGAAAAACGTGTTGAAGGCGTAAGCGAGGAAAGAAAAAAACTCGAAGAGCTGAAAAAGAGAATCGAAATCCTTTCCATGTAAACCCCGGTTTCAGTGTATAACATGTTGAAATGGTGTTGGTCATATCTTGAAAAATAACGACTTGTCAACAAGGGGCTGGCGGTATGTTAAGCGCTCAACAATTGATCAACAAGTGTGAATCATAGTCATGCACAGGTTATCAACTTGAAAAGACTGATGCGTGCAGACGACAAGTCACATGAATAAAAAACGTTACAGCTTTATTGCTATATATTGTCAAGAAATCCACACGCTATACAACAACAACAACATTTTAAAACAATATTAAATAGTTAAAGAGTAGAATTATGCTATTTACAACAACAATACGTCAAATACAGGATGCTGTCGGTAAAGTATCCTTGGCAATTCCGGTAAAAACAATTGATCCGAGGTACGATAATGTCCATTTAAGTCTCGAAGATGGTACTTTGACCCTCTTTGCTACGGATGGTGAAATCTCAGTTACGGCTCAATGTGGAGTTGAAACGACAGATACCGGCAATATTGGAATTAAAGCGAAAACGCTCCAGGAATTTCTTAGAAGCATGTATGATACGTCTGTATCCTTTACAATCAACAGACAGGAAATCAGCGATCACGGGATGGTTTCCATTTCGACGGATAAAGGCCGATACACTATTCCCTGTCTTTTTGAAAATAAACAGGAAAAAAGCATAAAAATCTACGATATAACATTACAGCTTAAAACAGATGAATTGCTTGATCTCGTACAGAAAACTATTTTTGCATGCAGTGTCGATGGTATGAGGCCTTCTATGATGGGTGTACTTTTTGAAATTCAGGATACAACGATTACCGGAGTAGCAACGGATGGTCACAGACTTGTAAGATGCAGGAAACCAATACAGGAGCAGATTCACGAAAAACAGAAAATAGTCGTACCGGCAAGGGTTCTTTCAATTCTTCAGAAACTTGCACAATCAGAAACCCTTACCATGTCGATCGACGAAGATCGGCGATCAGTTAAATTCAGCATGGAAAACGTAGTGCTTGAGGCTGCGCTCATCGTTGAACCTTATCCGAACTATGAGGCCGTTATACCAGTAGAACACGATAAACTGATGCATGCCCAAAGAACCGATATTTATGATTCAGTCAGACGAGTCGGACGTTTTTCGAGTATTGGAGATATTAAAATTGAAGTGAATGGAGCCGTAACGAAAATTATGGCTGAAAATACAAACGAGGGTGAATCCGCCCAGGAAGAACTGCCGTGTACCTTTACTGGCGAACCAATCGTCATAGGATTCAATGCTAAATTCATAGAAGCCGCACTTGCACATATAGACGACAAGGAGATTGTTATCGAAATGAAGAGTCCGACGACTGCCGTCATATTCAAGCCAGCTGAACCACAAGA
This sequence comes from Chitinispirillaceae bacterium, assembly GCA_016929595.1. Classification (GTDB taxonomy): domain Bacteria; phylum Fibrobacterota; class Chitinivibrionia; order Chitinivibrionales; family Chitinispirillaceae; genus JAFGIN01. The sequence continues at coordinate 2,963 of JAFGIN010000013.1, forward strand.
ACAGGAAGAATTGATCATTCTTGTTATGCCTGTTCGTATCAATAATTGACAGGAGTTTTTCTTTTTTGAAAGTACGTCAGATACAGTTTGTTCATTTCAGGAATCATAGAGCTTTTACCTTCGAACCGGGTGATGGCCTGAACATCATCTACGGTTCGAACGGTTCCGGTAAAACAACGATTCTTGAAGGTATTCATTACTGCGCATTAACGAAAAGTTTTTTAAGTATTTACGACAGCGAATTCGTGACATACGGCAAAACTTTTTTTTTGATAAATGGATTATTTGTAAATGTAAAAGAGAAATTGACGAGCATCAAGGTTACCTATAGCAGGGATACAGGAAAACAGGTGAGTGTCAATACCCGCAATGTACCTACATTTTCGGAACATGTAGGTACTGTTCCATGTATTACTTTCTCTCCTGCTGATATATTAATTGTCAATGGCGCTCCAGCTGAAAGGCGTCGATTCCTTGATAAAGCTATTTCTCAGATGGATGTCAAGTATCTTCAAGCACTTATTCAATATCGAAGACTTCTCCAGCAGCGCAACGCATTACTGCTGCTTATTCGAGATCGACAGGCTGATCAGAATGTACTCGACATTCTTACTGAGCAACTTGTTGAAAAAGCTGCTATTATCGTTTATGCGAGAAGAGAATTCATAGAAGGTATAATGCCCTGCGTTATTTCAAAACTTAGAATAGTTTCTGGTGGAGAAAACCCCTCATTAACCTACCGATGTACCTTTCAGAATGATGATGATGTGCCTCACAAGGATAGTATGGCGAACCATCTTTTCGGACATCTTAAGGCAAGAAGAAGCGAGGAAATCGCAAGAGGGCAGACAGCAGCAGGTCCTCACAGGGATGATATACTCTTTGCTCTTGACGAAAAAGAGATTAAAAAATATGCATCACAGGGCCAGAAGCGTACGTTCATTATATCGCTGAAACTTGCTTTGTATGATTATTTTCAAGAACATCAAAAGGAAAAACCTATCTGTCTATTAGATGATCTTTTCAGCGAACTTGATTCAAAAAGAGTTTCGGCTTTGTTATCAATACTCGCAGATTTTGGGCAGACATTGATCACCTCTACTGAAAAGCGAACAGCATCATACATAAACTCCGTCAATATTCATGACTTGATATGAATGGACAAAAAACTTATACCAGAAAAGTACCCAGAAGACTTGATGTCATCGTTGATGAGGTATGCAGCAGGTTTGGCATAAATGATGCAAGGGCTCAGTACAAGGCTTTGCATATCTGGAGCGAAATCACTGGCGACACCATTGCAGCAATATCGGTTGCAGAAAGGCTTACGGATGGCCGTCTGTTTATAAGGGTCAAGCATTCAGTATGGAGAATGGAGCTTAATTTCAGGAAACAGGAACTGGTCGAAAAAATGAATAAAGCATTGGGGCAGGAAATAATAAAAGAAATAGTGTTTCGTTAAGGCGTTATTGATAACTGTAAAAGTAAAAAAACCGTCAAATGAATCTGAAATAGTCATTTGACGGTTTTTTTACTGGGTACCGCTTTATGTCAATAGAGATGTCGCATTTTGTTAAAAAAAATATTCACTTTTCGTCCGGGTTTAGCACCACTTCCCGGTTAATACTC
>JAFGIN010000127.1 GCA_016929595.1 Chitinispirillaceae bacterium
CAATTGTAAAAAAAAAAAGCTACTGTCGTTTTTTTTTACACAAAACAAGCGGTTTTTAAAAAATACTGTTTGGGGCAGCTGGTATATTAATTGCTCCATTTTTTTTACTTATGAAGAGTGCTTAATTTGTTTGCTATTACTTACTTTTCCGAAGCGGGGTGTAAAGCACAATACTAACAGCTCATAAAATTAAAATGAAAATGGAGAGAGTTTTTTTGTTTTTGTAATTGGATTAATAGTCGATAATTAAATAAATCAAATTTTAAGGGGTTCTATGAAGAGAAATATAATATTGTTTTTTTTGTTTATCACCATATCACATAGTTCATTTGCGAGTATAATAACATACAATCTTTTTGCAGAGGCGTACTTAATTGATGATGGGCTGAACTATGAACTTAACGGATTTATTGCATTTGAATCTGTAGGAACACCTGAGATTTGGGATAATGATATCACACAGACCATTCGTTATGTTAATTTTAATGTGATAGATTTTTTTCTTGCATCTCCTAAGGATGTACTCATTAATAGTCAAAGCGAACGCAATACTTTCAAATTTATGTGCACTGATCTGATATATCATGGTGATAGAATGTTATGCATTTATCCTGACGCCAACGAAAGGTTTTCATGGATATCTGAAGTACCTGAAGATGGTTCGTTATTTTTTGCGCCAAAAACATTCGACATACTCAATCTATACATGGAGTGGAGTCCATATAAATTTTTCGAGTTGCATGCAATATCTACTGTTGATGAGACAAGCACTTTTACTTTAACATTGTTTGGCTTGCTTCTAATTTTTGTAATTGCAATGAATAAAAGGCCAATTACTAAAAATTTTTGAAGGATATTATAAGGATAGGTATTTAATCGGTGTCTTAGTGTTTATCGTTTAAACTTAATTTAATTACTCCAAAAAAAATTCAGTGCATGCTGTCGGTATGCAAATGTCTTTGTTGTCATTGTTTATAATGGTTAAAAAAAGAAAAAAATATAATATTACATATGGTAAAATCGTAAGTAATTTTTTGCCATTACAGATACCGTAAATTCATTGGTTATTTTTTGGGAAGCAGAGTTAGAAATGGTTGTAAATAAGTTTTGATCAGAGTAAAACATTTCGCAAAGTTCAGAAAATTTTTTTGGATCTCTATCTTGTATTAAAAAACCTTCTACGCCGTTTTTTATTATCTCTGGGATACCACCTACATGCGAGGCGATAACTGGAATACCTCTGCTCATAGCCTCAAGAATTGTCATCGGGATCCCCTCATGCATAGAAGTATTCATAAACAGATCAATTTTTGTATAAAATTGATCCATGTCATCTACACGTCCTAATAAAGTAAAATTTTTAAGGTTGAGGTCCTCTACTTTTTGTAATAGTTCTTGATAGAGCGGGCCATCTCCAGCAAGCAAAAAACGGATATTGTTGTAATCGCGCAGTTGGTAAGCTATCTGGATATACAGATCAAAATCTTTAACAGGCACAAGGCGCCCGGCAGTACCAATAGTGAAAGATTTTTCTGGTACTACTCTTTTTGGAGTATCCATTTTTGGGATAGGAATTCCATTGTGAATTGTGATTGTTTTGCGCTCTGTAAATCCTTTGTTTAGTAGTTTCCTGCGAATTTCCTCAGAAACGACGATCGTACTGAAAATTTTTGAAAGCAAAAAAAAATTAATTTTAGTAAGCAGTGCGCCTGCTGAAAAGTTTTTATAAAAAAATTCAGGCATTCCGTGCAGGGTAGTGATAAGTCGTATTTTACCTAAGAGTAAAGAAATTATTAATGCGAGGATGTTCTCTTTTCTACGGTGTGAATGGATAATGTCAATATTTTTTATGCGGAGTATCTTGAAAACACTATAGATCAGTGCAGGAAATGAATTTTTACTTTCCTCGATTACTGTTACATCGACTCCGATATTTTTGAGTTCTTGATAAAGCCGTCCATTATTAAAAACAATAGCAGAAACAGAGATCTCATTACGCTTTGCAAGTTCACTTATCAGATGGAATGCCATGACTTCAGCCCCAGCCCAGAGATCACCCGAAATCAGATGGCAGACAGAACGTTTATTATTGATTGTTTTACATCTCATATTAAATAGCTAATTACAGTATATAATTAAATGTTTTGGGCTTTCACCCATTTTGCTAAAGAGTGCCAGAATGGTCTGCTATCACCATAACGCAGCTCTTCAATTTTGCTTCCTTTGAAGAATTCAAGAAAAAAGATGAAAATTGCATGCAGTTTGTCCCGTAATTTTTGCGGGTAACGAGGATGATCTACAGGCATTTTCAAACGTATTATCAGATGGTCCAGATCGCCGAGTAACCACCGGCTTCGTGTCTGTTTAATGCTTGGCGGATCCAGGTGTTGCACTTCGCCAGCCGTGATGGGAAAATCGACTATTTCTTCATGCTTATTATTTCGTAATTCAGTTTTTTGCGACAGGTTATACATGTATAGTGGAAAATCGACGCCCGCATCGATTGCGAGTTGAAGTGATCCCCAGAAACGGGCATTGATCTCCATGAGCACTGGAATATTATTTCTATTTCGGTCTCTTTTAAATTCCACCATTGCTATGCCGTTCCAGTTGAGCGCTTTCAATAATTTTTTAGATGATTCCAGTGCAAGTTGATCGGGTTGTGTGCTCTCGCAGACAACGCTGATCCCTCCATAGGGAGGTTTTTCACGAATACGATGATGGCTGAATACCGATGTGATATCTCCGTTCTCACAGAATGCGAATATGCCGATACCATCTCCAGCGATCAACTTCTGAAGCATATAGGGTGCTGTAAAGGACGGGTCGGTGGTGATCACTATCTGTAGCTCTTCTTTGCAATTTGCAAAGCGTACTCCGGTTTTTCGCATGCTGTTTCCAGATAAAAGGATGGATGCACGGGGTTTAAGAATGACTGGATATGTGATATTCTGCAGATGTTGTTGCAGTTCATCGGATGCCGGATCGATGAAAATCGTTTCCGGAATCGGAACACCTGACTGTGCAGCTCTTTTCATAAGAGAAATTTTATTTGAGGCTGCCCAGTAGGTGTGAAACGGTACTAACGGCAGGGATACGATAGCATCGAAAATGTCTCTGTTTTGAAGGATCGCATACGTTGACGCATCCGTAACAGGGAAAAGAACGTCTACCTGCTCTTGTATGATTATTTTTCGTACAGTCTCAACAAAACAGTGTATATCCACAGCTGGCGAAGGATTACAGACTGTGTGATCACAATACTTTGATGAACCTGCCAGGGAACGTTTGTCTTCACTCGCAACAATGACTTTAAGTCCTGCCCGTCCTAAAGAACGAACAACTGCAAGTGCCGCTCTGGTTTCACCATCAAGTACAAGAACCGTTTTCTTTTCAAGCATAGTAATCATCGGACAAAAATATATAATGAAAATTAAAGTGTAAAGTACGAATACATCGAACTCTCTGCCTCAACTTAGTTCTTATTCCCAACCTCAACCTCAACCTTACCCTCAGCTTCAACCTTCTCTTCTATTCCCTCGTATTCTTCATTTATTACTTGTAATGCACGCTGCTCTTTCTGCAGAATATTTTTGCCAGCTACAATAAAAGACAACCCAATCCACAAAAAAGGATAGTAGGTAACGGTTACGAACTGGCCAGCAATAATAAAACCGAAAATACCATATCCTGTACCGATTATACTAAGTAAAACCAGGTCATCTTTTTTACGATGTTTGCAGTAAGCGGCAGGTGCAAGCAGTGTATATAGTAGTATAAGACTGAACGGTAGCAGTCCGGCAAAACCGGCATCGGTACCAACCTGGATAAAAATATTGTGTGGCAGCTGGGCCTGTTCATAAAGCATATCGTAATAGTAATGAACACTGTAATATCTGGGGAAGTTAAAAAAACCAACCCCGATAACAGGGTGCTCCTTGATCATCTCCCATCCATGCTTCCAGTACAACTTTCTCTGTATCGATGTCTTGTCTTCTCCGATTTGCGTGAATCTCAGTTTTTGTTCGGTAGGCAGCAGATAATATCCTGCTGTTATCAGCATTGCCAGTAACAGCAGCCATTTAATTTTAAATACTTTTTTTCGAAACAGCACTAAAAGCTGAGCTGCAAGTGCAATTTGCGCACCTCTGCTGCTTGCCCCCATAACAGTCATCATTGGTGAAATAAAAAACAGTGTCTGGAATATTTTTTCATGAAGAGGGATTTTACTGCCTTTCTGGGTATAGAACAATAAAACTATAGGGAACAAAGTCAGCATTAAAATCGCGAGTTCACCGGAATTTTGAAAATAACCTTTAGGACCCATCAGTCCCCAGGTTGTAAAAGAAAATCCGCGCATTACCCATGAACGAGCGGTACCTATTGCGATTTTTGCAGAAGATAAGATGAAAATCATTATGAAGATATAAAAACGCTCACGTGAATTAACGATAGTGATTATCAGGAAATAGATGACAAACCAACTGTAGAACGAGATGTAGTTCTCTCTGGATATCTCCGGGTAAAAGGCGGTAAGGCTGGAGATAAAGATGACGATCGCAAAAATGATCAGTAACACATTGGCACGGCTTGAAACCCAGCATACCGTTCCGTCGAGAAATGCACCAATCATTGCGCCAAGTATAAGTAGCTGTGTCCAGGGGAGGAAATCGATTGCGGGAAAGATAGCTTGTGGACGCGTGTACTCAAAGAAGAGGTAGAGGCTGATCATCCAGAAAGAGAAGTGCTGCGTTTTCATGTACCGATACATGGATCGTATTTTAAGAAAGTAAAAGTTACTCTCTTCAAATCGCTGCTGAGGGGCTGTGGTTGTCTCTTCCTGCATATACGATTCTGCCAGCGTAATTAAAATGGAAAAAAAACGTTATTGTATTTAGACATTTCTGGTTTCTGATGTACGAAACAGACGCCCGGTAGCCAGGACAATTTCCTGTGCACATTTTTTAAAGTATACCATGTTTGTAGAAAATGGATCATGTATATATACCTTTTTCTGTGGCAGCCAGAGTCCTAATGCGGTGATCTGGTTACCAGGGAAGAGGCTGTGAAGTTTTGCAAGGTGTCTTGGCTCCATACCAACCAGAAGATCACTCTTTTCTGGAACATATCTTATCATCTGTTGTGTAATATGCATTGAAAGGTCAAAACCATACTCCTTACCGAAAGCAATCATTCGAGGGTCAGCCTTGTCTCCTCCGCGTGTATCGAGACCGAATGATATTGCGTTTCCACCAGCTTTCTTCATTACAATCTCCGCAAGCGGGCTTCTGCAGATATTTCCACTGCAAACAAAAACAAACCGGGAAACATTTGTAAAATCTATTCGAACGGCTGTATTGTATGTTCCGATTAACAGGTAGATACCTGATTTGAGGAGGTTGAATAGTCCTTTTTTGGATCCGAAGTGGTCATTGATAATTTTTATCATACATTCTTTTCACTTTGATACATTACCTTTTCTCTTACCTGCTAATAGAATGCTATAAATAGTCCGATAACGCTCCATCATGGCATTTAATGAGAATTGAGAAATAATATGGTTTTTTGCGGAGGTGATGAGAGCCTCTCTGCGATTCTTATCATCTATCAGGAGACTGATGGTGTGTGCAATCAGATCCGGGTTGTTACGTTCGAGCAGAATTCCATTTACATTATCGGTAATGATCTCTTCCGGACCTCCGCATCGGGTGGCAATGACTGGTGCACCGGAGGCCATCGCCTCGATTGTTGCTATTGAAAAACCTTCAGATGAGGAGCACAGTAAGAAAAGATCCAGTTCGCTGAGATATTTTGGGGTGTCATCCTGAAATCCGAGAAAATGCACCATTGATGTTACCATACGTTCTGCAGCAAGAGCATCGAGTTTTTTCATCAACTCGGGGCGCTGGTGGCCAGCAATCAGAAAATGAATATTTTCCTCTCTACCGGTTTGTTTCAGAATTGCGGCTGTTTCAATGAGGAGCTCGTAATTTTTCGCCGGCCGGACATTCCCAAGACTGCCAACAAGAATGGTGTCGGGGTTTAGATGTAGTCGATTTTTAAGTTCACTGTGTGTGGATCGGTAATAGCGTTTTGTGTCAACTCCATTATAGATAACTTCTATTTCCTTATGCCGGAACAATCCACGTGAATGAATGTAATCCGCAAGATTTCTGCTTACAGCAATCAGGCTGCTTACACCAGTAGCCATCAGCCACTGTTTAATAAAAACAAATTTTTCACGCGGATTGATATCCACCTGCCCATGTAATGTCGCTGCAAGTGGAATACGGCAGATGCGACACACAATAGAACTGGTAAGAATGGAGCCTAACAGATGTGCCTGAACCAGAGCAACCCTTTGTTTATACAGGATACGGATCAGCTTCAGGTAATAGGGGATAGAGAGGAAACCATGTGGTTTCAGTATCTGGTACTCGATATTTCGCAGTTTAAGTTGCTGTTCTACCCAGCCGGGACCTTTTATCAACGCAATATTTCTGTATCCATCAACGTGCAATTGTTCGACAAGGTTAAGAAATATTGTCTCTGCACCACCAGGACCGGTTGTATCGATAATATGGAGGATTGCTCTATTTTGCTGGCTATTCATTCGTGGTACTCGCATTGGTTTTTAGCGTACTCTTTCACCGAATATACTATTTGTCGAAACTATGAGCTCTAATATTGAGTAATGGCTGGCATTCACAATAAAGAGCTATTCTATTTTTTCTAAAAATGATGCAGTAATATGCTCCCAGTTAAAGTTGTCTTTTACCCAGGCACGTGCGTCATTTACGATTCTTTTCCGTTTTGTATGATCTTTCCAGAGATCGACTGTCGCCTTAACGAATGCGCTATGGTCATCGGCAATGATCAGATGTTTTCCATCAACTGCGGTAACACCGCTGTTTGCGATGCTGCTGGCGACAATAGGGACCCCTGCCCACATCGCTTCCAGCATTTTATTCTGCAGGCCTGCCCCCGATTGTAATGGGCACAAAAACATATCGAGGGATGAATAGTATTCCCATACGTTGTCAACTGTTCCTGTAATATGAATTGAGTCTGATTTTTCTGCAAGTGCGATCAGGTTCGCCGCAGGACTTCGTCCAATTACATAGAGGTTTGCCTGGGGGATCTCTTTTAAGATAGTATCCCATATTTCAATAAGGTAGAGCGCAGCTCTGACGTTGGGCTTGTATGCCATATTTCCAACGAAACCGAATGCAGGGCTTGCGATGTTCTTAACTTTTTTAAATGCGGTACTCTCCGGAGCATAGAGTCCATTCGGCATAATATGTATTTTAGGTGGCAGATCCTTTCCCCAGACACTTTCAGCATCTTTTATTGATACGTAAAGTGCCTTATCAGCAGATTGTGCGAGTGTGCGTTCCCATTCAGGAAATATGAAACTGTCAATAATACGCAGGAAGCCGGATGTCAGGGTTCCTTTCTGCAAATGCGATCTTCTTTTAAAGTGTAAATATGGAGAATCGATAAAGTCACAGATACATTTTTTGGGCTTCTTCTCCTTTGATAATTTAAGAAGAATAGAGAAGAGCAAATCTCCGACGCCGATTCCAACATCAAAGTGTTGAGATGGAACTGCTTTAATGATCTGCTCTTTGATTTTTTGATAATTCAGCTTATATCGTTCAAATGGAATTGCTTTTTTTCTAAACAATTGCACTACTGGGTCAAGTCTTATTCCTTTGCGTAAAACAGTATCTTTTTCCTTTGGAATAGTAATAGTTTCTATGCCTGTATTACCGAGTGTTGTAAGAGATTCATCAGAAATTTCATAGTCATACAGGTTGTAAACAACTGCAGTGATCCTGTGTTTACGCTCCATGAGATTTTTAAGAAATGGATAATACCGTAAAGCTATACCATTACTGTGGGGTGGATGGGGAAGTGTTGGGAGAAGAATCAGAAAATGCATAATTTCCCTGTCTGCTATCTATTCGATTACTTTCAAAACATATCTGACATTTTTATTACAAATCTATTTTATAGATTGCATACCTATCATTACAAGTCAGAGAATTAAGCGTAATAGTTCCGCTATTCATCAGAAGGTTAAGTCGTTCTTTATCATCCGGAAAAAAATAGGGATACTTACCCTCGTCGACAATGATCAGGTAGCTAACGTTATATTTGCGAATTGTATTGACAATAAGCTCTGTAGAATTTGTTACCGGAAAGGGCACGACTTTAAGACCTGAGATGCGATGAGGAACTGCAATTTGTGTTGCAGCTGCAACTGAGCCATGCACTGTATTGTTTTTTAGCCAGGTCGCAGCCGATGCATAATGGTCGAGAGCGGTTTTACCTGGTTTTTCACTTAAAAGTCTGTACGTAAAATTGTACTCCTGGACAATACCATAAAGAGTTATACACACCAGGAGCAGAATGCCGCAACAGGTGGATACCTTACAGGTCGGGTATTTAATGCGCAATAGGATACTCTTTATCCTGTTGAATGAACCAATGGACGGGGACAACCGGAGTATAAGTATACAAAAGATTATTAAAGTGGAAATAATCCAGATCAGCAGGTAGATATACTGTTGTGAACCGTTACTTTTCTGAAGAAATAGTGAAAAAGCAGAAATAAGTGAAAATGACAAAAGGAGAATGAATGTCAGCGGTACAATTTTATGAGGATGGGATCTGAATATACTTTTAAATTTAGAAAAGCCATCGCACAGAAGCAGACAGATTATTGGAAAAATGGGAAAGACAAAACGCTGCCCCTCATCAAATGGCCAGATAAGAAGCATTGACATATAGAATAAAAAGTATAGTACGGGAATGTCTGCTTTTCCTGAGCGAAATCTGTACAGAATGCTGAAAGCCAGAAGGACTGCCTGAATTATAACAAATGGAGAAGTCCATGATTGTGATAGCCATTCGTGGTGGATGAACATTTCAGAAAAGCGGGAGAGCTGGATTGTTACATTGTTAAATATACGTGTGATAAGGTCTGCAGCTGAAGCAATACCGGCATCAGGGCGGTGGGGATTCAGAAGTCTTATTTGTGAAAAGTAGGAATCCATATACTGACCGTCATAATACACAACCCTGTTCAGGGAACTCCAGTAAAGCCATAGCACTTGAGAGAGTATACCGATCAGCAGAGGAGATAAAAACTTTTTGAACCTGTCTGTCCCTTTGGCCCTATCCCTTTTTGTAAATGGAAGGATGATGTAGAACAGGTAAGCGAAAAATAGTGTTATACCAATGGAGCGAATCATCGGAGTGGCAACTAACGCAAATGTAAATACTGACCCCCAGAGAATTTTTTTAAATACCAGGTGCTGGGATTCATACTTTAAACCAGTGAGAATTGCGAGGATCGATACGGTAAAATAGGGCAAATCTGACGCAACTGCAGTAATCGCGTGTGAAAAAAACCAGGGGGAAGTTACCGTTAGCAGCACAATGCAGAGTGCAATTCGTGATGAATTCTTTCTGATAAGCAGATAGGAAAGTGCAACTCCGGCAAGACCGAGCAATGCGGTACTCTTGACAAATAGCGTATTATCAGGAGATACCTTGTTGAAAATGATACTTAGAAAAGATAAAAACAGCGGATATCCCGGTGGAAATTTTGTCTGGGGAGCAAAGTTGAAATCATAAGAGTGGTGTTTAACAATTGATTCTGCTGTTCCGATATAATAAGATGAGTCATCATTGTGCCACTCGTATGGTGTGTGGAAAAATAAAAAGATCGCTGTATATATCAGCAAGAGAAGAAGCGTGAACAGATCTGGTTTGTTCTTAAAAAGAGTTCGGAATTGCATGTTCATACATCATCCGGTAATCCGGGCGAAAGTTAATGGGCCGCCCGATGTCATATCCTGATGCATTCCTGTCCGATTGAGTGTAAAATGGTTTCTTTTTTGATCAATCCAGCTCCCATTGGTAGTGACAGTATAGTGGTATCCTGTTTCTTCAACGATACGAACACTCTTAACTGAGATGCCGCGATCAGGATAACAGAAGGGGTTAAATGCCGGGTCAACAACTAGCAATTACTACAACCGTAAGAGTGTAAAATAGTTTCAGGATACAGAGATGGAAAGTGGAAATGTGCGGGGCAGGGAAGATGAATAGATCGTCATTAACTCCCGTCCACTATAATTTAGGGGCCACGAAACGAAGTGGAGTAGAGGCGAAGCCAACGTTTGGTCGGTGAACTAAGCGGAGTCGAAGAGGATAGGGGAATGCGATTAACGTGCAAGCGCGATTTCTTAATTTCCTCCTTCCATCTTCAACAGTCCTCCTTTTATTTTTCCTCAATGAATTTTGCACAAAAAAAACGATCGTTGCTGGTTCTGCTCTTTTTATTCACCCTTTTTATCATATATGGAACGATTATACCATTCAGATTCACCGATCTCGATACAGCGAAGCGAAAAATCGGCGAGATAGTCTGGTGTCTTTCATTTGATTGTTTAAACAGGAGCACATCGAGGTTTGATCTGTTCCAGAATCTTTTACTTTTTTTACCTGCCGGTTTATTGTGGGGTGTTTTTTTCTGTGGATCAAAGCGGTACATTTCAGGAGTTCTGATATCATTTTTCTACGGATTAGTACTAAGTAGCGGTGTCGAAACACTGCAATTGTTTACAGCAGACCGTATCGTTTCAATCAAGGATGTGATCACCAACGTTGCAGGCAGCGTTTGTGGGTTTGTAGCAGCGGTAGCGGTGTTGCCCTATTTTCGGAAAAACATTCTGATTCATCCCGGATGGCGCGATGCTCCCAGGGAGATAGTTGCTCCGGCAATTGCATCAGTTTTAGTTATTTCAGATTTTCTTCGTCCATTTGACTTTTCTCTGGATGTAAGTATGGTGGCTGAAAAAGTGAGATTGCTGCAGTATCAACCATTCAATTGGGTACCTGCTATACGTGATGATCCGGGGATACTGCTGTTGTATATGTTTCTGACCTGTACAATACTACAGTGTAAACGGGCACTATTCAGGCAGATCCGATCCGGACTGGTAATTTCGGTACTGATCGTGTCTGTCTTTGCTACTGCAGCATTTCAGTTGATCATTATTTCCCGCATACCTGCAGGTCTGGATATCATCTCCGGCGTTGTGGGTATCGCTTTTGGAGTTATTTTTTATGCGGTCAGAGGACCATTTCGACTGGTTATTTTCCAGGTGCTGATGATAATCAGTATTGTAAGCAAGTACCTCTTCCCGTTTACTGTTGCATCAGAGTACCAGAAAGGGAACTGGAGTCCATTACTGTTCAGATGTTCTTCAACGATCATGTGGTATGCCGGCCATATAATAGAACTGTCCGTCTTTTTTATATTCGCAGGCTTCGCCACGTTTTATTTTGCCAGAAATACAAAACTTCGCATAGTGCTGATAATTATTGACATTGCAGGGATACTTGTCCTGGAGGTTTTACAGATGCAGGGAGCTGGGGTTATTGCAGGTGTCATTGATCTGATTGTTGTGCTTTGCGCATTACTCGCTGGTATGGCGCTGGGAAAAATTGGTTCAGGTGTAGTTGAAAATGTACATGAGTAGAATTTTTTCGTTAGCAGTGGCTTAAACAGGAGTTCCCCCATTTCGCCAGTCCCCACCCTTAATCCCTCCCCCGATCATGGTGGCGGGAGATGAGTTATTTGCGCTTGTCTCCATTCCCTCGTAAATGGAGTTAGCATTACACACCCGGTTGTCAAGCGGCGGTTATTTGGCGTAGTATCTCTGTTGAGAAAAGAGCCACTCAATAAAACCTGGTTCTTTCATTGCATGATGCACACAATAATGTCCGACTTCATCATAAACAGTTAATTTACATGTTCCTCCCGCCCGGTTAACCGCATTGCACATTTCAGTATTCAGCCCGGGAGGTGCGATTTTATCCAGACTACCATTGAAAGCCCAGATGGGGATTTTTGTTAACAGTTGTGCCGCTGCAGTATCAGACACTCCAGCCATAACAAATGCAGCGGCAAAGAGTTGCGGATACCTGGTTATTATATCCCATGTTCCTGAGCCGCCCATAGAGAAACCCCCGACATAGATTCTTGTAGTATCGATCGGGTAACTGGAAATGAGTTGTTTGATTACTTTGATGATCATGTTGAACTCATTACTTATGTCAATTGATTTGTGGTTGTAATGGGTAAAAGGCGTTTTTGTAAAGCCGGTATTGACCCATTGAGTGCCTTCAGGGCACTGGGGTATAAAAACGAAAGCGGGATGTTTGCGCTGGGTTTTCCCCGAAATGAATATTGATGCAACACCATCGATCTGCCGTATATTATCTTTTCCTCGCTCGGCTGCACTATGAAGCGTTAAAATTAAAGGATATTTAATAGTATGCTTCGTTTTTGGGGTGAATAAACGGTAACGCAGGGAGTTGCCACAGGTGTTGGATTGAAATGTGAAACTTTTTGTAAGGACTCGGTTCACAGCTTTATGGTAGTGACCTCTGAATAAATATGCTGCAGGTATACCAAGAATCCCCAAAAAAAGAAGCCTGAATAATAATGAGTTCATATTTTTCTTATAGCAATTCCTGTCAGGTTACTACAAGTAGAATTGGTTGCAAAAACAGATCTGCAGGTAATATAGTAAAAAGTAACATCTTTATGCATTTATTTGTGTTTGACATTTATAGTAAAGGATAATTGTATGATGTATCGTTTTTGTAAAAACATAATGACAAATTACAAAGGTATATATCTGTCGTTTTCTGTAATCTTCATTACTGCTATATGTACAGTTGCCGATGATGGTTTCATAAAAAAAACTCTGAGAAGTGTGTTTCGCATAACAGGGTATGAGATTGTTAGAATCAAAGATTTTAATGATGATGAGCTGTATCACAAACAGTATAGTGAAGAAAGTATAAAAAAGCGGCGATTTTATAATATAAGTGCCGGTGGCCATTTTGATTTCGGGTGTGGTATTCATCATCCTCTCTGGACTAATATCGATATAGATATTCCCTGGAAAGATGGGATAAACTACAATCCTGAAAGAGACATTGCTCATGATCTTTTATCACTGAAACCGTTACCTGTAAAAACAGAAATTGCTGAGGTCGTATATTCACGCGTAGCAATTGAGCATATCACCGATGAAGCCGCACTTGTGATGTTTAGAGAAGTACATCGTATTTTAAAAAAAGGTGGTTTTTTTAGAATTGTAGCGCCCAATATAGATCTTGATTATCGGGCTTTTATTAACCGCGATACCAGTTATTTCTACTGGGGGAATCGATTTTCAATTGAACGGGTATTTCAGGAACACTTTGCCAATGGTGTGGCGATTCAAGGATCGGACTCTGTATTTAAAAGGCTTTCCGATGAACAGTTTAGACAACTTTTCCAGGAAATGAAATTTGAAGATGCTTTGAATTTTTGTACGTCAAGATGTCCGGTTTCGACAAAGCCTGAACACCGGGGAAATCACATAAACTGGTGGAATCCATCCAAACTTGAGAGGATGCTCCGGGTTGCTGGTTTCAATACTATCTATCTTTCAGCTGCAGAACAGAGTGCATGTCCCATTTTAAGAAATGAGCACTATTTTGATAACGTTTTTCAGAAATGTATGATGTATATGGAAACTGTAAAGGATTGATTGCTATTTTGAATCGAATGCTGCCAATAGTTCACCCAGTTTTTTGCCGGTTGCGGCATATTCAACCATATTATCGTGCCTGCATTCAAAATCAATAATTTTAAATCCATTTTGAGCAAAATTCTTCCATCCGCGGTGTGGATCGGGATTTTCCATATTGTGCAGTGCACGAAACATCGTTATAGTACCAGGGTATGGTTCAGGTTTATAAGCATCTGCAATGGAGAGATTCTTCTGTTCAATAAACCAGTACCGAAGATCATGCGGAATCGGCTTATTTTGTCTGCGATAGAGCTCGCACTCTGTATATTTTTTCAGGTCTTTGACCCGGCATGTAATACTATGAACTATTTTTTTCGGAAGAGATTTTTTTCCCTCTGATTGGAGTGGATAAAGGCCTTTTTGAGAATTTGACTTAATCAGTTTTTTCACTACATATGGGCATGCACTGTCCAACATAATAAGTAACCCGATGTTCTTACCCATTTTCATAAGTTGCTGAGCAATTTCAAATGCAATTAAGCCACCCATTGACCCTCCGCCAAGCAGGTACGGTCCTTCAGATTGTATTTGTAATATCTCATTTACATAGTGTTGTGCCATTGTCTTGACTGAATCGAATGGTTTCTGAATGCCATCCAATCCACGGCATTGGATTCCATAAAGTGGTTGTTCCTTATCCAGATAGGGTACAAAGGCTTTGTAGTGTAACACATTGCCACCGACTCCGTGAATACAAAAAAACGGGATACCGGAACCGGCTGACTTGATTGGGACAACGAACGCAAGATTTGTCTTTTCTTTTGCACCAAATGCAGGTTGTCTGGCAGTTGTTTCATATCCATCAGGCAATAGTGGAATAATTTTTGCCGACAGTGTTGCAATACTCGGGGTCTCAAAAAGAGTTGCAAGTTGAAGATTGACACCTGTTTTCTGGTGTATTTTTGAAAACATTTGTACTGCTGATAGTGAATCGCCTCCCAGCTCGAAAAAACTGGCAGAATAATCAACCTCATCGATACCCAGAACTGTTTTCCATATCTGAGCAAGTTCATTCCTGATGATGTCAGCACTCGACAGCTCGCTGCTTTCAGAAATGTTACTTTCCATTTCAATCTCTTCTGATCTGTAATTGCTGTCAGCTGCAGTTTGATTGTTTTCCAATGGAATTCCAACGCCATAATTCAGACGGATAGTGGGCTCGATCCAATACTGCTTTTCATCGAATTGATACAAGGGTAATGGTACCCGAAGCTGTTTTTCGTTCTTGTACAACCTGTTCCACTCGACATTGAGACCTTTTTTCCATAGTGTTGCGAGTGCAGAAAGCAGGTGGGCGTTGTCATTTCCATCCGCTTTGGAGTGTCGTACCGAAGTACAGACAGTGATCTTCTTTCCTTCATTTTTCCAGGGCATATCGGGACTATTGAAGGTGTTACTGCAGAAAGTAGATAGTGTATTTCCGGGACCGATTTCGATAAACACATGGTAATCTTCTTTGATCAGTTGATTTATTCCACCTGAAAAGTCAATTCTACTGCGAATTTGTCTTCCCCAGTAGTGTGGATCACAGGCATCTGACTGCTCGATCCAGGTTCCGGTGGTATTGGAGATAAATGGTATCGATGGAGGTCGGAGCCGGATTGTTTTCATAAAATTTGTAAAGGGTTCAACAGCACCTTCCATAAGAGCACTATGGAAGGCATGTGAAGTATGCAAAGCTCTGCATGATATGTTTTTACTTTCAAGTTCCTTTTGAAACTGATCTATCGCTATGCTGTCTCCCGCTACAACACAGAGTGATGGACTGTTAACTAATGCTAATTCGATGCTTGCATCGTGCAGTAATGGCTGCAGTGTATCCACTGTACAGGAGATACTTAACATTTTGCCTGCCGGACATGCAGCCATTATTTTGCCACGCTCAACAACCACGGCAAGCGTTTCCTCGAGAGTTAAAACACCAGCCAGGCATGCAGCACTGTATTCTCCGATACTATGCCCGATCAGTCCGGATGGGACAATTCCCATCTCTTCCCATGCTTTTGCTACTGCGATTTCAAATGATACGAGAAGGGGCTGCGTTATTTCGGTTTTTTGAAGAATACTGCTGTTTGCAGTATCGTCAGAAAAAAGTATCTTTCGGATGTCCTGCCCCATAAGTGTATCAAGCTTATCACAACAGGTATCAAAAATGGTTCTGAATGTTTTATTGCTGGAATAGAGATCTTTTCCCATGTTAAGGTATTGTGAACCCTGCCCACTGAACATGAATGCGACCTTCGAATGGATGTCTAGTGAGAGTTCTGAATGATCGAAGGAGGCTGATTCAGAAAAACGTTTTGCACCATCTATTGTGGAATCTGTAACGATGTATTGACGGAAGGGGAAGTGTTGGCGTCCCTGTTGCATCGTAAATGCGATGTTTTCAAGCGACTCATCAGTTACACTACCGAGATACTCGGAAAATACCGATGCACCTTTTTTAAGGGAGGTGCCGGACCGGGCAGACAACGGGAGGATGTGCCATGCTTTATTGACCGGACTTATCTTACGGGCGGGTGCTTCTTCGAGGATAACATGAACGTTTGTTCCTCCGACACCAAGACTGCTGACTCCGGCAATTCGCCTGTTGTTTTCCCGGACTGTCCATGGTTGTGTATCCTTGACGACATAAAATGGCGATGTGTCAAAATTGCATAGCGGATTCGGTTCACTGAAATTGAGGCTTGCAGGGAGCACCTTATTGTGGAGTGCCAGCACAGTTTTAATAAAGCTTGCAATTCCTGCAGCTGCATCGAGGTGGCCGATCGAAGCCTTGACAGATCCGATGCCGCAGCAGTTATTATTGGTTGTATAGTGCCTGAACGCTTTTGTCAGAGCAGAGATTTCAACCGGGTCTCCCAGTGGAGTTCCGGTGCCATGAGTCTCGATATAGGATAGATCAGCAGCGCTTATTCCGGCTGTTTCGATTGCCGTGGTGACTACATCGGTTTGTCCCTCGACACTAGGAGCAGTATACCCGGCTTTGAGCGAACCATCATTGTTTATGGCGGTGCCTTTTATGACCGCATAAACCATATCACCATCATTGACAGCATCTTCAAGGCGTTTTAATACGACAACTCCTGCACCTTCACCGAATAGTGTTCCGTTAGCTGATTTGTCAAATGGTCTGCAGACACCATCCGGGGAGCGGATGTCTGCTTCACCGACCAGATATCCGTTCCACCAGGGAATGGCCAGGCTGACACCACCGGCAAGTGCCATATCACATTGATACGTAAGAAGACTTTGACAGGCAACGTGAATAGCCACAAGTGATGTAGAGCAGGCTGATTGGATGGTAAAGCTTGGTCCCTTGAGATTGAATTTGTATGATAACCTCGTCGCAAGAAAATCTTTATCGCTGCTGAAGAGCGTTTGTAATTCGAAATATTGTGAAAGCAGTTCGGGATTACTAATAAGATTGTTAAGCAGATAATAGTTGAAACTGCTGCCCCCGAAAACGCCAACGGGACAATCGAGTTTGTTTACATTGTAGCCGGCGGATTCGATTGCTTCCCAGCCGCACTTCAGAAACAGTCGTTGCTGAGGGTCGAGAAGTTTCGCATCTTTGGGGGAAAAGCCAAAAAAAGCGGCATCAAACAGACCGGGATTTGAAATCCTTCCACCGCGAGGTACATAATTTTTCTGACTGATAACTGATTCCGGAATACCAGCCGCACGAATTTCCTCAACAGACAGTGTGGTGATACAATCCTTTTTATTAACCAGATTATTCCAGAATGCTGCTACCGTATCAGCGCCCGGAAATCGTAATGATATACCGACTACAGCGATACCGTCCAGACTCATATTTTCCTCGTTATTCATATCAGAAGTACCATTTCAGTGGTGAAATTGCATACTATAAAAAATTCTGCTTACCTAAACTGCCGTTTTTTGAATATAATATAAAAAATGTTAACCACTCTTGTTGAGCCAGTTTTTATTGCGCAGAATATTTTTCTGTTTTAAGATGCGGGATTGTGTTTCAATAATTTTTTTTGAGGACTCATCCTCATGGGTAGTGATGTGCTGTGAGAGTTTTCGGATCGTGGGGTGCTGGAAAAGGAGTGTACCCTGGATCGATTTGTGAAAAAAAGCTTCAAGTGCATCTGCAACAAGTGTTGCCAGTATCGAGTTGCCGCCGAGTTCGAAAAAATTGTCATCGATACCAACAGGTTCGATTTTTAAATGGGTAGACCAGATTTTTGCAACGGAGTGCTCAGTTTCCGTAGATGGTCTGATATATTCCTGCAGGAGTTGAGGACGGGTGGATGGAGGCGGTGGTAACGCTTTTTTGTCGACTTTTCCGTTATTGGACAGGGGAATAGTCTCAATTTTAACAAATAATGCAGGAGTCATGTATTCCGGAAGTTTTACCAGCAGGTGGTTACGAAGTTCATTGACCGGGATACTATCAAGATCGGTGACAATATAGGCGATAATCTTTGTATCATCGGTAGCGGTGTCATGGACAGCCGTAACCGAAACTGCCCGGATGGCTTTAAATTCAAGTATTGCGGCTTCTATTTCTGCCGGTTCTATCCTTAAACCGTGAACTTTGATCTGGTCGTCTATTCTCCCAAGATACTCGATAGCGCCATCATCGAGATACCTGCACAGATCGCCGGTTTTGTAAAGTTGCGCGCCATCTTTTCCTGTAAACATATCAGGGATAAATTTTGTTTTGGTTAATTCCTGACGGTTCAGGTATCCTCTTGCAACCTGCACGCCACCAATGAGAAGTTCTCCGGGAGTACCAGGAGGAACCAGCTCAAGCTGTTCATCAACAATGTAAATCTGCGTGTTTGCGACAGGCTTTCCAATAGGAACAATTTTGCGGGGATCATTTCTGCGGCATTCCCACCAGGTTACATCGACGGAAGCCTCAGTGGGGCCATATAGATTAAATAGTTGACATCGAAGACGATCAAAAAAACGCTCCTGCAATGCATACGGCAATGCTTCACCGCTGCAGATAACCCGTTTCAGTGAGGGTATATCGGTGAGGGTATATGCGTCAAGGAATAACCGCAGCATCGATGGGACAAAATGGATTGTCGTTATAGAATATTTATTGATGGCAGCTATCAGATAATCCGGGTCCCTGTGGCCCCCTGGTTCAGCAATCACAAGTTGTGCTCCACAGATCAATGGCCAGAAAAATTCCCAGACAGAAACATCAAAAGTATAAGGTGTTTTTTGCAGGATCCTGTCCTGTGATGTAAGATGATAACAATCCTGCATCCACAGAAGACGGTTTATTATTCCTGAATGGATATTTACCGCACCTTTGGGTGTGCCGGTGGAACCGGAAGTGTAAATGACATAAGCTGCGCTGTCCGGAGCGGCAACTGTCTTCGGGTTATCCCCCGACAGAGAGCTGAACGCCTGGTCATTTCTGTGGTAAAAAACCAGAATCTCCTGACTCGGAAATTTTTTAGAAAAAGCCTGTTGAGTAATAACCAGGTTCAGATTGGCATCCCCGACAATAAAATGGCATCGTTCATCGGGGTAATCTGGATCAATTGGAAGGTAGGCCCCGCCAGCTTTCAGAATTGCCAGTAATGCTATAATCATTTCTGCAGAACGTTCAAGACAGACTCCCACAATGGATTCTTTGCCTATTCCCTTTAAAATAAGGAAATCAGCGAGTTGGTTCGCAGAACGGTTCAACTCTGCATATGAAATACGAAGTTCATTAAAGATAAGTGCTATGTGTTCAGGGGACTTTTCGACCTGCTCTTCAAAAAGCTGGCTGAGCGTTTTTGTAAGCGGATATGGGACTGATGTGTCATTCCAGCTTTGATGAATGTGACTACCTGTTCTGGTTGTATTATTCATTGCGTCTTCATTGTAGATGTTTTGTAATGGTTAATACGATACAATATACTAAAAATAAGCAATTATGACTTTAATTAATAATATTACTCTTCAAATTCAAAATAGACGAGTTAAAACAGTTGTTCTGAAATTATTTTAACAGCAAATCAGCAGTGCTTCCGATAGCCGAAGTACCTGAATTTAAGGGAGACAACAGAGATGTGCGGAATTGCTGGAATTTTTTCTAAAGAGGGTGGGGTTGCAGCGGAATGGAAGGTGCAAATCCAGAAAATGATTGCTCCGTTGACACATCGCGGACCTGACGGATGGGGTATCTACTGTACGGATACAATTACGTTAGGGCATGCCCGGTTGTCTATCATCGATCTCAGTGGCGGAGCTCAGCCGTTTATTACTGAGGATTACGTTCTGTCTTTTAACGGTGAGATTTACAATTATATAGAACTGAAAGATGAATGCATTAAAAAAGGTGCGGTTTTCAGAACCCATAGTGATACTGAGGTTTTATTAAAAACTATTGAAATCTTCGGTGTTGACGGGATAAAAAAGTTTAACGGGCAATATGCATTTCTGCTCTGGAATAAAAAGGATAAAAAGTTGGTTACCGGCCGTGACCGTTTCGGTGAACGACCACTCTATATACTTGAGTTAAATAACACCGTTTACTTCGCTTCAGAGATGAAAGCTTTTGATACTATACCGGGGTTCTGTCGTGAATATGACGCATCAAATCTTCTTGAGCACGGCTTACTCTGGAATACTCTTCAGGACCAGACCGTATGGAAAAACATCCGATCTGTGGAGCCCGGGACGTTTGAATTGTTTGATTATAACCAGCGAACTCACAAAATTGTCCGATACTATTCTCTTGGTGAAACACTTTTCTCTCAAAAGCAACCCGAAACGTTCAGTGATGCACAGGAACGGTTGAAACTATTATTGAGCGAATCTGTGCGTATCAGATTGAGAAGTGATGTTCCAGTGGGTGTTTATATAAGCGGTGGAATTGACTCATCAGTAATTGCAGCCATTACGGCATCGATTCAGCATGAACGATTCAAGACGTTCTCTGTTACGTTTTCAGATCAACAGTATGATGAAAGTACCTATCAAAATGAGATGGTTGCTTTACTTTCATCACAACATGCCTCACTATCGATTGATTATGATCGGGTTCGGGACAACTATTTCGAAGCTGTTTATCATACAGAGCGGCCCTTATTCCGGACTGCTCCTGTACCGCTGTTTCTCCTGTCGGATCTGGTACGCGAATCTACTATCAAGGTGGTGCTGACTGGTGAGGCGTCGGATGAGATTTTGTTTGGCTACGATTCATTTAAGGAGCTCAAACTTATCAAATTCTGGCAAAAACAGCCTGCATCGGTTTTACGCCCGCTTCTTATCAGAAAGTTATACCCGCATCTGGGGCATTATGCGGAATCAAACCAGTACGGGCTGATGAAGACATATTATGAAGATTTTCTTGGCATGTGTGATAATGAGTTTGCTTCGGCGGCTATCAGGATTGCCAATAATGGGATAATTGCGCATTCATTAAATAAAGAATCAGGTGTCTCTTTAAACAGGGAACGGTTGCTGGATAGAATGCGAAAGATGTTGCCGGAAAACTACAGCCATTTTTCAGATCTTCAGAAAAATCAATTTACAGAGATGAGAACACTTCTTTCCGGCTATCTCCTGTCATCTCAGGGTGACCGAATGACGATGTCTCATGGTGTCGAGGGGCGATATCCGTTTCTGGACCACACCCTCATCGAAGAGGTGTTCGCCTGGCCTGATAATTACAAACTCCGGGGTTTTGAACAGAAGTATGCCTTACGTAAAGCATACACCGGTATGATACCCGATTCGATTATTCAACGTCCCAAACTGCCATATCAGGCACCTGATGTCAAATCTTTTGTCCGTTCTGAAGGGGTTTGTACCCAGGCGGGGGAATTTTTGTCTGAACGTATGATAAAAGAGTATGGCGTTTTTGATAGTAGATTTATAGAGCGGTTTATGAAAAAATTCAGTCAAGGTATAAAAGAACAGTATGGGTACAGGGATAATATGCTGTTTGCTTTTATTTTATCCGCACAGATGGCACTATACTGGGCAAAAAATCCCAAAACAGTACGATTAAAGGATGAACTTAAGGTTGTGGATATCAGCGAATAACATTTCTTCCACCCCCCTCGCCATTGTGGAGAGGGGGCGGGGGGTGAGGTTACAACGCGCAATGAAATAAGGAGGCTTCATGGAAAGTACGTTACAGATTCAGGAACAACTGCTGGAATTCGTTTGCAGGAATTACATGGTCGAACGAGATGATGTTATTCCCGATGAATCGCTTGTTGACCAGGGTATAATAGATTCATTCGGACTAGTTGAAATCTCCGGATATATTCAGAAGGAATTTGGAATTGTTGTAGTTGATTCTGAAATGAATCGTGCTAATTTTGGCTCAATTGTGAAAATTTCCAATTTCGTTGAAAAAAAGAGGAATTCATGAAAAAAAGATGTACACATTGTATACTGTCGGAACATTTTCCCGGTGTTTCGTATGATAGTGAAGGGGTCTGTTCATTCTGCAGAGATAAGAGCTTTTTACAGACAGAAGAGAACGCGATACAAAAAGCGCAAGAACAGGTGGATGAGCTTCTAAAAACGGTAAAAGCGCAATCCAATACCTATGATGCTGTAATGCTCTATAGTGGCGGGAAGGATAGTACGTACACTCTATACCAGGCAGTAAAAAAGTATGGGTTGAAAGTACTATCGTTTACATTAGATAATGGGTACATTCCTAATCAGACGTTTGATAATATTGTGAAAATCACCGATAAGCTTGGGGTAGATAATCTTATTTTCAGACCGTCAAAGGAGAACATGAAGGCAATTGTTAAAGCAAGTGCTCTCTATCCAATTTACAATAAGCGTACCATGGTCCGTATATCATCAGTATGCAATTC
The DNA here is from genome assembly GCA_016929595.1 of Chitinispirillaceae bacterium. Lineage (GTDB taxonomy): Bacteria > Fibrobacterota > Chitinivibrionia > Chitinivibrionales > Chitinispirillaceae > JAFGIN01. Next base: position 22,493 of record JAFGIN010000127.1, read on the forward strand.
CTGTATATCTATGGTCAATACTCAGGCTCTGCGGATTGCATTGGAGAAAAACATATCCATAATTCTTGCAGGATTTACACTTGGGCAAATACCTGTTAATTCGATTATTTATAAAAATAATTATACATTTCTCGAAGAAAGTAGAGCTAAAAGTAACAGTCTTCTCCGAAAATATACCGGGGAATGGCTTGATACATATTATAATCTACCAACATCATTAGTGAAAAATACTGTTGAGTGGCCTACGATGGTGAATCTTCTTTGTCTGGAAAAACTATCAGAGGAGGAGATTGTTGCAGCGATTTCAACTCTGGGGTGGACCGCTCCGAAGAATGTTGATGGCTGTTCTTCAAATTGTCAGCTAAATACATTTAATAATGTTATTCATGAAAAAGTTTACGGGTACAATCCGTATGAACTGGAATTAAGTCATATGATCCGCAAAGGCCTGATTGACCGGGAAACCGCAATTTCCAAAGTGGAAACCATGGATCCGGAACTTTTTAAAAGTATAGCGGATGATCTTCAGATTTCTGAGGATGAGATTGGGAATGCAGGGAGTTTATACAAAACGGGAAAATGAGATGAGTACACCTTACAAAACTTCTTTTCAGCAGCGGCAATTTCTCTGGCTTCACAATTTTGATAAGGACAGTTCTGTTTACAATATTCCGTTGCTGTTTACTATCGATGGTCAGTTTGACACTGAGATTTTTAAAGAAGCTTTCACTGCTATACTTTCAAAATGTACTCTGTTCAATTCTGTGTTTGTTCCGGATGATGCAGGATACAGTATCAGGACTTCAACTTTTCCTCACAACGACACTTTCATTGTTGTGGAAGATCAGAAAAGCGATGCTGATACATTTTTTGAAACATTGTTTACATTTATCAGTGCGCCCTTTGATCTGAAAACCGGGCCGCTATATCGTTCTATCCTTGTGAAAAGAGAGGAACATCGGCATATCTGGTGTATTGTGTTTCATCACAGTATCTGTGATCTGCAGACAAAAGAATTACTTTGTGAATCGATTGGCAAAAAATACCAGCAATATAAGAATGGCATTAGAGAATGCGACGGTAGTAATGAACATGACAATTACTCTGAATTTGCACTATTTCAGAACGAGTGGGTTGGTTCAGAAGCGGCAGATAAGATGAAGGTATTCTGGAAAACCATGTTAAAAGATTTTCCAGACACCATTTCATTACCGGTTGATTTTCCGAGACCGAAATACCTCAAACTTGATGGTACGGCGGTACCGGTTTCTTTTGATGAGAAAGTTACCTTTAAGATCAGGGAGTTTTCAAAAAAGCATGAAGTCACTCCGTTTCTCTGTCTTTTTACAGCGTATACGGTTCTATTGAGCAGATACAGTGGCGAGGATAGAATACTAATCGGAGTACCTTTTACAAACAGAAGGGACTCGCGTTTCAAGATGACTCCAGGCTGTTTTGTCAATACATTGCCGATCCCTGCCGAGTTACCGGAAAATTGTACCGGTATTGATCTGATGAAGAAACTTCGAAAGATGATGCTGCTTGCACACCGGAACCAGGAATTGCCTACCGAATTGATTGTCAGGGAAGTAGTATTTTCCGGTAATAATACGCTCGAAAAAAATCCTCTTTACCAGGCTGGATTTACATTTGAGCCATTATGTTCATTGAATATCGATGGCTGTGATGTGAAACAGCGCTATATCCACCATGGTGGGAGTCAACTTGACATTTTTGCGACTTTCTGGGAGGATGAGGATACATTTCAGGGGGTATTTGAATATAATGAGCATCTTTTCAAACATGAAACGGTATCCCGCTGGGTCGGGAATTTTATCTTTTTTGTAGAAAATTTCATTGATTGCCCGGATAAAAGGGTACAGGATATTCCACTGATATGCAATGAAGAGAAGGTAATGATCGATGCGTATTCAAAATCTCAGGTTAAAATCAAACAAAACAGAAAACTGTTCCCTGAAATGTTTGAGGATATAGTAAAACACTTTCCTTCAAAGCCGGCAGTGCTATTTAACAACAAAGAAATGTCATATCGTGGGCTGTATGAAACGAGTATGAATATCCGACAGCATCTTGTATCGACTGGTGCAGGAGCTGGGAAGGTTGTGGCTGTTTTGATGGAGCGATCCGACGAAATGCTTGCTGCGATAACAGGTATTTTACTAAGTGGCGCAGCATATCTTCCGCTGGACCCTCAATTTCCTTCTGAACGGAAAAAATTTATTCTGGATGATTCAAATGTGACAGTTATCATCACCGATGAAAAAAATTATCCGACTTTGAAAGATTTTAACTGTAAAGTTTTCGTTTATAATGAGATCTGCAGAAGTGTAAGCGAAAGTGCTTTAAGTGGTGCAGAGGTGATGGGGGATAACTATGCATATATAATTTACACATCAGGATCAACCGGAAATCCAAAAGGGGTGACGGTAACTCACCATAATCTCAGTAATTTCATACATAGCATGATGTTAGAGCCAGGGATATCATCTGTTGATAAAATGTTGGCGGTAACGACAATATCATTTGACATTCATGTGCTTGAGCTTCTTCTTCCGCTGGCAACAGGGGCGACAATAGTGATTGCACCATCAGAAGCCCAGAATGATGCTGCAAAACTCAATGAACTTTTCATTTCATCCGACATTACCATTATGCAGGCAACTCCTGCTACATGGAAAATGCTGTGCGCTTCAGGATGGGAAGGGAGGAGGAGAGGTTTTACGATACTCTGTGGTGGAGAATCGATGTCCAGGGAGTTATCAGTTCAACTTCTTCAACGGTGTTCACGGCTTTTCAATATGTATGGTCCCACCGAAACAACCGTATGGTCAACATGCTATCAGGTAAACGGAGGAGAGTCGACTATTCCGATTGGAAAAGCTGTTGCAAATACCGTTACTTCGATTATTGATACAAAGGGTAATGTCGTTCCATTGGGAGTATGGGGCGAAATGCTTATTGGGGGGGATGGTGTTTCGAATGGGTACCATAACAGGGAAACACTTACCAAGGAAAAATTTCTGACAGTTGCGGATGGGAGAGAGGTGAGGGTGCGGTTCTACAGGACCGGAGATCTCTGCCGGATGTCAGGTGACGGTCTCCTTGAATGCGCTGGAAGATTGGATAATCAGATAAAATTGAGAGGCTACAGAATAGAACTTGAAGAGATTGAGCATATCATCGAATCATATTCCGGGGTAAAGTCTGCTGCTGTAATTGTGTATGGGCAGGATGAGACTGCAATGCTGGTTGCTTTTATCGTGTCAGAAAAAGCACAAATGGTTTCAGACTTTAAACCTGTAAGAGAGTATCTTGTGTCAAAGTTACCATCGTACATGGTTCCTTCACGTTTTATTGCGATATCCGAATTACCGATGACTCCAAACAGAAAGGTCGACAGAAAAGTTTTAAAAAACCATAATCTGATAACACGGCCCGAAATCCTGTCTAAAGTTGATAGTTATAGTGATGATACAATGGAGAAAAAACTGATCGAAATCTGGGCGGGAGTATTGCACCTGGAGATCAGGGATTTGGAAACGAGCTTTTTTGATGCAGGAGGAAACTCACTCTTGCTGGTAAAGTTAAAGGATATGATCTTTTCCGGGTTGGGATCAGAGGTTTCTGTTCCGGTGTTGTTACAGTATCCTACGATACGTTCTCTGGCAAAATATCTTAAATCTGAGGATGGTGACGCTAAATTAAACGTTACTCAATCGCGTGTTGCATTGCAGCGAATGGCTTTGAAAAAGTTGAAGAAGAATTAGAATTTTCCAGCAATCCGGATAATATATAAAACCTGCAACAACAGGTCTATCTATTTGTTGATTCGCGCAAGTAGTAATGCTGGAGTAGAGGTTATATCCTGGTGTAATCCAACACGGTTAAGCGTAAAGCGATTACTGGTACTATCTGTCCAGCCCATTTTTGTTGTTACTGCACAGTGATATCCTGTCTTCTCAACAATACGAGCACACTCCTGTGAAAATCCACCGTTCGGATAGCAAAACGGTATAAATGACCGATTGACCACATCTTCATCGAGCAGTTTCTTTCTAGAGATCTCAAGTTCTTCTTTGCACCGTCGTTCATTTTCGGAGGTGAGAATACTATGTTGTGCTGTATGGGAGCCAAAGGTAACATGGCCGCTGTTTTTTAGTGTGCGACAGTCATACCAATCGAGAAACGCCCGTTTCTGAATTGTGTTGCTTCCATTACAGTACAGTATTTCAAGTTCACCCAGCACTTTTCCAATTGTTTCCAGCGAATGCGGTTTAAGTAACTTCAATGCTGCATCGATACGGGAATAGAGTGATCCTGAGAGTTGTGAAATTTGCGATACAATACTATTGGAGGCTGGTTGCGCCGGTGAAACCTTCGATTTTTTCAGGATGCTTGCCAGTCGGTCTGTCCAGAACCACTGCTTTGTTCCGATAAAATCGGTTGGCAAAAAAACTGTTGCCGGAGTCTTTGTTTCCTGGAGGAGAGGGTAGGCATTTGTATAAAAATCAAGCCATCCGTCATCAAAAGTGATCGCACATTGCGGTTTTTTTGATGAGGTGGCGGACCTTTCAAACAGATGCTGCAGAGAAATGACATCAAAATATCCTGCCAGCAGTTTCAGGTGCATTTTAAAGGTTTTAGGAGTGACATACATTCCTGGCTCAATGAATTCATCCGTTTTTGATGGATCTACCACCCGGTGGTACATTAATATAACCGATTGTCCCTTTTTAGCACGTTTCTGCAGCTGGAAGTGAAACATGCCTGTAGACATACGTAACTGTGCAATCATTGCGCGGAGAAGGATTTTTGGTGTCATTTAGAAGATGTTGTTCCTTGCGTATATCGATTTAATCAACAAAATTGATGAAAAATGTTCAAAAGTGTATGAGATTACTATTTGGTACAAAAATGTATTTATGCAAAATAGTTTGAGTGTGAGGTAATGGAAAGAAAAATGTGGAGATGTGAGGAATGGGCTTTTTTGCCATTGAAACTAAAGATTAATAGCTTCTTGAATTGGATGTAAAGACGATACGTGTACGCGCTATCTGTTTGTGGCAGAAAGACATCAGTGCTCTCATTCTCACCTTCATCCTTCACCCTTCCTCCTTCCTCCTTCCTCCTTCACCATTCACCATTCACCATTCACCATTCACCATTCATCCTTCACCATTCATCCTTCCTCCTTCCTCCTTCCTCCTTCCTCCTTCACCATTCACCATTCACCATTCACCATTCACCATTCATCCTTCCTCCTTCATCCTTCCTCCTTCATCCTTCAAAACTTGGCCCTCTCAATTGCTACTGTTATAAAAGCAGATAAATTAAAAAACTGGAGATAACTATGAACACCGGTTTCCACAAAGATATTCTCAAGGTCGATTGCGAGCGGGAGGTAAACCATATCTGCGAGCGGATACGGTTGCTTCTGGGGATGGAATTAAAGCGAAGAGGGCTTGTCATTGGTGTGAGTGGGGGGATCGACAGCAGTGTGACGCTTGCGTTAGCAGTCCGGGCAGTAGGGAAAGAGAAGGTGCTGGTGCTTCAGATGCCCGAGAAGCACTCTGCTGATGAGACACTTTGGCTTAGCGGGCTGGTCGCGGATCGTTTCGGTGTCCAAAAGATTCATGAGGATATTACCGGCATGCTTGAAGCTGTTGGTTTCTATCATCGTTATGCTGAAACTGTGCGAACAGTGATTCCGGCATATACTGAGAACTGGAAATCCAAAATAGTATTGCCTAATATTCTGGAATCAAAAGGCTATTCGATATTTTCGATTGTTGCTCAGTCACCGGAAGGGGGAGTGATAAAGGGGCGTCTTGATCTGAAAGCATATCTGGGGATTGTAGCGGCGACCAATTTCAAGCAGCGTATCAGAAAGATGCTCGAGTATTACCATGCTGACAGATTGAACTATGCAGTAGCGGGGACGCCAAACCGGCTCGAGTATGATCAGGGCTTTTTCGTAAAGCTGGGTGACGGTGCCGCTGATGTCAAGCCAATTGCGCATTTGTACAAATCACAGGTGTATCAGATTGCAGAGTATCTTGGCGTACCGGAGGAGATACGAAAACGTCCTCCGACAACCGATACCTATTCACTTGCACAAAGCCAGGATGAGTTCTATTTTCAGTTATCTTATGATAAGCTTGACTTGTGTCTGTATGCAAAAAACAATGGAATCAGTACCGCAACTGTCGCTCCGGTGGTCGGTTTGACTCCGGAACAGGTGCAGAGAACTTTTAATGATATTGACGCTAAAAGAAAAACAACGCGATATCTGCATCTGAAGCCGCAGTTGATTGAGAGTGTTGTTGAGATTGAGCGGGGGATGTGACGTGTGACGAGGTGGGAGAATGACGGGTGGTGGGTTCAAACATGTCCCTAAATCTATTACTGCTTCAATTACAAATGGTTCTTCAATCTTGTTGTACAATGACTTCTGTTCCTGAGCCCAAAAAAGTGCTCTTAGTGGATCATTTTCCCAAAAATACATTCCATTACCGAGCCAATCATATTTATTAAGACTGATCTTCTGATGTAAATCTCCAGAAAGGATTTTAAGGCCTATTTCCTTTTCGCACCCATGAAATCCAAACACAAAAGAGGATAAACATTGATACATCAGCGGTACACTTTTTTAAGAGATCCATCTTTATTATGTGATAAATTGAGTTTCTCCTATGCCGCAAGTCACAATGTCTCTCACTATAAAAAAGGATGAAATGGGAGGGAAGAAGGATGAACAAGAGGTGAGTTTAGTTTTTTATTCCTCCTTCACCCTTCATTTCTGAAGTTTGAAGTGAGAAGGGAGAAGTGTGAAATGAAGAAAAACCAAAGTTGTTCTCAATTTTCATCCTTCATCCTTCACTCTTTACCCTTCACTCTTCACTCTTCACCCTTCACTCTTCACTCTTCACCCTTCACCCTTCACCCTTCACCCTTCACCCTTCACCATTCACCATTCACCATTCACCATTCA
>JAFGIN010000128.1 GCA_016929595.1 Chitinispirillaceae bacterium
AATGGTGAATGGTGAATGGTGAATGGTGAATGGTGAATGGTGAATGGTGAATGGTGAATGGTGAATGGTGAATGGTGAATGGTGAAAATAAGACGGTGATGTTTTTTTTCTTTCACACTTCTCACTTCAAACTTCAAACTTAAAAACAAGGAGTACTTATGCTTGATATAACTGGAAAATGGGCACTTGTGACGGGTGCCAGTCGTGGAATCGGAACGCAGGTTGCCCAGGCACTTGCTGAAAAGGGGTGTAATCTGGTGCTTCACAGCAGGAGTGTCGGACACACGGAGATGCTTTCAAAAAAGCTGGAATCTAAAGGGGTTGACGTTATACAGGTGCAGGCTGAACTGTCGGATAATTCACAAGTGGTAAGGCTTGCTGCTGAGGTTGAAAGCAAATCAGGGGGAATTGATATATTATTTAACAATGCTGCGGTGATGGCACCTTATCGAACGGATTACTATCAGACAGTTGAGGGAGATTATCTGAAAAGCTTTACTGTAAATACTATCGCGCCAATAACTCTCTGCAATATGATTATTCCTGCAATGATCAAAAGAGGGTTTGGAAGGGTTGTCAATGTGACGTCGGGAATCAAGGAGGAACCGCAGCTGATGCCCTATGCGGCTTCAAAGGCAGCACTTGACAAATACGTGTGTGATATGGCCAGGCATATCAAAGGAACTGGAGTCTGTATGAACCTGCTTGATCCGGGATGGTTGCGTACCGATCTTGGTGGGCCCAATGCACCAAATCCAGTTGAGTCAGTCCTGCCCGGGGCTCTGGTACCAGTGCTTCTGGATGATGATACCAGTGGAAAAGTCTTTTACGCTCAGGATTACAGGGAACGTGGTTAAATTATCCGGAACGGTAGGACGGATTACTTTCCGCAATGATAGCAATGGATTTACCGTGCTTCAGCTCAGCACCCAAGACTCTCTGCGACAGCAGATTGCTTGTGTCGGTGTCATGCCGTCAGTTTCCGAGGGAGAAAATATTGCCGTTGTGGGCGACTGGCAGAGCAGCAAAAAGTTTGGAAAGCAGTTCGCAGTAAACAGCTATGATGTTATTCAACCGGATACAATTGAGGGTATACGCAGATTCTTACTTTCGGGTGTGATATCAAACGTCGGTCCGGTTCGTACTGATGCGATTGTTGAAAAGTTTGGTCTTGAAACGTTATCAATTCTTGATACAGCACCCGATCGTCTTCTTGAGGTTAACGGGATAGGTGGTAAAACTCTTACGAAAATCAAGGAAAGCTGGTATGAGAAGCGTTATTTGAAAAACCTGATACTGTTTCTTGCCCGGTTTGATATTTCGACTGCACTGGCATTTAAGCTTTCAAAGATATACGGCTCTGACGCACAGAAGAAAATAACTGAAAATCCGTATGTTCTAATCAGCGATCTTCGTGGTGTTGGATTTGTAAAAGCAGATCTGATTGCCAGAAAAATGGGGTACGCACCGGATTCTGTGTATAGAATCAAGGCTGGAGTGTTATTTACTTTACAGGAATCCCTCAAAGATGGTCATTGTTGCTGTCCAAAGGAAGAACTGATAACCAAGGCCGTTCCACTGCTTGGTGTCGAAAAGGAAAAGGTTGTTTATTCTCTCGATGATATGATTGCAGTGGGAAGTGTTATTTCGGAAAATGGTCTTATCTACATACCACCATTTTATATGGCAGAGAAGTACATCGCGAAAAATATCAGAAAGAGAATTGCTTATTTTAAAAATAATGAAGAGGGTAGGCATGAGTCAGTTGACATGTGGGTCTTACAGTATCAGAAACAGCAGAATTGGACGGGTGATCCACTTCAGATCAAAGCTGTTGTAACTGCGACGGCAAGTCCGCTCTTTTTATGTACCGGAGGGCCTGGAACCGGGAAGACTACCATCCTGAAAGTAATCAGTTCCTATTTTATGCAGAAAAACGGCAGTGTCACACTTGCTGCACCTACTGGAAGGGCTGCTGAACGGATGAGCTTCTGTACCGGGCTTGAAGCGAAAACGATCCACCGTTTACTGGAGTATAAGCCAGGAGGTGACGATAACGCTTTTCAGAAAAATGAAAACAATCAGCTTCAGGCAGATGTTGTTATTATTGATGAAGTGTCGATGATTGATTTATTACTTATGAAAAATTTACTGGCAGCAATTCCGGTGTTTGCCCGTATAATTCTAATTGGTGATAATAAACAGTTGCCATCAGTGGGGCCCGGTAATGTGTTAGCAGATCTCATTAATTCACAAGCGATACCTCATGTTCATCTTCAGACTGTTTTTCGTCAGGCAGCTCAAAGCAGGATTGTAACTGCCGCGCACGAAATAATAAAAGGAACGATCCCTTATTTTCAGAATCGAAGCGAGGATAACTGTTTTTTTGTAACAAAGGCTGAGCCTCATGAAACAGTCGATTACATAGTAGACCTGGTTAGCAGGCGTTTACCCCAAAAGTATAATATTGATCCGGTTCTGGATATTCAGGTTCTTTCACCTATGCATAAGGGTATTCTGGGAACAATAAATTTGAATCAGGCTCTACAGAGTGCGCTTAATTTCAGGAAAGAGAAGCTGATCTGGGATGCGGTACAATTCATTGTTGGTGACAAAGTGATGCAGGTAAAAAATAATTATGAGAATGGTGTTTTTAATGGAGACATCGGTATCGTAACGCAGATTGTCGGGGATGAGCAGGTGATTGTGAAATTTCAGGACTCAGAGGTGGCCTATTCTGCATCAAATCTTGATGAAATCCAGCCAGCTTACTGTATCAGTATACACAAAAGTCAGGGGTCAGAATTTAAGGCTGTGGTGATGCCGGTATCTGCACAACATTATATAATGTTACAGAGAAACCTTTTATACACAGCATTAACCAGGGCAAAAATTGTGTGTGTTATGGTAGGGACTTCAAATGCGCTATCAATAGCGGTGCGAAACGACACAGCACTAAGAAGGTATTCACAACTATCAGAAAGGCTTAATGGGAAGGAAATAGAGTGGGTGTGAGTCCGTAATAGCAGAGATGAATAGCGTTTTTGATAAATAAATGTACCATATTTGTCATTTCAGAGTTAAATTATAAAATATCGTAAAAATGAAAATCAGATTAATTGCGAGAGACTTGGAAAATCGTTTGAAAAAGAATATTTTTAGTTACATTCTATACGGTCCTTGTAGTGTGTAAAAAACAGTTATATATTTGTATCGAAATAGACGCGCCAGTAGCTCAGTTGGATAGAGCGTCGGCCTCCGGAGCCGAAGGTCACAGGTTCGAATCCCGTCTGGCGTATATAAGTAATCAACTACCATGAAACCATAGCAAAGAGGAGGTTATTATTAACTTCCGTATTAAAAACCGCGGTATTTTTGACATTGTCGAGCCAGTCCTTGAGAATGGAGAAGTGTTTGATTCTTCACTGCTCAGGGATACAATTAACCAGCAGATTGCATCGGGGAAGAGAAATTTCGCGATAGATCTGTCTGCATTGGATTATGTGTATTCAGACACCATTAATGTGTTAATGGGGTTGAATAAACGTATTCTTGATGTCAGTGGACGTTTATCAATTCTAGCTCCTCAGCCGGAAGCTCTTCAAGTTTTAAAGCGCGCGGGAATAAATAATATTCTGCGTATTTTTGATACTGAAGCAGACCTGCTGAAGACATCCGAAGATATTATTCTTCAGACAACCAGCTACAAGGTCTCTGATCTTCAGGCTCTTGCTAACGAGAGGCCGCAGTCTGAGTTCGATCAGTTGCGATCAGAAATCGGTTCTGTTTTTGGAAGCCAGGACAGCAGTGGGGTGGATCATGAGATGTCGCCTCCAAAAATGCCTCCTCAAGGGGTGCGTCCTCCAGTACAACCACCGATGCAGAAAAATGCTGATGTATCTCAATCGGTCAGTGACGAGTTTGATCAGGCTTTTCGGCAGTTTGATGACTTTGAAGATGATGAGATGCAGGGTTTTTCACAGCAGCAGTCTCAGCAGCAATATATTCCACCTGTGCAGCAGCCAAGAAATGCACCCTCATTCAGGCAGCCGCCCGCGCAGCAGCCGCAGTTTCAGGGTCGACAGTATGTACCGCCATCGCCGGCACCTCAGACATCCCGGTTCGATGCTGTGCCAAAAGCACCTCCCCGTTCGGGATACATACCACCAGAACCGCCAAAAGCAGCTCCTCCAGATTTCGGGGGATCCCACACAGAAACACAACGATATCAATCTGTTACAGGTACGTCTGCTCATTCCGGCCTGAAAATGGATCAGATGCCTCCTTCACAAATTCGTGTTGATGATGATACATTTGATGATTTTTCACCGCCTAAAAAAGGCAAAAAGATACATTTTAATGATGATGACTCGCTGGATAGTGATGATGACTTTGACAGCGAAACCAAAAAGAAGGCTCCTGTTGGTTTGATTGTATCTATTCTTGTTATTCTGATTGTTGGAGGATTAATAGCATTCTTTGCTTTGAATCAACTCAATTCGAAGCCTTCAAAGTCTGTGGCATCAAAAACACCAGCGACGGTCAACAAGCCTGCTTCTTCTGTTCCTCAGGTGCCTGTTGATTCTGCATCAAAGGCTTCCGACAGTACCGGTAGCGCAGGTGCTGCGGCTGCTTCCGAACCTCCAAAACCTGAAGTTAAGCAGCCGGAAAAGGTTGCTGTTGCAACACCGGCGAAGCCTCCCAGGCCGGTTGCAAAACCAAGGCCCAGGCCGCGAACATCAACACCACGTGTGTCAAAACCGAAACCAGCTGCAACTAACAAAGTGGTAATAACATCGGTGCCGTCAGGAGCAAGTCTTGAGATTAACGGTGACATTGTCGGTACGACACCCTATACCTGGACAAAACCAGTTTTTGGCCTTGTAAACGTTACTGCGCGAAAGTCGGGTTATCAGGAGAATACAATCTCTTTTGATTACACCGGAGGGAGTACGAGAGAGTCGGTAACTCTTGAGAAAGAGTATACGCCTCCGCCAGTAGCTTCTACTCCGAAAAGTTACGTGCCAGTTGAAACGCCACCACCACCTCCGCCTGTAGTTCCTGAACCGGAGCCGGTTTTGCCGCCGCCGCCAGTATCACAACCTGTGGCTTCAAGTGGTGGTGATGCATCAATATTTATCGCCTCGATACCGCCAGTTGCTGATGTCTTCCTTAATGGGAAGCTTATTGGGAAGACAAATGTATCAGAACTGAAGTTGCCTTCAGGAACGCACATGTTGAAGTTTGTCAAGGGTGCCAAGGAAACCACCAAAGAGATTACTGTACAAACTGGGAAAAACCCATCTCAGATGGTTCGCTTACCTTAAATAGTTCTCATCGTGTTTATAAAAGAAAAATCATATAAACGAAAGCAATTCAACCGGAAGCGGAGTTTTCCGCTCATCCGGTCTGTAATTATGCTGCTGGTTGGAGTTTACGCGTACTCTCATTTTTTCGGTAAGCATGAGCCGGAAGATTCTACAGTTCAGAGTGCTGCGATTGTACCGGTATTTGGCCCATTAAAAGAGGTTTTGCCATCACTTCAGGATACCATTCCGAAAAACAATACCCGGTTCAAAACCCATATCGTTAAGCCTGGTGATACATTTTTCGGCATTCTTTTGCAATACAATATTTCTGGCGATCTGTGCAACAAAATATATCAGTCGTTTTCCTCGTTAGGGTTTCCGAAACTGCATCCCGGTGATTCACTTGTAGTGAGCTCCTGTGATAAAGGTGTAAAGGACATACTGTTTTTAAGCAAAAAGGGTCACTGGTTCAAGGCTTGTCTGGATGATTCAACGATTACATCTGAGAAAAAAGCGGTAGAAATGACAACGTACATTGCTCTTGTAAATGGTACCCTTAAAACATCACTGTCTGAAGCAATGTACAGATATGGTGTATCTGACATAATCACTGGAAAATTTGCGGATATTTTCGCATGGGATATTAACTTTTTTCTCGAACCCCGAAAAGGTGATCGCTTTCAGATTGTGTTTGAACAAAAGTATTCGGAGGGTCGTTTCCATGGATATGGAGAAATTCTGGCTGCCCGATACTATTCCGGGACGAAAGTTTTTACCGCTTATGGCCGCAAAACTGATTCAGGAGTTATGCAATACTTCGATGAAAACGGCAAATCATTACAAAAACAGTTTTTGAAAGCACCGCTTCGTTTTTCGAGAATATCAAGCGGCTTTACTCATAAACGCAAGCATCCGGTTCTTGGCATTGTCCGGCCGCACTTAGGGATAGATTACGCAGCTCCATCGGGGACACCGGTTCTGGCCGCTGCCGATGGAAAGATTACATTTGCTGGACGTAAAGGTGATTATGGTAATATGGTAATTGTATCTCATGGTGGAGTTTATGAGACATACTATGGCCATCTGCGATCGATTGGAGCCAAGGTAAAGATCGGGACTCATGTAACACAGGGAACCATAATTGGTACCGTTGGTGCAACCGGACTTGCAACAGGACCACATCTGGATTACCGCATGAAACATCATGGTGCCTTTGTTAATCCTTCATCAGTGCAGCTTCCATCTCAGGCAAAGGCAGAGTTTTCACCTGAAGATGCTTTTTATTCAACAGTTATGGATGAACGGTTTAGAAACAGTGAGGGATTACATATTGTAGAAATAAATGATACTGAATCCACTAAGGTGCAGGTTCTTACCGATAAGGTCATATTGAATCCAAACGGGGCTTTCGGTGACAACGAATCAGATTCTTGATCATATTCGCAAAGAGATCATAGTCTCAGGGTATGATGTCCGTTATAAAATCGGAGCGTATGATTTTGTCCTTAACGGATTGGAATTCTATCTTGCAGCTCTGGGTGAAAAACGTCATGTAAGTGGTCAGGAGTTCTCACTCGGCCTTCTGAATTTCGCACAGAAACAATTTGGGCTTCTCGCACCGAGTGTTCTTACATCCTGGGGGGTTACCAGAACCAATGATTTTGGACAACTGGTATATAATATGATCGGTATTGGACTTATGTCCCGTCAGCCTGAAGATAATGTAGAGGACTTTTTTGATGTAATCGATTTTGAGGAGTTTTTTAAAAAACAGGAATTTTTCGAGGTCGATACTATTTTTATAAAAAAAGTAAAAGGTGCTTGATCTTTAAACGCTTTTATACTATTTTTATACAACTTTTGAAAACGATCTTTTAGTGCCGCTTTAGCTCAGTCGGTAGAGCAATGGACTGAAAATCCATGTGTCCGCAGTTCGATTCTGCGAGGCGGCATTTTAAAATATACCTCGCTTCAATCATTTTTAAACAGGTCAGTTACAGCGGTTTGAATCTGAGAAGGCGCTTCTCTGGTTTTTTCTTATCCAATGTAATCTCTTTTTCAACAATACCAGCATACTTACGGAGTTTATATCGTATGAGCTTTCCTGATGCTGAAAGCTCCCGGGGCGTCCATTTACCGTAGTAACGGGCTCCTGGAAGAAGAATAGATGCAGTCTCATTTTTATCGCCGACAGACCAGTTACACCAACTCAGGTTGTGTTTATCCATAAATGTAAACCAGTGCTCAGTTTCTATTGAATCAAGAAACCCATCGCCGGTAGACAGGCAGGTTCCAAACTCGGATACAAACAGCGCAATTCCCTTATCGATTGCCACTTGTGCTCTTTTTCTCAGGTCAGCTCCGTGAGTAGCGGCATAGAAATGAAGGGAATATACCAGGTTGGTGCCTTGAACAGGGTTTTCAGCAACAGAGTCAACATCCTGGCTCCAGTGGGGCGATCCGATAATTATGAGGTTGTCGGGATCGATAGCTCTTATCGTTTTGACAAGTTCTTCTGCATAGGGTTTAACAACATCGTTCCAGGATACATCAACTGGTTCATTGAAAATTTCATAAATAACATTTGGATACCTTCCATATCTTTGAGCCATTTTCTGAAAGAACTTTTTCGATTCTTTGATGTTATTGAATGCATAATGATCATGCCAGTCGATAATGACATAGATACCCCTTTTTATTGATGCATCAACAATTGTAGTAACACGTTTTGCTTCAGACCCGTTATAGATATAGCCGCTGATTGTCTCGTCGTGTTTCACACCCATTGCAGCCCGTACAATAGAAACGTTCCAGTCATCAACAAGCCAGTCCACTACTCTGGGGTTGTAAAATTTTTCCATCCACTGACTCCAGAAAAAACTCATTCCCCGAAGTTGTGTGGGATTACCATGTTGATCAAGGATCAAACTCTCTCTGACCTGCAGTTGTCCATGAAGAGAGACCGGTGTCGACGGCTCGGAAAAGAGGCCTGGGCATAGTAAAAGGAACGTCAATAACAGTGTTCTGTAGTTGAGGGCCATTGGAGGGTATCTCATTTCTGTAAATATAACCCGTAATGAAAAAATCTTATGCTTTGATCACATTTTTAGAGTATTTTACACGAGTAGTTCATCATAAACATCAATTCAGTGAAAATAAGTTGTGATTTTGCTAAAACGTTTAACTTTGTTGTTTGTACTTCTGATTTCGCAGCATCTTTCAGCTGATGAGTTAACAGAACAGAATGCACTCTTTACTGCATTGAAAAAAAAGAGCTCCTTCAAAATACTCTCTTTTGACCGAGGTATAGATTCGCTTGAGCTCCGCTCTCTTTTAACTGATCGCCTTCCTGTATTGACAGTCTCCATGGAACCAACGATAACGACCGGGCGTCCAGACAGGCAAATAGTCGATAGTATCGATTTTATTACATCTACTTTGTATACCGATACCATGAAAGTATATCCGGTTTCATCACTGCGTTCCAAAATTGAGCTGAGACAACGATTACGCAGTGGTGGTGAGATTGTCGGAGCTATGGAAGGGGATGTCGTTAATGTAAATCACGCACGGTATCTCGATCACCAGAGCAGCTATTCATTAAGTTACATTCAGCCATTATTAAAAAATGCATTCAAATTTGGAGAACTGAATCACTCGATTTCCGTAGCGCTGCTTTATAGTGAACAATTGTCTTTCGAAAGAAAACGTTCATTATTGAAAGAGCTATCGGCTCTCAGAACACTGTTCTGGGATGCGTATGAGAAAAAATCGTTGCTGACTATTTATCGCAATGAGCTGCGTCGTTCTGAAGATCTTTTCCAGGTCGAAAAAGCGCGACTGAGAATTGGTGAAAGTACGCTGCTTGATTCAATTAATGCCAGTCTGAATGTATTGACATCACAGCAGAGTGTTCTTGATGCAAACATAGCGATGGAACTGTCGATCAGTCAGCTTGCTACAGAACTCACCCTGCGTCCCGATACACTCTGGGTGAATGACAGTTGTGATATAGTTGTAGGGGATCTTCCTGATGATTCAACACTACTGTTTTTGTTTGAGCAGTTTGATCCGAATCTTCAGGTTTTTCAAAAAATTACAGAGCGGCTCTGTCTGGAGCATGATAAGATTCGTCACAATATCTACCCGGATCTTCAGTTACGGGCAAGTGTACGACGGGATCAAAGCGGAGATAATTTTTTCAGTGACAATGCCGGGTATACTTCAAATGCCGTCGTAGGGTTACTGTTTTCCTATTCGATACCGGTTCGAAAGAATATTGATCTCCAGGCAAAATCCAGGTATGAATTTCAGAAAAACGAAATTTCGATGAAGCAGTACCGGATTGAGGCTGTAAATCAGATACGAAATCTGCGGATGTCCTGGAAAAAAGAATTGAGCAGGCTCGGGCTGATGAAGCAGATTGTGACTGTTGCAAGACAACAGCTCAGTATTGCGGAAAAAGAATATGAGCTCGGTACCATTGACCGGTTTGAACTTTCAGATGTGAAAGATAAGTTAACGAAATGTGAGGTTGATTATCTTAAATCGCGGATTGAGATGAAACGGCTGGAGGTTATCGTTGATGAGCTTACCGGAACATTGTTTCAAAAGTTTAATATTCTAATAGATTGATTCGGGGTATAAATGAAGGATAGATTGTTCCTGGTATTTTTAATGAGTATGTTCTTTCTGGTGATAGGATGTGCTCAAAAAAAAGCTGATACGTCTCAGGTTGCGGAGATGTATACTGTTAAAAAAGTTGATTTAAAAGATATTGTCTCACAGACTGGAGAGGTCAACTCTGTAACTAAGGTTGATATAAAATCAGAAGCGAGCGGCAAAGTCGAGAAGGTGTATGTCAAAGAGGGACAGTCAATAAACAAGGGAGATACAATCCTGTATATAGATCCATATCGTCTAAATACACATAAAAAAAAGCTTGATTTGTCAGTTCGTGAAGCTATGATTGAGTTTAAAAAGTCTAAAAGAGATTTCAGTGATGGAACTGAGCTTTATACAAGCGGTTCATTATCGGCACGGAAACTTTTTGATCTTGAGATGAAATGCCAGCTTGATTCGATTAATCTGCTGCGGCAGAAACTGGAGTTACTTGATGTCAAGGATCAGCTTAGCAAAACGGTTATAACATCACCCCTTTCAGGTGTTATCACGCAGCTTCTGGTCGAGGAGGGTGAAATCGCGGTTTCTGCAACAACCGGTTTTCAGAGCGGGACCAGTATCGCAACAGTTGCAGATATCAGTAATCTTGAAGTGATCGCAACAGTTGGTGAAGTTGATTACATTCATATTAAAAAAGGGGATCCGGTCGTCATCAGGCCTGAGGCTAATGAGAATGCAAGAACCAGAGGAACGGTGACATTTATTGCACTAAGTGCGCGCAAAAATCAGAACAGTGAACTTTCCGGATTTGAGGTACGTGTCTCAATCGATTCGCTGATTCCTGGAATTGCACCCGGGATTAATGTCAATGTCGTTTTTACAATTAAGGAAATTGCAGGTGTGACAGGGGTACCTTACAGCTATGTTGAAAAGGTGGATACGCTTTATTATGTCAATAAAATGGTCAAAAATGGTCAGGGAGTTGAGTCTGCCGTTCGAACTCTGGTACAGGCGGGAGAAACGGATTTTAAATTTTACGAAATCAAATCCGGTTTGAAAGTGGGCGATGTTCTCGTTCCCGTCGAGCGCAAAGAATTTCCTTTAGGTAAGAAGTAATCGCCTCCGGCCGCTCGGTGGCTTCGAGAGCCTCAGTCACCGAGGGGGGTGAGGCGGGAAAAAAATGTGAAAAATGGGTAATAATCAACAAATCCCGGTTCTGCAGACAGTGAACCTTTGCAAAAATTACACGTTTGGTTCACAGATGATTCCCGTTCTGGATAATATAAATGTTTCGGTGTGTAAGGGAGAATTTCCTGCGATCATGGGTCAGAGCGGGGCAGGGAAATCTACACTGCTTAATATCCTGGGATGTCTTGATATTCCAACATCGGGAGAGTATTATCTTAATCAGGTAAAGACTTCATCCATGAAAGAGTTGAAACTGGCTGAGGTGCGGGGAAGAGAAATCGGATTTATCTTTCAGAATTTTAATCTTCTGCCTAAATTAACGGTGTCTGGAAACGTTGAACTACCCCTGATTTATGCAAATGTATCGGCTTCAGAGCGAAAACGAAGGGTTGAAGAGGAGCTTAACCGTCTTGGACTCTGGAACCGGCGAAAACACAAGCCAAATGAGATATCAGGCGGGCAGAAACAGCGGGTTGCGATAGCACGTGCTCTTGTCAAAAAACCATCAATTATTCTTGCGGATGAGCCAACAGGTAATCTCGATTCTCACACATCGATGGAGATCCTCGATATTTTAACAAAAATTAATGAGGAAGGTAACACTATTGTGATGATCACTCATGAGAAAGATGTCGCGGAACGCGCTGGAAAGATCATCCATCTCGTCGATGGAAGGGTTGTTTAAGTGTCCCTGTTCAGGCTGTCGCGTTTACTGTCGGTCAATACTCACCTGTGCCTGATCGAAATTTTTTCAAACAAAACAAGATCGCTGATCACTTCGTTCGGTATTTTTCTGGGAGCCGTTTCGCTTCTGGCAAATATTGCATTTATTCGTGCAATAGATACTGATGTGAAAGAGAAAATGACGGTGATTGGTGGGCTTAACATTTTAACAATCAGACAGAAACCTGCAGAGAACAGCGCAGAGAAAAGAAGGTTCGCTAAATCTTCCGGATTACGTCAGGCTGATGCGGAAGTGCTGCAGGAAACGTTTCCCTTTGTACGGGCGTATCTACGTCACAGCGAGCTTCACTGGGGTCCAATTTTTGCAAATGGAAAGTCCTCCGGAGCATCATTGAATGCTGTTGATCCGGAGTATATGCGTGCGTATAAAATCGATGTTAATTACATATCTCCGTTTTCTAAAAGTAATCTTTCTGAGCCTGAACCGGTCTGCATAATCGGAAAACGTATTGCGGGGCGGTTATTTGGTGATCATGAAAGTGTTGCAGGGAAAAGTGTTACGATTAACAGGATATCTTTCCGGATAATTGGAGAGATTGAAACAGAAGATCAGTTTTCATGGCGTGGCTGGCAGGTTTTTCTGCCGTATGAATTTTACAAAAAGAAATTTATGTCATCAATGACCAATCCGGAACAGTTTGAGATTGAACTTACCAGCGCCAGCTTTGAACAGGAGGCGCGTGCAGCATTCAGATTAAAACTGCTCGAATTGCACCGGGGAGTTGAAGATTTTCTTGTAGAGTCAAATGCTGACAAGATTAAGGAGATGAAAGCAGCTTCTGCGGGGATGCAGGTAGTCTTGGTATGTATTGCAATCATTACTCTTTTTGTCGGCGGTGTAAGTATCATGAACATTATGTTTGCGGCAATCGGTGATCGTATCAGGGAGATTGGCGTAAGAAAAGCTCTTGGAGCAAATAATCTCGATGTACTGGTACAGTTTATAATAGAGTCAATTTTTCTATGTCTTGTTGGCGGGGTGCCCGGCCTGGCCCTTGGAGCATCAGTGACGTTGTTTCCAAAAGGGGTATTCCCGTTTAATCCACAGCTTTTAACCGCAGATTATATAGCAGCTATTACGTTTATAATAGTTACCGGTATAGGAAGCGGACTGGCTCCGGCAATAAAAGCTGCA
Organism: Chitinispirillaceae bacterium; assembly: GCA_016929595.1. Classification (GTDB taxonomy): domain Bacteria; phylum Fibrobacterota; class Chitinivibrionia; order Chitinivibrionales; family Chitinispirillaceae; genus JAFGIN01. The sequence goes on from JAFGIN010000128.1 coordinate 13,000, forward strand.
TCACAGCAGCCTGCTGATGCATTACGGTATTGAGAATCGTAGGTGGTATAATGAATGCAATAAAAGATCTTATCCGTTCAGTTATCGTCGGATTGAGGATGGCGGTAATCGAGATGAGGACACATTTATTACGTTCCATACTGTCGATTACAGGTGTAATGCTGGGAGTCGCTTCACTGATGATTATGCTGACGCTGATCGGTGGTATTGATACATATCTTAATGTAAAGATGGTGAAATGGGTAGGCGCAGTGTGGTTCTGGAATAAGGCTGAGCCTACCGCAGAGGAAAAACTTTTCTGGAGCAGATCTAGGGGATTGCGGTTATCTGATGCCGACTATCTGAAAGAAAATTCAATATATGTAAAGAATATTCCGCTTGTTATTACCCGTCATATAGATATCCCGTTTAAGAATGAAACGGTGCTCTGTGTTGTAAGGGGAGTAAATTACCAGAGTATGCTCCTGGATACGGATAACATAGTTATAACAAAGGGAAGATTTATAGAAAGTGATGATTTTTTAAAGGGCTCACGAAATTGTGTTATTTCAGAGGAAATCGCTCAGAACGTCGTTAAGAAATATTCGTTGAATTCAATCGATGCTGTTATTGAAAAAGTTATTACGGTGAAAAACACACAATTGACAATTGTTGGTTATTATACTTTTAAAGATGAGGATCATCAGCCCTGGCACCTGAAACGGGGGATTATGATTCCGTTAAAGACGATGACAGAAAGAATATCAGGAAGTGATCCGGATCCGGGTTCCATTCAGGTGCAGCTTAGTGATGCTGGTGATGTAAAAGGGGATGCCCAAAAGGTTGCGACAACACTAATCGAAAAACATCGGGGTGTCGAAGATTTTGAGTATCGTACTGCGGAGTGGCTTGATGAGATCACCAGTATGCTTAACAATGTCAGTCTGCTGATGGGAATCATTTCGATAATGTCATTATCAGCAGGTGGTTTGAGTATCATGAATGTAATGCTTTCAAGTATATCGGAGCGTATCAGGGAGATAGGTACTCGTAAGGCTCTCGGAGCAAATAATCATCAGGTCTTTGTACAGTTTATTACCGAAACGGTGACGCTCTCGATTACCGGCGGAATTTTTGGTGTTACCTTTGGATCCGCACCGCTGCTATTCAAAGATGCAATTCGACGCTCAACTCAAGGGGTCATCGAGCCTACAATATTGCTTTCGCATCTTTTATTTGTGGTAACCTTGATTATTGCAATAGGTATACTGTTCGGATTGTACCCGGCAATAAAAGCATGCAGGATGAATCCGGTTGAAGCGTTGCGGTATGAGTGAGGGAGAGGTGGAAACCGGACTGCCGGAATGCGGGGCTGACGGATTAAGTTAAGGTGGAATTCTTATCAGGTCTATTAGCTCATTTAGAATTAATATCTATAGGTAGTATTTGCAATCAAATTGATTTGGAAATTGGCGAGGTGATGCACAGCAACGTTGAGTAAAAAGGAACTGGAGCCGGTGTTTGACAGATAGAACAAGAATGTAAGTTCTTTAATAAGGTCAATAATTCAAATGCCGGTGAAGCTGGTACGATCTGTTAATTTTGAATCAGCTACTATTTCATGAGACATTCATTTTTCCCCAGTACTTTGTGAACTCTATGCAGATGAATTGAGTCGGTTATGGTCTTCGCCTTTTCGAGATTCAGAATGGTAAAGACCGATATTGTCGGATATACAGTTATTCCATTCATTTCCCAGCTGTTTTCCATAAGATTAAAAATAATACCAGCCGCCTGTTCTCCTGTCGCACGCGGTTCTGGAATGACAGCAAAGGTTCCGAACTTCAGATCTGGGTTTACCAAAGATTCGATTCCAACAATAACAGGAATACGGCTATTTGCTGCGAAAGGCAACCATACTTCAGTAAAGAGATCGGGGTTCAGAATGATAGTATCATTAGGAAGCCAGAGTGCCTGGATTTTATTTTTTTTTACAAGCATGTGTAAGGCATCAGAAATTTCCTTCTTGTATTCTTCTGGTTTATTCCCAAGCAGTACACCTGACAGAACTATTTTTTCTTTTTTACAATAAGCCGTATGTTTAATAACCGATTCTTCAAACGACTTACGATAAACGAGTCCTACATGTTTCATTGGTTTTTTGATAACAGCTCTGAATGAAACTAATGAAGTAATGATAGGTGTCTCAAATGTTATACCCACAGCATTATCGAATACACTGATCGTATTTTTGGTATCCTGTGCAAGTATTGATATTACTGGTATCTGTATAATCTTTTTCCGCACTTCAGTTGTATATTTCCGATATAGCTTCAATGGCTGGTTTCCGGCAATGACTACCGCATTTGGAGTGACAGAATTGAAGTACATGTCTAGTTTCTGCATACACTTATCTGTTGTGTACTCAATTACCGTGAAAGCGCAATCATTACGCAGTTCCTGTTTTAAACCGAAAATTGCGGTTTCATAGAGCTCACCTTTCGCAGAAAAAATGAGGATTGCGGGAAGCTGTTTCACTTCTGCCGAACCAGCCAGCACAAAACCAGCTGCCAAAAATGACATTAAAGATGTATGGTGGTATTTTCTTCTCGCCCATCCCCCGGTAATTAGGAAATGTGCAATGAATTTGACAATCGGTTGCCGGCAAAAGCTGAAGAAGGGGTTCCAAAGAACCCCTTTCTGGAGATACACTTTTTTTGCATCAAAATGCAAGTTTAAAACCTCCGTAAATCACCCTTCCTTTATTGTATGGAATCGTACTACCTGGTGTGAGCCCCCAGCACGGAAGCCAGATTTCCTGATCCAGCAAGTTGTCAACCTGTACGACCAGTGCAATCTCCTTTGCTGCAGGTAATTGGAAGAGCTTATTGAGATCGTATCTGCAGTGCAGATGTGTCATATTAAAATGTTTCGTTGTTTTGTTCAGAGTGGATGCATATTTCTTGTCCAAACCTTCCTGGAAGGTATTAAATGCGCTGATTGTCAAACCAATATCTGAGCTGTAACTCAAACCGCCCTTAATGCTGAACTTTGGCAGAGGAGTTACGTTCTCATCCTGCGTATTTTCATCTCTGCTTTGCTGGTAAAGAAAGGATCCTTCAAACAGCCATTCTTTTGTTACATAATATTTACCTTCACATTCCAGGCCAAAGATGGTGATCTCTCCCAGGTTGTCCCAGGTAGGTTTAGCATAATGTGAAGTATCACGGTCCTGGAATATAAGGTTTTTCATCTGGGTATGAAAACCGTTGATCCCGAATTGCACATTTTTATCAGCATAATTGAGCCCTAAATCGAATGTGTGCACTTTTTCAGGATCAAGCCCGTAAGGCTGTCGGGCACCGTTGGGATCGGTGGCAGAAGAGCGCGGTACCATCTGCCCTTTCATTTCAGAAAAATCGAGATATAGTTCATTAATGCTTGGCGCACGATATGCAGTGCTGTAAAGTGCTTTGATATTAATATTCTCGAAGGGGTAAATGATAAGACCGGCACGTGGATTAACATCTGCCTTAAAATCATCTACATTATCAAGACTATCCCTGACTCTTACTTTGTTGACCTGTATACCACCTATCGCTTTAAGCCACTCCCACCGGTAATCAACCTGAGCGTACCCCGAGAAGTTGTTCTGCAGGTGTCCTTTATTAAATAATTCACTGGTTACAGTATTTTTTTCGGTGCCAGTTATGAAGCCCCACACACCACCGAGCAATATATTACAATTGTCGACCGGACTGAAAAAGTTTGTTAACTCAGTGACGATTTCATATGCATCCCGCGAAGTTGATGGCCAATTGACGTTTTCCAACATTGAACGGGTGAATGTTGCGTTCAGGCTGGCATTGTACCAATCGGTGAACTCGTGACTATAACCTGCATCTATAAAATGTTTTTTCCAGGTCACCTCTCCTGTTGTATTGCCGGAGATGACACCAACATCCTTCAGGAACTGGTAATCGGGAACATAATATTGATGAACCCATTTATTGTAAGAATACATCACCCGAGCCCCCTTGAAATTTGCTTCCGCATATAATCCAGGGCCATAATCGGGTATGCTAACTGGTATTTCGTGAACTGTTGATGTTACTCCGGGTATACCTCCTGGTGCTTGATAATCCAGTTTCCATCCTCCTTTATCTGCATACCTTCCGGCAAAAACGAGACCAAAATCACCTAGTTTGTACTGCAGATCAACAGCACCACTGTTGTTCAAACCTTCACCCAGCATTCCTGAAACTGCTACCGTATTGTTATCCGCCTTTTTGGTTACGACATTAATAACTGCTGAAAATGCTTGCGATCCGTAAAGTACCGAACCTGGACCCCGTATTACTTCAATACGTTCAATGATACTTACAGGAAACGATTCGTATAATTCACTTTTAATGCCACCCTCGTGTACTTCACGTATCGGACGCCCATTTATCAACATTAATATATGGCTTGAAGACGGCATGATCTGGTCACCCCGTGCAGCGATGACCGAACGATCGGTCATATAAACGGTCGTTCCCAGAAAACTTGGTACACGTTTAAGAATGTCACCAAGTGTAGTGCCACCGAAACGTTTCAACTGGTCCTGAGTGATGACCGATATAACTCCCGGAGCATCAGAAATGGACTCCTCACTTTTTGATGCGATGGATACTTTTACATTGACAAGATCCTCAAAATCCATGTCAGTACCAGCTTCATCAATGTCCTCCTGAGCAAAAACAGATAAACATCCGGAAAGCACCGAAATAATGCTCAACAAACTGCGCCAACCTTTTACTCTACTATGGAATTTCATCAGTAATCCTCTCTTTGAAATAGTAGTATTCATTTGTGGATTTAGTTAATTTCTTCACTATCTCACCTACTGTCTCTTTGACCATTAGTTAACACATTTCATTCGAAACAATATTTTTAATTATTACTGGGATCCCCATTAATAATGGCAGGTAGATTCCAATGCAGTTTAATTCCAGCCTTCAAATCCTAAAAAGATCATTAAATCCTTTGGCATTTTTTTCACCCGTTCAGAGATTTCTGTATTTACTGAATCTGCTGCATATACAGCAATACTGAAGGGATTTTTACATCTGGCCTCTTTGAAATCCAGTTTTGATTGTCTTTTGATAAAATTGTAATCGTTTGCGGACGTTATGATGCCCTGAACCATGTCAAGTGTAATAAGTGAGAGGAGATCTTCGAGTTTTTTCACCCCTGATATTTTCAGAGGCTCCGCACCTAACAGATGGACAGTCAGAGTTTTCATATCATTTCTTCCAAGAAAATCCATTATACCGATTGTCTTATTGCTTATCTGGCTCGGTTGTATTGGCTCTCCTAATGACAAAATATAATATGGCTCGGTTGTGGAACCTTTTGTCTGTGCATGTAGTGCTACCGTAAAACTCTTGATGTGGTCAACAACTTCCCGTTTAGTGATAATTCCCTGGGGACGTTCATTTTCTATTATGGTTTTAAAGTCTTTAAATGTGCTGAAAGCCCGGATCTGAATACCGGAAAAATATTCGCCCAATTGTGATTCTATATGGATTGCGAGATGTTCACCGGGTAGAAAGATATAGAGTTTCTGACCGTAAAGATTCCGTGGTGCAAGTAATATTACCAATAGTACCAGTGCTGCTGGAACAAGACCTTGACGGATTAAAGCCAGTTTTTTTCTGTAATACATGAAATATTGCATGTACGATCCTTATTGTACACTACCTGAGTACTATTCAAAAATTTTAGTCACTGTTTTCATATTGTTTTTATTAACTATTTTCGCAGCTTTTCGATAGTTCAGTACGGTATAAACTGAAAGGGTAGGGTGCACCCTGGTATCCGGTAGCTCCCACTCGTTGTCTTTCAGATCGAAAATAAGGTTAGCAGCTTGTACACCGGTCCCATTTGGATCTGGTATAACAGCGAATGTGCCGAAATCGAGTTCAGGTTTTACGAGAACTTCAACACCAACAATTACTGGTACACCATTTTTTTTCAAAAGAGGCATCCAGACACCACCAAGTAATTCAGAAGATAAAATAACATTGTCATTTGGAATCCAGAACGCGTTTACCTGTTCTTTTTTAATCAGGTGTTTGAGTGCATCTGAGATCTCCTTTTTATGATTTTTTGTCTGATTACCAATCTTAATACTCTTAATAGTAATTTTTTCTCTTTCACATAGTTTAGTGTTTTGGATGACCAGATCTTCGAAGGCATCCCGGTAGATCACTCCGACTTTATTGATTGTTGTAGTAGCGACCCCGCGAAATTTAACAATCGCAGTAACTAGTGGAGTCTGGCTGGATATGCCCAGTGCATTGTCTAAATGTCCGATTGCGCGTTCAGTGTCCAGTGCATAAATTGATAGTATCGGAATGCTGGTTGCATCAGGTTTGTGTTCATTTGTAAATTTTGAATAAAGTTTTAGTAACCGATTACCAACAACCACAACCACTTTCGGTGTTGTTGAAGCGAAATAGCGCTTAAGATCTCCATCACCTTCATCATCTCTGGATTTTTCCAGAACGGTTACTGAAAATTCATCTTCTGTTTCTTCCTGAAGACCTGTTATTGCACTGGTGAACAATTCTCCGGGAGGGGTGAAGATCAGAAGTGATTCCTCTCCATCAGAGGCAAAAACACCGTTGAACTGAATCCACCAGAGTAGAAGAATGTGAAATAATGACGCCATTGAAATCTTTGTTTTAAAATTGTGCATAATAATATTCACATATGGTTTGATACTTATCCCGGTACATAAAAGCTTTTCAAATTGTTTCACAATTTCCTGCATTAAAATTCAATTAAATCCATTATACTGATATGTGGTACAAAAGATCAAGGTTTTTCTAGTGCTTCAGTTCCAGATATGTAAATGTTTTTGATTGCCTGATGAAATGATGTGCACTTATCCTTTTGTCATTGGCAGGTCTCTACTCCAGCAATAAACGTTGCTCCTCGGGTGCCAGAGCTCTAAAGTATTGTGAAAAAACACGTTGCGACAGAATGTCGGACCAGAAAATAATTGCATTATGTTTTATTTGGTGAAACTGTATTCAATACGCTCACAGGCAATTAAACTGTTATTCCGGTAAAAATATCCGTATTGGCAACATCATCGCACTTATCCAAAGACCGGGGGTGGAAGAATCACGTACGACGATCAGACATTTTGATTCCGTCTCTTATGCTGTGTAAGGTTACTGTCTGAGCTCAACAAAACGGGTGCATTTACCCTTGTTGTCAACTGAAAGAAAAATACCTGTTTTTGCAAGTGTCTGCCTTTCTGATGCATTACCAATGTAAGCCCCGTTGAAGGTGTAGAGCTTTCGTGGTGAAGAGACAATTGAACGTTTCCGGAGCTGCTTGTGCTGGTGAGTTCCAGGGGTTGTGGAGGTGACACACGTTCCTGCATTGGAAAATTTTACCGGTATGCAGGCTTTCATCAGCGACTGAGTTTCAGATTTTAGTTCGAATACCAGGCTGTCAATGTCATCACATAGGCTATTTACCGATATGGTATCCTTAACAGCAAAAGCACCTGTGCTATCATGTGCTCTTGTTTCCTCGTAAATGTTTACCGCGTTGCTGTTTCCTTTAAACGTAAGGCTGACCGTCACTTGATCTGCCGGTCGGGTTACAAAATAGCGACATGATACGAGGACGTTTTTGTCACTTGTTCCATTGTAGTTTTCTTTATCGGTAGAAAGATCAACAAGAGCATGCTCGCTTGCGTGAGTAAATGATGTCATACCGGTGACCGGCGTATAGTGTTCACTAAACTGCAATGTCGAATTTGCCGGAAATTGAGCCGGAGTAAAAAATTCTTTGGAAACACCTGCCCACAGCTCAATGAAAGGACGGTGGTAGTCGACATTTTGTGCGGGATCAAAATTCCTGCTTTGATTATAGCCGAATCCCCAAATTTTCAATCCTGGTGTTTTTACATTGTCAGAAATGCGGATTATTCCTTCACTATTAGCGTGGTTGAGTGCACCCCAGAAATTTCCTTCGGCAGGCCAGGCATACGCTATCCCGTCATTGGCCCAGTTTTTATACCATCGCAGATTTTTAAACTGATAGATATTGCTGCTTACTTCCTGTTCTGCATTCTGTATTTCACGCCAATCATCATAAATTTTGACATTGCTTACTGGACCAATAATTTCTGTCTGATTGTCACATTTTGTGTTACCGGGTACTGATCCCGGTGAAATGCCGACGTTTGTCCAGTATTCGTAGTTAGTTACCTTATTATTAGGATTAACAAGGGTAACCGATGTCTTGAGTGCGGTGGTTTTCGCCTCGAGTGTAACTTCGAAATGGCAGGTTATATTTGTCTGGCCATATTTCATTTTGTTTGCAGGTGTATTGAAATCGATACTATCGGTAAATGACATTTTTACAGAAATTTTTTCAGCTGAATTGGATGTAACTGTGTAGCTCCATGGGCGGCACCAGGTTTTTCCATGCTCGGCTTCAGGGAACGTTGGGAAAATCCCGCCCCATACCATGAGCCAGTCATAATAAAAAACATCCCATTGCGGTCCGTACGGTCTGCCAACCGGGTTCTGGTACAATTGCTCATGGCCGGTTGGTTTGTAGATCATCGAAAGTATTCTGCCGCCATATTCGGGTACCAGGGTTACTTTAAGGTATTCGTTCTCAAGGATCAGCGATTTATAAGTGTGGGTAACAAGTTCGGTTTTGAATGTATCCTTTTCCAATGAGTAATCGGGATTTACCACGTGTTTGAAGGTTTTCCATTGCACCTGGGATTCGGTAAGTGTAACTGCTGCGGGAATTTTTTGCGATATGAACATCATCGTAAGAAATAAAATGTAAGCTTTTTTCATGGATAATCCCTTCTGATGATTGGTGAGCAGATCGAGACTTTATTTGTGAAAGAAAAATACAATAATGAGTTGAATGGGACAATGCTTTTAAATTTGGGCGAAAACCTATTTTACAGTGCCCCCCTTACCTATATGTCAAGTAGGCTCGTTCATGCAGGCAGTCAGGGAGATTCTTCCTGAAAGGGTCAACCCTTGCCGAATTATGGTATAAGGCAGTGGTCATGTTTATCACCGGTGTTACCGTTTTTGGCTCTTCCTCCTCTTTTTTCACCGCCGCGCGCAGTAGAAGCTGAAAACGGAAATTGCTATTCCGTTTTTCCAAGCATCTTGCAGGTAGTATATGAATATATCCTTCATGCTATATAACAGGAGTATTCTGTGTGAATAAACATTATTCAATTCGAAAAATCCTCAATCAGAATAATGGGAACACACTTGTTACGGTCATGATGATCGCGATATTTGCAGCAATGATACTTCAGTCTCTCGCATATTCAACCCGTTCCACATTGAAAGCCAGCGGGAGAAAACTATCAAAAGTAGCATCCTTGAATATCGCTGAAGCAGGTAAAGAACAAGTAATCGCAGATTTACGTGAAAGAACATTGAATCTGCAACATAACAAAAAGATTTTCTGCTACAATAACGAACCGTTTGGTGGAGGAGCATTTACCGTAACGTGTTCGACTACCACTATGGATACTGCGGTGATTTTATCGATCGGTTATAAGGGTAATGATACATCGAAAATTGAAGTCGTTGCGTATATTAATCCTGACTCATGGCAGCGATGGGTCAAAGGTGCTGTAACTGCAAGAACCAGTGTTAATACTCTTGGCAAGATTGAAATTGATGGCAGAGATTATGATACGAGCAGTTTTTCAGGTACATGTCTGGGAACTGGTGGCGTTGTTGGTGTCGCAGCTGGTGGCTCGGTGACTGTAGACAACTCCTCTTCGGGAGTCGGTGGTAACTATACATCGCCTCAAAAAGCAGTTTTAGAAGGTGAAACGGCTTGTCAAAATATTGATACCACTGGTTATCCCCAGACTCCTGAAGATTTACTTGGGATGACATCGGCACAACTTGAAGCTTACAAATGGACAACGCCTCCACCATCAGATTATGTCGGTATTGTGTACTCTGAAACGCCCTATGATTTTGCCGGTGGAATAATGATACTTCATAATTCATCCGGCACAGCATCACTAGGTAACTATAACGGAAATTTTAAAGGGTTGATAATCGCAGATGAGGTTAAACATTTTAATGCTGGATCAACTGTATTGGGAGCTATTTTTATGCTGGGAAAAACCAGTGGTGGAAATTGTTTCGGAAACGGAACAGCCAAAATCCACTACAGTTCCCAAATGCTTGAAAAAGTCACGAAATTCATACCGGTGACCGAAAGAAGAACCGTGAATGTTGCGTCGTGGCGTGAAGTGAACTGAACTGAATTGAATTGAAACATGCCATCTCGGTAGCGATCTCTTTATAACATCGCTCGTGATCATAAATAACCAGGGTACCGCTTTTCTTAGCTCGTACACCGAAAACACTTTCACGAATATAATCCCGTATCGACAATTCATGGCTCATCTAATGCTCCTAGTCATTCCCTTTTCTGGATGCCGGTTTCCACCGGGCATGACGTATACACAATATTCACTTTGCAGACATTCCGGCGCAGGCCGGAATCCAGAACTCAGCATCAAAAGTTATGCAACTTATGCAACTTATTGAAACTGGTTGCATGTTTCTGATTGTTTTTATATCTGTACTATTTAAAACAAGTTACACTGTCCATCCTTCTCAAAATTTAAAACAATTAATGGAACTTTATGGAACCTTTTGGAACTTATTGGAACAAATTCCATATTATTAATGTGATTCATAACATCACTATTTTAAAGAGGTTACCCAGTTCATCCATCTCTTAGTTTCAAACATTTTTTGAAAACTTCTGGAATTTTTGGTACTTAGTTTCAACTTATTGCAACTTGTTGCAATAAGTTGAAACTATTTCAAAGAACTGGCACATTAAAATTGATGAACTCCTAACGCCTTATATTTTCGTGGAAAAAGAGGAGAGCTCTGAACTAATCTATTCTGATATTGATATGTTTACCCCATTCAGTTTTAAGGTAAAAGAAAGAAATTTACCTAAAAACCGTGATTACACTCTTGTAGAAAAATCTATTAACTTGAATATACGGCATACTCTGATTCAAGAAAGATTGTATAAAATGTTATGTGAGAAATATGGATATGAAAACGTTTCACTTGAACATCGTATTGGTGGAAAAAAGATTGACATTGTATTGAGGGATAATAATTCATTTGTTTTTTATGAATCAAAAGTAACAATTCTGCAAAAGCCTGTATTCGTGATGCAATTGGACAACTCCTGGAATATGCTTATTAGCCAGACAAAAGTATCGGACATGGTTTTCGGATGCACATCAAGCGGCCTTTAGTAATGAAGGCGGGTAATCTGCTGATGGAAGCGAGTTTTCCAAAGAGTTCGAGTGCTGTTGTTGCGTGGGTTCGAATCCCACTCATCCTGCAGGTCTCATGCACCAGCATTACTTTTTTTAGCAAAGGAGAGTTATCCGGTGAACACTGGGTTAATAAAATCAATGCTATAACGTTCTAATAATAGAAATCAGGGGCGAATGCTGATAGAACTACATTCTGAAAACATGTTTCTGTTTTATCAAACGTTGTCGCCCCTCAACATAAATCCGGTAAATGCCTGTGGAACTACATCGCTATTAACGACGTGGTCGCGGGTTCGAGTCCCGTCAGTTCCACTACGACCATTAAGGTGTTCGTAGTGGGACTGTAGCTCAGTTGGCAGAGCACGATGTTTCACAAATACTTGTTACTGGATTATTTTTAACGTAATGGTTTACCAAATGCCTGTGGAACTACATTGGATTTATGGGTCGCAGGTTCGAATCCTGTCTTTCAGAGTAATCTGATTGTAGCTCAGTTTGGTAGAGCAATAAAAATGTTTCACAAAAACCTTGTTGTTAAACCTTCTTTATAAGAAAGGTATAAAAATGAATACAGAAAATAAAGACAAACCCACAATTATTTCCACTGGAGTTGCAACAGGAATTCTTCCGTGCAGAAACAGTGAAAGTAAACCTATTACAGTAATCGGAACCCAGGCTATCCGTGATGGCATCGAGGCGCATTGTCTTGAACAGGCACTCAATGCGCGTTCATCACCGGGTGTAACGCAGCTGGTCGTAAACCCGGATGCTCATCAGGGGTATGGTGCTCCAATCGGATGTGTTCTCGTTTCTCCAACACATATCTATCCGGGACCTGTCGGGGTTGACATTAAATGCTCGATGAGTCTGCTGCAACTGGATCTTCCGGTTTCTGAGATCGCGGATAAGCGGATCAGGCGGGATCTGATAAATGCGATTACCGAGCGGACACCGACCGGTGCAGGTCAGGGACAGCGTGATGTAAAGAAATCACACAAGATCTCGTATGAACACGCTGTTCAGGCTGTTACTGAAGGTGCATCGAAACAGGTATGTGAAGCGATGCAGATTCCGGTGGCGTGGGCGCAACGATGTGAAGATGCATTTCATCGTGGCCATGATGGAACGATTGAGTCATTGACTGTGCGATTTGACAAAATAAAACATCTGAAAGTGTTCAGCAACATAAAAGAAAAACTTTCACAGCTTGGTTCGTATGGGGGTGGAAACCATTTTGGAGAATGTGAAGTTGTTTCAATTGAGAATGAAGATAAGAATATGACAACGGCAGATATTTTCGGACTGAAAAATGATTCCGTGGCGTTTTTATCACACTGTGGTTCGAGGGGATTTGGAAATATTCTGGCGACCAATCAGTTTAAAGTGCTGTTTGATCATTTTCAAAAATGGAACATCCCGCTGCCTGCTCAGGACCGGCATCTGGTGTATGCGCCACTTGGTTCAACTGAAGCAAATGACTACCTTGACGATATGGCGTTAGGAGCCAACTTTGCAACGGTTAATCATTTGTTGATAAATGCTCTTGTTCTTGAAGCATTTCAGGAGGTTATTCCCGGAGTAACTGGAAATCTGGTATATTTTATCAGTCATAACATAGCGAGAAAAGAGATCTATGAAAATCGTGAATGCTGGGTGCATCGAAAAGGTGCAACAAGGGCATTTCCAGCGGGGCATTATGCACTTAAAGGAACGCCTTTTGAAAAAACAGGTCATCCGATACTTCTTCCGGGAAATCCGGTAAGTGGTTCAGTCGTTATGACCGCCGAAAAGGGAGCGGAATTGAGCTGCTACAGTGTAAACCATGGTGCTGGAAGGCAATTAGGGCGTAAAGCTGCTTTTCGGGAGCTTAATCAGGGATTAGTTGATAAAGAGTTCAGAGATGCTGATATTTTAACTAATTGCCGGACATATCCTAAAGATGAAGCCCCATCAGCATATAAGGACTTTGACGAGGTAGTACGCAGTGTTGAACTGGCAGGTCTTGCACGTACAGTTGCACGACTGAAAGCACGTTTTGTTATTAAGGATTCATCAGGAGCTGATGATTAGGGGATTACATGATTACTATTGACGGATCACAGAGCGAGGGCGGCGGACAGATTTTACGCAGTGCTCTTACATTGTCACTTATTACACAACAGCCTTTTAAAGTTATCAATATCCGGGCTGGACGTTCAAAACCAGGCCTTATGCGACAACACCTTATTGCCGTTGATGCAGCGGTACAGGTAGGGGCAGGAAAAGTTGACGGTGCCTGTATGGGCAGCAGTGAACTGATGTTCACACCTGGAAAGGTACAAAGCGGTACCTATAATTTTGCAGTTGGTACTGCCGGAAGTGTTACCCTGGTACTTCAGACTATTCTTCCGGCATTGCTTCTTGCAAACGGTGGAAGTAAACTTGTTCTTGAAAGAGGCACCCACAATCCATTTGCTCCGCCATGGGATTTTCTTGCGGGGAGTTAAAGCAGAAACAGTTGCCAGAGGTGTAGCCGATAAAGTTCTGGAATACCTGGCCGCAGACGATGTGCCTGTTGGTGAGTATCTGGCAGATCAGTTGATGCTCCCGTTTGCACTTGCCAAATCCGGATCGTATCGGACATTGCCATTATCACAGCATTCGAAAACAAATCTTGAGGTTATAAAATTGTTTCTTGACACAAAGATCAGGATGGAAGAATGTCAGGATGGGTGCGTGAGGTTGCTATTTGCTGATAGGTAACTTGATCTATTTTACTTATGAGTTTAAAATAGCGCTTGCATTGGAAAAATACAACTATCTCAATAAATTTTTGAGGTAGCGCAGCAAACATTTTTTAAAAAAAATCGTTGCTGTAGTTGCTGTGAAAAGCCAGCTTTAAACAGTCAGGACAACACCCTACCTGTGGTCAATAAAGCTATTTTTGAAAAACACCCTTTTTAAATGCAGTTTTGCTTAAAGAAATCATAATCCAGAGTAACCAAAAATGTTATAGGCATTTAGCTATCAAATATTATACAATCGAAATGTATCAAATGAAAACTAGTTGTTTCAGGTATCTGGTCTTAACAGGATAGTAGCTATGAATAACACTACAGAACAAGTAGCAGTACATTATGAAACGAAATTCATACCGGTGACCGAAAGAAGAACCGTGAATGTTGCGTCGTGGCGTGAAGTGAACTGAACCTGCTCGATGATTACTATCCCTGGTAATTTTTCCATTAAACTTCATTCTTTTCATTTACGTAGTTGCGAATATGCTTTATTATTGACTGATACTTTTTTTCGTCGCCTTTACGGCAATAAAGTGTGGGACTTCGAAACTGTGGTAACTTCCCATCACTGTTCGAAGGAATGACAAGTGGGTATACCTCCTGGTAGCTGCTCCATGGAAGAAGAACAATTTCATCCTGTCCACAACTGTCCAGAGCCTCTATATTAGATTGGTGCAGTCTGATATCTACAGTCGATGGTAAGTATCGTTTGATGGTAAGACTGTCGGCAATTGTGTGTACGATTGCCCGCTCAAGAGAAGATTCCTCTATCATTCTGTTTGACCGGCCAACAAGCGTCCATCCGTTTCCAAGCGGAAACGCGGTCAATACAGCAACTCCCTCCGATTCTCTTGCTGGTCTGCCAACAAATGAAATGTCAATTTGTCCTGCCTGTATCGCAGCCATGACTTCCATGGTGTTATTGAACGGTATGACCTCATAATCGATATTGTCACCTGCAGGGGGCAGAAAATGACGATTCATAGTTGGACATGCTCCCAAACGAACGTGTTGTGAGGGCTTTTGTGCTGTTTGGGCCCACAAACACAAAGGCAGGAACATCAGGATTGCGAAAATGTTGTTCATGAGATTGACTCCATTTGTTATCTAAGGATGAATGTAATATATCATTTATTTTTAACGCTATGGTGGCATTGTCCATACAACATCCTGATTGTTGTTATGATCATTTTTTCTGCTGTTTCCCACTGAATAGTACATACAGACACGGCATTAGAAAGAGTGCCACCGCAATCTCCATAACAAGTCCGCCCACCGCAGCAACAGCCATCGGACGCAACATGTCACCACCTTCTTCTATAGCAAGTGCCAGTGGAATAAGTCCGGCAAGGGTACTGACCGTGGTCATCACACGGGGACGCAGACGTATTTTTGCTGCTTTTATAACAGCATCCATCGGTGATAATTTATCGCTGGTCCTCAATTCGTTGGCAAAGGTGAGCAGCAGAACACCATCATTGACTGTTGCCGATATGACGATGAGGATACCAATGACCACCGTTGCGCCCAGCGGTTGCCCGGTCATGTACATAAGAATTGCTGAGCCGGCAAGACAGAACGGAATGCTCCCGAGAATAAGAGACGGAAGCTTTACACTGTTAAATTGAACGGCTAGAACGACAAATGAAAAGAAAAGTGCAAATGCCATGACCCCAAGGATGTTGCGCACCATTTCAGTCATCATCTGCGCTACTCCGCCAAACGAGAGGCCATATCCGGGTGGAATATCGATCTTTTCGAGCGCGCGTTTGAGTTCCGCCGCAGCCTGCCCAACACTCACTCCTGCTGCATCACCGCGAACGATCACCTGCTTTTGCTGATTTTCGCGCACAATTTCCACCGGACCGACAGCTCGGGTCACCTGCGCGATATCACCGATTCGCAGATAGCTTCCTCCTGAACCTGCAAGGGGAAGGTTTCTCACTGCATCGATATTATCGATATCACGCTCCGGAATCCGCAGTCGGATATTGTAGTACTCATTGCCATCACGAAAACGGGTCGCTACAGTACCGTTTACCAGTGATTGCATTGTAAGGGCAATATCCTCCACCGAAACGCCGGCGTCGGAAGCCTTTGCGCGATCGACAATCACCCGATATTCGGGACGCGACAAATCCATCGAGACGTAGATATTAGTGAAGTGGTCGAGCGCGTTCATTGCGGCTGAAGTGCGGCGGGCGATATCGAAAAGTTGCGGCAGTTCCTGCCCGGTAATCTTGAGTTCGATATCGGCGTCACCGAGTTTGCGGATTCCCTTGAGTTTCATCTGCATCACCATGACGTTACCACCGGGAACCTGTATCTTGCCGGTAATGGGTCGCAATTCTTCGATAAACTGCGTTGTGGTAATATTTCTGCGTCGTCGCGGAACAAGCTGAATGTTGAGTTCACCCTCATTTGCTATTTCGTAAGTGTAAAGACCTTGCACCCTGCCACCTGCTAAAGTAAACATGCTTTCGATGCGCTTGTCATCACCAATACGTTTTTCCAGCTGTAAAAGGATCTTGTTGGTCTGTTCGAGTGAGGCACCGGTGGGAAGTTTTACTTTTACTATGATGCGACCATCATCGGGTTGCGGTAGAAACTCGCTGCCGAGTTGCCGTAAAAACAGTACTCCTGCAAAAAGAGATACAATGAAAAGCAAAAGTGCCACCCCACGGTAGCGCACTACCCGTTCGAGCAATACACCATAGTAAGTGGTAATACGATCGAAGAAGCGTTCGAACGCCGTCGTTTTCTGTTCTCCTTTTTTTCTGCCAAGAGCAATCGCCGCAACAGTGGGCGTGATCGTTATGGCAACCACGAGACTGATAACGACAATTCCGGCAATCACCAGAATGAGTTCCTTGAACAGCAGGCTCACCAGTCCTGGCACAATGAGGAATGGAACGAAGAGCGCAAGAAACGAAAGTGTTCCCGCGACAATGGCAGGGCCGACTTCCGCAGCTGCGTCAACCACGCATTCGTTTACAGAAAGGTCGGGGTGTTCCTTTCGTCGCCGGGTTATGGTTTCAATAACGACAATAGAGTTGTCTACAAGCACGCCGATGGCGATCACCAGACCGCCAAGTGAAAAAATATTGAGAGAGAAACCGGCGATTTTCATTAGTCCGAAATTGAATACCAGGGTAAGTGGCATACTGAGCGCCACAACCAGTACCTGTCGCCACGATCCAAGAAAAAGAAAAACGATAAAGATGACAAGTGCCATGGCTTCAATAGCTGAATTGCGAACACCGTCAAGAGCAGATCGTACATAATCTGCCTGATTTTCCACCATGCCAAGTGTAATACCTGCAGGAAGTGCTTCGCGTAGTTCTGCAACCTGCCCGTTGACGGCTTCAGCGACAGCGACTGTATTGGCATCGGCCTGTTTCAGTACGCTCAGTTTGACGCATGGTTTTCCGCCAAGACGGGTAATCACCCGCACCTCCTCGTGCGAGTCCTCAACCGTGGCAATATCTCCCAAAAGCAGTTTTGCGTTGCCATCACGGATAATCTGCACGTTGCGGATGTCGTCAAGTGAGGAATATTCTCCGATCGTCCTGGCGATTATCTCACGATTCCCGGTGGTCACCCGCCCACCGAACAAATCAATATTTTCACTGCGCAGTCGCTGCATGATCTGCGGCAGGGTAAGCCCGTGTTTTTCCAGTGCTGCGGGATCAAGGTGTACCCGTACCTCCCGTTTCAGTCCACCCACGATCTCGGTTCCTGCAACTCCTGCTACTGAAAGGAGCCGGTCTTGTAGCCACTCGTCAACCCAGGTACGCAGTTTAACGAGATCCCACCGATCGCTCGCTATGGTGAGTTGCACCACCGGAAGTTGCGACGGATCTGACTTGATGACAACTGGCGGATCGATATTCTTTGGTAGTTCACGCGCCACACGTGCCATTGCTGCAAGTGCGTCCTGATAGGCGACATCGGCATTTATGCCATATTTGAAATTGACAAGAAGAGTGTACATCCCTTCAATAGCCGACGATTCGATATAGTCGAGACCGTCCACCGTGGCCATCTGCCGTTCAATCGGGTCAGCCACGTTCTTGTCGATCTCTTCGGGCGTTGCACCGCGCCACCAGATATGCACTTTTATCATCGGATAGGTTATTGATGGAAGAAAATCGACCGGCAGGCTGCGCATACCGTAAAAACCAAGTACGCAGAGTGCCACAGCGATCATTCCGGTGGCGAATTTCCTATAAACGGAAAGTCGTGTAATTTTCATTACCGGGTTTCCTTTCCGGAGCCTTCGGGAGGAGAATTCTTTGTCCCCTGTTTCTCGTTTTTCGGGTCTGCCAGTCGCACTGCTGCGCCATCCTTGAGTTTTTCATTACCGGCAACAATTACCCTGTCCCCTGCGGCAATACCTGATATGATCTGCACCTTTCCGGTACTCTCTATGCCAGTTTTTACTTTTCTCACTCTGGCTATGTTGCCTTCAGTGACAAATGCGATACTTCCGCCTGCCGGATTGATTACCACTGCGTTTTCCGGTACGATTATCGCACTATCAACAGATGAGGTGATCACCTCCACACGAACGAACATGCCCGGAAGGAGCGCAAGAGCGCCTTTGGGCTTTATCTCGATTGTACGGGTACGTGTTCGCTCGTTAAGATACGGATAGAGACGAATGACGTTGCCGTTTACGGTTTTGCCGGGATCGGCGTCGAAACGCAGCCGTGCTTCCATACCGGTGCGTAGTCGCGTGGATTCCCGTTCCGGAATTTCGACTCGAACAACAAGACTTGACGGATCATACAATTCGAGAAGTGTTGTACGCGGAGCAACGAAATCACCCTCCCGAACCGGAATTCGTGAAATCACGCCACTCCAGGGTGCAGTGATCGAGAAGTCTCCCGACGTCTCCCGGGCCCCGGCAAGTTGCGCCCGCACATTTTCATACTTCGCTTTTGCAGCGTCTAACTGTTCGCCAGCCAGCGCCTTTTTGTCAACAAGTTCACGGGTGCGTCTGAGATTGTCCTCCTCTTTACGGAGCTCCTCCTCGAGTGATACGACGAGAGCGTTGACTTTTGATTTTCTGCCTATAGAACAGAGCTTTTTACCGGTGCGCACAGTATCACCTTCGCGAACGCCAAGATAGACTACCGGCCCTTCTGCCGGAGAACCTAACCTCGCTGTACGGTATGGTTCAACACTACCGGTAAGTTCCATAGAGTGGGAGATGGTGCCGATAACTGCCATTTTTGTTGTTACAAGCGGGATCTTTTTCGGTTGCGCCCGGGGCGGCGTTTTGACACTGCAGCCGGTGATAATGATAACCGCCATAAGTGGCAGCGAGAACGCAGCCATACCTGATCGCAATAGTTCGAACCTCATTGAATACTGTCCTTTCCAACGGCAAATTTGAGTTGTTCTCCTGCAATGCAGGCATCGGCAAGAGCCTGGTGATAGGCCGTTTCAGTTTCGAGAAGGGCACTCTGTGCATCGAGCACATCGGTAACCGTTCCTTTTCCGAGTGTGTATTTTTCCTGTTCAATGCGAAGACTTTCTTTCGCCTGGTTGATACTTTTTCGGGCTGTTTCGATACGTTCTCTGGCGGATGTCATATTGGCGTATGCTGTCTGTACTTCGAGGCTGATCTGCAGTGAGCGCGCCCGAAGAGTCTGTTGTGCCGCTGCGAGCCGGGCTTTTGCTTCAGCAACGGTTGCCCGTCGTCTTCCGGCGTCGAATAGTGTAATTTCCGCGCCTGCGCCAATGCGTCCAGCGTCAACTGTTGAACTGGTGGTATCTGCGCCTGTGCTACCTGGCGCCCAGCGTCCTCCCCACGATGCGGCAAGGTTAATAGTGGGGGCATATCCGGATTTCGCTGCTGCAACACGGCGCTCCAGTGCTGCGACATCGTCGTTCATTGCAAGAAAATCTGGCCTGGTCAATAGTGCTGTGGCAACCATTTGATCCGGAGATTGCTCCTGAAAAACGTATGATTCAAGATTTCCGGAGACCCGGGGCTGTAATGTGCCATCATCATTGCCGATCAGATTGAGCAAAAGCTGATAGCGGATACGCTGGTCGTTACCCTGGCGGATACCTCGCTGTTTCAGGTCGGCGAGCCGTACATCGATGCGCATCCTATCAACCGGTGCAGCCTTGCGCCCGGCAATCATGTCGTCAATTCGCTGCAGGTGATTTTCGAGCGTACGGGTGGAAAATTCGAGCGCTTCGATCAGTTTCTCCCCGGCAAGAAGTGAATAGAAAACACTCGAAATGTTGAATACCAGTTCATCGGTGGTGCGTGAGAGACGCTTTTCTGCCGACTGTCCGAGTAGCTCAGCAGCTCGCAGTTCGTTTATAAGCCGTCTTCCGCTAAAAAGTGGCATACGGAGAATAATGTCTCCCGAAAAGATATCATTCCCATACACCCCGGGTTCTCCATTGTACCGTGCCTGAATCAGACGCTGATCATTAAGGTATCGACTGTAATCAGCCACGCCAGACAGGGTGGGGAATAGCGATGAACGTATTTTCTTTGTAAAAGCTTCAGCTTCTTTTACAGAATAGCCTGCGGCTTTAAGATGAGGGTTATTCTCAAGTGCTGCAGTAATTGCCATGTCAAGTGTAAGTGCCGTATGGGAATCGGTGGGCGATCTGGTGTACCTGTTTTCATTCTGCTCTGCCGCTATTATAACAGGAAATATTTGTTTCGCAATTGGTTCGGAGGATGCGCTATCAAGTTGCGGTATCGTATCGGAAAACGATGTGGCAACAAGCATCGTTATAATTGCAGGTATCATAGAACGATAAAGACCCATAGCTTTTTTCACCGCTGCATCCATCCTTTCACTTTTATGAAAATCCTGCGCGCCGATCTGTTCAACTTATTCCTGCACAGTCCTTTAGAATATACATGTGAATTATTTGTTACCAAAATTGTATCTGACCCTAAATCGGACGATTCCTTCACGCGATCTGCTTCGCATCTTCGGCATCTTGGGGGTTGCTGTTGCCCGGAAATACTACTTGTTGGCTTCGGGAGCCTCAGTCAACGTTGCCTTCGAGAGTCTCAGGCAACGGTGCCTGAGGCTCTCGAAGGCACCGTTGAAACCCCAAGCGGTATAAGATAATCGTTGCTCTGCCGGATACTTTGCGCTTAAAGAACGATAGTGACAATCTGCACTTTGTAATAACGATAGCAAGATGGTCTACTTCTCAAAAATTAACCCCGAAATTATGTCGTACTATCAGGTAAATCCCGATCCCGATCATCACTACCGCCGTTACCCTTCGCACCCACAGCTCGATAACCGTGAGTTTCTTGAATGCAGCGCCGATAAGATGTGCGGCAAATGCAAGGAGCAGCGAAAACCCGATCACCGGTACTGCTGTCCCGATTCCATATAAGGTTGGCATAAATACAGAGTTGTTTTTTACCGCCAGTGGAATGAGCGCACCAAAGAAAAGTCCTGCCGATACCGGACAAAATGCCAGTGCGAAGACAATACCGAGCAGCCCTGCTCCCCAAACACCCATCTTGTCAATTCTACCCTGCAGGCCGCTTCCCATACCGCCGCCAAAACTGATGTTGAAGATACCCAGCAGCAGCACCCCCACAACGACGAGTAGCGGCCCAATAGCAAGATTCATGTATTTCTGTAAAAACATGGAGATACCGGGAATCATTTGCATGCTCCGGGTGACAATGATCGCGACACCGATATATGCAAGTGTGCGACCAAGTGTGTAGAGCAGACCTGCAAGTAGTACCAGCCGCGTTTTTTCCACACGGCGGCCGACATAGGAGATTGCGGCGATGTTGGTTGCAAGTGGGCATGGGCTGATCGAAGTAAGTATCCCAAGCCAGATCGCTGCACCTATATCAACAAAAAGTGAATCCATTCATTTACCCTTTGAGAGAAGTTTTTACTTCTGTTTTAATATAATCTATAAACTTGTTCTGATCCCCGAGGAGCGTCCATACTTTATCAAGGTTTTTCCATGTGATTTCTTTACCATCTTTTACATCGGACACTATAACTGATTTTGTATAGAGCTTGTAATCTTTTGCAAAATGCTCATTACCTTTTTCTTCAACGTTGATGACCTTCATTTCTACCGTTCCATTTTTAAGTTCACTGGCGAACCCGGACTCAACTGCCTCTTTCGTAAATTTTTCGATCATATTACATGACTGGCAGCGAAAGGTCGTATGGAAATAATAAACAACCACCTTTTTGTTTTGGCTTTTTACATCTATGGTAGAAGATTGTGTTACCACCGGAGCAGTTGAATCAATTTTGGTAACAGCAGATTCTTTCTTGACACCATTTCCAGCAGGCTCTTTGCTCTGGCAAGAATAAAGAGCTCCGGACATTGCTATAAAAACCAGAAGATCAAGGTAATTTCTTTTAAAAAATAATTTTCGTAAAATCATATTAAGCCTCCTGTAAATTTACTTAATTTGGTATCAATGCGGAACGACCCATCATTGCGATCTTTTCAATATTTTCTTTGGTTGTCGGACATTTACCTTTCTCCAGACCAGAATCGGTAATTCTTATATGTTCGAATTTGACAATTCCATTATTCTGAAGAAGTTTTTTGGCGCAATCAACCGGACAGCCATAACCAGTTGTTTCTATCAAGCAATCATTTTCCTGATTTCTTCAGGCTTTGGAATTTTACCATAAACCTTAACTTCACCATCGACAGCAAGTGCAGGAGTCATCATGATACCAAATTTCAAAATTTCGTTTATGTCTTCAACTTTAGTAACATCAGCTTCAATAGACGATTCTTTGACTACCTGTTGAACTGCCTCGTAAAGTTTTTTGCACTTGGGGCAGCCTGTACCGAGAATCTGGATCTTCTTCATATTTTCTCCTATATAAGGTTAAATCATTAAAAAGTACTGTTTGTTAAACGAATCATATCCTTTTTGAGTATATAAACAATCGCTTCGTTTCAAAAAAAGTTTCCGTACAACATACCTGAAATAGTTGCCATAATAACTACAAGAACAACAAAGGTAACTGTCTTCTTCAATCCGAAAATTCCGTTGAGTACTAACATACTCGGTAACGAAAGTGCAGGCCCTGCAAGCAATAGTGCCAGTGCAGGTCCTTTACCCATACCACTACCTATCAATCCCTGAAGAATGGGCACTTCTGTCAATGTGGCAAAGTACATGAACGCACCAGCGATCGATGCAAAGACGTTCGCTCTGAGAGAGTTACCTCCGACTGCAGCCGAGACCCACTCCGAAGGAATGATACCTTCATGGCCAACTCTACCCAATAGAAATCCTGCGATAAGAACTCCCAACAGTAGCAACGGCAGGATCTGTTTAGCGAAAGTCCATGATGATGAAAACCAGTCACCTGTTTCACCCTTATCAGTGCTCGTGATAATTGAGAGACCTATCGATCCGGCAGCAAAGGCTGATAACGGCAGGTACTCATGGGATATGAATTGTGGTCCGATCAGTGCAATGGCAGCAGGTGGAATTGCAGCGAAAACGACTTTCCACCATGCCATTTTAAACCAGCCGATAAGAATTACTCCAAAGATGATTGAGAAAATAGAGGTGATGATCCATTTTTGCGCATAGATTGCATGCCAGACTCCAGCCTCCTGAACAGGCTTACCCCAGTTGGCAAACACAAGAATGGTAACCATCACAAAAAAATATGCAGCGGTCTGCCATAGTGGTCTGGTGGCTTCCGGTTCAGGCATAGCCATTTGAGTTGCGGCCTTTGCCGCTTCTTCTTTTCTGAAAATCAGATGCATGGTGATACCGATTATAATACTGAAAAAAACAGCACCCACACCCCGTGCAATACCCATCTCTATACCAAGGATACGGGCAGTTAGAACAATTGCCAGAACATTGATTGCTGGTCCGGAGTATAGAAATGCTGAAGCTGGTCCTATACCTGCTCCCATTTTGTATATGCCGGCAAATAAGGGCAGTACTGTACAGGAACATACAGCCAGAACAGTTCCGGATACCGAAGCAACCCCATAAGCAAGAATCTTATTCGCCTTTGCTCCCAGATACTTCATTACCGATGCCTGACTTACAAAGACTCCGATTGCGCCGGCAATAAAGAATGCTGGTATTAAACACAGTATCACATGCTCCCGTGCATACCATTTCACCAGTTGAAGTGCTTCGAATAGTGCATTATCAAAACGGGGAATTCCAACTGGTAGAAAAAACAACCCCAGGAAAACTGCAAGTATTATTAATAGTGGTTTTGATTCTTTTTTCCAATCCATTTTAAATTCTCCGTATTTGCCTTGTTGGCAAAATTACCAAATGTAGCTAAAAAAAATTATAATTGTTATCCGACTAAAGCCAACTGTTCTCTGGCATTCTCAATAAGTGTGGTTTCAAGACACGATAAAAATTTGAGAACACATGGCATTTTGAGAGTATAAAAAACCATTTGTCCCCGTTTCTCATCGGAAACGATCCCTGCATTTTTTAGTAATGCAAGGTGTTTTGATACGGTGGAAGTATCTGCCCCAATCATATCAGTAAGTTCACAAACACAATGTTCCTGCTTCGATAATTCTTCAATAATCAGAAGCCTTGTGGGATGAGCCATAGCCTTAATCACAGTAGCTTTTGCATCATACCTGGCCTGGGTTTGTTTATTCATGTTATTATTCCTTTTTACTTCTTTATGTGGCTCATTGGTAATATAACCAAATTACCAGAAACTATCAAGATTATTGTTTTTTTTAATAAGTATGCTTCTGAAGCATAACACGTTTGTTTCGGACTGGTTTTTATAATGTGGCCTGGTGTACGCAGTTTTCCACTTATGAAACCATGCTCATAAAGTTAGCGAAGCTGATTGAATTAACATATATTTCGCTATGTGGCGAAATAACTAAGAACACAAATGGTATTGTTACCGAAAGGTGTCCGGATGAAGAACGTGAATTATCTGGTTAATCTTATGTTTTGTAATACTGGTGTGTGTCCCGTTTGAGATTATTGTGGCTGTAGGTGCTATAATCCGGAGAGGAATGCCCGAGTGAATGAAAAAATACCTTTGAATATCTATATATATACAGCGATCACTAAAGCCCTTTCGGATCCGAACCGGATCAGGGCCCTTTGTGCTCTTCGTAATGGTGAATTGTGTGTATGTCAGATAATAGAACTGCTCGGGCTTGCGCCGTCGACGATATCCAAGCACATGTCAATACTGAAGCAGGCTGGATTAGTTGATAGCAGAAAGGACAGTCGCTGGGTGTATTACCGACTGCCTGAGAAAACAGATAATTTTACGGCAACCATGATCAAGCTGGCGACATCAGTTCTTGAAGAAGACAAACAGATTCTTGCTGACGATATACAAATGGCCCGGATAACTTCAACAGGCCTGGAGAGGGTATGTAAACAGCAAAGGAACTGCAACGAAAACTGATCAAAAGCCCGGAAAGCCGCATTTTATCTATTTGTACATGTATTCATGTCGTAGCCGGATGGCGGAGGGATAGAGATAGTATCCGGAATGGTTATGAACACAAAGAATAAATTTGATGAAAGGAATCAGGCAATGGTAGAAAAACTGAATATTCTCTTTCTCTGTACGGGAAACTCCTGCAGAAGTCAAATGGCTGAGGGGTGGGCACGGTGTATCAGAAGTGAATCTGTCAACGTGTGGTCAGCGGGTATTGAGATACACGGCATGAATCCAGACGCTGTCAGAGTGATGGAAGAAGCTGGCGTTGACATTTCCGGTCAACATTCCAAACATCTCAATGAAGTCAGGCATATACCCTTTGATTGGGTGATTACTGTCTGTGACAACGCGAACGAAAGCTGCCCGATATTTCCCGGTCAGGTGAAGCGTTTTCATATCAGTTTTGATGATCCGCCCCGGCTTGCGAAAAGTGCAAAAACCGAAGATGAAGCTCTCTCACATTACAGGCGAGTACGCGATGAGATTAGAACTTTTGTCGAATCTTTGCCTGACATATTGTTGAAGAATACAGCAACACACTAAAAAGTAAAGGAGTCAAAACATGCAGAAAATGGATGAAAACAACGTACTTCAGGCGGTTAGAAAAAATTATGCAAAAGTAGCATTGGAATCGGCAGGAGCAGGAGGCTGTTGCGGTGGTTCTTCCTGCTGCAGTCCGGTCGGTTCAGATGCAGCAAAAGAGATCAGTGCCAATTTAGGTTATTCTGCTGAAGAACTCTCATCAGTTCCTGATGGTGCGAACATGGGGTTAGGCTGTGGGAATCCGCAACAGATTGCATCACTCAAAGCGGGTGAAACGGTTCTTGATCTCGGATGCGGCGGTGGTTTTGACTGTTTTCTTGCTGCAAAAAAGATCGGTAAAGAAGGTTATGTCATTGGAGTTGATATGACCCCTGAAATGGTCAGTAAAGCACGAAAAAATGTAAATGAATCTGAATTTGAAAATATTGACATAAGGTTGGGGGAGATTGAAAACCTTCCTGTTGCAGATAGCTGTGTTGATGTCATCATATCTAACTGTGTTATCAATCTCTCTCCAAACAAACAACGGGTGTTTACTGAAGCTTACAGAGTGTTGAAAAGCGGTGGACGTCTTGCGGTTTCAGATGTTATTGCATCATCTCCAATTGCTGACAATATTAAAGCGGACCTATCTTTGCATGCAGCATGTATATCGGGTGCTTCAACTGCAGATGAAATTATTGCAATGCTACAGGGTGTCGGGTTTCAAAATATCGTTGTGAATCCAAAAGAAAACAGTAAAACCTTTATCAAGGATTGGGCACCGGGAAGTGGTGCCGAGAACTTTGTTGTTTCGGCGGATATTCAGGCGTTGAAGATCTGAGTATCGCAGTTTCTGTGTAATCACGATCATTACAGCATGTGGATCTGAAATCTGAAATGCACGAAAACAAAAAAAAGTTGAACCGGACTATTATATGGGGTATATTTTAGTCCGATGCAGGAGGTAGCAGATGAAACTGAGTGATTCAATCAAGCCTATCAGCCAGGTGAAGGCCAGGATGTCAGAGGTTGTTGAAGATATAACAAAAACACATAAAAAAGTCATAATTACTCACAATGGCGAAGCGTGTGCTGTGTTGCAGGATATCGAAAGTTACGAGGAGATGCAGGAGAACCTGGCTATGCTCAAAATGCTTGCGATCAGTGGGAAAAGTATAGTTGAAGGTAAAGCAAAATCTTTAAATGAATCGTTCAAGCAGATTCGTCGCCGGGTACGGGATGCGGATTAATGTATGGATTTCGATCTTCAGATACTTCCGGAAGCAGAGGATGATCTGGTAGATGTCTATCATTATGTTGCGAATCATGATTCAACTATGCAAGCTGAAAGGCTGCCCGATTCTCTTGAGTTAAGAGCCACCTCGCTGATCAGTTGTCCTGAACGGGGGCATAGCGTACCTGAACTTGAACGGATACACGCAACAGGTTTCAAAGAAATTCACTTCAAACCTTACCGAATAATATATCAGATCGTAAATACTTCAGTAATCATCCACGCTGTACTCGATGAAAGAAGAGACCTTCGGGAACTGCTTGAACGTCGACTGCTACGTTAATCATTACTACTTAATTACTTAACTTTGAAAAGCTCTTATGTCGCAACGTCTTGTTACCACAATACTTTTTGATGGCTCACTTACACTTGAGTGGGAAGAACACAGTGATTCTGGCGATGAGAAATCGATCGCTCTGGAGAATTTGATTTACAAGCAGTATCAGCAGAAAACCAGAGAGCAGCCGCTGCGATGGATGCTCGTGCTGGGACTTGCTGAATCATCCGTTCATCTTTCACCATCTCTTTCATTCTGGCGGGAGTTCAGTGCACTATGGTTGCACCAGGTGCAGAGTGTTGCTGATGCTGAGAAAAAACCGCAAGAGATGGATCTTCTGGTGACGGGCAATGATGCTGTTGACTTTATTCAAAAGATACCAGTCATGACAGGTGCGGAGTTGATAGATACGGAATATCTGCTGGGCATACAGGTAATGCTGAAGCAGACCTTTGTAGTCTTGCTGCATGCATTCAAGGGTTCTTTGGATCAGTTACTGTCAAGTATTGCGCCCGGGAGTTTTCATAAGGACCGGATACATTTTCATCTGGTTGAAAACAGAAAGGATCCGGACCGCCCCTTTGCATTTCTTGCAACGTACTCCACACGAACTGATTCGACCGGGCGAACGCATCATCAACCGCTCAAGTTTGCTTTTAAAGAATATGCAGATAATAACAGTAAAATTGTTGAACTCCTGGCTACGGTGACTAAGGTTTCTAAAAAGAACCAGTTTATAAAATCGATTCTTGACAGTGGAGAGCTATTCAAGCCGATCGGTCTGACAGTAAATGAGGCATTTACTTTTCTTGAAGGCGTACTTGATTTTGAAGCTGCTGGTATTCTCTGCCGCATCCCCCGATGGTGGAAAGGTGCGCCCCGGAAAGTTGGCGTTACCCTTTCTCTTGGTAATAAAAAGACAGCAAAAATTGGTGTTGGTGCATTACTTGATTTCGATGCGGGATTACATCTCGATGGAGAGCCGATCGATGAAGAAACTGCACGGATGATACTGGAGCGTGCTCAGGGGCTGGTGGTTATCAAAGGACGGTGGATTCCTGTTGATCTTGGATCCATAAGCCAGACAATGCAGCAACTGGAGCAGGCCAGAAAACTTGCTGAAAAGGAGTCGATTAGTTTTTCTGATGCAATGCGGCTTCTGATGGGTGCTCATCTCAAAGGACGGATGGGAGAATTGACAGAGGTTGAGGTCGGCTGTGGAGAATGGCTCAGGGATGTTTTTCAAAAAATGGCAAACCCGACACTGGTCCGCCAAACCGAACCATCCCCACTACTTAAAGCACATCTTCGTCACTATCAGCAGACCGGTTTGAACTGGCTGAGTTTTATGCAATCTCTCGGTTTCGGGACCCTGCTTGCCGATGATATGGGGCTGGGCAAGACGGTTCAGATGTTAGCTCATTTACAGAACCTTAAGAAAGAGGGGAGAACCAGTCTGATTGTCGTTCCGGCATCACTGCTGGAAAACTGGCGTCTGGAAATCGAGAAGTTTACACCCGATTTGAAAACGATCATACTTCATTCGCAAATACTTGATTCAGAAACTATTGCATCGATTGAATCGCAAATACATCGCTTCGATTGTGTTATCACTACCTACGGGATGCTGGGACGTTACCAATGGGTAAAGACGTTCAAGTGGTTTTTTGTTATCTGTGATGAAGCGCAGGCGATGAAAAATCCGCAGACCCGACAGACAAAGGAGGTCAAAGCGTTACGGTGTTTTCACCGGTGCGCAATTACCGGAACGCCGGTTGAAAACAGGCTGACTGATCTCTGGTCAATATTTGATTTTGTAAATCCAGGTCTCCTTGGTACTTTCAGTGAATTTAAGGCATTTGTTAAAACACTGGAAAATAATCCCCAGAGGTATGGAAAATTACGTAACGTTGTGCGCCCTTATATTCTGCGCCGGAGCAAAACAGATAAGACGATCATATCGGATCTGCCGGATAAGGTGGAGCTGAAAACGTGGTGCACACTTACCAGTAAACAGGTGCTGCTGTACACCAGTCTTGTCAAAAAACTGGAAGATGAAATAGAAAATGCAGAGGGTATAGAACGTAAAGGAATCATTCTTGGGTACCTGTCAAAATTCAAGCAGATATGTAATCACAATGATCATTATGCCGGTAATGGGATGTATGCTCCTGAAGAGAGTGGAAAATTTCAGCGGTTAGCTCAGCTTTGTGAAACCATTTATGAAAAAAGGGAAAAGGTACTGATTTTTACACAGTTTGCGGAAATTATAAATCCGCTTGCGCAGTATATGCAGAGTTTATTTGGTGCTGAAGGGTTGACATTGAGTGGGTCGACAACGGTCAAAAAACGCAAAGAAGCAGTGGAACGGTTTCAGGAAAGTGAGTATATTCCCTTTTTTATTCTCTCATTGAAAGCCGGAGGAGTTGGATTAAATCTGACAGCTGCAAATCATGTTATCCATTTTGACCGCTGGTGGAACCCTGCGGTGGAAAATCAGGCTACTGATCGTGCGTTTCGTATCGGTCAGAAAAAAAATGTCATGGTACACAAGTTTATATGTAAAGGTACTATTGAAGAGAAGATTGATGCGCTTATTGAAGACAAAAAGCAGCTTGCATCAGAGATAACTTCATCTTCTGCAGAGAGCTGGATTACAGAATTGAGTAACAGGGACTTAAAAGAGATGTTCAGCCTGGGAATTACAGGCTAAATCTCGTAAACTATAGCAGGAGCTGAAAATATGGGACGGTATGATTACGATGGTTATGGGGGGTATCCGCCATACGTTTCAAAAGCGGAAAAAATTGCACTTGCAGAAAAAACTCGTGCCAAAATGGAAAAAAAAGGGGTACACCTTGAACCAGTTATTGTCGAAGGACGTACCATAACGAAAACATGGTGGGGGAAAGGATGGGTCCAGAACCTGGAACGATATGCTGATTACAGTAATCGTCTTCCTCGCGGACGGAGCTATTTGCGAAATGGTTCCATTCTTGACCTCAAAATTGAAAAGAACAAGGTAAGTGCACTTGTCAGCGGAAGCAGATCGACGCCCTATAAAATTGACATAACAATAGCATCCCTGAACCGATCACTGGAAAGTGAACTTATGAAAGAGAGCCGCAATTCTCTGGATTCCATGCAGTCGTTACTTTCCGGTGAGTTTCCGGAGGAGCTCAAAGAGGATTTTTTTAAAAAAGACAGTGGTCTTTTCCCCTCACCAAAAGAGATAAAGCTTGATTGTTCCTGTCCTGACTGGGCATCAATGTGTAAACATGTTGCGGCAGCTCTTTATGGAGTTGCGGTGCGGCTGGATGAAAAGCCTGAACTGTTTTTTATTCTCAGGGGTATTGATATTAATTCGTTTGTTGCTGAAGTAGCTAAAGAAGAAACTGAAAAACTTCTTAAAAAAGCGGATGCTGAGAGTAATCGTGTTCTGGGAGACGTGGACTCTGATGATGAGATGGGGGCGCTCTTCGGGATAGCATTTGAATCGGCTGACTCAGATTCCGATAGTACAGATGTAGTCGTCGGTAAAAAGGTACACAAAGAAAATCATAATAAAGGTAAAATGGCAGCTACAATGGTTGTTAAAAAAGCCGCTAAAAAAGCTGTCAAAAAAGCTGTCAAAAAAGTCACAAGTAAACGTTCTGTAAAAAAGGTTGCTGGTGAGAAGGCTGGCTCAACAATTGATAAAGTTAAAAAAAATGCAAAGAAGATTGATAAAACTGCAGATACGGTGGCATCCCGAAAAAAATCTGTACCAGCGAAAAAGGTTAAAAAAAAGAAAACGTGAGCCTGGACGATTGTGTATTAAATGTATATAAGAAGATTTCCTGCGGATTACAGAAGGACCATCTGAATAAGTTGTTTTTTTTGGCTCTTCTCAGAAATTTGGGGGTAGTTAAATGGCTACTCTCTGATTGCCTTACGTAAATCTGCTGAGTTTTTTCCTGATCCTGTAGGGATCAAATATTTATAGAAATAGTAATAATAGAGACGAAATTGTTATTGTATACCTAAGGTAATTGCATGTGTCAAACTCGCCCCCTAAATCGCCCGCAGGGGGATTTTAATAAAATCAAGGCTTAAAAAGTCCCCCTGCGGGGGATTTAGGGGGTGTGAGAATCTTCCTTTACCGGAATCTACCCACAAATTCTTCTGACGAGGCTTTTTTGTGGGATATTCCCGAAAAGATGTACTCATTCTTTCACGTTTTTCATGCAGGCCAGAAGTTCCTGTAAATCAAAAGGCTTTACAAGGTATGCTAACGGGTGCAGTTCCAGAGCCATTTTTTTAATTTTTTCATCGCTGTAGCCGGTCATGAAAATGGTTCTGGTATTGATATGAGCAGCTATTTCCCGGGCTGCTGCAATACCGCTGTTATCTCCTGCCAATCGAATATCCATCAGGACGAAATCGGGTGGATCTTTAAATGCCAGGCTCACAGACTCTTCCATTGTGGCAGCGATTCCGGTGACATCATAACCTCTTGATTTCAACTTTCTCCTGTAAAGCATTGCCAATATTGCCTCATCCTCTACAATCAACACTTTTGGAGGATTGTTCATCTGTCATACCCTTTCTGCATAAAGGTCTTCGCTAAATGATATATACCAGCTCAATCCATCTTCAGACAACACGTTTATAGTTGCGTGAAGTTGATGATGAGCGATTTGTGTTACGAGCTGGACGCCGAGTGTTTCTGTCTGCATGATATCAAAGCCCTCCGGCAATCCAACACCGTTATCCTTTATGCTCAATTCCAGCTGCTTTTCTCCTGATCTTTTAAGTCCTATTGTAACAATTCCCTTTCTCTGATCCGGAAATGCGTATTTAAAACAATTTGACAGCAGCTCATTAATAATCAAACCACAGGGAATAGCGATATCGATCAGAATTTCTATTTTTTCTATGTCAAAATGCAGGCTCACCTGTTCAGGAGAAATGCTGCTTCCTGTTGCGAGAATCTGAGTAAGATCTTTGATGTATTCCTGCATATTAATACGCGAAAGACTCCTCCCTTTGTAGAGCATCTCATGGGCTAACGACATAGTGCGGATTCGGGTTACACTGTCATGGATGATACGATCAACCTCTTTATTTTCCATTGATGCAGCCTGAAGTTCCAGAAATGCTGAAATCACCATCATGTTGTTTTTGGTGCGATGAAAGATCTCCTGAAGCAATATCTCTTTCTCATTTAGTGAAGCCTTCAGACTCTTCAGAGCTCTTTTTCGATCCGTAACATCTATGACTGTTGCAGTGATCTGAGGTTCACCTTTGAGATAGACCCGGGTAAGTGCGATCTCGACATCAAACTGTGTACCGTCCCTGCGCTGATGAACCCATTCGAAGTACTGTGGATGCCCTGCAAGGGCTTCTTTCATATAAAAAATTGCTTTATCACGCGATAGAGAACCATCAGGCTGTTGCTCAGGAGAAAGCTCCCAGGGATGGGTATTTGTCAGCTCTTCCGCTGAAATGCCATACAGTTTTATCGCACTTTGGTTTGGGTGGCACATTTTGAAAGATTTTACGTGCACTATAGCAAATGGAGAGGTCTCATAAAACAGCCGATACTGTTTCTCGCTTTCCTGCAACGCTTCACGAATAGTATACTCTTCAGTAACATCACGAAATACCAGGACTACACCGGTGATCTCCCCCCGCATGCCACAAATCGGAGCAACAGAATCTGCAATCTGGAACTCGCGATCTTCCCTGGAAATCAGTCTGGTATTAGCTGGCAGACTGGAGATGGTGCCGGTGTGAAGAACCCTGAAAATATGATCTGAAACTGTTTTACCGGAATAAGAATTGACAATAAGAAATACTTCTGTCAGCGGCTTTCCTATTGCCTGTCCGTTTCGCCATCCGGTGAGCCGCTCTGCTGCAGGGTTTATTCGTGTTATCATCCCTGCTGTATCAGTAGCGATTACCGCGTCAGCAATAGAATTGAGTGTGGTACGCAGGTTTTCTTCGCTATCAAGCAAAGTTAGTTCAGCTTTTTTACGCTCAGTTGTATCAGTACTGACACCATAGGCAGTCATTGGATGGCCGGCCTCATCATATAAAGCTGCACCTTTAGAGCTGACCCACCGGACTTCGCCCGAGGGTGTAATTATCCGGAAATCCAGTTCAAATGTCCGATGGTCCCTGATTGCCTCATTCTGCGTGCGTTCCAATTTTTCCAGATCATCGGGGTGAACACGCTCTCTGAAAGCCGAATATGAATCCAGAAAAGTGTTTTCCGTAATGCCATGGATCAGCTCTAGTTCTTTTGTCCAGTTCGCCTTTCCGCTACGCAAGTCATATTCCCACATACCGATATGTGCACTTTCCTGTGCCAGTCTGAGGCGTTCTTCACTCTTTTTAAGCGCTTCCTCGGCAAGTTTTCGTTCGGTTATGTCGAAAATTGAACCTTGTATAATGGGCTTTCCATCAATGCCATTTACATTTCGGGCGAAATCGTGCACCCATCGTACGCTGTTATTGCGGGTAACAATGCGGTATTCATTATCAGCAAAGTGCTCCTGAGTATCATGTAAGCGTTTCTCTTCCTCATACACGATCTTCTGGTCTTCAGGGTGGATAAGATCATTCCATGCCATGCGGCCCTGGGTGAAAACATCACTGGTGTACCCGGTTATTTTCTCGACAGCTCCATAGAAAAGAGTAGGCTGGAACGTAGAGAGTGGAGCCTGATAAGCAATTCCTGAGAAATTGTCAAGAAACAGTCGTAATTTTTCTTCACTGGTTTTTACTCTCTGTTCTGCGTTTCTGCGTTCGGTCATATCGGTAAGCAGCGTTATCATGTGCCTGGGAATTCCAGTTTCATCAGTCAAAATTGATTTGTACTCATGGA
The DNA here is from genome assembly GCA_016929595.1 of Chitinispirillaceae bacterium. Lineage (GTDB taxonomy): Bacteria > Fibrobacterota > Chitinivibrionia > Chitinivibrionales > Chitinispirillaceae > JAFGIN01. The sequence goes on from JAFGIN010000128.1 coordinate 47,577, forward strand.
CCAAGATTGTATGACCATCTTTATTGATATATCTGTTTTCAATTTCAAACGATGACATTTCTCCGGCCAATAAACGACGATCCATTATCAGATTTGCATCCCGATCATCAGGATGAATTAAAGAGGAAATGGTCATTTCACGAAGTTCTTCTTCAGTATAACCAAGTAGTTTATAATACGCAGGGTTACAATGCTCTATGTGTCCCTCGAGATCTGTTATCGATATTCCCAGTGCTGCATTAATAAACGTTTTTCTGAACCGTTCTTCACTTTCCCGCAGATTTTCTCTCATTTTCCGCTGTTCAGTGACATCCCAGAAAATTCCAAGAATACCGATAACCTTTCCAGTCTCATCAAGAGCGGGAGTTTTTATAGTGTGTATCCATCTTGTATGGCCGTTTTGAAGAGATTTCTCATCGGTTTCCTCTGTTTTTGCACTTGTCATTATGCGATGGTCGTCCTTTCGGTATTTTTCAGCCATTTCTGCAGGATATAAATCGAAATCTGTTTTTCCTGTGATCTCTTCCGGGATCCTGTTGAAATCAGATGCGAAATGTCCATTACAAGTGACATATTCAGAGCGTCTGTTTTTAAGCGATATCTTCTGTGGAAGGTTCTGCAGAAGAATCATGATGTTTTGTTCAGAAATCATTAGCTTGTTGTGTGCTTTTTCCAGTTCAATCAACTGGATCTTTTTGAGCATGGCAAAAAACCAGAAGAGCCATATAAACGGTAAAAGAAAGTTTTCGTACGGATCTAATGCTACACTTATCGCAGACGATTCGAGCTGATTACTTATAAAAAAAAAGGCCAGGGACAGCAAAAGCAGTAGAAAACAGCTGTCCAGCCATAAAATCGATTTCCTTCTGAAGATCAAAATTGATATGCTGAATAAAATGCTTATGCAGGCCAGCGTGTCAAGCAATACTATTACAGATATTTTCATTTTTTAATCTGCTCCGTACTCTTAAATGCCGTCTTGTAGCACCAGAGGGCCAAAAGAGAGGAGCTGATCAGATATCCCGTATGTTCAAGCAGATTGAGAGCATCACTCCAGATAAATTCCTCAAGAACTGTCAACCACCAGCTTACGACAAGGGTTAAATACGAATAGAATATCAGTTCAAAAAAGGGTAATTTTCTTAACTGTTGCATGTTAGCACAAAGAAAAAAAAGGGTTGCAGTGCCCAGCACCAGAGTAATAATCTCGGAGGTCTCCACCATTCGCGATAATAAAAGCAAAAAACGCGCCAATATCAGTCAGTTTAGCAGTAAAGTAACCTGGATTGAAAAATGTGCTTGTGGTACAAACTTAATTTTAATTAAACCATTTGACATTGCCTTATGATTGTACTATAATTGTATTGTAATAGTTATCTATGACAATACTACAATAGGAGCGACAAATTTGGCATTTACCTTTTCTCTAAGTAACTCCAGCGGTGTCCCCTATTACCGCCAGATAGTTAACCAGGTCATTTTTGGTGTTGCTAATGGAATGCTCAAACCCGGGGAACGTCTGCCTACCGTACGGCAGCTGGCGGTAGATCTGCAGGTTAATCTCAACACTATTGCAAAAGCCTATAGCGAACTTGAAATCCGGGGAGTGGTCAACACTCAGCAGGGAACTGGTACATTTGTCTCTGAACGAAATCCCGAGTTACATCCCGAGGAAAAGCAGAAAGAGATTGAAAGGCTTTGCGGCAGATTCCTGGATGAAATAGCGGCTATGGGGCTGCATTCAAGAGAGGTTATTTCCACCTTAACTACTATTATTCAAGAGCGAACAAAGAAAGATACTGAAGGGAGATAGAATGTATGGCAGCAAAAAGTAAAGAATACCAGGAATCAACAGAATTCAATCCTGTAATCAGGGCTATAAATAAATATCTTTTTGGTCTTACCAGATATAAAATCAATATATTGTTATTGGTCGTTGCAACCGGTTTCGTTTTTTTATCTGTCGGATCAGATTCAACAAAATCGATCCTGTTTATAGGTGCGGCCGTTCTCCTGGGATTGACTGCGCTTTCATTGCGTATTGCGCTGGAGTGGGAGCGGGTACCGATTCTACGCCTGGGCCGATATAAAAAAACCAGAGGACCAGGCCTTTTTTTCATTATACCATTTGTCGATACCCCCTGCGGTTACATTGACTGCAGAGTAACTGTTACTGATTTCTCTGTCGAAAAAGTGCTTACAAAAGATGCTGTACCCATCTTTATCGATGCAATAATGTTCTGGATGATCTGGGATGCAGCGAAAGCTTCTCTTGAGGTGGAAAACTACAAAGCTGCGGTTCCCCTCAGTGCAAAAACAGCTCTCAGAGATATTATTGGGAAAACAACTCTTGCAAGCCTTCTGACCGACCGGAATGAAATTGGTCAGGAACTTCAGAACATTCTGGATGCAAAAACCAACCCCTGGGGAATCACTTCTCTTTCTGTCGAGATAAAAGCGATAGTCGTCCCAGGTGAACTTGAGGATGCTATAAGCAGGGAAGCACAAGCTGAGAGAGAAAAGAATGCCCGGGTCATTCTGGGCTCAGCGGAGATCGAGCTTGCTGAAAAATACTCCGAGGCTTCACAAAAGTATAAAGGAAACAATGAAGCGCTTACTCTGCGGTCACTCAACCTGTTACTTGATGCAGTAAAGAGCAAGGGGTCGGTAATTCTTGTTCCATCGGAAGTTCCTCACCTGATGAACAAAGCACTGGCTGCTGCATTACCCAAAAAGGATACATTCGCAGAGAATATTGAAGAAGATATTTAAGAATTGCTGTTTCTCTGGAAGCAAGGAGCGGTTTTTATGAAATCAAGAGAGAAGTTTTTGGATGTGCTGTCGGGTGTTGTTGTCAATCACCCGGGAAAGATTCTGACAGGTTGTGCAATCCTGACGGTAGTCATGCTTGCGGCAACCAGCAGGCTGAGTATGAAAACCCAGTTTGCTGAAATGATGCCCAGGGATATTCCTCAGGTAAACGAGTATCTTGAAATCATTGAGGACTATTCTTCTGATGCTACAGTAATGATTACTATTGAGAACACCGGTAAAGATACTAAACTTATGCAGAAAGCTGCAGACGATCTTGCATCACGCCTGCAAAAAATATACAGGTTGAAACCAGCTGATAACGCCAGGCTGAGCCTGAAGCACAAAATTGCACTCTTGAAAGGAAAACATCCGGATGGTATCAGCTATGATACTCTGAATCTGGTTAAGCGTGTTGATTATAAACTGGACAATGAATTCCTGTCTGAACATGGATTGATTATCCAGAAGCCCAAAGATCTGGATAATACGATTTCAATGTTCAGTTCCCTTTTATTACCAGATCTTATCGGGAACATAAATAATAATTTCGAAAAAGAATTTATTGAAGATGCCGACAATCTGACCACTCTTGACGGTGAGGCACAGGCAGTACAGGGGCTTGAGGGAATACGCAGATTACTGCAGAGTCTGGAACTCTATATAGACAAAGGTGACTCAGGTGCTGCGGTCGGGGCTGTTACCGATTTCATTGCAGGTCCTCAGTATTATTTCTCTTCAGATAACACTGTGTTATTAATGATGCTGCAGCCTTCTGTCAGTTACAATGAATTCGAAGACTTAATGTATCTGGGATACCGCATCGATGACTCGCTCAATGTGGTAAGCAAACATTATCCGGATTGTAATTTCAGCCGCACTGGTCTGATGATGATGCAGATTGACGAAAACAACGTTCTCGCCAGAGATTTCAGTTGGCCCAGTGTTATTGCGCTTGGTGTAATTCTGATACTTCTTATCGGGTCGTTCAGGGAATGGAAATCTCCGTTTTTCTCCGTAATCACCCTGGTCGTTGGAATAATCTGGACTGCAGGAATTCTGGCACTACTGTTCCGTTATCTCAATATGATGTCTGCGGGTTTCGGCATAGTGCTTATCGGACTGGGTATCGATTTTGGAATCCATTTTATCTCGGGTTTTCGCAATGGAAGGGATATGGGTAAATCTGTAAAAGATTCGATAATTTATATGTATAAACGTGTCGGAGCTGGAGTGATCACCGGAGCATTGACTACTGCTATTGTGTTTTTATCTCTTCCTCTTACCGGATTCGGGGCGTATTCTCAGATGGGAATCGCCATGGGACTGGGAATTATCATAACCCTGATAACTCAAATGATAATGCTGCCAGCAATGATTGTATGGGATAATAAAGGCTACTCTATAGTTGAAAATTTCCTTATTAAATGCCAAATGGGGTTTATCGTTTCCACCTGGAAGCTATTGACAAAGCCGCTTGGAGCATTTTTCAGACATCCAATCTTCTCTATACTGCACCGTCCATTCCAGTTTGGTTTTCTTGCAACATCGGGCAGATTTCTTGGGAAAGTACCAGTAGCAATCTCAGTGCTACTGGTAGCAACAGTACTGGTTATTCTCTCGTTTCGGGGTGCCAGGGAAATGAAATGGGAATACGATCTGATGGAGTTGCAGCCCAAAGGAACACGCAGTCAGATCACGCAGAAAACCATACTTGATAAATTCGAACTATCTCCTGATTTTGCGCTGGTAAAAGCGCGTAGTCTGGATGAATGTCGTAAATTGACAGAAAAGTTAAAGAAAACAGGCAATCGTACCGGCCTTATAGGTTCTGTCGATGCTATCACCGAATTTCTTCCCGATGAATCAGTTCAGAGAAGCAATGTGGCTGCCATAGGAGCATTCAGAGAAAGAATTATCAATAAATCCCCGACAGTATCGCTTATTGCGGCTGATGTGCAGAAACTTAACCGGGAACTTGTTCGTCTGCATCAGAATATTGTTGAAATCGGCGAAATGTCCGTTATGTCTAAAGGAGAAAATAACAAAATCATTCGAAAATGCGACCAGATTGCCGGCAGAGATGATAATGATTCCTATATTCTGTCAATTGCCGGAAGACTCGATTCCGCAACAGTTAATCTTTCACGGTTAAATGACTACCAGAAAATTGCAGATGGTGTTCTTAAAACCAGGCTCATCAGTATGACAGGTACTGATCTGGTTACATTTGACAACCTTCCTGACGACATAAAAAAACGTTATGTCAATCAGCGAAACGGTGATCTGTTGATCAATGTATTCCCTAAAGGATATATCTGGAATGAGAAAAGTCTAAAAAACTTCAATGAACAGACAATGAAAGTAAGCGAACGTATTACCGGAATGCCGGTAATTACACAATTACTCATGAAACTAATGGCCGAGAAGGGACGTGATGCAACCCTCATGGGTGCAATCGCCATTTTGTTGTTTCTTCTGATTGATTTCAGATCTTTCAAATATACCCTCCTTTCTGCAATACCACTTGCGATGGGAACAATCTGGATGCTGGGCCTGATGGCTGCATCGGGAATGAAACTCAGCATGATGAATTTCATGGCATTGCCATTAATAATAGGAATCGGTATCGATGATGGAGTACACATATTACATCGGTACAGAATCGAAGGCAAGGGTTCCATTCCAGTTGTGATGAAATTTACGGGTCGTGCAATATTGCTCACTTCGCTTACCACAATGATAGGATTTGGTTCGATGGCTCTTGGTAACCATACAGGAATGGCGATGTTCGGAATGACACTTTTCTACGGGGTTGGAGCCTGTTTTATAAGCAGCGCATATGTTCTGCCGGCTATCATTACGTTATGGGAAAAATTCTTCAATAAAAAAAACGCCAAAGGTAATAATAATTGTAAACTCGTAAAGAAGGAGGATACTATGGTAAAAATATCTGTATTGATACTGGCTATAACGGTATGCGGATTCGCCATCACGGTCGATGAGATATTAGACAAAGCAGAAGCTAACCAGACACCGAAGACATCAAGAACAGAAATGACTCAGAAGGTTTACGAATCAGATGGACGTGAAAACATCTCAAAACTTATGAGCTATTCTGCTGATAAAGGTGAAAAAAGCCTTATGGAATATATCGAACCCGCACGAATCAAAGGTATGAAAATTTTGATGCTCAATGATGGTGATGATATCTGGTTTTATTCACCACGTACAGCCAGAGTTCGAAAAATTGCCAGCCACCAGAAAAACCAGTCTATCAACAATTCCGATTTTTCCTATGAAGATATGTCCACAAAAGATATGCGTGAAGATTACGATATTAAACTGGACGGTGAAGAGAAGAAAAATGGAGCTGAGTGTTACAAACTGGTAGCCATGCCGAAAAAAGATGGTTCATCCTATTCAAAATTCATTAACTGGATTGACAAGAAAAAGTTTATTCCTGTTGAAGTGCACTACTTTGATGACGGAAATACTCTTTGGAAAAAGCTCACGGTAGAGGGTGCAAAACTGATTGGAAATTACTGGAGTTTTGAAAAAATTGTCATGCAGAATCTCCTTAAAGGTACCAGAACTGTGATGGAAATGAATAAAACGGAAAATGATATTGAACTTGACAAAGAAATGTTTTCAGAAAGATATCTGAGCAGATAAAAGGAGTACCGGATGAAATCGTTACCTTCAGTAATCGTATGGATTGGGGCGCTTACAGTTTTTACCCTGGCTGGTAACAGGGGGAAGCTTCAATTTGGAGGATATCTGGAAAACCGGACCTCGATCAGTATTGCTCCGGATGAAATAGTTTCTGATATAGCTCAGGCACGTCTTGAAGGAACCTGGAATTATGGCAAAATTGGTGGAGTTGAAACGCATGTTCTCCTGACAGCACCGCTTCAACCGCTGGATCCCTTTGAAACCATGCGTAAGAGTTCCATTACCAGCATTTTACTTCAGGAGTTACTTTCTCCATTCATTGAAACACTGGGAGAATTTCAGTCATCAGCAGACACCGCAAATCATTCTATTCCTTTGTCACAGAAAAACATTGATCGTTTTGTCAAATACCTGCCATACTCGACTTTTTATCCTTCAGACAAGGTGATCCTTGATCGTGCACTTATCAAAGCATACTTCAGGCATTTCGACCTTTTCATAGGCCGTCAGATGATCGCCTGGGGAACCGGCTATGCTTTTAATCCCACCGATGTCTGGAACAGTAAAAATCCTCTGGATCCCGATGCTCCGAAAACAGGTGTCAATGCCTTGCGAATGGAGATTCCCATGGGTGACCTTTCACGAATTTCACTGGTTGTATCGCCAGGAAGGGATCTCAAAAACTCCAGTGGTGGAATCCGTTACAAAACGAATATAGCCAGATTCGATCTTTCTCTCAGCGGCATACGTCTCATGAATGCAGATCGTAAACTTCTTGGCCTGCCGCCCAGAATTATTATCGGAGCAGATCTGGCCGGACAGATTGGAGATGCAGGTGTATGGGCAGAGGCAGCTCTTAAAAACCCTCATTACAATGGCATCAAATACACCAATTTCGATTCCTGTTATCTTCAGGCAGATGTTGGACTCGATTACACATTCACCAATGGGGTGTATGTCATGGCCGAGTACTGTTATAACCAGCCTGGTCAAAAAAAATCTTCAGACTACAATGCAGCAGATCTCCTTTATATCTTTGCTGGAGAAATGTCCGGGTTTGCCAGACACTATCTCTTTGCCGGAATGCGTTATGAAGTAACAAGCCGGCTCTCATGTTCAGTATTTACATTAGGTAATATGGCTGATCAGTCGGTTATGCTATTGCCCGCTGCGCAATACCGCCTCTCGGATGACATCTGTTTTGAACTTGGTGCACAGATCGGAATTGGCCACAGGAAAAAGAGCGAATACGGGGGAGTATACCCCAATTGTTTTCTTAAGGTTTCGGGATATTTTTGATTATCGGAAATATTCAGGTGTGTCTTTAGTGGTGTACATTCAGAGGGATATTTCTTTACAGCGTCGGAACCATGTTGTCGCAGATCTGAAATCACCAGAAACGCAGCTGGACAGAAATGCACATCGTGCGGCCAGTTCATTTCGTTTCAAGCCCCAGGAGCGTGATGCATAATCAAGGGCTGCACCGGTGTCCATCTTCACCAGTGCCTGCCGGGCCAGCGAACTCAGATGCTTAGAGCATCTAACAATATTCCATAATATTGTTAAATCATTTTTACATCTCGGGCAGATTTCTTCTGTGATATTTTTTTTGCCGCATACATCACAGTTTATTGATTTCAAAGGTGCATCCAAAGGAATCATGTCATTGTCCAATCAGTCCTCCAGGTAAAAAATGAGATCTTCAAGCGATGTGGTATACTGTTCAAGAAGTTCTGTTTGTCCAGACGCGATTGCTTCACGCGATTTTTCGAGTAAGTCTTTTAATTCTTCTGCGTCCTCCTCATTGACATTTGAACCAAATAATTTTTCAGCTCTCTTTCTGAGATTTTTTGCCCGCAATATAAGTTCATTATCATCCGGAGCACTTTCAGGTGAGTCCAGCTTTTCATCAGAGCTTTGATCCGGATTTTCAAAGATTTCTTTCACTCCTGCAAGCTCAGAAAACAGTTCTTCGGACATTCTGGTATTTTTACTGCCTTGCGGTTTTCGGGTGTCCATAATTACCGTCTTGCTCAAACCTGTGCTCTTTTCTGTCGCCGTTACTTTAAGCATACCGTTGAGGTCCAGTTCCAGGTTGAGAAGGATAGCATTTGGTGCGGGAATATCGCTGAGTCCTTTGATCGTGAATTCACCGATGAATGTATTCGATGATGCTGATTCAGATTCGCCCTGGTAAATGTTAACTTCAACATGTTCCTGACCGTCAACCATAGTGGCAAACGCTTCCGTTTTGCTTGCCGGTAAGGGAGTGTTCCGTTTGATTACCGGTACAAACTTATCAAAATTCGGCCTGCCATCTTCAAAGTCGACAGCACTGGTTCCAAAAGAGAAGGGTGTAATGTCAACAAGAATGGAGTGCGCACTTGCACCACCAATTACCGCACCATGTGCAGCAGCACCCATGGAAACAATCAAATCCGGATTGATTTCATATTGCGGTGTTTTTCCAAGAGTTTGTTCGATAAGCAAATGGACAAGCGGCGTACGTGTCGAGCCACCGACAAGAATAATCCGATCGATGTCCCCTGGAACCTTACCGGCATCCCTGAGACAGGAATGGATACAATCAAGAGTCTTTTGAAGCAGAGGCATGATCATCGATTCATATTCATCACGGGAAATCTCAATATCAAGATGAATGGAATCGGTGATAAATTCCTCACGTACCCTTGCAAAGGGGTTATCGGAGAGTTCCCTTTTTGCAATTTCAGCAGCTTTCCATAAACGCTGGCGGATTTTTTTATTTCCTGAAAAACCGGCATGTTTTTCTTTGATATGCTTCAGCAGATGTTCGATAATACAATCGTCAAAATCATCTCCGCCAAGATGTGTATCTCCATGGCTTGACATTACTTCAACAACCCCGTTTTCAACTGACACAAGCGAAACATCAAAAGTCCCACCGCCCAGGTCATACACCAGAATTTTCTGATTAATGGAGTGGTCCGCTTCGTAAGCAACTGATGCAGCTGTGGGCTCATTGATGATTCTCACAACGTCAAGCCCTGCCAGTTTACCGGCTTCAAGAGTCGCCTGACGCTGGTGATCCTGAAAAAATGCCGGAACGGTGATTACTGCCTTATTTACCGGTTGTCTGAGATATTCTTCAGCTTTATTTTTTAGTTGACGGAGAATTATGGCAGACACCTCTTCAGGTGACAGGGATTTATCTCCGAGTGTAACCTGCACATCGTTACCCATTTTTCTTTTTATAGAAACTATGGTTGATTCAGGATATGATACCATTTGATTTCTGGCACTACGGCCTACGATCAGTTTACCAGACGGGTCGATTCCTACGCATGATGGCATCACCGGGTCACCATCAATGGGAACAAGTACGATTTTACCATCAATAAAAAAACTGATTTCTGAATTTGTTGTTCCTAAATCGATTCCTGCAATCAACTCAGCCATGGAAACATCCTTTTACATTGTATTGTGTAGTCATGATTTTTTTCTGTTAACTTTTACTTCACTGTACCGCAGAACCGTTCCATTAAGGAAATATCCGGAAGTGAACTCTTCTACCACCACGTTATCAGCGACAGTATCATTGAAATCAACTTCTATGGCAACCATATGCGATGGATCAAAAAGCTTTCCAGATGAAACTGATTTTGTTACACCAGTCTGTTTCAGAACCTCATGGCAGTTTTCAAGAAGTAGCTCTACTGCACGGGATACCGACTGGCTGTATGATTCCCAGCGGGGATCGTTAAAGAACACTTTTTTTGCGGGAGTTTTTTTCAACTGCTTCTCAATGCGCTCTATTCTGTCCATAATACTGATAAGCCTGAGTGGTTCCTGTGCCTGATTCAGAGATTGAATCGTAGCTAACCTTTTACTGATATCGGAAAGTACATCCTCAAAGGTCGAAAGTGATTCTACCGATTTTCTGGCCAGCTTCCGTGTCTCTGTCTGCAATGACCCCATTGCGGAGAATAATGTGTAAAGGTCCGGAGTTGCATCGGATTGTGTACTGTCTATCTCTTCAGGATTGTCTATCGAATCGATCCAGCGGGAACAGGCCTGATGAATCACTGATTTCCAGTTTGTTTCGTTCGTATCAGGCTGCGTGGGCAATTCCATTGGAGCAGCATCAGGGTTTTTATCAGAAAATTCGTCAGATAGCATCGGTTACCGTTTTCTTTTAATATATACAGAGTGGAAAGAACGAGAGAATGTTGTTTTTAACGTATCAAGGGCCGGTATATTACGTGAAGACACATTCATTACTTCTGATGTAAGTGCTTCAAGGGGAGTATCGACGTACACATCAGTTGAAAACAGAATGTGGCGGATTCTATCTCTGCGTGTCTTGATCTGTTCGTAAGCCTTTGAAATGAGTTTAAATTTTTCAGGAGCAGTCTCAGGAGGATACTGTCGTACCTTTGCAAGCCATGCTTTTCGAATGATCTCATCATCAGAATCATCAGAAACGCCAAGGATGGTATATGGATTTCTCATAGTTCTCCGTATATTACTTTTTTTGTTTAATTTTCTTCCTGCGTGCAGGCCGTTTTCTTTTTGGCGGTGAATAATAATAATCATTATCATCATCATCATCATCATCATCATCATCATCATCACAAAGATTACAATTCTCACAATCACCATCACAATCATCATCGTCATCGAAATCAGAACCGAATATCGCATTGAAAATATCAGGCATATCACCAAAACCTGCACCCCTTGATGGATCAAACGGGAATGGTGAATGTATAGCGTTTTTTTCCTGATGGGAAAGTGATTCAAGTTCCTTCCTGATAAGAGCTGCGGTTTCAAGATCATGGGCAGTAAGCGTGTCTGCCAGCAATGCTTCAAGAAGTTTTTTTCCGGATCTGATTTTTTCAATATTACGGCTGTCAGCTGGTTTTTTTCTAATTTTATACTGGTAAAACCGGTACATTGGATGTTCGGGAGAAACCTTTAAGGCACACTTGACAATTGTCTTGCATGTAGATTCGTAGTTCATCTCTTCTGCCAGTGTATAACACACTTTTACATCATGAGATGAGAAGATACTCTTTTTAAATGCTTCGGCAATGTACGAGAAAATCCGGTTAAAATCTTCCCTGAGCATGGCAGCGCCTTCGAGAATCCTGGCAAACGATACAACCTGAATAATAGCCATTGCTTTATCAATTTTTGCCGGTGCAAAAAGAATCATTTGTATACTACTATATAGTTTTGAATAGTATCTGGGGGGTACACCGTATGTTTTGAATATAAACAGACTGAAAAAATCAAGTTTCAAGGAGTCGATTGGAGAGGCATACACCTGTTGGATCACGCCGTTTCCGTCACTTTCATTACCGTGGAGAAACTCAAGAGCTGCCCGTCTGATTTTGATATAAACCGGATCATCGAGAAAGCCCTGTGATCCCGAAGTGCACAACTGTTCAGCTCTGGCAAGAAACGTACGCATTCTTGTCAGACCATTTTTAGTCCGGGGTGCTTTTTTTGCACATGAAGTAATGGTAGAAACCAGCAACCTTCTTAAGTTTGCGTCTATTTTATCAATTTCACAGGCGCGTTCCAGGTATTCTACAGCTTTGGTATATGCTTTTCGTAAACGGGCCATCATGCCCGCTTCAACAAGCAGATCCTTATCGTATGGAAAATCTTTTGTAGCATTTTCAATCAATACCCGGCAGTCACTTTCCCGTTTTGAATTACGGTATAATTGCATCAGCAGGTTATATGCATCTTTACATTTAGAGAGTTTGATCGATTTTTGAAGAAAGGTTTCTGCAAGTGCGAAGGATTGCTGTGCATAACGTTCTGTATAGGGATTATCGTAAAGATCACCACAGGTGTGTAGTTCCTTTGTATACATCATAAAATTTGTTGCAAGTAACAGATACATCTCTGCTTCCAGAAGCGGATCATCTCCAAAGAGCTTCCTGTAGCACTTATAGCACTGTTCCCATGTTTTTGCAATTTCATCGGGTGGATAATCTGAAGAATGCAGAAGTAAATTTCCATGACTTCTTTCGGCTAAAAATTCGGTTACCAGCAGTGCTTTACTGAACGTATTTGCAGACTGAGAGTTTTTATCAATATTGTAAAGTGACGGAAGATACCTGGAAAGTTCCTTCTCCTTTAACGTGTGAACAGAGTTGTAGTAGAAATTTGATAATGTTCCTGCTATGGACTGGTCAAGAGTTGGAAATGATGTACAGTTATTCTGCATGTGAAGGAGCGAGTCGCGAAATCTATTGGTCATCCAGAAATAGTGTGCTCTTGGAAGGCACTCCTTAAGCTCTTCATGACCCGAAAGTACACACGCATTCTCAACCGTTTCTTCACGGTCCGAATCGGTTTTTGTCAGATATTTTGAATGATTTAGCAAAACAAGAAAAGCCCGGGCCATTTTTGATGGAACCGTATCAGGCACTATCTTCAAAAATGCCATCTCAGCTCTGCTGTCATCACCCCGGTAATAGCATGACATTCCCCGTATAAGGAGCTTCCACTGGGAAAAAGGAGACTCAAAAGATATCTTTTTTAATTCTTCAGTAGTTTGTTCAAAATCGCGGGCACAGAGATATGCAAGCGCAGCCATGATTGCATGAAAATGGCACTTGAAAGTATCTTCTGTTCCTTCTGGAATCTCCCCTTTCGCAACTGCCCAGTCTGCAGCCTTAAACTTTAACTCATCAGTTACAACTTGGCCTTTTATCAATATACTCTCCAGTGAGAGCATTGAAATGTCGGGTGCACGATCTGTCTTCTCCGCCAGGTCCAGACGTACGGTCACTGCATTTTCACCACCAAGCTCTTTAATCAGTTCAATCAGCATTGTTGCTTCATTTATCTGCTGTTTATCGATCATCTGCTGTGCCATCCGGTTATAGCAAAGCAACAGCTCAGGAAGAAAACGGGGCTTGTCGATGCGGATCAGTTCTTTGTATGCATCACGGGCGATTCTGAGGTTTCCCTGGTCAAAATTGCTTCGGGCAAACATTGCAAGTTCTTCAAGAGGCATTGAACGTAAGGATAGTGTCTGGTGTTTTTTGTTTTTTTTTGCCATTTTTCCGGCCATTCATCGAATTAGTTCATTTTTGCAAGTTTTAAAAATAACTTGTTCAAAAGGAAGATGAGAGAAAAATCTTACTTTTCATGTTTTCTATCTGATTTTTCACAATGATCTTGTAAAAAACAACAGCTGATCATAAATACACACTAGAATGCCTGTACCGAATGCTGAAAACAGGATCGTTCGAACTATAATGAATTCTGCTGATGGTAAGTGATTATCAATAGAGTGGTTAGGTGTAAATGTTAAGGAAAAAATCAACATTCGCTAAAATAATGATTGTTAATCAGTTTTACTTATTTTATTTTGACTGCGACAATGCGCCCAGATGACCTGTTGTCTTATGATGTTTGTAAATATTTGTATTCTGAACAACAAAATTACTTCAATCGATTTTAATTAATTCTGGCACATATTTACTACAAAAAACCTCGTCCGGAATGAAAAATGAAACGATTCTATTCGCTTATCTTGCTTTGCGTTACAGCTGTTGGATCATTTTTGTTGTGCACTAAAAATCCATTCTCTACCACACCCGATGATATGCGTGATGAACTTAAACCTCCTGGATCGATATCAGGATTTGTGTATGATAAAAAAGGTAACCCTCTGAAAGATGTGCTTATCGATGTTGATTCGGGGAAGGGCACTCCCGATATTACCGAGGCAAACGGGTATTTTACTATCAGTGAAGTGATCGATTCGTGTGTTTTACGGTTCATTCATCGTGATTATGAGGATAACCCGGTAAAAGTTTATATCAAAACAGGTCTTGATACTATCCTTCGCGATACTATATGCCTTACCTGTTTCTGGTATACGATAAAGGGAGTAGTAAAATCCAGTAATGGAGTGCAAATCGGGTCCGGAGTAGCAATCTCAGGACATATTACCAGCACCCTGACCGGTATCGGAGAAACGTTCGTTCTTAAGCAGATACCTGAAAGCGATACTGTCACCCTGATCTGTTCCAAAGCTGGAGCCGGCGCTGCAATCATTCCAATAAATAACAGTAAAGACAATGATACCACTGATGCCGGAGAGATCCTTTTAAACGATAAAGAGAGTGCTACCGTATCGGGTATTGTGTATAGCAAGAATAACATCCCCCTGTCCGGAGTTACAGTTTCAGCAGTTGGCGGTGGTACGCATGCTATTACTGATGTCAATGGTTATTACAAGCTTCAGGATATTCCAGTTGGTACTGATTGCATTATAATTAAAGCCGGACAAACTAATGTTGAGGGGATGATTGGAGGAATAAAAGCTTCAAACAGTGGAAATAGTACAGGGTGCAATATCGTTATGTCAGAAATGACGGAAATGACTTATGGAATGAAACTGCATACAAAAAATGTTTAAGTCAATGTTGTTGCAATGTTCTACGAATTAGAGAACGGCCTGTGATTGTTTGCCGGAGAAATGGGAGGTATTTTGATAGTGAAAATGAATACTTTCAAATTATTAACTTTTAATCAATGTGAGGTGCTATATGCCCAAATTGACTCTTTTTGTTTTATTACTTGCGTGTGGAATTACCTACGCAAGTGATCCTGTTTCGATCAGGTTTAACCAGCCTTTACGTGGAGAGGTTACTCCATCGGTTGATGTAGATCAGTTTTATTTTACTGGTACTGCAGGTGACAAAATAACAATACGGCTTGATCCCGATGGTAATGATGTCAGTTTCTCTGATGATCCTGACTCACGTTTTCAGCTACTCGCTCCCGATAACAGTGTATTGATAGATCAGAATGTTACCGAATGCTTACTAAACGCAGTTGAAGATTTCGAACTGCCATCAAATGGCACTTACACCATTCGTGTTATGGAAACAGAAGGAAACCAGACTTTTCCTTATTCGATAGCGTTGTATTCAAATCTGGATACCCGGATAAATGCACCAGCAATACCATTTGGTGTTCCTGTTCGCGATACAATTTCAACTACCGTTGAACAGGAATTTCATTTATTCACTGGTACTGCAGGTGATAAAATAACAATACGGCTTGATCCCGATGGTAATGATGTCAGTTTCTCTGATGATCCTGACTCACGT